>NZ_JADNNH010000028.1:0-30254 GCF_015556945.1 Collinsella aerofaciens | reverse complement strand
TCGCGAGTTCCGCACGCAAAGGAAAGCACTTAATGTGCTTTCCGTCTTGCGCAGGACTGTAGAGCAGCAAACTTAAAACCTGGGCCGCCCGGGCCGGGGATCCGCCCCCGCGCACAGAAGAAGATTCCTTTTGTGTAGGGTTTGCGGAAATGTGCCTATTTTGGGATACGCCCGGCGGCGTGGTCTGTTGACGGCACAGCTAACGCCACGTATCCTAACGAACTGCGTGTTTCGTAGGGGGATGCTGACCCCTCGATTCAAGCCGTTGCACTTTACAGAAAGCTGGAATCATTCGAGAAGGAGTACGCTTTGCCTACTATTAACCAGCTGGTTCGCCAGGGCCGTCGTTCCGTGCCCAAGAAGTCCAAGAACGCTGCTCTGCAGCACAACTCCCAGAAGCGCGGCGTGTGCACCCGCGTCTTCACCACGAGCCCCAAGAAGCCGAACTCGGCTCTTCGTAAGGTTGCCCGTGTTCGCCTTGTCAACGGCATCGAAGTTACTGCTTACATCCCGGGTGAGGGCCACAACCTGCAGGAGCACTCCATCGTGCTCGTCCGCGGCGGTCGTGTCCGTGACCTCCCTGGTGTCCGTTATCACGTCATCCGTGGCGCCTACGACGCTGCTCCGGTCCAGAACCGTATGCAGGCCCGTTCCAAGTACGGTGCTAAGCGCCCCAAGGCTAAATAAGCCAGATAACGTTTTGATACTTTCGCCGTGTGCCGCCTAAGCGCCGCACGGTAGACACTTAAGGAGATTTCACATGCCGCGTCGTGCAGCAGCTAATCGTCGTGAGGTTCAGCCTGACGCCGTTTACAACAACCGCCTGGTGACTCAGCTCATCAACAAGGTCCTTCTTGACGGCAAGAAGGCCACCGCTGAGCGCATCGTTTACACCGCTTTCGAGATCGTTGCCGAGAAGTCCGAGGGTGGCGACGCTCTCGCTACCTTCAAGAAGGCTATGGACAACGTCAAGCCCACGCTCGAGGTTAAGCCCAAGCGTGTCGGTGGCGCTACCTATCAGGTCCCGATGGAGGTCAACTCCCGTCGTTCCACCGCTCTGGGTATCCGCTGGATCGTCAACTTCTCCCGCGCTCGCAAGGAGAAGACCATGGCCGAGCGTCTCGCCAACGAGATCCTCGACGCCTCCAACGGCCTGGGCGCTTCCGTCAAGAAGCGTGAGGACGTCTTCAAGATGGCCGAGGCCAACCGCGCGTTCTCTCACTATCGTTGGTAAGTTAAGGTAAGGAACTAACATGGCTAAGCCTAAGTACAAGCTTTCCGATACCCGTAACATCGGCATCATGGCCCACATCGATGCCGGTAAGACCACCACGACCGAGCGTATTCTTTACTACACCGGTAAGACCCACAAGATCGGTGAGGTCCATGAGGGCGCTGCCACCATGGACTGGATGGTTCAGGAGCAGGAGCGCGGCGTAACCATTACCTCCGCTGCTACCACGTGCTTCTGGAACAAGGACGGTAAGGACTACCGCATCCAGATCATCGACACCCCGGGCCACGTTGACTTCACCGCCGAGGTCGAGCGCTGCCTGCGCGTCCTCGATGGCGCTGTCGCCGTCTTCGACGCCGTTGCCGGCGTTCAGCCCCAGTCTGAGACCGTTTGGCGTCAGGCTTCTACCTTCAACGTCCCCCGCATCGCCTTCATCAACAAGTATGACCGCGTGGGCGCTGACTTCTTCAACGCTATCGAGACCATGAAGGATCGTCTCGACGCCAACGCTGTGGCCGCTCAGGTCCCGATGGGCGCCGAGGACAACTTCTGGGGCGTCATCGACCTGGTCACCATGACCGCATGGGACTTCAAGGCCGACGACAAGGGCATGACCTACCCCGAGCCGATGGACGAGATCCCGGCTGAGTTCGCCGACATCGCTGCCACCAAGCGCGAGGAGCTCCTCGACGCTGCTGCCAGCTTTGACGACGAGCTCATGGAGAAGATCCTCATGGAGGAGGACTTCACCGTCGAGGAGCTCAAGGCTGCTCTGCGCAAGGGCGTTCTGGCCAACGAGCTCAACCTCGTCTTCGTGGGTTCCGCCTACAAGAACAAGGGCGTTCAGGAGCTGCTCGACGCTGTCGTCGACTACCTGCCCAGCCCGCTTGACGTTGAGGCCGTCACCGGTACCGATCCGGACACCGGCGAGGAGATCCAGCGTCATCCTTCCTTCGACGAGCCCTTCTCCGGCCTGGTCTTCAAGATCATGACCGACCCGTTCGTCGGTAAGCTCACCTACGTCCGCGTTTACTCCGGCCGCGCCGAGTCCGGCTCCTACGTTGTCAACGCTTCCAACGGTCAGCGCGAGCGCCTCGGCCGCATCCTCGAGATGAACGCTGCCGAGCGTATCGACCGTGACGATGCTGCCGCCGGCGACATCGTCGCTTGCGTCGGCTTCAAGAACTCCACCACCGGTGACACCCTGTGCGCCGAGGGTAAGGAGATCGTCCTCGAGAAGATCGAGTTCGCTAAGCCCGTTATCGACGTTGCCATCGAGCCCAAGACCAAGGCCGAGCAGGACAAGATGTCCCTGGCTCTGACCAAGCTCGCCGAGGAGGACCCGACCTTCCAGGTGTCCACCAACCACGAGACCGGCCAGACCATCATCGCCGGCATGGGCGAGCTGCACCTCGAGATCATCGTCGACCGTCTGCTCCGCGAGTTCAAGGTTGACGCTAACGTTGGTAAGCCCCAGGTTGCCTACCGCGAGACCGCTGGTCACGACGTCGAGAAGGCTGAGGGCAAGTTCGTCCGTCAGTCCGGCGGTCGCGGTCAGTACGGCCACGCCGTCATCAAGCTCGAGAAGATGGAGGAGGGCTTCGGCTACGAGTTCGTCAACGCTATCGTCGGCGGCGTCGTGCCCAAGGAGTACATCCCGTCCATCGACAAGGGCATCCAGGAGGCCCTGAACACCGGTGTTATCGCCGGCTTCCCGGTCCTCGACGTTAAGGTCACCCTGTTCGACGGTTCTTACCACGAGGTCGACTCCTCCGAGGCCGCCTTCAAGATCGCCGGTTCCATGGCTATCAAGGACGCCCTCAAGAAGTCCGACCCGCAGCTGCTCGAGCCGATCATGGCTGTCGAGGTCGAGACTCCCGAGCAGTACATGGGCGACGTTATGGGCAACCTCTCCGGTCGCCGCGGCAAGATCGAGGGCATGGAGGATCGCAAGAACAGCAAGCTCATCCGTGCCAAGGTGCCGCTGGGCGAGATGTTCGGTTACGCTACCGACCTTCGCTCCCAGACCCAGGGCCGTGCATCCTACACGATGCAGTTTGACTCTTATGAGCCCGCGCCCAAGTCCATCGTGGACGAGGTCATGAGCAAGAACGCCTAATTTCGAGCTCCCTGTTACGTAATCCGCGAGAACGTCTCTCGCACTCTTTGGAGGTTTAAGTTGGCTACCCAGAAGATCCGCATTCGCCTCAAGGGCTATGATCACGAGGTCGTCGATCAGTCCGCGAAGCTCATCGTCGAGACCGCTCAGAAGACCGGCGCTCGCGTTTCCGGTCCTGTCCCCCTGCCCACCGAGCGCAACCTGTACACGGTTATCCGCTCGCCGCACGTGAACAAGGACTCCCGTGAGCAGTTCGAGATGCGCACCCACAAGCGCCTCATCGACATCCTCGACCCCACCTCGGGCACCGTTGATTCGCTCATGCGTCTCGACCTCCCCGCTGGCGTTGACATCGACATCAAGCTCTAAGCGATACCGCTCATAGCTTACAGAGCCCCGCTGCCATTACGGTAGCGGGGCTCTTTTGTTTTGCATGACGGGTTTGGGCTGCTGGGTAATGCTGCCGAGCGGGTGGCTGCGGCTCCCTATTCGCTCAAGGGGCGCAGCGATGCCTCCTCAAAATGGAAGGATCGCAAGTCGTCTTCTGTCTCGATGCACGCGCGACCAAAGTCATCGACCGTTTGAAAGATGCCACGCGCCAGCTCGTCACCGGCAGGGGAACGGGCGATAACGTGCTCTCCAATCCAATTGAGATGACCGATATATTCGCCGTGGACGGGCGCGAGCGGTCCGGCGTCTTCTTCCATGGCGTTGAGCAGATCTGCCCACGCGTCCACAGCGTTTACGACGGTGTGATAGACCTCCTTGAGTAACACATCGACGGCGGGAACATTCTCGTTGAGGTCCGAGAGGCCAATTGCCGCCAGGCCGCCATCGGGCACCTCTTGGGGCGTGTAGTTCACATTGACGCCAATGCCGCAGACGGCGAAGGGCCTGCCTTTGTTGTCGCGTGCCGCCTCGACCAGAATGCCGCCGAGCTTGCGTCCTCGCGCGATCAGGTCGTTGGGCCATTTGAGGCCAATCTCGTTTGCAAGACCCTGATTTTCGAGCGCCTCGAGCACCGCTAGGCCGCTGACGGCGGCAAGACCAGAGTACTTTGCAGGATTAACGCATGGACGCAGGACAATCGAAAGCAATAGGTTGCCGGCGGTTGAATCCCACTTGTGGCCGCGCCGGCCGCGTCCTGCTGTCTGAGCCCGGGCGGCAAGTCCTGTGCCGTGCGGCGCTCCTTGTTTTCCTGCTTCGAGCAGGTCATCGTTGGTCGATCCGGTTACGTCGACTATCGTTAATTGGGCATCCATAGCGGCTGCTACCTCCTTAATGAATAAGTGAATAACGCAATGGTGTCGTGAGGCAGACACAATGTGAAGCCTTTGTCGCATTTGGACAATTTAATGTTAACACGTCAACAATGACTGAAATGCGCTATCCTCTCTTGGTCGATGTAAACACGTCAACAACTCAAAGGAGGTTAGTGATGGGTTTCACGATTCTTGGAACAGGCTCGGCTCTTCCCGAGCGCAGCGTTTCCAACGACGAGCTGTCCGAGTTCCTCGATACCTCGGATGAGTGGATTTTTACCCGCACCGGTATCAAGAGCCGCCACGTCTGCACCACTGAGTCACTCGACGACCTTGCCGTAGCGGCGAGCGAGCGGGCACTCCAGGTATCCGGAATCGACGCGAGCCAGCTGGATCTTATCGTCTGTTCGACGACGACGGGCGATCATCTCGTTCCCGCCGAAGCGTGCGCCGTTGCTGAGCGCCTGGGTGCCACATGTCCTGCCTTCGACGTTTCGGCGGCTTGTGCCGGCTTCGTATTTGCGCTCGATGTCGCCGAGGGCTATATCGCCCGCGGTCGCGCCAAGCACGTGCTGGTCGTTGCCGCCGAGCAGATGACGCGCGCGCTCGATTGGACCGACCGTGCCACGTGCGTGCTCTTTGGCGATGGCGCGGGTGCTGCGGTCATAGGGGCTGGGGGAGACAACCCTCTTGCCGTTGAGCTTTCGACAGCGCCCGACGTCGAGACGTTGCGCGTTCCCGGTCTGGTCGGCACCTCGCCGTTTAAGGATTCCGCAGATAGCGCGAGCGTGCTGTCCATGAATGGTCGCCGCGTGTTCAAGTTCGGCGTCAACGCCATCTGCGACACGGTCCATAAGCTTGCGAGCGATGCGGGCATTTCGGTCGAAGACATCGATCATTTTGTATTCCATCAGGCTAACGAACGAATCCTGAGTCAGGCGGTCAAGCGTCTCGGCGTGCCAGACGAGCGCGTGGTTCGAACGCTACGCGAGACCGGCAACATTTCGAGCGCCTGCATTCCCTTTGCGCTTGACCGGCTGGCACGTACCGACGCACTAAATGAGGACGACACCATCGCCCTCGTTGGATTTGGCGCCGGCCTGGATATAGGTGGCTATCTGCTTCGTTGGAAGTAGTCGCACATAGGAAATAAAAACGCCCCTAGGGCACAAACAAAGGAGAACTACCATGGCAGATCAGAAGACCTTCGAGCGCGTTTGCGACGTTATCCGCGAGACCGCTGGCCTTGACGACGTCGAGATGAAGCCCGAGTCCACGCTCGAGGAGATTGGCCTCGACAGCCTGGGCACCGTCGAGATCCTCGTCGCCGTCGAGGACGAGTTTGGCATTGAACTCGATACCGAGGAGAACCCCAAGACGGTCGGCGAGTTCGTCGATACGGTCGAGGCGGCATTGGAGAAGTAGTGATGCTCAAGTCTCCTCTCTGCGATTTGCTCGGCATCGAAAAGCCCGTGTTCCAGGGTGGCATGGCCTGGATTGCCGACGCCTCGCTGGCATCTGCCGTGTCCGAGGCGGGCGGCTTGGGCATTATTGCGGCCATGAATGCCGACGCCAACTGGCTGCGCGATCAGATTCACGAGCTGCGCACCAAGACGGATAAGCCTTTTGGCGTGAACGTCATGCTTATGAGCCCGTTTGCCGACGAGGTCGCACAGGTTGTGATCGACGAGCAAGTGCCGGTCGTCGTGACGGGTGCCGGCAATCCCACCAAGTACATGAAGGCCTGGAACGATGCGGGCATCAAGGTCATCCCGGTTGTTGCCTCGGTGGCGCTGGCGCGTCTCGTGGCGCGTCGCGGGGCCACCGCCGTGGTTGCCGAAGGCACCGAATCGGGTGGACATATTGGCGAGACGTCGACGATGGCGCTCGTTCCGCAGGTTGTCGACGCGGTCGATATCCCCGTTGTGGCAGCCGGCGGTATCGCGGATGGCCGCGGGGTGGCGGCCGCCTTTATGCTTGGCGCCGCTGGCGTCCAAGTGGGCACGCGTTTTCTCGTTGCCGATGAGTGTACCGTCTCCGAGCAATACAAAGAGCTGGTGCTCAAGGCGGGAGACACCTCGACGCGCGCGACTGGCCGTTCGACGGGACATCCGGTGCGTGCGCTCAAGAGCCCCTTCACCAATGCCTACGCCAAAAGTGAGGCGGCGGGCGCAAGCGCCGAGAAGCTTGGGGCCATAGGCACAGGTGCGCTTCGCAAGGCCGCAAAGGACGGTAATTACGAAGAGGGTTCGTATTTGTGCGGACAGATTGCCGGCATGGTCAACGAACGCCAGAGCGCACGCGAAATCGTCGACGATCTGGTCGATGGCGCCGAGCATGTCCTGAAGGGTGCGTCCGCATGGGTAGCGTAGCGTTTCTGTTTGCCGGTCAGGGTGCCCAGCATCCCGCGATGGGCGTCGACCTCATCGAGGCATCACCGGCGGCTGCCGAGGTGTTTGCGATCGCCGACGAGGTGCGTCCGGGAACCAGTGAGCAGTGCCGGAGCGCCTCCAAGGAGGAGCTCTCGCAGACCGAGAACACGCAGCCTTGCGTGTTCGTGCACGACTTGGCTGTCGCCGTCGCCCTGCGCGAGCGCGGCGTGGTGCCTGCCGCTTGTGCGGGATTCTCGCTGGGCGAGGTCGCTGCACTCACCTTTGCGGGGGCGTTCGATACGCGAGCGGGCTTTGAGCTTGTGTGCGAGCGCGCGGCGCTTATGGCCACGGTGGCTGAGCGCCATCCGGGCGGCATGCGCGCAGTCATCAAGCTCGATGCGGCGCAGGTCGAGGGCTTGGCAAAACAGGCCGGCGAGGACTGCTGGCCGGTCAACTACAACAGCCCCCAGCAGACGGTTGTGGCCGGAGCGCCCGATGCGTTGCAAACCCTCGACGTCCTGGTAAAAGAGGCTGGCGGTCGTGCCATGAAGGTCGCGGTGTCGGGTGCATTCCATAGCCCCTATATGGCCGAGGCGACCTGTGGCCTTGCTGCATATATCGAGGCCGGTCACGCGCCGTTCCCGTTGCTCATTCCTGTTATGGCAAATATGACGGCGGCGCCTTATCCGGCCGACCCGCAGGCGGCATCGGAGGTGCTGGCCAACCAGGTGAGTCATGCCGTGCGCTGGGTCGACACGCTGCATGCTCTGCAGGATCAAGGCATCGACACGTTTATTGAGGTCGGCCCCGGCAAAACGCTGTCGGGCTTGGTCAAGCGTACGTTGAGCGACGTTCGCGTGTATTCGTGCGAAACGGCCGAGCAGGTCGCAGCTATTGCCGACGAGCTCGCATAGCCCACAGGGCTGTAACCCGAAAGGAACGACATGGGCAACTTGAACAACGGCGCGCTCGAGCGCGACGGATCGCGCCGCGTGGCGCTGGTCACGGGCGGCTCGCGCGGCATCGGTCGCGCTTGTGCCGTGGGCTTGGCGGAGGACGGTTTTGATATCGCCGTCGTCTATGCCGGCAGCGTCGATGCGGCGCGCGAGACGTGCGAAGCCTGTGAGGCGGCTGGCGCCACGGCGCGCGCATATCAATGTGACGTGGCCGACCCAGCCGCCGTCAACACTTGCATGGAGACGGTCCTCAACGACTTTGGCTCCATTTGGGCGCTCGTCAACAACGCCGGCATCACGCGCGACGGCTTGCTCATGCGTATGGGCGACGATGCCTTCGACCGCGTGCTCGATGTCAATCTCAAGGGCACGTTCAATATGACGCGCGCGCTCACCAAGACCTTTATGCGCCAGCGCGGCGGTTGCGTCATCAACATGAGCTCGGTCGTGGGCCTGATGGGCAATGCCGGGCAGGCCAACTACGCTGCCTCCAAAGCGGGCGTCATCGGCCTGACCAAGGCGGTAGCGCGCGAGCTTGCGCCCCGCGGCGTACGAGTGAACGCGGTCGCACCCGGGTTTGTCGAGACCGATATGACGGCAAAGCTATCGGATAAGGTGCGTGCGGCGTGCGAGGAACAGATTCCCCTAAAGCGCATGGCGCGCCCCGAGGAAGTGGCCGGCGTGGTGCGCTTTTTGGCGAGTGATGCGGCTGCCTACATTACGGGCGAGGTCGTGCGCGTCGACGGCGGAATGGCGATGTAGAAACCAGGGCCGAACAACGGCTTGGATGAGGAGACCAAGATGGAACAGAGAGTTGCAATCACCGGTATCGGTGCCGTATCGCCGCTCGGTAACACGGCGCTTGCTACCTGGGCGGCCATGTGCGCCGGCACGTGCGGCATCGGCCCGATCACGCACTTCGATACCGATGCGTTTGCCGTTAAGGTGGCGGCCGAGGTCAAGGGTTTTGACGGCAACGAGTACTTTGGCAAGCGTGACGCCAAGCACCTGGACCCCTGCGTTCAGTTTGCGATGGCGGCTTCGGACGAGGCCATGCACGATGCGGGCTTTGATGTCGAAGGCGTCATCGATCGCGAGCGCCTGGGCGTCTACGTGGGTTCAGGCGTGGGCGGCATACAGACACTCGTCGACAACGTCCACACGATTGCCAATCGGGGGCCTCGCCGCGCATCGCCCTATATGATTGCGATGATGATCCCCAACATGGCATCGGGCAATATCGCAATCCGCCACAAGGCAAAGGGCCCGACCCTGCCCGTGGTGACCGCGTGCGCAACCTCGGCCCATGCGGTGGGCGAGGCGTTCCGCGCCATCAAGCACGGCTATGCCGACGCGATCCTCGCGGGCGGCGCCGAGGCTGCAATTATCCCCGATGCCGTTGCGGGCTTTACGTCCTGCCGTGCATTGACCACCAACCCCGATCCCGCGACGGCCTGCCGTCCGTTCGATGCAGACCGCGACGGCTTTGTGATGGGCGAGGGCGCCTGCGTGCTCGTGCTCGAGAGCATGGAACATGCGCAGGCGCGCGGTGCGCACATTTATGCCGAGGTCGTGGGCTACGGCAACACCGATGATGCCTATCACATCACGAGTCCTGATCCCGAGGCTGCCGGCATTGCCCGCGCGATATCGCTGGCGGTGACCGAGGGCGACGTCAGGCCTTCCGAGGGTCTCTACATCAATGCTCACGGCACATCGACCAAGCTCAACGATTCGTCCGAGACGGCGGGCATTAAGCGTGCGCTCGGCGAGGACGCGGCGCGCGCCGCGCACGTCTCGTCGACTAAGTCGATGACCGGCCACATGATCGGTGCCACGGGTGCCATCGAGGTCATGGCCTGCGCCATGGCGCTCGAGCAGGGCGTGGTGCCGCCGACCATTAACTACCACACACCCGATCCCGCCTGCGATCTTGATTACACGCCCAATCGCGCGGTTCGCGCCGACCTTACCTGGGCGCTTTCGACCAACCTGGGCTTTGGCGGGCACAACGCCGCCATCGCGTTGCGTAGATATACGAGGAGCTAGAGCATGGATTCCAAAAGACTTGCCGAGATAGCCGATGTGATGGAGGACCGCGGCCTCACGCGCGTGCGTGTTGAGGAGCCCGATGGCACCGCGGTCGAGCTCGAGCGCGCGAGTGCAGCGCAGCCGGCTGCCGTGCCCATGCCTATGCCGGGTGCCATGGCCGCTCCAGTTGCAGCTCCCACAGTCGCGCCTGCCGCACCGGAACCCGCCGCGCAGACACCTGCCGCCGCGCCGGAGCCCAAGGGCACCGAGGTGACCGCTCCTATGGTGGGCGTTTTCTATGCTGCCCCGGCGCCGGGCGACGAGCCGTTTGTGCGCGTGGGCTCCAGGGTCAAGGCCGGCGAGACCCTCTGCATCATCGAGGCCATGAAGGTTCTCAACGAGGTGACGGCCGAGGCGGATGGCGAGGTGCTCGAGATCTGCGTGGCCGACGGCGACCTCGTGGAGTTTGGCAGCTGCCTCATGAGGATCGGATAGGTGATATCCATGAATAAAGAAGAGCTCAAGAAGCTGTTACCGCATCGCGAGCCGATGCTTTTGCTCGACGAGGCCGAGCTGGTGGGCGACGAGGCCCACGGCAAGATCACGATTACGGGCGACGAGTACTTTTTGCAGGGGCATTTTCCGGGAAACCCGGTCGTCCCCGGCGTGATTCAGTGCGAGATGCTCGCCCAGAACTGCTGCGTGCTGCTGATGGGCGATGAGGAGGCGCGCGGCGCGACGCCGTTCTACACGAGTCTGGACAAGGTGCGCTTTAAGCGTCCGGTGCGCCCGGGCGACACGGTGGATCTAGTGTGCTCTATCACGCGTGCGCGCGGGCCGTTCCGCTTTGCGACGGGTACTGCGAGCGTCAACGGTGAGGTTTGCTGTCGCGCCGATATGTCTTTTGCACTCATGCACGAAAAGTAGGGAAGTCTTCATGTTCGACAAAGTGCTCATCGCCAACCGCGGCGAAGTCGCGGTCCGTGTTATCCGCGCGTGCCGCGATATGGGCATCAAGACCGTCGCCGTTTATTCCACGGCCGATGCGGACGCGTTGCACGTGCAGCTTGCCGACGAGGCGTATTGCATCGGCGGCCCGCGTCTTGCCGAGAGCTACCTCAACGACGATGCCGTGCTCACCTGTGCCGTAAAGTCAGGAGCTAAGGCAATTCATCCCGGCTATGGCTTTTTCTCCGAGAAGGCGAGCTTCGTGCGCGACTGCGACAAGTATGGCCTGGCGTTTGTTGGTCCCTCGGCCGAGGTCATCGACAGCATGGGCGACAAGGACGCCGCACGCCGAACGGCTGCCGCGGCGGGCGTGCCCATCGTTCCGGGCTGCGATTTGCTCAAAAGCCCCGAGGAGGCGACGGCCGAGGCCGAGCGCATCGGCTGCCCCGTGCTCATCAAGGCGCGTGCAGGTGGCGGCGGTCGCGGCATTCGCAAGGTCGAGCGCGTGAAAGATGCGGCAAAGGCGTTCATCGAGGCGCGTGCCGAGGGCGAGGCCGTTTTTGGCGACGGCGAGTGCTACATGGAGAAGTTCGTCGCGCCGGCGCACCACGTTGAGGTGCAGATTATGGCCGATAAGCAGGGCCATGTGTTTTCGCTCGGCGAGCGCGAGTGCTCGGTGCAGCGTCGCAACCAAAAGCTGATCGAGGAGAGCCCCGCGCCGTGCCTCGACGGACACGACGGCATTCGTGCTCGCATGCACAAGGCGGCACGCGACCTGGCTCGTGCCGTTGGCTACGAAGGAGCCGGTACCATCGAGTTCCTGTATTCGGACGACGGCAATTTCTACTTTATGGAAATGAACACGCGCTTGCAGGTGGAGCATCCGGTTACGGAGTTTGTGACCGATACCGACCTGGTCAAATGGCAGCTGCGCGTGGCAGCCGGCCAGCCTCTGCCCTTTGAGCAGGAGGACATGCCGGTCCGCAACCACGCCATGGAGTGCCGCATCAATGCCGAGACGCCGGACTTTCTGCCGTCATGCGGAACGGTCACCGCGTTGCGTGTGCCGGGTGGTCCGCGCGTGCGCTGGGATTCCGCCATGTTTACCGGTGCGACAGTTCCGCCGTACTACGACTCCATGCTCGGCAAGCTCATCGTGTGTGCGCCCACGCGTGACGGCGCCATTCGCAAGATGCGCTCGGCCCTGGGCGAGCTCGTGATTGAGGGCGTGAGCGAAAACAGCGAGCTTCAGCTCGACGTGCTGGCAAACGACGAGTTCTTGTCGGGCATGTATCACACCGATCTGATGGGGCATCTCTATGCTGATGAATAGAAAAGCGAAGACGGTCAATGTCCTTGAGGGGCCGATAACCGAGTCGTGCGCCGCGCTTCCCGCGCGCCACGTGTTTATCAAGTGCCCGGAGTGCCGCCGTGTGATCGATGAGGCACGCCTACACGACAACCTCGAGGTCTGCCCCCGTTGCGGCAAACACTTTCGCGTGAGCGGTCGCGCGCGCATGCGCATGACGGTCGACGAGGGCACGTTTGAGGAATGGGATGCCAATCTGGCGTCGGAGGACTTCCTCTCGTTTCCCGGCTATGCCGATAAGCTCAAGAGCGTGAGCGAGCGTTCGGGCGAGCGCGATGCCGTTGTGTGCGGCAGGGGCAAAATCTGCGGTTGCGATACGGCGCTCTTCTTTATGGACGCTAACTTTATGATGGGCTCGATGGGCTCCGTGGTGGGCGAGAAGATCTGTCGCGCATTTGAGCGTGCGACCGAGCTGGGATTGCCAGTTGTCGGCTTTACCGTTTCGGGCGGTGCGCGCATGCAAGAGGGCGTGACCTCGCTTATGCAGATGGCCAAGATTTCTGCGGCGGTTAGGCGCCACAGCGAGGCGGGCGGCCTGTATATCACGGTGCTCACCGACCCCACGACCGGAGGTGTAACCGCGAGCTTTGCCATGGAGGGTGACATTATCCTGGCCGAGCCCGATGCCCTGACGGCATTTGCCGGCCCGCGCGTGATCGAGCAGAACATGCACAAGCGACTGCCCAAGGGATTCCAGCGCTCCGAGTTTTTGATGGAGCACGGCTTTTGCGATGCCGTTGTTCCGCGTGGCGAGATTGCGCTCACGGTAGGCGAGCTGCTGGCGCTGCACGAAGGGCACGCGCCCGGCCTGGGGGCACCGCATGAAATCGTGCATACGGGTCGCCGCGGCAAAAGGCCGGGGCACTTGTTCAAGCGCACGGCGGCGCCAAAAACCGCGCTCGAGATTGTCAAGCAGACCCGCTCGGCAGATCGCGCCACGGCGGGTGAGATAATCTCGCTGGGCCTAGATGGATTTGTGGAGCTGCACGGCGACCGTTACTTTGGCGACGACGCCGCCGTGGTGGGTGGCATTGGCTGGAAAGACGGACGTCCTGTGACGGTTATCGCCATCGAGCGCGGCACCACGACCAAAGAGCGTATGCGCCGCAACTTTGGCATGGCGCATCCCGAGGGCTACCGTAAAGCGCGTCGCCTGATGCGCCAGGCCGAAAAGTTTGGTCGACCGGTTCTGTGCCTGGTCGATACTTCGGGCGCGTTTTGCGGCATCGGTGCCGAGGAGCGCGGCCAGGGCGAGGCGATTGCCCAGAATCTCATGGAGATGAGCGGCCTTAAGACACCGATTGTCTCGGTGGTGACAGGCGAGGGCGGCTCTGGTGGCGCGCTGGCGCTGTCCGTGGCCGACCGCATCCTGATGCTCTCGAGCTCGGCCTATTCGGTTGTGAGCCCCGAGGCCTGTGCGTCGATTCTGTGGAAGGATACCGAGCGTGCGGATGAGGCCGCCGAGGCGCTTAAGCTCACGGCCCCCGATCTGCTGGCGCTCGGCATCATCGACGGCATTGTTGACGATAAGGGCCTGTCGCATGAGGAGATCGCCGGTGCCGTCATGTCCTCGGCATTTGATGCCTTCGATACGCTTGGGCAGCTCGACGACGCGACCCTCACAAACCTCCGCTACGAAAAGTACCGCGCAATCGGTCGATACCGCACGATGTGACAAAGGGACAGCCCGCATGTCATATTGGGAAAGGCGTTCCATGCTACAAGTTTCTAACACCTCGTTTACAACGTCGGTTTCATCAAACGCCATGGCCGTGGTGGACTATCTGTCCAAAAGCATGATGTCGGCGCTGCCGTTTATTGTCTGCGCGGCGTTGTTCCGCACCGTCGCTGTCATTATGGGCGAAGGCATGCTGGGCCTGTGGTCTGCCGATTCCGAAATCTATCGCCTGTTCTACAGTTGGCTCTATAACGCCGGCTACTACTTTTTGCCCGTTTATCTTGGTTGGGCGGCCGCCCGCCAGCTCGGTTGCTCGGAGCAACTGGGCATGATGCTGGGCGGCGTATTGATTGCGCCCGATCTGCTTAAGCTCGTCGATGCCGCATCGACGACGGGGGCATCGATGACTTCCGTGTATGGTCTGCTTCCCGCGCCGGTCAACGATTACACGACGACTGTTATCCCGGTTCTCATCTCGGTGCCCGTGCTATGGCGAGTGGAGTGTTTCTTTAAGCGCGTTATCCCTAGGGCCGTGGCGTTTTCGTTTGTTCCGTTTGCGACCATGCTTGTCATGGTTCCGGTTTCGCTGTGTATTACGGCACCGGCGGGCAGCTATCTGGGCATGCTGTTGGGCCAGCTTATGTTTATGCTTGGCAATTCCGGTGGCATCGTGTCGCTGCTCACGCTCATGGGGCTTGCCGCGGGCTGGGAGTTCCTAAAGATAGCGGGCGTCAGCAACGTCGTTCTATCGCTTGCGTACGCGCAGTTTATGAGTGTGGGAACGGATTCGTGCATCCTGATTGCCGCGACGATGGCGACGTTCGCCGTTTGGGGCATGCCTTTTGGCGCGTCGCTCCGCGTTGCGGATAAGGACGAGAAGGCGCTCATGCTGGGCTACTCAATCTCGGGTGTTCTTGGCGGCGTAAGCGAGCCGGCGCTGTACGGTTGCGGCTTTAAATATGGCAGGTGCCTGACGTGCATGGCCATTGGCGGCGCCGTCGGAGGCCTTGTTGCGGCCGTGGGCCACGTTACGGCCTATACCATCGGCATGACGAATGTCCTTATGGTCATTGGCTTTGCCACGGGCGGCATCTCGAACCTGCTATGGTGCTGTGCTGCCGGCGGTGTGGCATTTGCGGTGTCTGCGGCATTGAGCTACTGCTTTGGCGTGGTGCCGGCGAAGGGGCAGGCGGCAGAAGACGGAGCCGATTCACCCGAAACCTCGAAGAGCGTGGCCGAAGTAAGCGCGTAAACCTGTGCGACACAAGGACGATTTCTTTGCCACATTCCAAGGTCGTGGCCCGTGTGGGTTGCGGCCTTTTTGTATCTGTGGGGCAAAGTGGCTACACTACAATCCGTTTGAGCAATAGATATATAGATAGCACCGTGGGGGCGGATGTAGATGGTCGAGTGGATTGTTAAGCGTGCGCAGGGCGACCGTGCGCGTGTGGGCACGTTGACGGGCGTGGTGTGTATTCTCGCCAATGTGGCACTATGCGCTGCGAAGGGCGCAATTGGCGTGCTGTCGGGATCGGTTTCGATTGTGGCGGATGCCATGAACAACCTGTCCGATGCCAGCTCAAACATTGTGAGCGTGCTGGGCTTTAAACTTGCGAGCAAGCCGGCGGACCCCGAGCATCCTTACGGACATGGCCGCTACGAGTATCTCTCGGGTCTGGTCGTGGCGGCGCTCGTGCTGCTGATCGGCGTTGAGCTGGTGAAGTCCTCGGTTGAGCGCATCATCCACCCCGAACCTGTCGAGTTCTCGCTTGCCCTGGTGGCAGTCCTGGCACTTTCGATGGTCGTAAAGCTCTGGATGGCGGCCCTCAACCAAAAGCTCGGCGATCGCATTGAGTCCGAGACGCTGCATGCGACCGCGCAGGATTCCAAGAACGATGTCCTTGCCACAGGCGCCGTGCTGGCATGTGCGATTGTTTCGCAGGTGACGCACATCAATCTTGACGCATGGGTTGGCCTTGCCGTTGGCGCCTATATTGGCTGGAGCGGTTTTGAACTCATCCAGGATACGGTGAGCCCGCTTTTGGGCCAGTCGCCCGATCCTAAGCTGGTCAAGCACATTCGAGACAAGATCATGAGCTATCCCGGCGTTTTGGGCGTTCACGATTTGATGGTTCACGACTACGGCCCGGGCAGGAAGTTTGCAAGTGCGCATGCCGAGATGGCGGCCGAGGCCAGCCCGCTGGAAAGTCACGACACGCTCGATAACATCGAGCAGTCGTTTAGGGACGAGGACGGCATGATTGTCACGCTCCATTACGACCCCATCGTGACCGACGACCCTAAGGTGGCGAGCATGCGCCTGCGCATCAACGCAATGGCTCAGGAGATCGATAGCCGCCTCTCGATTCATGACCTGCGCTGTGTTCCGGGTCCCACGCACACCAACGTGATCTTTGACTGCGTGCGTCCCTCGGATCTGCAGATGAGTGCCGAAGACGTAAAGCACGCGCTGGCACAACGGGTCGAATCGGAATATCCCAAGTCGATTGCCAAGATTACGATCGACGAAGACTACGTCGGCCATACCCACGAGTAGAGCTGTGCCGGCAAAGCAAGTTATGCAGAAGGGGAGAGCATGAAGCGCCTATACCTACTCCGCCACGGCCAGACGGAATTCAACGTCAAAAAGCTCGTCCAGGGACGCTGCGATTCACCGCTCACCAATTTGGGTCGTCAACAGGCACAGACAGCCGCCGCATGGCTCAAGGTCCATGGCGTCGTCCCCGACAAAGTAGTCTCATCACCCTTAGGCCGAGCCATGGACACAGCTCAGCTCGTCGCATGCGAGCTCCTCGGCCCGGACGCAGCAGCCGAGCCCTGCGAAGGCATTATCGAGCGCAGCTACGGCACCTTCGAAGAAGGCCCCCACGACGCCCTGCCCACCGACGTTTGGGATCCGGGCGAGGACCTGGTCCCCTTCGGAGGAGAAGGAAGCCGCGCACTGCAAGAACGCATGGTAGGCGCCCTCACCAATCTCATGGGCTCCGAGGGCATCGAAACCCTCCTAGCAGTAAGCCACGGCAGCGCCAGCCGCCAATTCATCAAGGCTGCAGCCCCAGAGGGCTTCGAGCTCCCATCAAAACTCCCCAACTGCGCCATCATGATCTTCGATTTTGAAGAGGCAAAGCCACAAGCAGAAGGCGAGCCAATGCAATGCAAGTTTACCCTTCAGCAAATAGTGGACCCCCAACAAAGTCATTAGCCAGAGCGAGCAGAGTTAAGCAGACATCAACGTGTCGTCTCCCGAGCTTTGGCGGAGGGGCGGGGCCGAGAGTAGTTAAGGTTGTCGCGAGTTCCGCACGAACAGGAGAGCACTTAATGTGCTCTCCGTCGTGAGCAGGACTGTAGAGCAGCAACCTTAACTACTCTCGGCCCCGCCCCTCCGCCAAAGCTCGGGAGACGTGCCACGCACTTTACCTGCGTAAACAATGTGAGTGAAATATGAATCTCGATGGATACGCCCGCAGCCGTGTATACTAAACAGCTGTGTGTAACCAGGGGAGTATTCTGGCTGGACAAAATGCCTGCTTAATAGGGTTGTCAGGTAGTCCGGGCGAAATACAAGGTTGGGGAGCACGTCGTGTAAGTAGTGGTCCTCTAGGGGCGTACGCTCGGTGGTGTACGCATTGTCCCAAGACCACGCGAGAGTTGGGATCATATCTTGATCAGCATGATTCTCGGCCGCAAGATTGGCATGACCCAGGTTTGGGACGAGGACGACAACGTCGTTCCCGTCACGGTCATCCAGGCTGGCCCCTGCGCTGTCTCGCAGGTTAAAACTCAGGCAACCGACGGCTATGACGCCGTCCAGATCGGTTTCGGCGACATCAAGGCCAAGAACGTGAACAAGCCCATGGCTGGTCACTTCGCCAAGGCTGGCGTCGAGCCTGTCCGCTTCCTTCGTGAGGTCCGCGTCGAGAACGGCGAGGAGCACAAGGTCGGCGAGGTCGTCACCGTCGCTGATTTCGCTGATGTCGAGAAGGTCGACGTCATCGGTACCTCCAAGGGTAAGGGCTTCCAGGGTCGCATCAAGCGCTGGGGTCAGCGCCGCGGTCCTATGACGCATGGTTCTCACTTCCAGCGTCACCCCGGTTCTATCGGTCAGTGCGCCTATCCTGCGCGCGTCCTCAAGGGCGTCAAGATGGCCGGTCACATGGGTAACGAGCGCGTTACCGTCAAGAACCTTTCCGTTGTCCGCATCGATGCCGAGCAGAACCTCATCTTGGTCAAGGGCGCTGTCCCGGGTGCCAAGAATGGTCTCGTCGCCATCCGTATGGCCTAAGGGCCCAGCCCATTTAGCCCAGCGTCATACCAAGGAGAACACTTAAATGGCAAAGTTTGAAGTTAAGAACAGCGAGGGCAAGAAGGTCGCCGAGGCCGAGCTCGCCGCTGAGGTGTACGGCATCGAGCCGAACATCCACGTTATGCACCACATCGTCAAGTGCCAGATGGCCTCTTGGCGTCAGGGCACCCAGTCCGCTAAGGGCCGCTCTGAGGTTTCCGGTGGCGGCAAAAAGCCTTGGCGTCAGAAGGGCACCGGCCGTGCCCGCCAGGGTTCCATCCGTGCTGCCCAGTGGCGTCACGGTGGCGTCGTCTTCGCCCCCAAGCCCCGTTCCTACGCCAAGCGTATGAACAACAAGGAGGTCAAGCTGGCTATGCGCTCTGCGCTGTCCGCCAAGCTGGCCGATGGCGAGCTCGTGCTCGTCGACGACTACGGCTTCGAGAAGCCTTCCACCAAGGCTGCTGTCGCCATGCTCAAGGCTCTCGGCCTTGAGGGCAAGCGTCTGACCATCATCGTTCGCGATGAGGACGTCAATGCTTACCTGTCGTTCCGCAACATTCCCAAGACGTTCATCATCACTGCCGACGAGGCCAACACCTACGATCTCGTCAACAACAACGCCGTGCTGATGGCCGCCGACATCGCCGCTCACTTCGGGGAGGTGCTTGCATAAATGACCGCCCACGAGATCATCATCCGTCCGATCGTGTCCGAGCGTTCCTTCTCCGGCATGGAGCTGAACAAGTACACGTTCGAGGTCGCCAAGGATGCTAACAAGTATCAGATCAAGGACGCTGTCGAGGAGATCTTCGGCGTCAAGGTCGTTCGCGTGAACACCCTGACGGTCAAGCCCAAGACCAAGCGCGTGCGCTATGTCGCCGGCAAGACCCGTTCTTGGAAGAAGGCCATCGTCACGCTGGCCGAGGGCGACACCATCGAGGTCTTTGGCAACCAGGCCTAAGACTCGCTGCTGTTGAGTGAGCTCATGCCTCCCAAATAGGGGAGGCGAGAGCTCAAGGTTTTGGGCGTATAAAATGGACACGCCCGGAACCGTGTATACGTCCGGTGTCATCGCACCCGAGGCAGAACCTCGTATCCCTGTCTGCGATGGCTAACGGATTCCTATTGAAAGGGATTGTAATGGCTGTAAAGCACCTTAAGCCGACCTCCGCTGGTAGGCGTTGGCAGACGATCTCCGACTTCTCCGAGATCACCTGCACCAAGCCCGAGAAGTCTCTTCTCGAGCCCCTGCCCAAGAAGGCCGGTCGTAACAACAACGGCCGCATCACCACCCGCCACCAGGGCGGCGGCGTGAAGCGTCGTTACCGCGTGATCGACTTCAAGCGCAACAAGGACGGCGTGCCCGCCAAGGTTGCCACGATCGAGTACGATCCGAACCGTTCCGCTCGCATCGCTCTGCTGCACTACGCTGACGGTGAGAAGCGCTACATCCTGGCCCCCAAGGGCCTCGAGGTCGGTCAGACCATCATGTCCGGTTCTGACGCCGACATCAAGCCGGGCAACGCTCTGCCCCTCGCCGACATCCCCGTCGGTACGCTCATCCACGCCGTCGAGTTCCAGCCGGGCAAGGGCGCTGCTATCGCCCGTTCCGCCGGTAACTCCTGCCAGCTGATGGGTAAGGAGGGCAAGTACGCTATCGTCCGTATGCCTTCCTCCGAGATGCGCCGCATCCTCGTTACCTGCCGCGCCACCGTCGGTGAGGTCGGCAACGCCGATCACTCCAACATCGTCATCGGCAAGGCCGGCCGTAAGCGTCACATGAACGTGCGCCCGACCGTCCGCGGTACCGTCATGAACCCTGTCGACCACCCGCACGGCGGTGGCGAGGGCAAGAACCACACCTCTGGTCGTCCCTCCGTTACCCCCTGGGGTAAGCCGACGAAGGGCCTTCGTACGCGCAAGAAGAAGAAGGTCTCGAACCAGCACATCATTCGTCGCCGTAAGAAGTAATTTCGGATACCGAGTTTTAGGAGAAAGCACTTATGAGCAGAAGTCTCAAAAAGGGCCCGTTCGTGGAGACTCGCCTTCTCTCGCGTATCACCGCGATGAACGAGGCTGGCAAGAAGGACGTCGTGAAGACCTGGTCCCGCGCGTCCACCATCTTCCCCGAGATGGTTGGTCACACCATCGCCGTCCACGACGGCCGCAAGCATGTGCCCGTGTATGTTACCGAGTCCATGGTTGGTCACAAGCTCGGCGAGTTCGCGCCGACTCGTACGTTCCGTGGCCACAAGGCCAAATAGGGGGTTAACCGTAAATGGCAACTAAGTCTATTGAAACTGAGGCCACCGAGGTTCGCGCCGTCGCTAAGTACGTGCGTGTTTCCCCCAGCAAGGCCCGCCTGGTGGTCGATCTGATCCGCCGCAAGCCTGTCGCTCAGGCCTTCGACATCCTCCACTTCTGCGACCGCGCCGTCGCCGTGGATGTCGAGAAGGTTCTCCGTTCCGCCGTTGCGAACGCCGAGAACAACAACGGTCTGCGTGCCGACAACCTGGTTGTCGCCGCTGCCTATGTTGACGAGGGTCCGACGCTTAAGCGCATCCGTCCCCGCGCCAAGGGTTCCGCTTCTCGCATTCTGAAGCGTACTTCCCACATCACCGTCGTCGTTGCTCCTCGAAAGGAGGCGTAAAGCTGTATGGGTCAGAAAGTCTACCCCACCGGCTTCCGTCTTGGCATCACCGAGAACTGGCGCTCCCGCTGGTTCGCAGAGAAGGATTACGCTAAGACCCTCGGTAACGATCTCGAGATCCGCAAGTACCTCGAGAAGCGTCTTTCCCGCGCAGCTGTCTCCCGCGTCGAGATCGAGCGCGCTGGCGACAAGGTGAAGGTCATCATCCTCACTGCTCGCCCCGGCGTTGTCATCGGTAAGAAGGGTGCCGAGATCGATACCCTCCGCACCGAGCTCGAGAAGGTCGCTGGCGTCTCCAAGGGCCAGCTCTCCGTCGACGTTGTCGAGATCAAGCGCCCCGAGCTCGACGCCAACCTCGTTGCTCAGTCTATCGCCGAGCAGCTCGAGGGCCGCGTTGCCTTCCGTCGCGCTATGCGCAAGGCTGTCCAGTCCGCCCGCAAGGCCGGCGCTAAGGGCATCCGTATCCAGTGCTCCGGTCGTCTCGGCGGTGCCGAGATGGGCCGTCGTGAGTGGTACCGCGAGGGTCGCGTGCCTCTGCACACCCTCCGTGCCAAGATCGACTACGGCACGGCTGTCGCCAGCACCACCATGGGCGCTTGCGGCGTGAAGGTCTGGATCTACCTGGGCGAGAAGCTCCCGGGCCAGCCTGTTCCCAACCCTGCACTCGAGGGCTCTTCCCGTCCTCGTCGTCGTAACTCCGAGAGGAGGGGTCAGTAGTGCTTGCCCCTAAGCGTATTCTTCACCGCAAGGTGCAGCGTGGCTCCATGAAGGGCCAGGCCAAGGGTAATACCGAGCTGCATTTCGGCGAGTTTGGTATCCAGGCTCTCGAGGCCCATTGGATCACCAACCGTCAGATCGAGGCCGCTCGTATTGCCATGACCCGCTACATGAAGCGTGGCGGTCGTGTCTACATCACGATCTTCCCCGATAAGCCCATCACCAAGAAGCCCGCCGAGACTCGCATGGGTTCTGGTAAGGGTAATCCCGAGGAGTGGGTGGCCGTCGTCAAGCCCGGCCGCATCATGTTCGAGGTCAAGGGTGTTCCCGAGGAGGTCGCTCGCGAGGCTCTGCGTCTTGCGCAGCACAAGCTCCCCATCAAGACCAAGATTGTTGCTGCTAAGAACGCTGAGCAGCGCATCGAGAAGGAGATGGCTGAGGAGGCCGCTCTCGAGGCCAAGTGGGCTGCTGAGGACGCCGCCGCCGCCAAGGAGGAGAACTAATGAAGCCCGCAGAGATTCGTGAGCTCTCGGACGCTCAGCTCGTTGAGAAGCTGAAGGAAATGCGCGCCGAGCTCTTTAACCTTCGTTTCCAGATGGCCACCAGCCAGCTGGACAACACCGCTCGCGTCAACACCGTGAAGAAGGACATCGCTCGCGTCCTCACGGAGCAGCGCGCCCGCGAGATCGCAGCGGAGAAGTCCGCTGTCGCCGAGTAGGACCTAAGGAGAGAACATGACTGATTCGCGTAACTCGCGTAAGGTCCGTACGGGTGTCGTTACCTCCGTCTCCGGTGCCAAGACCATTGTTGTCACCATCACCGAGCGCAAGCGTCACCCCAAGTACGGCAAGATGATGACCAGCTCCAAGAAGCTGCACGCTCACGACGAGGAGTGCACGGCTGGCGTGGGCGATACCGTCCGCGTTATGGAGACCCGTCCTATGTCCAAGATGAAGCGTTGGCGCCTCATCGAGGTCGTCGAGCGCGCTAAATAAGCAGTCGCTCTTACGACTTGTACGTTTCCGAAGATGTGCGTATGCCTGGCTTGCATACCACGGGCCGTATAAAGGCTGCGCACCTCTCTTCGGTTCTTAGTTCGGAGGAACATCTACCATGATTCAGATGCAAACCATGCTGAACGTCGCCGACAACTCCGGCGCTCGCAAGATTCGCTGCATCAAGGTGCTTGGCGGTTCCAAGCGTCGTTATGCAGGCATCGGCGATGTGTTCATCGGTGCTGTCCAGGAGGCTACCCCTGGCGCCAACGTCAAGAAGAAGGACGTTGTCCGTTGCGTCGTCGTTCGCACCGTTAAGGAGATCCGCCGCAAGGATGGCTCCTACATTCGCTTTGATGAGAACGCTTGCGTTGTCATCAACAACGATGGTTCGCCCGTCGGCACCCGTATCTTCGGGCCCGTCGCTCGCGAGCTTCGTGACAAGAAGTACATGAAGATCGTCTCGCTCGCTCCCGAGACCCTGTAGTTAGGGGAGATATATGTATATCAAGAAGGGCGATAAGGTCCAGGTTCTCTCTGGTAAGGATCGCGGCAAGCAGGGCGTTATCCTGCGTGCTCTCCCCGCCGAGATCAAGGTCGTTGTCGAGGGCGTTTCGGTCGTCAAGAAGGCCGTCAAGCCCAACGCTGCCAACCAGCAGGGCGGCATCGTTTCGCAGGAGGCTCCCATCGATGCCTCCAACGTCAATCTCGTTTGCCCCGAGTGCGGTAAGGTTACCCGCGTCGGTCACGAGAAGGACGGCAAGAACAAGCTGCGCGTCTGCAAGAAGTGCGGCCACAAGTTCTAAGCTGCCCGCAACATCAAGTTGCTAGCAAAGGCCCGGATGCCCCACGGCACACGGGCCTTTTTCTATTCCTACTCATTGGGGACAGACTTAAATGAGTAGTCGTTGGGGACGTTCTTAAACGACCAGTCGATGGGGACTGTCTTTAGATTTGTTTATCTGGTCATCTGGGATAGGCTTCAACGAAAGCGGCACATAGGGACTGTCTCTAGGTGCCGGCACATAGGGACGTTCCCTTTTTGCTGGCAGTTTGGGACGGTCCTTTGATGTCTGATGCCCTCAGAGGGGTGGAGTATCACGGCCTACTCTGTTCTTTAGGGCTTTGGTGTTCCGCCTCTTTATGCTTCACAAGGATCGTCGCATGCACATTCATGCGCATAGTTTTGCGCGAAAATGCGCATAACTGCGCAAACATCTGCCAACTATGGCTAAATAATGACCGATAAGCAAATAAATACGCAAACACGAGCAGATACGCGCGCAATTGTGCGACTATAGGGTTGTTAGAAATGAAGGACTTCCGATGACTCAGGAGGCACATCATGGCAGATTCCAAACAGGCTCCGCTCGACGCCGAGGCAGCCGCAAAGGCGGCGTTTGCCTCGGTCCAGAATCAGCCGTTCCCAAACGACATCTTTACGGCTCCCGAGCTTCGCTGGGCAGTGATCGGGTGCGGTGTTATCGCCAACCAAATGGCCCAGTCCCTCGGGCTGGCCGGCCGCAAGCTCGCGGGTGTCGCCAACCGTACGCTTTCCAAAGCCCAGGCTTTTGCCGAGCAGTATGGCGTCGAGAAGGTGTACGAGACGGTTGAGGACCTCTACGCCGATCCGGACATCGACGCCGTCTATATCACCACGCCGCACAACACGCATATCACCTATCTGCGTGCTGCGCTGGCCGCCGGCAAGCATGTGCTCTGCGAAAAGGCCATTACCCTAAATTCTGCCGAGCTCGATGAGGCCCGCGCCATTGCCGCCGAACACAACGTGGTCCTTATGGACGCTACCACGGTGCTCCACATGCCCTTGTATCAAGAGCTGCGCCGCCGCATGGATGCCGGCGAGTTTGGCCGCATGAACCTCGCTCAGCTCAACTTTGGTAGCTACAAGGAGTACGGCGACCTGACCAACCGTTTCTACAATCGCAACCTCGCCGGCGGTGCCATGCTCGATATTGGCGTATACGCCCTGTCCGTCATGCGCCTGTTTATGGCGAGCCAGCCCGTCGAGGTCGTGTCTCTGGGTAACACCTGCGAGACCGGCGTGGACGTTGCAGGCGGCATCGTCTGCCGCAATGCCGAGCAGCAGCTGGGCGTCGTGAGCCTTACGCTCCACTCCAAGCAGCCCAAGCGCTCGGTCATCAGCTTTGACAAGTGCTATATCGAGGTCAACGAGTATCCGCGTGCCGATCACGCGACGATCGTGTGGACCGCGGACGGTCATCGTGAGGAGGTCGCCGCGGGCACCGAGGCTTATGCCCTGTGCTACGAGATGGCAGACCTCGAGCAGGCCGTCGCCGTCGACGATTCCAAGCGTGAGCTTCTGGATTATGCTTCTGATGTGATGGAGCTCATGACCAAGCTCCGCGCCGATTGGGGAGTTGTCTACCCCGAGGAGGAGTAAGCGATGCTTGCGGAAGATAGGCTCAATACGATCGTGTCGATGGTGCAGCAGGCTGGCTCGGTAACGGTGCCCGAGCTTGCCGATGCCCTGGGCGTGACGGCCTCTACCATTCGACGCGACCTACAGACGCTCGACCGAGCGCACCGCATCGCCAAGGTGCACGGTGGCGCGACAAGTATTGAGCGCGCGCACGTGACGCGCGACCTAACGATCAGTGAGCGCAGTGATCTCCATAACGACGACAAGGAGCGTATCTGCGCCCGCGCCGCGGCGCTCGTGGAGCCCGAGAGCTTTGTGTACATCGATTCGGGTTCGACAACGCTCAGACTCATCGAGCATCTTCCGCATCTCGAATCGGTCACCTATGTGACTGATTCCGTGCTCCATGCTCAGCATCTCGCTGTGCGCGGCATGCGCACCGTGGTGCTGGGCGGCGAGCTTAAACACGAGACCGAGGCGCTCGTTGGCCCCGATGCTCTGGCAACCCTAGACCGCTACAACTTTAACTGCGGCTTTTGGGGTTCTAACGGC
Organism: Collinsella aerofaciens; assembly: GCF_015556945.1. Classification (GTDB taxonomy): domain Bacteria; phylum Actinomycetota; class Coriobacteriia; order Coriobacteriales; family Coriobacteriaceae; genus Collinsella; species Collinsella aerofaciens_AO. The sequence continues at coordinate 4,664 of NZ_JADNNH010000028.1, read as the reverse complement.
ATTGCCGCCGAGCAGGGCTTTACGACGCCCGATATCGAGGAAGCGCAGGTCAAGCGTATCTCGATGCGCCATACAGCCAAACGCTTCGTAATCTCTGACGCCAGTAAGTTTGGCATGGTGGCTCCCGTAAAATTCGCGGACTTCCGTGACGCAACGGTTATCACCGCGGGCGAGGTGCCCGCCAAGTACCAGACGATGGAAAACGTCATCACGGTTTAGCAACGGGGCGAAGTAAGGCCAAAACCACCACAAAGGTGCCTGTCCCCACTGTGGCGGTTAGTAACGAAAACCGAGTAGTTTTCTCAATAGAAAAACGACAACGTCCATTACGGGCGTTGCCGTTTTTGTTGTCTACCGGTTTTGTCTAAGTCTGTAACAACTGGACCGTTAAAAGTGAGCTAGGTGTTACAGATCGAGATACTTCCGAGCCGCGCCGTCCCTTTGTCTCAATCTGTAACATCTGGGACCGATTTTGCCGAGTTATTGTTACAGATTGAGATTTTTCCTTGAGAGGGATTCGAATGTCTCGATCTATAACAAATAGACCGGAAAATGGGTTCTAACTGTTACAGATCGAGACGTTTTGGGACCGTGGCTGGGCCATTGCGGCAAAACCACCACAAAGGTGCCTGTCCCCATTGTGGTGGTTTAGGGCTCCCAGGGGCAGGGAGCTTCGATATGGATATGCTCGCCGGTTACGGGATGCGTGAAGGACACGCTGTGGGCGTGGAGCATCAGGCCGCAGGGACGCGGCGTTCCGTACAGGTCGTCACCGACTAAGGCGTGATGCTCGCTGGCCAGATGCACACGGATCTGGTGCTTGCGGCCGGTGAGCAACTCGACATCGATATACGAGCGCGTGGGCAGGCCACGGCGACTCTTAAGACGCTTGAGTACCTTGACGCGCGTCTGAGACGGCTTGCCGCTGGCGCCGACGCGCATCTTGCGGCTGTCGTGGCGGTCGCGGGCGATGGGCTTGTCGATGAGCTTTTCGTTCCAGTCGATCTTGCCCTCGGCCAGCGCCAGATAGTGCTTTTCGAAGGCGTGGTCGATGACCATTTGGTCAAAGGCGGGCTGCGTCTGTTTGTCGAGCGAAAACAACACCACGCCGGTGGTGTTGCGGTCCAGGCGGTTGAGCGGCTGCATGTCGGTCGCGGCAAAGCCGTCACCCATCGCCAGCAGCAGGTCGCTGGCGTAGTCGGTGAGCGTGCGCTCGCCGGTGCCGTCGCCGTGGACGATCATGCCGGCGGGCTTGTCGATGGCCATGAGCCAGGCGTCGCAGTAAAGGACTTGAGGTTCTTCGTTCACGTGTAAGCCTTTCGGTTAGCTAATTCCCACAAACATGCAGCCCGAGGTGGCGCCGCGCAGGCGGGCGGCGGGCTTGCGGCCGGCCTGTGCTGCTTCGACGGCACGACGGACGCGGGCGACGGCACGGCCCACCTCATCTGTCTCGAGCAGCGTTCCGTCTACCATGAGACGACGCACGCCGGCATCGAGCAGCTGAGGAACCTGCGGCGTGAGGTCGATGGGGTAGGCGTCGTACAGGCGAGAGCGGCCATGGATGTCGGTGCGTACGGGCATGACCTTGCCGTCGATATTCTTGAGTGACAGCTTGCGGGCGCGCAGGCGGCAGTTAGCGCAATCGTGGATGCAGCCATTGGCCACCTGCAGGATGCAGTGCTCACTCGTCATAACGCGCGGGCGGCCGAACACAGTGATGCCCAGGGCTGCGGGCGCGGCGGTGCCAAGCGAGACGATCTCGTCGAGCGTGATCTCGGGCGAGAGCCAAAACGCACCGGCTCCGCGCTCGGCAAGTGCCTCCATGCAGGGCGTGTTATGCACCGGCAGGCAAGAGCGAATCTCGGCCGTGGCGCCGGCATGAGCGGCTACGGCGAGCTCGGAGATATTGCCGACGGCGACGGTGGCTCCGGCATTGATCCAAGGATCGACGCGCTCGTGGTCGACGGCGCGGCAGACCTCGTCGAGTACGGGCACGATACCCTGCTCAAATGCATCGGCAGGGGAGAGTCCGACAGCCTCGAGCGCGTCGGTGGTCATATAGATGCGCGTTGCACCCTCCGCGCGGGCTGCCTCGGCGGCCTCGAGCGAGGTGACGGTGGCGCAGATCTGCGGCTCGTCGCGGTAGTGCTTGGGCATGGGGCGCGTACATTTGTCGAGCACCGGCAACTCGAGCGTTTTTGCGCGCTCCTCGTACGGTGCCAGAATGGCCTCTTCCAGCGCCTTACAAGCGGCGGCGCGCACCTTGTGCACGGCGGAGAAGCCCATGCCGCAGCCCTCATCGAGCGCCACATCAAAGCTCGCGGCCTCAAAGGGAGAGGAGCCCATGCGCCCGATGTGCTCAACCAGATCGGATGCCTCGACGGCGCGGGTCTTGGCGGCCTCGACGGTGAAGCCCGTGGCGGTGGCGGTGAGCGCGGGGTTGTCACAGCAGGTGAGTGTGACAGTAAACGGCTCGCCCAGGCGCGCAACGACGGACACGTCAACAGCTCGGCGGCGCAGCACATCGCGCTTGAGCGCGGCGCCGGCGGCGTCAATGGCGCTCTGGCTTCGAATCACGCGCACGCGGCAGCCCTCGGGCATGCTACGGGGCACGCGGCACTCAATGATGTCACCGGCGGCGGCATCATCGGCGGCAATGGTGGTCAGGAACTGGTCAAACTCGTTATCGTGGCGAAGCTCCAGCAGGTCGCCTTTGCCCACGGGCTCAAACAGCTCAATGCGGGCGATGGCGGCGCGGCGACGGCGGTCGTCGGACTTGAGGCCGCGCACATCGCGGTTGGCCGGGCGGCTGCCCAGCACCGTGCCCACGATCTGGCCGCGGTTGTTGGAACGCTCATAGCTCATCATCTCGTCGCCCGAGGTGCCGTCCTGATAGGCGTGCGTAAAGTCGCGGTTGAAGCAGCGCTTGAGCTGGCGCTGGCGGGCGGCTTCCTCGTCCTTGGCAACGGCGGCTCCGGATAGCATGTCGTCAATTTCGTGACGATACACATCAACGATGGAGTACACGTAATCGGGTGCCTTCATGCGGCCCTCGAGCTTGAGCGATGCGGCGCCGGCGTCATACAGACGGCGAACAAGCTGTGAGGTGTTGGTGTCACGCGGGCACAGCGCGCGCTCGCGACCGGCAGGGGAGAGCGCGCGACCGTTCTCGTCGATCAACTCGTAGGGCAGGCGGCAGGGCTGGGCGCACATGCCGCGGTTGGCCGATCGTCCCGCCATGGCAAAGCTCGACAGCAGGCACAGACCCGAGTAGCAAAAGCAGATGGCACCGTGGCTAAAGACCTCCAGGTCCACATCGGGCGCGGCGTCGTGAATGGCGGCGATTTCGTCGATGGAGAGCTCGCGCGAGAGAGTCACGCGGTCGGCGCCCTGCTCACGGCACCAAAGGGTTCCGCGGTCGTCGTGGATGTTCGCCTGGGTCGAGATATGTGTCTCGATGCCGGGCATGGTGCGCTTGGCCTCAAAGAACAGACCCCAGTCCTGGATAATGAAGGCATCGGCGCCCAGCGTGGAGCAGCGATGAATGAGCTGCAGTGCATCGCCCATCTCGGACTGCTTGATGACGATGTTGACCGTGACGTAGACGCGCGACCCGGCTAGATGCGCGGCGCGGCAGGCTTGCTCAAAGGCCTCGTCGGTAAAGTTGGTTGCCTTGCGGCGGGCGTTGAAGCTGCCCATGCCGCAGTAGATGGCGTCTGCCCCGGCGGCGAGCGCGGCGGCAAAGGGCTCCGGGCCTCCGGCGGGGGCCAAAAGCTCGGGCCTGCGGTTAGTGGTTCGGCTGGCGGTTGCGGTCATATCCTGCCTTTCAAAATGCTCAGATATTCAAAAGTATAGTGGCGTCGCTGCGGTGGGCGACGCCCGCAGCCTAAGCAGGACAAAGTCTTCAGCAGCTTGGACTGGCTGCTCCACATGAGAACCGTTCATCGGTTCGGGGAAACCGTTGGGCGATAAAATATTCTCGCAAGCTGATAATATTCTTGCATCAAACAGAAACCTTGAGTACTATCCCAATCAAGCGCGGTGTTCAGACCGAACTGTGCCTCCCGGTGTGAACACCGCGCTCACGCTCTCTCAATTGATCGTAAGGAGAAAAACATGAGCAAGACTGTCGTGTTTTCCGATAACGCACCCGCAGCCATCGGACCGTATTCCCCCGGCATCCAGACCGGCAACATGGTGTTCCTGTCCGGCCAGCTGGGCATCGACCCCGCAACTGGCAAGATGCCCGAGGGCGTCGAGGCCCAGGCTAAGCAGTCCCTCGCCAACGTCGAGGCCCTGCTGACCGCTGCCGGCGCTACCTTTGCCGATGTCGTCAAGACCACGGTCTACCTGGCCGACATCGCCGACTTCGCCGCCGTGAACGAGATCTACGCCTCCAAGTTTGAGGCCCCGTTCCCCGCGCGCAGCGCCTTCCAGGTTGCCGCCCTTCCGGCTGGCGGTCTGGTCGAGATCGAGGTCGTTGCCGCTCTCTAAGGCGTTGGCCACAACTAAACATGACATGCAAAAAGACCCTGCAGCGCGTGTGAACTGCCTCCCATTTCTTGGACATGAGAAATGGGAGGCTTTTGGAGTGGGAAGGATAAACTGGACTTTCTTTTAAGGATCCTCAAGCGTATTGCCGCTCGTATTCCACTGGAGACATG
>NZ_JADNNH010000027.1:0-32370 GCF_015556945.1 Collinsella aerofaciens | reverse complement strand
CTGACCGGTGGACGGCACCGAGCCGTACGCTTGAACTGAGAAGGGGGAGGCCTCGCGGCCTCCCCCTTTTTTGCGTTTACGGGCTTTTGTCTCACATAGTAGCTGTGTTTTATAACCCTCGTTTGTCGCATCTTCTGTGAACGGGCTACAATAACTTAGTCTGTGCGATATGGAGGTGAACATGGCTGAAGCTGGTATCGGCGTTGATATCGTCGAGATTTCCCGTATGAAATCAATTCTTGAAAAGACGCCGTCGTTTGCTCGGCGCGTGTTTACCGAAGAAGAGCGTGCGTATTGTGATGCATCATCGCGTCCCGCTGCTCACTATGCCAGCCGCTTTGCTTCGCGCGAGGCGGTACTTAAAGCTCTCGGCACGGGTTTTAGTCAAGGCGTGGGTCGCAAGGATGTTTCGGTTACGCGTGATAAACTCGGCAAACCGAAGGCGCTGCTTTCGGGCCGTGCTCTCGAGATCGCTCAAGAACTGGGTGTTGTTGAGGTCGCTCTTTCCATTACGCTTACAGGAGACTTGGCCGTTGCGAATGCCATCGCGATTACCGAAGATGCTCGGCCTAAGCCAAAAGAGGAAAAGGTGAGCACCAAGAAACGCGTAGCGCAGACATTTAAAGAGGCTCGCTCTGTTTTAGATGAGCTTGAGCAGCTGCAGAATTCAGCATTGACGGAGCACCTGGGCGATGCTTCGCAAGATACGCTAGGAGCATAGATGAAACCGGTTTTGAGTACCGAAGAAGTCGTTCGTCTCGAGGATATCATCGAACGCGAAGGGACTTCGAAGGCCGAGCTTATGGAGCTAGCGGGTGAGTTTGCCGCCAACGAGGTCTTGAAGCTCAATCCCGATCGGGTTCTCGTTCTGGTCGGTTTTGGTAATAATGGCGGCGACGGTTGGGTTGCCGCCGATATCCTGAGCCATAAGAGTGTGGACGTGGATATCGTTTCTCCGGTTGAGCCGGATGAGATTCCTGCTGCTCTGGCACGTCATGTTGCTCGTCGTACTGCCGGCCGCGATGTGCACGTTTGCGTCGGCCCCTCGCGTGACGAACTCGAGGTTTTGATCGATAAGGCCGATGTTGTTGTCGATGCCATTTTTGGTACCGGTTTCCACGGAAATCTGCGTGCGCCGTTCTCCATCTGGATTCCTACGGTCAATGAATGCGCCGATTGTGTCGTATCCATTGATGTTCCCTCGGGCCTGAATGCCGAGACGGGCGTTGTTGATGACGACTGCATTCGTGCCGAGCATACGGTGACGATGATTGCGCCCAAGATTGGTCTGTATAGCGCTGATGGTCCTGAGTATGCTGGCGATTTGATCTGCGGCAATCTTTACGACCGTCTTGACGAGGTCATCGATGATGTCGACCACGCCGCCGAGATTGTCGAGCCCGGTGACTTAGTTGATTACTTTGCCCCACTACCTACGAATATCGATAAGTATTCCCGTGGCTCTGTGCTTATTGTCGCCGGATCTGCGCAATATCCTGGTGCTGCCATTATGGCGGCCAAGTCTGCAGCTCGCGCGGGTGCTGGTTACGTGGCAGTCGCGGCTCCTGACGCCTGCGCCAATCTTATTCGCATGGCACTTCCTTCGATTCCCGTCTTTGCTATTCCGTCTGATTCCCGCGGCTCCTTTGGCGCCGCTGCGCGCATGACTGTGTGCGAGATTGCAAAGAAGTACAGCTGTGTACTGTGCGGTCCCGGTATGACGACATCTGCCGGCGCTATGCAGGTGGTTTCGGGCTTGCTCGAGCTTGATGTGCCGCTTATCTTGGACGCCGATGCACTCAACTGCCTTGCTAAGATTGCCATTGACGGTATTGATAGTAATCCCGAGATGTATCGTCGCGAGCAGCCGTTGGTTATGACGCCGCACTATCGTGAACTTTCGCGTCTGGTTGCCGGTGACGAGGTGAACGACCTTGGTACTGCGATTGCAGCCGCGCAGAAGGTTGTCTGGGCTGCAGGCTCTGACAATCTGGTGGTCATTGCCAAGGGGCCGACGACGGCTATCTGTGGCGTTGAGCGTGTGCTGCTGCCGCTCTCGGGTCCGGCTTCTCTGGCAACTGCCGGTTCGGGTGATGTCCTCGCGGGTATTTTGGCCGGCACGCTTGCCACCATGCGCGACGAGATGGATCGTTGGGAGTTGCTGTATTCGTACGCCGTCGCACTTCACAGCTACGCCGGTTTTGCCGCGGCGACGGAGTATGGTGAGAAGAGCGTCATCGCGACCGATCTTATCGACTTGATCGGTCCGGCCATGGAACTGGCGGCAAAGGATGCGCTCGAAGATCTGGGAATCATGGACGAAGGGTCGGATGACTAATCATGAATAAAGCCGATTTGACGCGCTGGTCCTGGGTCGAGATCGACCGCGGGGCGCTACGTCGCAACACGAGGGCCTATAAGAACTTGCTGAATCCACGTCAGCGCCTGTGCTGCGTGGTCAAGGCCGATGCTTATGGTCATGGAGCTGTTGAGTGCGCCAAGATCATGTATTCGGCCGGTGCCGACATGTTTGCCGTGGCGACAGTTAACGAGGGCGTTGAGCTCCGACAGGGCGGGATTACGAAACCCATCCTCATCCTAAGCGAGCCGCCCATCGAGGCCATTCCGACGTTGCTCGAGTTTGATATCATGCCCTCGGTCTATACGTCTGACTTTGCTCTTGCGTATGGCGAATGTGCCGTCGCGGCGGGCAAAGTGGGCAAGTATCATCTCGCCATCGAGACGGGCATGAATCGTATCGGCGTTCACTACACGCAGGTGCTCGACTTTGTCCGCGGTATAAATTTCCATCGCGGTATTCAGTGCGACGGCGTATTTACGCACTTCGCCACGGCCGATGAACCTTCGGGCTGGGACTACAAGCTGCAGTGTCAGCGCTTTACCGAGGCCGTTCAGGCCATTAAGGATGCGGGTTTTGAGTGCGGTATCGTGCATTGTGCCAACACGCCGTCTTCGATGCTCGACCCCTCGATGCATTTTGATATGATCCGCGCCGGCGTTGGCTTGTATGGCATGCAGCCGTGCGAGCTGAGTGGCCGCGTGATGCAGCTTGATCCCGTTATGAGCGTCCATGCGCGTGTGACGCGCGTGGCACACCCTGCGATGGGTGAGGGCGTGGGCTACGGTTTTACCTACCGCGTACCGCGTACGCGCGTTCAGATCTGTACGCTGCCGATCGGTTATGCCGATGGCCTATCGCGTACGCTTTCCAATCGTATGGATGTGCTGCATCGCGGCGAGCGCGTGCATCAGGTTGGCAATATCTGCATGGACCAGTTTATGGTCGCCATTCAGTCCAACCCGGCACACGAGATTCCCGAGGCCGAGTATGGTGACGAGATGATCATTGTCGGCCGCGATGGCGATGCCGAGATCACTATGGACGAGATGGCCCGACTGCGCGGAACGATTAACTACGAGGTCGCCTGCGGCTTTGGCATGCGTCTCGACAAGGTCTACGTGTAGGAGCCGCTATGGGCGTCATGCACATCCCCGGCCATACCCATCAGGCGCCACGTGAGGTCGCACTCGAGGAAATTGAGGCCGTTCTGGGCGATTGTCACCTCTGCCAGCTCTACCAGTCGCGTCACAATATCGTGTTTGGCGTGGGAAACCCCCGCGCTCGCGTGATGTTTATTGGTGAGGCGCCGGGTCGCAATGAGGATTTGCAGGGCGAGCCCTTTGTGGGGGCGGCAGGCGAGGACCTCAACGGCATTTTGTCGCTGGCGGGGCTCAAACGCGAAGACGTCTACATTGCCAACGTGCTTAAGTGCCGCCCGCCGGGAAACCGCAATCCGCGTCCCGAGGAAGTGCTGGCTTGCTCGCCGTTTTTGCGTGAGCAGATTCGAAGCATCTGGCCTGATATTATCGTGACGCTCGGCAACCCCGCGACGCACTTTGTGCTTAAGACCGAGATTGGCATTACTAAGCTGCGCGGCAGGTTCCACCAGATGGGGCATTTTGTAGTAATGCCCACTTTTCATCCGGCAGCAGCGCTGCGCAATCCGGCATGGCAGGAGCTGCTGGAGGAAGACTTTAAGATGCTGGGCGATTATCTGGAGCGACATCCCGCACCAGAGGACGCCTCGGAATAATAAGGAGCATATATGTCCCTGGAGCGCCTGGGGGTAGGTACTTACAAAACGACTTGCGCTGCCGATACGGAGTACTTTGGCGAGCTAATTGCACCGTGCCTTGAGGACGGCGATGTGCTCATCCTGACCGGTGGCCTGGGAGTGGGCAAAACTCACTTTACCAAGGGCATCTCGCGCGGGCTGGGCGATGGGCATATGGTTACGAGTCCTACGTTTGCGCTCATGGCCGTTCACGATCAAGGTCGTATTCCGCTGTTTCACTTTGATCTATACCGCCTGGAGCATGCCTACGAGCTCGAGGATACGGGCATTTTCGATGTGCTGGGCTATGAGGGTGCTTGCTTGCTGGAATGGGGCGAACAATTCCAGGACGAGCTGACGGATGAGTATCTTTCGGTGACGCTCAAGCGTGATGAGGGCGACAGCGATGTGCGAACGATAACGCTCGAGGCACACGGTGACCGCGCAATGGAGCTTTCCCATTTGATTGATAAGGCTGTACAAGATGAGCTTGCATAACGACAACGCGCTGGTGGTGGCGCTCGATACCTCGACCGACATGCTTGCCTGCGCGGCAAGCTGGATTGATGGGCAGACGGGCGAGACGAAGCTCGTGAGTGGCGACCACATGTGTCGCCGTCACGCCAACGTTGAGCTCGTGAATACCGTTGATGGCGTGCTGGCTCAAGCCGGTCTGGATCGCAGCGATGTTGGTTACTACGTGGTCGGCCGCGGCCCGGGGTCGTTTACGGGTGTGCGCATCGGCATCTCCACTGCCAAGGGCCTCGCGCGCGGTGCCAATGTTCCACTGCTGGGCGTGTCGACGCTCGACGCTTGCGCTTGGACGGCGTGGAAGGCTGGCGTGCGCGGCAAGCTTGGTATCTTGGCCGATGCCATGCGCGGTGAGGTATATCCGGCACTATATATGCTGGGCGATGAGGGTCCCGAGCGTCAATTTGAGCGCGAACACGTGGTCAAGGCCGCCGTGGCGCTCGATGAGTGGCGCCGAGCAGCGGACTGGGACCAGGTTCAGCTGACCGGTGACGGTCTCGTGCGCTATGGCAAGCTGCTGGGTGAGGACGAGACCGCCCGCTGCGTGGAGCGCGACCTGTGGTGGCCTTCGGGCGAGGGCTTGCTGCTCGCGCACGCTGCGGGTGACGGCGATCCGGCTCGCGTCCTGCCGATTTACACGCGCCTTTCGGATGCCGAGGAAAACGAGCGCAAGCGTCTTGGTCTTGCCGAGAGTGCGCAGAGCGAAATTACGGGCGTTGCCGATGAGCTCGCCGGTCGTCATCTGCAGTTCCGTCCCATGGGCGCGGCGGATGCCGAGGGCGCGAGCGCGCTAGAGGCTGCCTGCTTTGAAGGTGCCGGACACGAGGCGTGGACGCCGGGCATGTTCCTGTCCGAACTGGGCGAGGACGTCGCTGCGCCGCGTAGTTGGTGGGTGGCACACGACGACGGCAAGCTGCTGGGCCTTGCCGGCGGTATGGTCTTGGACGGTGATGTGCAGATTCTGGATGTCGCCGTCGATCCGGCACATCGCCGTGAGGGCATTGCCCGCAAGCTGCTGTCGCACGTGAGCTATGATGCCCAGATGCTCGGCTGCACCACGGCTTCGCTCGAAGTCGAGGACGGCAATGAGGGCGCGATTGCGCTTTATAACGCTCTGGGCTTTACCGAGGCAGGACGGCGCCGCGGCTACTATGGTGCCGGCAAGGATGCCATCGTCATGACGGCTCCGCTGCCCCTGGTGCTTCCGGTCGACAATGCTTCGCCCGAGCCGACGGCGGCAGAGCAGCGCGTATGGCCGCTGCCTGCGCCCGGGCGCTCCGAGGGGGAGCGTGCCGAAATTGAGCGCCGCCGCCTGGTGCTCGCTATCGAGAGTTCCTGCGACGAGACGGCCGTGGCGATTATCGATGCGGATGGCAATATGCTGGCCAACCAGGTATCGACACAGATTGATTTTCATGCCCGCTTTGGCGGCGTGGTGCCCGAGATCGCCTCGCGCAAGCACGTTGAGGTGATTGTGAGTGTCGTGGATGCGGCGCTCGAGGATGCCGCAGCATCGCTTGGTCTTGAGGGTGGAGCCATTGCCCCCAGCGAGCTTGCCGCCGTGGGCGTGACACAGGGTCCGGGCCTGGTGGGCGCCCTCGTGGTGGGCGTTGCCTTTGCCAAAGGCTTTGCCTACGCTGCCGGTAAGCCGCTCGTATGCGTCAACCATCTGGAGGGGCACCTGTTTGCCAACTTGCTGGCGCAGCCCGACCTCAAGCCGCCGTTCATCTTCACGCTTGTCTCGGGCGGGCACACCATGCTCGTGCACGTGAAGGCGTGGGGCGACTACGAGGTGCTCGGTGAGACGCTCGACGACGCCGTGGGCGAGGCCTTCGACAAGGTGGCCAAGGCGCTGGGCCTGGGCTATCCCGGTGGCCCCATCATCTCTAAGCTGGCCGAGACGGGCAACCCCAAGGCGATCGATTTCCCCCGTGCGCTTAACAGCAGGGGGGACTACCGCTTCTCGCTTTCGGGCCTCAAGACGGCGGTGACGCTCTACATCGAGCAAGAGACCAAGGCCGGGCGCACGATTCACCTTCCCGATCTGGCGGCTTCGTTTGAGGCAGCTGTCTTTGACGTGCAGTACAAGAAGGCCAAAAACGCACTGCACGCTACCGGATGCAAGGAATACTGCATCGGTGGCGGCGTCTCGGCCAACCCGCATCTGCGCGAGATGATGATCAAGAAGCTTGGGCGTCAGGGGATTCGCGTAACGGTGCCGCCCTTGTCTGCCTGTACCGATAACGCAGCCATGATCGCGGAGGTCGCCCGCCGTAAATTCGACCGAGGTGAAATCTCGCCGTTCGACGTCGACGCCGATCCGAACATGACGCTGTAGCTGGTACGGCGCGGTCCCCGGACGGAGGGGCCGGATATAAGGTTTCCTGCTCTACAGTCCTGCGCAAGACGAAGGCCACATTAAGTGGCCTTCTTTGCGTGCGGAACTCGCGATAAACCTTATATCCGGCCCCTCCGTCCGGGGACCTTTCTGTATCGATATAGCTTCTGGGCTGGTTTGGCGTCGACAACGTCCAGCAAGGTTAACAAGCCAGCGTCGAATTTCCAGCGTTCTTTAGCTGAAAGAAAAAGTTGGCGTGCGGAGCTTTGCTCCGCATTTGGGATGGGAGCCCCTGAGAGCCGCGGGAGCCGGGCGGCGCATATGAACTTTATCGCGAGTTCCGCACGCAAAGGAAAGCACTTAATGTGCTTTCCGTCTTGCGCAGGACTGTAGAGCAGGAAAGTTCATATGCGCCGCCCGGCTCCCGCGGCTCTCAGGGGCATCTCTCATGCAAAAACTGTCGTGGGGTAAAGTCCGAGGTCAGTGGCGTTTTATACCGAGAAATCCAAAAAAGTTGAAAATTCATTACAAATTTGCGTTGACTTTAGGTAACTAAAGTTTCATACTCCTTTTCAACCACTGGGGGATGTGAACACGCACGGATCGTTCGCATCATGATTGAAGAGGATTTCTTAGACATGTTCACGCATCAGCTAAACATTATCAGCGTAGTAATTATCTGATGCGGGTTAGCACATACAGCTAGCCCGTACGATAACGGGCGGCTGATGAAGATGAGGGCCGTCGAGCGCAACCGACGGCCCTCATTTTTTATGTCTAGGAAGTTCTTTTTAGAGGAGGAAATGTAATGAACGGAGTTTTGCTCATGGTTGTGGCCGCGGCGGTGCTCGCCTGCGGCTATCTGGGCTATGGCCGATGGCTGGCCAACAAGTGGGGCGTTGACAAAGAGGCCCTCACGCCGGCCAAGCGCATGAAGGACGGCAAGAGCTTCTCGCCCGTCTCCGCCTTCACCGCGTTCTCGCACCAGTTCAGCTCGATCTGCGGTGCTGGCCCTGTTACGGGTACGATCGTCGCCATGGCCTTTGGCTGGCTGCCCGTCGTGCTCTGGGTCCTCGTCGGCGGCATCTTCTTTGGTGCCGTCCACGACTTTGGTGCTCTGTACGCTTCGATGAAGAACAACGGCAAGTCGCTCGCTCAGCTCATCGAGAAGTACATCGGCAAGACCGGCCGTCGCCTGTTCCTGCTGTTCTGCTGGCTGTTCTGCATCATCGTCATCGCCGCTTTCACCGACATGGTCTGCAAGACGTTCATGTTCACCCCGGCCGTTGACGCTTCTGGTGCTGCTACCGGTGCCATCGACTTCACCAAGTCCTATGCCGCCGGCTGCGCTGGTACCATCTCCATCCTGTTTACCTTCGTCGCTATCGCCTTTGGTTGGGCTCAGAAGAAGTTCAACCTCACCGGCGCTGCCGAGTTCGTCACCGGCGTGGTCCTCATGGTTCTCATGTTCGCCGTCGGTATGCAGTTCCCGGTCTACCTGGATAAGTTCCAGTGGTTCGCCGTCGTCATGGTCTACCTGGTCTTCGCTGGCGCTATGCCCATCCAGATGCTCAAGACCCCGCGTGACTACCTCACTTCCATCATGATGATCGTCATGATCGTCTGCGCTGTCCTCGGCATCGTCGTCCTGGGCGTCAACGGTCAGGCCACTATCACCGCTCCGGTCTTTACCGGCTTCTCCACTGCCTCCGGCATGATGTTCCCGGTCCTGTTCGTCTCCGTCGCTTGCGGTGCTCTCTCCGGTTTCCACAGCCTCGTTTCTTCCGGCACCTCTTCTAAGCAGGTCGAGAAGGAGCAGGACGCCGTCAAGGTCGGTTACGGCGCCATGATCGTCGAGTCCTTCGTCGGCATTCTTGCCATCATTGTCGCCGGCATCATGTTCTCCGACATGAACACCGCCGGTACCGGCGCCCTCAACGCCGGTGTCGCTTCCACCCCGTTCCAGATCTTCGCCGCTGGCATCTCCCGCGGTATGCAGGCCTTCGGTGTTGACGGCACGCTCGCTACCGTCTTTATGACCATGAACGTCTCCGCTCTGGCCCTGACCTCGCTCGACGCCGTCGCCCGCATCGCCCGCACTTCGTTCTCCGAGTTCTTTGCCCAGACCAACGATGCCCTGGCCATCGAGTCCAAGGCCGGCTACATGAAGGTTCTCGGCAACCCCTGGTTCGCCACGGTCGTTACCCTGCTTCCCGGTCTCGCCCTCGCTTTTGGTGGCTATGCCAACATCTGGCCGCTCTTTGGTGCTTCCAACCAGCTGCTCGGCGGCATGACCATGATCACCCTCGCCGTGTTCTGCAAGTGCACCGGCCGCAAGGGCTGGATGCTCTACGTGCCCGTCGCCTTCCTGCTCTGCTGCACCTTCACCTCGCTGGTCCAGAGCGCCATGGGCTGCATGACCGCCGTCCAGGCCTACGGCTTCTTCGGCACCATCCCGGCTACCGCCACCACGGCCGCTGTCTCCGTCGCCGCCACCAAGGGCCTGCAGCTCGTCTTTGCCATCCTGCTGATGGTCCTGGGCCTCATCGTCGCCGTCAACTGCCTCAAGGAGTTCTTCGGCAAGGAGGCTGGCTCCATGCCCGACGAGGAGCCCGAGTGGTCCGAGATGGGCAAGGCCGAGTACGGCCGCGCCGCTGCCGCCGAGGCTCCCGCCGACGCCGAGGCCGCCAAGGCCTAGTCAGCTTGATGGACTAACCGTTCCATCCATATGACTCGGAAAGACCGGGTCCGTGACTTCGCGGGCTCGGTCTTTTTTTTCATGCGAAAGCGGGTGACGCTCGAGTGTTCTCGCAGATGTTTTGCGTGGATAAGGGCGCGCGTTGTACCATATAGACGTATATGTGTACATACGAAAGGGGCCCCGTGGCCAAGACGGTATATTCCGATAATCAAAACAATGTCGATGCCCTGGCTGAGCGTCTGAGCAGCCAGACGTCGCTTTCTGCCGAGCGTGCCAAGCTGGTTGCCTACGACCTGCTCTGCCGCAAGGCGCTTAAGATTAAGTCGAGTGCGCTGGCGCAGATTTTCCGTTCCGTCGATAAGGAATGTGACACCAAGGCGATGCGCGATGAGCTTATCGCGGCAAATATCGTGACCAAGATCGAGGGTAGCGGCATTAACGGGCGCCCGGCGTTCTATACCATCAATGCCGAGATCCGCGATGCCCAGGAGCAGCCTGCCGAGTCCGTCGAGGATTTTGTCGTCGAGGATTCCGCTGACGTGCCTGCTGTGGAAGAAGCTGCTCCGCGTGAGCATGTCGATACCGATGAGTTGCTCGATGAGAACGTCGTGCGTGCCTTTACGGCCAAGGCAGGACGCGGCGGTTTTGGTGGGGGTGGCAAGCGCGATGCGCAGCGCCGCGCCCAGCAGGAGCGCTTCCGTCGCGCCGTTGCTCAAAAGGGCGAGACGGATGCCGAGGCTGTTGAGACCGAGGTTGCTGCCGAGTCGCAGAAGCCCACGAAGGAGCAAAAGCCCGTGGAGGCCCAAGAGCCCAAGCGCCGTCGCGGTGCTCACTTTAAGGCTGCACAGCAGGATGCCGTGCGTGAGGTTGAAGAGTCTTCTGAGGTTGCAGACGATGTTGAAGAGTCTGCCAAGAAGGCTCCAGGTTCGTGTCGTCCCGGCCGCGGTTTTGCGGGACGCGCGTATCCCGTAAAGCATCAGGAGAAGGGCGAGTCGGTTTCGACCACCCAGGACGAGAAGGCCGTTGAGCCGGCGGCTCGCGAACAGAAGCCTGCTGAGCCGCGGCTTGAGGTTGATGCCGAGGCCAAGGGCCAGCAGCCTACTGATGAGCAGGCGGAGCAGGGCGCGTCGAGCAAGCCTCGCCGCCGTCGCCATCGTGGGGGCCGCAGTTCCCATGCCGAGACTGCAGCCGAGAAGACCACGCCGCAGGACGAGGATGCGAAGGTCGAGGTTTCTTCGGGGCAGCCTAAGCGCCAGCCGGCGAAGGAGAGCAAGTCCGATCGTCCGCAGAAGCAGGCGCCTATGCCGAAGCGCGAGCGCAATTCCCAAGGCGATTCTAAGCGCAAGTCTCAGAAGAAGCCGGAGTCTACCGCAGCAGATACTGCTGCCCAGCAGCCCAAGTCGGCAGTCCACGGCGAGGTCTCGGCGTTTACCCTTGCCCGCGTTTTAGGCAGGCAGCTGCTCAAAGTTGTCCCTACGCCTACGGCGCTCTCTAAGATCAAGGAGCAGCAGACACAGATCGTAAAGGTTGAGGGCAAGGACGGCAAAAAGGCTCCGCAGCGCACTCAGCACAACGAGATGTCCAACCGCAAGATTGCCGAGGAAATCGCAATCATCCAGGCTTGGATCGAGCAGAACCGAGGTGCCGATACGCCGGTTGCCTCGCGCCGCCAGCGTGCCTACCAGATCTTTAACGACGAGAAGGCTTTTGACGGCAAGCACGGTGAGCGCCTGATCAGACGTATGACCGAAAAGAGCATCAGCATGCAGGCGATCAAGGTCGTCCCCAATCGCCCCGTGCACTTTACGGGCTTCTTTACGCTGGGTGCCGACAAGCCGTTCATTATGGTCGAGAACCTGGATACCTATGACGAGATCGTCAAGCTCCTGCGCGGACGCAAACATGCCAAGCTCTTTGGCATCAAAGTGGGCGGCGTGATTTTTGGCGGCGGCTGCAAAGCGAGCGTCTCGCACGCACTGGATGATTATCTGGCCGAGATTGGCTATCGCTTTAACTACGTCTACTACGTGGGCGATATCGATCGCGAGGGCGCGCGCATCGTCGAGCAGGCTCGCAATGCCAATGTGGTTGAGATTCGCCTGCATGCCGGCATGTACCGCGCCATGCTCGCCGAGCATAAGCGTCGCGTGAAGGCCGGCGGAGAGTGCGAGCCCGCGGCTGCCAACCAGGGTGTGCCGCAGAACCTGGCAGCGACGATCAAGGATCTGCCCATGGTTACGCGCGTGCAGTTCCGCAACGTGCTACGTGAAGGCGGGCGCATTCCGCAGGAGATCCTGATGACCGCCGACTATCGGGATGGCGACTCAGGAAGCTTCGACCGCATGCTGAACAACTAGGGACGTGTGGTCCCGACGGGCCGGGCATTAAGTTTGCTGCTCTACAGTCCTGCGCAAGACGAAGGCCACATTAAGTGGCCTTCTTTGCGTGCGGAACTCGCGACAAACTTAATGCCCGGCCCGTCGGGGCCACACGGTACGTTGTAGAAGGCGGCTCGCTTTTCGGAATTGGGCTGATATTTCAAGATGTAAAGCGCTCTTGGTCCTAATGGGCTTGGGGCGCCTTCGCGTTTCCTCGGCTCCGCACCCTTGCGGGTTCGAATCCCTCCGCTTGCCCACAAGAAAGCGCCCTGGGCCGTTATGGGCTCAGGGCGCTCAATTTTAATGGCTGGGACGGAGGGATTCGAACCCCCAACAGCCGGCACCAAAAACCGGAGTTCTACCGTTGAACTACGTCCCAATGTGTGGTGTTGCCCAAAAGCAACTCGTTTAGTTTACCTAATCTGCGAGGGCATCGCAAACGCCATCGAGCAGGCGTACGGCGAGTGTCTGCGCGTCGCTGGCCGTGAAGGTGCCGTTGTAGCGCGTCATGCCCGTGAGCTCAATGCGAATGCGTGCCGGCTTCTGCTGCGCGGCAACATTGGCAGTGCGGATGCGCTGGGCCAGGTTGTGGCACTCGGCGAGGGCAATCGTGGCGCGCGGTGCGGCGTCGGCGGGCAGCTCGTCGCTTGCGATCTCGAGCACCAGGTCAACGTCGGTTGGGACCTCGGAGTCGCAGAGCATCATGCCGCTGTTGTCGGTCGTTGCCGTGGCGATATTCCACATGCGCGACGCAACACTGCGTGCGATGGGGTCCTCGCCGATAACGGCAATCTGGAAGCGCTCGAGCACGTTGGCGGCGCGAGCAAAACCGATGCGGGACTCGGCTTCGGTGACCGAGGGCTTGCCCTCCCACACATGGTGCAGGCGGTTGATGTAGGCGTAGGTGTCCTGGAAGGCCATGCCGTCGGCAAACAGGCCGACATTTTCCTGGAACTGCTGCAGGGCGGCCTCGGTATGCGGACCAAAGTAGCCGTCGTCTTCGCCACAGGCAAAGCCCAAAACGTTGAGAGCGCGCTGCAGGGCCTGCACGTCGGCGCCATGGAAATTGGGCATGCGCAGATAGAGGGTGCGGTCGCCCAGCTTATACGAAGCGTCTACAAGGGCGCTCCAACAGGGGATATCGACGGCATGACCGGCAGCAAGGCCGCTGTCGAGCCTGAAGGTGCTGACGGCCTGCTCAGTGGTGGCTCCAAAGTACTTGTCGGTGACTTCGGCGGCATCAATCGTGTAGCCGAGCTGCAGGAGACGAGACTGCACGTCCTCGACGGCTGCTCCTTGCATGCCCGTTGTAATAGGTTCCATGAACGAACCCCTTTCGGCGTACCATTCGTACTATTTGAGCGTCTGTCGGATAGACAACGCAAAGGGATGCATAAACATGCACTCAACAGTGTAGCAAGTTGTGCCTAAATACGCTGCTGACAGGTTTTATAACCCCCGTTAGTTAAGGCGCTCCACAAAGAAATCTGCCATGGAGAGGAACAGCTCGCGTGCGTGCGGATCAAGCTCAACGTTCTCGATGGCCGCTTTGGCCTTAGCGGTCAGGTCGAGCGCGTAAGTGTGGGCGTAATCGATGGAGTCGGTCTCCTGGAAGATCTCCACGGCGCGTGCGAGCTGCGCGGGATCATCGGTGCCCGAGGAAAGAATCGCCTCGACCTCGTCGTGGTGGTGCTCATCAGAGAGGGCGTGTACGGCGACAAGCGTGCGCTTGCCCTCGGTGATGTCGGTGCGGAAGTCCTTGTTGGCGGCTTCCTTAGTGCCGACAAGGTTGAGCAGGTCGTCCTGAATCTGGAAGGCGAGGCCCGTGTGCAGGCCAAAGGCGCGCAGCGCTTCGATTTGCTCATCGCTGCCGCCGCCGATAATGGCTCCGGCGGCAAGCGGCGTGGCTCCGCTGTAAAACGCGGTCTTGTGCGTCGCCATGTCCAGGTAGTCATCAACCGAGATATCAAAGCGCCCGTCACGGACCCAACCCAGGTCGAGTGCTTGACCCTCGATGGTGCGGACGATCATCTCGGTAAGCTCGTGGAGCACGCGCAGCTTCACGTCGGACTCCAGCGTGGGGTCGTCGAGAACCGTCTTGGTGACCATGGTGAGCGCCAGGTCGCCACAATTGATGGCAAGGCCCGTGCCCTCGGTAAGGTGCATGCAGGGCTTGCCTCGACGAAGCTGTCCGTTGTCGGCGATGTCGTCGTGGATCAGCGCGCCCGACTGGAAATGCTCGATGGCTGCCGCGGCGCTGCGGGCGCTCTCAAAGCTACCGCCCACTGCGGTTGCGGCGAGCATACAGATAAGCGGGCGGTGGCGCTTGCCGGCGTTGGCCGTAAAAGCCGAGAGCGGCGCATACAGGTAGCGCTCGATATCGGCAGAGGTCGCCTGTCCGTCAAAGAACGTGGCCAGATAGTCGTTAATCTGGTCAAAGTGCTGGGCTAAAAAGCTGGTAAACGGACTGGACACGGGTTCTCGCATTCTTTCTGAGGTTGCATTGGTGCAATATGCAGACAACATATTGCCACATCAGGGCGTTTGGCGCGGCAGTTTTGGCGATTTAGGACAACGGGCGTGCGTTTGATGGAGCGTGCCTAAATCAGCCTAAAATGCTCGAGCGCCGCAACGACACCGTCATGATCGACGGTGTCGGTCACGTAATCGGCCTTATCCTTGAGATAGTCCGGTGCGTTGCCCATCGCAATGCCGACATCGACGGCGTTCATCAGCGAGACGTCATTGCTGGCGTCGCCAATGCCGTATACGGTTCCGTGGTGGGGATCGAGGGCGTCGAGTACAGACTGGATGCCCCCGCGCTTCGTGCATTCGCGGGGCGAGATTTCGGTTACCTCGAGTTCGAGCTCGTTAAAGCACAGCAGCGGCTCAAGTGTCTTATCTTGAGCGATGTGGTTGGCGAGCGATGTAGACATCAAGATCTTGTAGACACTGTAATGTTGCAGCTGCGTGACTGCGTCGCCCAGGGTGCGCGCGTATCCGGGGGCATCGGGGGCATCGGCACTCATGCGCACGACGCCGTTGAGGCCCTCAAAGCGGATGACCTCGCCCGATTGCTCAAGATAGGGGGCAAGATGCTGCAGCATGCTGGGTGTCATCGACAGATCGCGAATTGCGTGTCCGTCGATCTCGGCGTAACCGCCCGCAAGACAGACGATGCCGGTCCAGGGTAGCTCAAGAAGTTTGGGGTGGATGCAGCTGAGGGTGCGCCCTGTGCAGATGAAGGCCATGTTGCCGTTGGCGACAAACTCGCGGATTGCCTGCGAAACCGCCTCGTTGGGATAGGGGGAGAGGTCCCGCTCGTCTTCGGGAAGGTCTTGGGCGAGCCTGGGGTCTTGCCAGGCGAGCGTTCCGTCGATATCGAAGAAGCAAATATCGCCGCGCTTATGGGCTGCGCTGGCGGCAGGGGAGGCCGAGGTGGTGGGCACAAATTCCGGCTCGAGGCCCATGATCTGGTCAAAATGCTCTTTAACGCGGGGAACGGAGATGCCGATAATCACCTGGGCGGTCTTGCCCGTAATGATGAGGCCCTTGGCGCCCACCGCGACAAACGACGCGTTATCTGCAACGATGGAAGGGTCTGCGACCTCGACGCGCAGGCGCGTGGCGCAGTTGGTTGCGCCCACGATATTGCCAACGCCACCTAAAAGCTGAATTACCCGCTCAGCGAGGACGTGATCTTGATCGGATCGACTATTGACCTCGTCATTGGGAGATTGCTCTTTGGCAAAGTCGCTTCCCGTTAAACAATCGATTGCCGCGCGATTGACGACATGATCCTCGCGGCCCGGAGTCTTAAGGTCATAGACCAAGATGAGTGCTCGAAAACTAACAAAAAAGATGAGGCTAAAGGCAAGGCCGATACCGAGCGCCAAAAGATAGGCACCGGCATGCGTGCGCATGAGCGGAATAAAGTTGAAGGCTGCCATCTCCATGAGGCCGCCCGAGAAGATGCCGACGATGCCAAAGAGATTCATGGCTGTGGCAAGGCAAGACGATAAGACGGCGTAGAGCAAAAAGAGCCCGGGGTGGGTGAACATAAAGAGAAACTCGAGTGGCTCGGTAACGCCGCAAACCACCGAGGCGATGATGGCGGGAACAAGGATGACCCTGAGGCCGGCGCGGCGCTCGGGTTTTGCGGTGGAGTAGAACGCGGCTGCGATGGCGGGAAGGCCAAAGAGCTTGACCCAGCCGGTGGCGGTAAAACCGGCCCACGGCGCAAGCTCATTAAGGGGGCGCGTGCTATGGGAGAGGATGGGGAGCAAGCTGCTCCATGTGGCGTAGATGCCGTCGTTAATGACCAGGTTGTCGTAGTAGATCGGCATGTAGAGCAGGTGGTGCAGCCCCATGGGCTCGAGCGCTCGCTCCAAAAACACAAAGATGCCCACGCCAAAGGGGCCGACGCTCGTAAGTGCATGGCGCAGCGTTTCGGTCATTGCGTATACGGAGGGCACGATGGCGGCCGAGATAGCGGCAAGGGCAAACACGGCAAAAAAGCTGATGAGGTAGACCAGCGAGGAGCCCGAGAAGGTGCCGAGCCAATCGGGAACCTTGGCATCGTAGAAGCGGTCATGGATGGCGACGACGGTTGCCGATACCACCAGCGGGCCGATAATGCCGGTGTCGAGCGTCTTGATGCCGTCGATGACGGTGATACCGTTGGCGGGGGTCAAAGATGACGGGTACTTAAGCCCAAGGTTGTCTCCGCTCAGCTTAATGATCTCGCTCAAAAAGAAGCAATAGGCAAAATAGGCCACGAGTGCCTCGAGGCAGCAGCGTGCCGGTTGCTTTTGGGCAAGACCGATAGGCAGCGCTACGGCAAAAAGGAGCGGGAGGCGTTTAAAGACCGTCCATGAGCCGCGCTGGATGATGGCCCAAAAAACGTACCAAGGGGTTCCGTATACGGCTAGATCGCCGACGATGTCCGCAGTCGTTGCGAGAGCGGAGACGCCGACCATGAGGCCCGATATAGAAAACAGCATGGCGGGAGCGAACATTGCCCCGCCAAAGCGTTGGATTTTTTGCAGCATGTTCTGCCTTCCGAATATCGAGGCGCGTTGCGCGTGGGGAAACGTTTAAACAATGGATTCATTGTAGAGGACCAGACGATTGTCGTACCGGCAGTTTTGAGCGAAACCGATTTGGGCATGACAGAAACCGTCAACGGTTAAATCCTGTCGCTTTACCGATATTCAGTTTAAACAACTTTAAGAAATGCTATCGTGCCTAGCCGGAAATGAATAATGTAGAGGTGAAACAATGCCAAAAGCGATATACGAAGGAATCTACCGAGAAATACGCTCGCGCATCATTAATGGGACCTATGCGTTTCAGGAGATGCTGCCAACCGAAGCCGAGCTGACCGCGGAGTTCGGATGCACTCGCAATACCGTCCGTCGCGCCTTGGGTATGCTGGCCGACGGGATGTTTGTGCAGCCCATACACGGCAAGGGCGTGCGCGTTATTTGGCTTAAGGGCGAAACCGACATGTTGGGCGCACTCGAAGAGGTTGAGTCGTTTGGCGAGTTTGCAAAGCGCAACAATGCCGTTGCATCGACGGACGTTAAGTCTTTCGAACATCTGGTTTGCACCGAGCAACTCTCTCGTCACCTGGGCTTTAAGGTGGGCGAGAAGTTGATTCGCGTAGTGCGTGTCCGAAGCCTCAACGGCAACGCGCGCCAAGTGGACCATGGCTATTTTTTGGCGTCGATCGCCAAGGGCCTGACTCCCGAGATCGCGGCAGATTCTATTTACGGCTATCTGGAGCACAAGCGCGGTGTCAAAGTGATGGCGAGCCGTCGTACGGTGAGTGTCGAGCTCGCCAACGATGAGGACTGCAGCTATCTTGACCTCGGCAAATACAACTGCGTTGCCGTCATGGAGAGTCAGTCGTACACCTCGGATGGCATCTTGTTTGAGGTGACGCACACTCGCACACACCCCGAGATCTTCCATTACCGCGTCAATTCCAAGCGATAGCCGGCTAGCTCGCAGCCTGACGAGACTCATGGCCTCAAAGAGAAAACGCCCGGTCAAACCGACGGTACATCGGCTTGACCGGGCGTTTTCTCTGCATTCAATAACAAATAATTGTTTATACAAAACTTGTCAAGTATCAAGTTGAAATTACCGTTCACCGAAGTTTTTCTACCGCTCTAGTAATACTTGTTCAAACAACTAGCCAAATAGCGTATCGTTCAAATCAGCAAAAGGGGCAAAGTCCCCGAGCCAATCTCCGAAGGCGGCGGCAAAGGGTGCCGCCACGGTGTGAAAGGGTGGATTGTAATGAAGAACGAAATGAGCAGAAGGCAGTTCCTGGGCTTTGCTGGTTCCGCGGCTGCAGTTCTTGGTCTGGGCCTCGTGGGTTGCGGTGGTTCTGCCGGCTCCGGCTCCTCTGCTTCTGGTGACGCTGCCGAGGTCTACTTCCTCCAATTCAAGCCCGAGGTCGACAAGGAGTGGAAGGAGATCGCCAAGGCCTATAAGAAGGAGAAGGGCGTCGAGGTCAAGATCGTGACCGCTGCCTCCAACACCTACGAGGAGAAGCTCAAGTCCGAGATGTCCAAGAGCTCCGCTCCGACCCTGTTCCAGGTCAACGGCCCCACCGGTCTTAAGAACTGGAAGGATTACTGCGCCGACCTGTCCGATACCAAGCTCCGCGGTGAGCTCATTGACGACTCCCTGGCTCTGCAGTCCGACGGCAAGGATGTGTGCATCGACTGGGTCCAGGAGAGCTTCGGCATCATCTACAACAAGCAGCTGCTCGAGAAGGCTGGCTACAAGGCCGAGGACATCAACTCCTTCGACAAGCTGAAGGCTTGTGCCGACGACATCCAGGCCCGCAAGGACGAGCTTGGTGTCGAGGGTGCCTTCACTTCCGCCGGCATGGATGACTCCTCCAGCTGGCGCTACACCACCCACCTTGCCAACATGCCGCTCTACTACGAGTTTGAGAAGGAGCACAACCAGGAGGACGACGAGATCAAGGGTGAGTTCCTCGACAACTACAAGCAGATCTTCGACCTGTACATCACCGACTCCACCTGCGATCCTTCGCAGCTTGCTTCCAAGACCGGCGACGACGCCACCAACGAGTTCGCAACCGGCAAGGCCGTCTTCTACCAGAACGGCTCTTGGGCCTACTCTGACCTCGTCAAGGCCGGCATGACCGACGATCAGATTGGCATGATGCCGATCTACATCGGTGTTGACGGCGAGGAGAACCAGGGCCTGTGCTCCGGCGGCGAGAACTACTGGTGCGTCAGTTCCCAGGCTTCCGAGGATGCCCAGAAGGCCACCGAGGACTTCATGTATTGGTGCGTCACCGCTGACACCCCGACCAGCATCATCGCCGACAAGATGGGTCTGACCGCTCCGTTCAAGAGCGCCAAGGAGACCACCAACGTCTTCTCGCAGCAGGCCGTTGCCATGGCCAAGGACGGCAAGAAGACCGTCGCTTGGGACTTCGTCTACATTCCCTCCGAGGAGTGGAAGAAGAACCTCAAGCAGGCTCTGATTGCCTACGCTGCCGATAACAGCAAGTGGGACGGCGTCAAGAACGCCTTCGTCGATGGTTGGAAGACCGAGAAGGCCGCTTCCGAGTAAGCAGTTGCTGCCCAAGCTATCTGATTAGCGACAGGGGGGCGGGCAGACGTTGGTTTGCCCGCCCCCTGCATATTGAAAGGACCCTTTTATGGGCAAAGCACTCAAGCGCTGGTGGCCGCTCTTTATGCTGCCCACGTGCCTGGCGTTTATGATCGGGTTCGTGATCCCTTTTATCCAGGGCTTCTATCTCTCGTTCTGCCAGTTTATTATCATTAGTAACGCGCACTTTGTCGGTATCGAGAACTACGTGCGCGCGCTGTCCGATCCGCAGTTCTCCACGTCGTTCTTCTTTACCGTGGCGTTTGCCTTCCTGTCGACGGTGCTCATCAACGTGATCGCCCTGGCCATTGCGCAGGCGCTCACCCGCAAGGCGCTCAAAGGCACCAACATCTTCCGTACGATCTTCTTTATGCCTAACCTGATCGGCGGCATCGTGCTGGGCTACATTTGGCAGATTCTGATCAACTGCCTGCTCTCCAACGTGGGCGCCCAGCTCATCGCCCTTAACTCTGCTGCTGGCTTCTGGGGCCTTATCATCCTGACCCTGTGGCAGCAGGTCGGCTACATGATGATCATCTACATCGCTGGTCTGCAGTCCATTCCGTCCGATTACATCGAGGCCGCCAAGGTCGACGGCGCTACGGCATGGCAGACGTTTTGGAAGGTTAAGATCCCTAACCTGATGCCGACCATCACCATCTGCCTGTTCCTGTCCATCACCAACGGCTTTAAGCTGTTCGACCAGAACCTCGCCCTTACCGGCGGCGCCCCCGCGCACTCCACCGAGATGCTCGCCCTGAACATCTACAACACGTTCTATTCGCGTGCCGGTATCGCATGGCAGGGCATTGGTCAGGCCAAGGCGGTTATCTTCTGCATCCTGGTCGTGGCCATCTCCATGATTCAGCTTAAGGCCACGAGGTCCAAGGAGGTGCAGCAGTAATGAAACGCGATAAGGTTATCAACCGTGCGCTCTCGATTTTCTTTACGATTCTGTCGCTCGCGTGGATCTACCCCGTGTTCATGATTGCGCTTAATTCTTTTAAGAAAGCGACCGCAATCAGCACCACCACGGCATTCGATCTGCTCACGCCCGAGACGTTCAACGGCCTCGCAAACTACATGCACGCCCTTAACGAGCAGGGCTTTGCCTCGGCATTTATGTACTCGCTCATCATCACGGTCACGTCGGTCGTGCTGATCTTGGTGTGCTGCTCCATGTGCGCTTGGTACGTGGTTCGTGTCAACAACAAGATCTCGAACTTCTTCTATTACCTGTTCGTGTTCTCGATGGTCGTGCCGTTCCAGATGCTCATGTTCACGCTGTCCAATTTGGCGGACCGCATCGGCTTCAACACGCCGTTCAACATCTGCTTTATCTACCTCGGCTTTGGCGCGGGCCTGGCGGTCTTTATGTTCGCCGGTTTTGTAAAGAACATCCCGCTCGAGATCGAGGAGGCGGCCATGATTGATGGCTGCAACCCGGTCCAGGTGTTCTTTAAGATCGTCCTTCCCATCATGAAGCCCACCTATCTTTCGGTCGGCATCCTCGAGACCATGTGGGTCTGGAACGACTATCTGCTGCCCTACCTTACGCTCGACTCCACCAAGTACAAGACCATTCCTATCTTGATCCAGTACTTCCGCGGCGGCTACGGCCACGTCGAGCTCGGCCCCATGATGGCCTGCATCATGATGGTCGTTATCCCCATCGTCATCATGTACATCCTCTGCCAGAAGTACATCATCGACGGTGTGGTGGCAGGTGCCGTCAAGGGCTGATGCCGTAACTGTTTTGCAAGTTTCTGCGGCGCCCCTCAGCGCGGCGCCGTATATCGAAAGGTAAAGACATGGCCGAGATCGTTCTCAAACATGTTCAGAAGGTGTATCCCAACAACGAGTCAAAAAAGAAGGGCTTCTTTGGCAAAAAGAAGAAGACCGAGGAGAAGAAGCACAACCTCAAGGTTACCGAGGACGGCGTGCTCGCGGTGGAGGACTTTAATCTCACCGTGCATGACCAGGAGTTTGTCGTTCTCGTTGGCCCGTCTGGCTGCGGCAAGTCCACGACGATGCGCATGGTCGCTGGCCTGGAGGACATCACTTCGGGCGACGTGCTCATCGACGGCAAGCGCGTCAACGACGTGGCGCCCAAGGACCGCGACATTGCCATGGTGTTCCAGAGCTATGCTCTGTACCCCAATATGACGGTGTACGAGAACATGGCGTTTACGCTTGAGCTCAAGAAGGTCCCCAAGGACGAGATCGACCGCAAAGTTCGCTCTGCTGCCGAGATTCTGGGCATTACCGAGTACCTCGACCGTAAGCCCAAGGCGCTTTCGGGCGGCCAGCGCCAGCGTGTCGCTATCGGCCGCGCCATCGTGCGTGACCCCAAGGTCTTCCTGATGGACGAGCCGCTGTCCAACCTGGACGCCAAGCTTCGTAACCAGATGCGTGCCGAGCTCATTAAGCTGCGCCACGAGATCAAGGGCACGTTCATTTATGTTACTCACGACCAGACCGAGGCCATGACCCTTGGCGACCGTATCGTGGTCATGAAGGACGGCGTCGTCCAGCAGATCGCCACGCCGCAGGAGGTCTTCAACCATCCCGCGAACATCTTCGTCGCCGGCTTCATCGGCGTGCCGCAGATGAACTTCTTCGATGCCCAGCTGGTGCGCTCGGGCAACGGCTTTACCGTCAAGACCGAGGATATGAATGTGGCACTCGCCCCCGAGACTTGCGCTCAGCTTGCCCTCAACTGGGACGGCGGCGACGTGAAGGAGATTACGGCCGGCGTGCGTCCCGAGCAGATCCTGCTTGCCGACAAGGGCGAGGAGGGCGCGCTCCAGGGTACCGTCGAGGTGACCGAGCTCATGGGCTCGACCGAGCATGTCCACGTGACCGCTCCCGATGGCCAGTTCGTCCTGATTATCCCCGTCGTCGACCTCGAGGCCAAGGGCGCGCTCAAGGCTGGCGACACCATCTGGTTCAAGTTCGAGAAGAACGCGACCCACCTCTTCGATAAGGTGTCTGGCAAGAACCTTATCTAGGCCCGGTGCATCCGGACCCTCCCTTTGGGCGACTGCGGTATTGCCATCCTTTTGCCGCGGTCACATATAAGGCTCCCCTCCCGTCCACTGGGCGAGAGGGGAGCCTTTCTTTGTGTTGGGGCTGTCTGACCGGTCGTTTGTCTCGATCTGTAACAGGTAGGGCCGATTTCGGACGTTAGATGTTACAGATCGAGACGGTCCCGCTGAGCTAACCATTTCATCTAAATCTGTAACACCAAAGGTGAATTTCAGCTGCTAGATGTTACAGGTTGAGATAAACCCAAGGGGAGGGGCTGGTATGTCTCAATCTGTAACAGTTGGGACCGTTTTGGTTGAGTAGTTGTTACAGATCGAGATTGTTTGGCCGAGTTGGGTCGCAGGGTAACGTGCGGGCACAAAAAACGGAGCCGTGTTGCCACGACTCCGTTTCTCAAGAGGATGGGTAAGGGAAGCGAAATTAGCTCAGGTGCCAAATCTCGTCGTTGTACTGGGAGATCGTGCGGTCAGACGAGAAGGTGCCGGCGTTGGCGATATTGATGAGCGTCTTGCGCATCCAGGCGTCCTGGTCCTCGTAGTCGGCCAACACGCGCTCCTTGGTCTGGATGTACTCCTCGATGTCGAGCAGGGCCATAAACCAGTCCTTGCCCTTAATATCATCGTGCAGGCGCTGCAGGCGCTCGGCGTTGCCGGTCGCCATAAAGGCCGGGTTGGTGATGAAGTCCACCAGCAGTTTAATGCCGGGCTTGCGGTAGAGCACACCGGCGTCATAGGTGCCGTCGGCATAGAGCTGCTCGACCTGTTTGGACGAGGCACCAAAGGTATAGATATTCTCGTCGCCCACGAGCTCGGCAATCTCCACGTTGGCGCCGTCAAGCGTGCACAGGGTTAGGGCGCCGTTGAGCATGAACTTCATGTTGGAGGTGCCGCTCGCCTCCTTGGAGGCCAGGCTGATCTGCTCGGAGATATCAGCGGCGGGGATCACGCGCTCGGCGGCGGTGACGTTGTAGTTCTCGATCATGACAACCTGCAGGTAGGGAGCCACGTCGGGGTCGTTTGCAATCCACTGCGACAGCGTCAGAATCAGATGGATGATGTCCTGCGCGATAGTGTAGGCAGGTGCCGCCTTGCCGCCAAAGATGATGGTGACGGGGTGCTTAGGTCTGTTGCCGTTCTTGATATCGAGGTACTTCCAGATGATGTAGAGCGCGAGCATCTGCTGACGCTTGTACTCGTGGATGCGCTTGACCTGGACGTCGATGATGGCGTTGGAGGGAATGGTCACGCCCTGCTCGAGCGCCATGAACTGGCGCATGATGGCCTTGGCCTCGACCTTGGTGGCGGCCAGGCGCTCAAGAACGTCCTTGTCGTCGGCGAACTTGGCGAGTTTGCTCAGATCGCCGGTGCTGCGCCAGTCGGTGCCGATCACATCGTCGAGCAGGCTGGCGAGCGCGGGGTTGGCCCCATGGATCCAGCGGCGGAAGGTGATGCCGTTGGTCTTGTTGGAGAACTTCTTGGGATAGATCTCGTAGAACGGATGAAGCTCGGTGTCCTCCAGGATCTTGGTGTGGAGGGCGGCTACGCCGTTGATGGAGAAGCCAAAGTGGATGTCCATGTGGGCCATGTGGACGGTGTCGTGCTCGTCGATGATGGCGACGCGCGGGTCATCGTGCTCGGCCTTTGCGATCTCATCGAGCTTGACGATAATGTCGGCGATGGCAGGGGAGACCTTCTGCAGGCTGGCGAGCGGCCACTTCTCGAGCGCCTCGGCAAGAATCGTGTGGTTAGTGTAGGCGACCATGGAGCGTACGATGGTCACGGCCTCGTCAAACTCGATGCCATGCTCGGTGGTGAGCAAGCGAATGAGCTCGGGGATGACCATGGTGGGGTGCGTGTCGTTAATCTGGACCACGGCGTAGTCGGCCAGATCGTGCAGGTTGCTGCCGCGCTCGATGGCCTCGTCGATCAGGAGCTGGGCGGCGTTGCTTACCATGAAGTATTCCTGGTAGATGCGAAGTAGGCGGCCCTGCTCGTCGGAATCGTCGGGGTAGAGGAACAAGGTGAGGTTCTTGGCGATCTCGGTCTTGTCGAAGTCGATGGAGCTGCCGGGGACCAGGCCGTCGTCGACGCTCGCCAGGTCGAACAGGCGCAGGCGGTTCTTGTTGGGCTGGCCGTAACCGGGCACATCGATGTTGACGAGCTTGGAGGTAACGGCAAAATCGCCGAACTCGACGGTGTAGGAGCGGTCATCGTCGACCAGGATGTCCTGCTCACCGAGCCACTCGTCGGGGACGGCCTTCTGCTGGTTGTCGACAAAGCGCTGACGGAACAGACCGTAGTGATAGTTGAGGCCCACGCCATCGCCGGTCAAGCCCAGCGTGGCGATGGAATCCAGGAAGCACGCGGCCAGGCGGCCCAGGCCGCCGTTGCCGAGCGACGGCTCGACCTCGAACTCCTCGATCTTGTTGAGGTCGTGGCCTGCGGCGGTGAGCTGGTCCTTAACCTCGTCGTAGATGCCGAGGTCGATCATGTTGTTGATGAGCAGCTTGCCGATCAGAAATTCGGCGGAAATGTAATAAAGCTTTTTCTTGCCGTTGTTGAGCGGGCGGGCGGCGGAGCGCTCCTGCACGAGTTTGACCAGCAGTTTGTAAATGCGACGGTCGTCGAGCTGCTCGAGCGAGGTGCCAAAAGACTGCTCGGCGAGTTCCATGAGGTTAATTTGGGGCATGTTTTCTCCTGTGATGGGTTGTTTCATGTCTGCAATTCATAAGAAGCCCGCGCGAGGGGATTGGGGTGGCCTCGCGCGGGAAAAGCAAGCGCGTCCGCACGGTGGGGAGGGGTTGGGCGCGGTAGCTCCTATTGAGGAAGCTCGATTTCGGCTTCCGACGGGATGCGGAAGTAGGTCTCGGTCCAGTCGGTGAGTTTGTGCTCGAGCTCGCGGGTGATGGCGCCGTCGAGCATGCGCCAGGTCCAGTTGCCGCCCAGCATGGCAGGGGTGTTGATGCGCGCCTCGTTGCCCAAGTTGAGCAGGTCCTGCATGGTGTAGATGCACGTGTCGCTCACGCTGGCGGCGATGGTGCGGTTGAGTGCATCTGCCATGGGTTCGCCGGCCTGCTGATGGGTGTACAGGGCTGTCTGCTCGCGCTGACGCGGGGTGGCCGTTCCTTCAAACCAGCCGCGTGCCGTCTCGTTGTCGTGGGTGCCCACGTAGGCGACGGTGTTGGCAATGTAGTTATGCGGCAGGTAGTACGAGTTGGTGCCCTCAAAGGCAAACTGCAGGATCTTCATGCCGGGGAAGCCCGAGTTGTCGCGCATGTCGATGACGCCGGGGGTGAGGAAGCCCAGGTCCTCGGCGATGATGGGCAGCGTGCCGAGCTTTTCCTCGAGCGTCTTGAAGAACTTGAGGCCGGGACCCTGCGTCCACGAACCGTAGGACGAATCGGGTGAGGAGAACGGCACCTCCCAATAGGCCTCGAAGCCGCGGAAGTGATCCAGGCGGATGACGTCGTACATGTCGAGGGCGGCGCGAATGCGGCCCTCCCACCAGGAGAAGCCGTCGGACTCCATGGCGTCCCAGTCGTAGATGGGGTTGCCCCAGTACTGGCCGGTGGCCGAGAACTGGTCGGGCGGCGTGCCGGCGACGCTCACCGGATTGCCGGCGGCGTCGATCTTAAAGAGCTCAGGCGTCGCCCACATCTCGACGGAGTCACGCGAGACATAGATGGGCAGGTCGCCGATGATGAGAATGTCGCGCTCGTTGGCATAGGCCTTGAGGCGGCTCCACTGGCGATCGAAGAAGTACTGCGTCATCTGGTGGTAGAGCATACGCGCCGGATGGTCGGCGCAGACCTTGGCGGAAGCCTCGCCGCGGGTGCGGAGCTCCGCGGGCCACTCCCAAAACGCCTTGAGACCGCACTCCTCTTTGACGGTCATGAACTCACAGTAGGGGATGAGCCAGTCCTCGTTGGCCTGGATAAAGTCATCGAAATCGGCCGGCTTGTCGGCAGCAAAGCGCTCGGCGGCTCGGTCGAGAATCTGACGGCGGCCGCCAAAGATAGCACCGTAGTCGACATTGCTGGGGTCGGATCCCAGATACACGCCATCGATATCGCGCTGCTCCAGATACCCTGCCTCGATAAGCTCGGCAAAGTCGATAAAGTTGGGGTTGCCTGCGCGGGCCGAGAACGACTGATAGGGCGAATCGCCATAGCTGGTCGTCGTAAGGGGCAGAATCTGCCAGTAATGTTGTTTGCACGAGGCGAGAAAATCGACGAAGTCGTAGGCATTCCAGCCAAAGCCGCCGATTCCGTATGGTCCGGGCAGAGATGAGACGGGCATGAGGACGCCGCTTGCACGCTCCATGAATGCGCTCACCAACCTTCTTGTTGTGGGGTCGGCCTGCCGATGGGTGTGCAGTCCGCCTCCGATGTTCTGATTCGATACGCCTATTGTAAAACATGTTGTTTAAACATGTACAGGCAAGATAAAAAAGTTGGTCGATTTTCGGCGAATGGTTACATGCCATGAAAAAGCCCCGACCTCACAACATGAGATCGGGGCAAGAGCGGTATGTAGGTTTTTACTACTCGGCGTCGGCGAAGCCGTTGGGGTTGTGGCTCTGCCAGTTCCAGCTATCGCGGCACATGTCCGCGATGTCGTACTGGGCCTTCCAGCCCATCATGCGCTCGGCCTTGGAGGCATCGCACCAGTTGGCAGCGATGTCGCCGGCGCGGCGCTCGCGGATCACGTAGGGCAGCTCCTTGCCACAAGCCTTGGAGAAGGCGGCGACGACCTCGAGTACCGAGGTGCCGGTGCCGGTGCCCAGGTTAAAGATCTCGACGCCGGTTTTGCCGTTCATCCAGTTAAGGGCGGCAACGTGACCAGAGGCCAGATCGCACACGTGGATGTAGTCGCGCACGCCGGTGCCGTCGGGGGTGGGGTAGTCGTTGCCAAAGACCTGAACGGCCTCGAGCTTGCCCACGGCGACCTGGGCGACATAGGGCACCAGGTTGTTGGGGATGCCCTTGGGGTCCTCGCCGATCAGACCCGACGGATGGGCGCCGATGGGGTTGAAGTAACGGAGCAGCACGACGTCCCACTCGGGGTCGGCGGTGTGGACGTCCATAAGGATCTGCTCGATCATCCACTTGGTCCAACCATAGGGGTTGGTCGCGGGCTTCTTGGGATCCTCCTCGGTGACGGGCGGGTTGTCCGGGTCGCCGTAGACGGTCGAGGAGCTCGAGAAGATGATGGACTTGCAGCCATGGTTGCGCATGACGTCGATGAGCACTAGGGTGTTCTCGATGTTGTTGTGATAGTACTCGACGGGCTTGCTCACCGACTCGCCGACGGCCTTAAAGCCGGCAAAGTGGATGACGCGGTCGATCTGATGGGTATCGAAGATCTTGTTCATCGCATCGCGGTCGAGCACGTTGGCCTCGTAGAAGGTGAGGTTCTTGGCGGCCTCGTCGCCCACGATGGTCTTGACGCGGTCGACGGCGACGGCGCTGGAGTTGGAAAGATCATCGACGATGACGACCTGGTAGCCACCCTCGAGCAGCTGAACGACGGTGTGCGAGCCGATAAAGCCGGCGCCACCGGTAACGAGGACGCAGGTGTCTTTGGGGTCGAGTGCTTTGGACATGTAGTCTCCTATCGAATCAGGAACACTTCTAGAGGGGAGTATAGCGCAGGCAGGGACGCCCAAATCGTGCGCCGTAGGAAAAGCAGAGGATTGTGCTAACGTACTCATAAAAGAGCTTGCGTACGCATAACCTGATCTCTGGCATTTGCTTACGATCCGCCGACCTTGCAGTTTCCTGCCGTTCGTGGAAATCGTTGGGACGCGCCATATGTACGCTAATATGTATGAGTTGAGCGACATATAAATAAGCATGTAACGGAGTACATATGTCACCAAACAGCGATTCCATCCTTTCCCAGGAGCTCTCGCGCCGCACTGCCCTCAAGGCCCTGTTCGGCGCCGCCTCTGCGGCAGTTCTTTTTGGCCTGCCCGCTCGCGCCCATGCGGCGGAGGCTTCCAAAGAAACCACCGATAAACTGAATGCCGCCCAGGCCCAGCTCGACGAGGTTCAGGCCCAGCTCGACAGCATCGCAAATGAGTATGCGGCGCTGGCCAACAAGAATGCCCAGACCCTCAACGACATCGAGAATGTCCAGGGCAAGATTGACGACACGCAGGCCCAGATCGATGAAAAGAAGGCCGAGCTCAAGAAGAAGCGCAACGACCTTTCCGATCGCGTGGCCGCCAGCTACAAGTCCGGCGGCACGAACATCCTGTCGCTGCTGCTGGCCTCTGGCTCGTTTGAGGAACTCGTCGCCAACGCGCATTACGTTGAGAAGATCAACAAGAGCGACCGCGACGCCATCGAGGACATTCAGACCATCCAGGAAGAGCTCGATGCGCAAAAGACCGAGCTCGAGTCGCAGAAGGCCGACTTAGAGAAGCTCAAGGACCAGCAGACTGCCCAGATGCAGGACATGCAGGCCAAGCAGCAAGAAGTCCAGACCGTGCTGAACGGTCTTTCCGACGACGTCAAGGAGCTCATGGCTCAGCGCGATTCCGAGATCCTCGCTGCCGCCCAGGCTGAGGAGGCCGCTAGGAAGGCTGCCGCTGCCGCGGCTGCCGCGAACAAGAACAATTCCTACTCGGGTGGTTCGAGCTCGGGTGGTGGATCGTACGCGCCCGGAACTCCGCAGCAGAATGCCGGCTCGGGCAAGCAGCAGGCTGTCGTCAACGCGTGCTACTCCACGCCTTCGCCGGGTCAGAACTGGTGCGCGGCGTGGGTCACCAATGTCTTCCGTAACGCCGGCGTTGGCTACTTTGGCGGCAATGCGTGCGACATGTTTAACGCCTGGTGCTATAGCTCCGACCGCTCGGCGCTGCAGGTGGGCATGATCGTGGCCGATTCCTCGCACAGCGGCACGGGTGCTCCGGGCCTTATCTACGGTCATGTGGGTATCTACGTTGGCGGCGGCATCGTTATGAGCAACGAGGGTGCCATTACGTCTAAGTCGCTTGATTCGTTTATTAGCTTCTATGGCACTGGCTCTGGCGTGCGTTGGGGCTGGCTTGGCGGTATTGCGCTGTCGTAAAGCCGACGGGGCCGCGTGCCCGCCCGCAATATATTTGATTGCCTGCTCGGGCAGTCCTGCGCAAGACGAAGGCCACATTAAGTGGCCTTCTTTGCGTGCGGAACTCGCGATCAATCAAATATATTGCGGGCGGGCACGCGGCCCTCTCGGGTTCGGGGCGCGACTCACCGGACTGGTTGTCTGAATAAATATGGTGAAGGCCCCTTTCGGGGCCTTCTTTTTTAGAGGAATTCGCCTACTCGGTGGACTTCGGGTTCTAGGTCTACGTTGAATTGGTCTTTGACGGTTGCCTGGATGTGGCGGATGAGTTCGTCGACGTCGGCGGCGGTGGCGTGGTCGACGTTGACGATGAAGCCGCAGTGCTTCTCGCTCACCTGCGCGTCGCCAACGGCGTGTCCTCGCAGGCCGGCGTCCATGATGAGCTTGCCGGCAAAGTAGCCCTCGGGGCGCTTGAAAGCGGAGCCGGCACTCGGCATGTCGAGCGGCTGCTTGTCCTCGCGGCGCTGGCGGTAGTCGTCCATGTCGGCCTTGATCATCGCGGCGTTGCCCGGGGCGAGATTGAAGGTGGCCGAAAGCACGATAAAGCCGTCATCGGCGATGCGGCTCTTTCGATAACCCAGGTTGAGCTCGTCGACATCGAACTCGATGATATTGCCGCTGCCGCGGGTGCCGTCGTCGAGCTGGCGAGCGGGTTTGTAGACGCGCACGGACTCCAGTACATCGGCCATGCAGGCACCGTAGGCACCGGCGTTCATGTAGCAGGCGCCGCCGACCGATCCGGGGATGCCCGAGATGGGCTCCATGCCGGTGAGACAGGCCTCGGCTGCCGCGGCTGCGACATCGGAAAGCAGCGCGCCGGCTGCCGCCGTGACGTGCGTGCCGTCGACGGTGATGTTGGAGAGACCTTCGCCCAGCGCCACGACGACGCCGCGGATGCCCTTGTCGCCGACGAGTAGGTCGGAGCCGTTGCCCACGATGGTGAGGGGCAGATTGCAGCGATAGCAGGTATCGAGCGTGGCGACGAGGCCCTGCTCGGTATCGGGCGTGACAAAGACGTCGGCCGGGCCGCCGATCTTAAACGTGGTGTGCTCGCGCATGGGCTCGCTCATCAGTACGTTGTCCTCGCCGGCAACGCCAGCAAGCGCGCACAGCAGGTCCTCGTTAAAAAAATCGTTTTCGTGCATACTAATAGCCGCCTTTTGGTGGTCGTTGTCATCAATCGATTGCAATATACCCCACCCGGACGGATTTGGTGCGCTGGCGGCGATAAAACAGCCGTCTACCGGATTGGTAAAGTGTTTATCACCGAGGTAGAGGGGTAGTCGCTATACTTTCAAGAGATTGCGCGTAAACCCGGAAGGAGCGAGATGGCCAACAAAGTCACCCTCAAGCAGATCGCCCAGGAGGTGGGGCTTTCCCCCTCGTCGGTCTCGCTTGTGCTCAATAATCGGCCCTGTCGCATCTCGGAAGAAAACCGCAAGCTCATCAAAGAGGTCGCGGCGCGCAACCACTATGTTCCCAACCAGATCGCGCGCAGCCTGGTCATGCGCGAGTCGCGCACCCTGGGCCTTATCGTCCCTAACATCGAGAGCCGCTTTTTTGCCTCGCTCGCCGGTAGCCTGGAAAAGCGCTGCCGCGAGGACGGCTATGCGCTCTTCATTACCAGCTCGGGCGGAAGCGCCGATGACGATCTGGAGCTGCTGCGCCAGCTGGTGACGCGCGGCGTTGATGGCGTCTTCCTGGTCGTGGGCGACGAGTTCTCCGACGACCGCGCCCTGCGCGAAGAAGTCAGCCACCTGCCCATCCCGGCCGTAATGGTCGACCGTGCCATTGAGGGACTCGAGTGCGACAAGGTGATGTTCGACCACGAGATGGGCGGCTACATGGCCACCCGCTATCTGATCGAGCAAGGCCACCGCCGTATTGCTTGCCTGGTTAACGCACGCCGCTCCAATACGGGTCGCAAACGACTTGCCGGCTATGAGCGCGCGCTGCGCGAGGTTGGCCTGCCTATCGACGCACGTTTGGAGTTTGAGAGCGAGTACTACATTCCGAGTGCCTACGAGGCCTCGGAGGCGGTGCTCGCAACTGATGCCACCGCTGTGTTCGCAAGTTCGGATAACATCGCCCTCGGTCTGCTCAAGCGCTTGCACGAGATGGGGAAGAGCATCCCGGGCGATATCTCGGTGGTGAGCTATGACAACTCGGCGGCCGACGTTCTCTTTGAGCCGGCGCTGACCGCCATTGAGCAGGATCCTGGTGTCCTTGCGGAGCATGCTTTTGGCTGCATGTCCAAGCGTCTTGCCGGTAGGGGCGGCAGGCGTGCCGAAGAGGTCGTCCTGGAGCCGGCGCTTATCGTTAAGGGCAGCGTGCTCGAACTTACCGAATGTAGCTAAGCGTACTTGTTTGTTTGCATAGATTGCATGCGGAGTGTCCGCTATTTGCCGGCGGGGCCGGGGTGCCTGCCTTGTTTTGAGAAGTTCGCGGAGCCCACTTCTCA
>NZ_JADNNH010000026.1:0-33835 GCF_015556945.1 Collinsella aerofaciens | reverse complement strand
CTGACCGGTGGACGGCACCGAGCCGTACGCTTGAACTGAGAAGGGGGAGGCCTCGCGGCCTCCCCCTTTTTTGCGTTTACCGGGCATAAATGACTCATTTACGCCAGACGATTTAATTCTTTTTGGTATTGAGCTTTTATTTAAAGAAAATAAAACGAATAACAAGGGCGACTGCTATGGCTGCAATGATCAAAAGCAGGATTGTCAGTCGATGCTGCTTGCGTCGTTTACTTGATGAAACGAAGATTGATTTTCCCTGTTTTGGCGTTTCGAGATAGCGAGCCGAATGCGTCAAGGTTTGCTTTGGTCGAGGACCTCTTTGTTGATGAGCGGCGGATGCTTTCATCGGCTCATCACTAGCTGCGCTGTTTTTAGATAATGGTGCGTCTTTCAGATATACAGGGTCTCCCGAGGCGACGCCCATATGTTTACGTCCCGTTTGGGCATCCTCGAGCGTTTGATATCGATTTCTCGTCACATACTCGGGCTCCGGATCATTAATGGGCTCTTGCGAGATGTGGGGGCGATGGAACCGTGGCGGCTGCGTGGAAGTATCTTCCCCCTGCGTCGGCATAAACATATTGTTCTGGTTTTGGTCGTCCATGATGCCCTTTAGCTCGTTACCAACAACGTGTACGCGCTCATTGTAAGCCCCTTGTTATTTGTAGCTGGGGACATACTCGGTATTTAAGCTCTGGTTCAAAGAACCTTAACCTTCCTAAAACCTGAGTCATACGCACTTAGATATGCTTATAGTACTGGACTCAAAAAACTTTATAGTCGATGTATATATGAGCACTGGGTGGGCATATATAAGAGCGTCAAAAGAAGTCCCAGTCACCTGGAAGATGACTCGGCAGTCCTATAAAGGAGTGGTAAACATGGCAAGCATGGTTCCTTATCGTTCGGTTTTTGGCGTTCGTCCCTCTGCAAGCTCGCTGTTCGATCTGTTTGATGATATGAGCGACCTAGCGAACAGCTCGATTGCCTCTAAGGCGTTCCCCGTTGACGTTGAGGATAAGGGCGATGGCTATGAGGTCAAGGCTTATCTGACCGGCGTCGCCAAGGACGATATCGATGTCGAGCTTAACGAGGGCCGTCTGTCCATTAGCGTGAATGTCGAGGAAGACGAGGAGAACGAGGGCAAGAACTTCCTGCAGAAGGAGTTCAGCTCGTACAGCGCGACGCGTGGCGTGTATCTTAAGGACGCTTCGAGCGAGGGCCTCTCGGCTAAGTACGCTGACGGCATCCTGACCGTTACGGTTCCCAAGATCGTCGAGAAGAAGAACGTTACGAAGATCTCCATCGACTAACTTCGTTGGTGTTCTTCGCTATTAAAAGACAACAAAAGGGGCTGGGAAGCGATTCCCGGCCCCTTTTGCTGTTTAGGGCAGTCTATTGAATGGTTGCTGGCCGATACTGGCTTGCGGGGCGTATCGAGAGTTTTCGCGATCCTTGGAGAAGGGTGGCGGAGCTGCCGAGCTCGTCATCCAGGGTTGCGGCCAGAGCTTTGGCATAGCTTTTGACGGTAAAGCTCGGACGATTGTTATCTTGGCTGATATGCATGGCAATGAGCTGTTCGGTGCGATCGGTAACAAGTTCGCGCGCGGCTTCGGCGGCTTGGCCATTGGAGATGTGTCCCCTTGCAGACAGGATGCGCTCCTGAAGAAAGCGGGGATATTCTCCCTCGCGCAGCATGGTCGCATCGTGGTTGCTTTCGAGCGCGAGGACTCGACAATCTTTGAGGGTGTTCATGGCTTGGCTCGATAGCTCTCCGGTGTCGGTGGCAAAGCCGATGGAATCATCGAGAGCATTGAATCGATAGCCGACTGGATTGATGACATCGTGTGATGTTGAGTAGGTTTGCACGTGGATGCCGGCAATGGAAAGGGTGTCACCGGGATCGAATTCCTCGACAGGCAGATGCGAAAGATTTTCTTTGTTCGAAAGAGTGCCCCTGCTGGCAAAGAGGGGGCCGTGCCAGTGCTTGCACCAGATATCGAGGCCCTTGATGTGATCGCTATGCTCATGAGTAATGAGAAGAGCCGAGACGTTGTCAGCCGAGAGCCCCAGTTCTGCCATGCGCTTTAATGTCTCGCGGCGAGACAGTCCGTCATCGACCATAATGAGCCCCTGCGGGCCCTCGATGAGCGCGCAGTTGCCTTTAGAGCCACTGCCGAGGATATGAAGGTGCAGACGAGACATAAGATTCCAAAGGATACAATGGGTGCGGACGAATAGAGGAGGAAGCAAATGCCTACGGTATCTCAGCATTATGGACACCATGCCGTGCCTGGGGCAGTCGATGAGACCCGGACGAGACAGCAGGCTGCTCCTGTCGTGCTCATGGTATCAGGCGGCGCGGACTCGACGGCACTGCTTCTTATGGCGTGCACATCAAAGCTGGATATCCAAGACGGACGCGGTGTTGCCCCCATCGCGCGCGAGCGACTGCACGTGCTGCATGTGAACCATCATCTGCGCGGCAAGGCGTCCGATGGCGACGAGGCCTTTGTGCGTGAGCTCTGCGCACAATATGGTCTACCGCTGTGTGTTGAGCATGCCTATTTTGATGATGAATCGGGCAATATCGAGGCGGCTGCCCGCGAGGTGCGCTATGCCGCGGCGCGAAGGTATGTTCGCGAGCTCTGCGCCCAGACGGGGGCACCGCGAACGGCGGCTCGTATCTGCACCGCGCACACGTCTTCGGATCGCGCGGAAACGTTTTTGATGAACGCAATTAAGGGTTCGGGGCCCGCTGGTCTATCGAGCATTCCTCGCCGGAGGAATATCGTGGTGCGTCCCTTGCTCGACCTAACTCATGGCGAGCTCGTGGGCTATCTACAGGTACATGGTCAGCCGTGGCGTGAAGACGAGAGCAATGAGGATATCTCGTATCTGCGAAACTACGTGCGCCATCGGGTAATGCCGGTGGTGGCACAGCGTAATGCGAGCGTGTGCAAGACGATTGGCGCCGCCTGCGAGATCTTGGGTGATGAAGATGCGTTTCTATCCCAGCTGTCGGCACGGGCGTTTCGAAGCTGTTTGCGCAAAGAGGCAGCGGGCGCGCTGGTGCTCGATGCCAGGCGCCTTGCTGCGGCCGAGGTGGTAATCGCGCGGCGCATCGTGCGACTGGCGATCAAACGCATCGATCCGGATGCTCGTCCCGAGATGCGACATGTGGAGCGAGTCCTTTCCTGCGTTGCCGAGGGTGCCGGCTCGGTCACGCTTCCGGCGGGGATTGACGCACGCATTGAGTTTGGCATGCTGGCGTTTAAGGCGCCGGTGGCTCGCGAGGGCCTGGTCGCGGACTGGGTTACCGTGCCCGGTCGTTTGCCGTTGGGCGGGGGACGTATGCTGGTCGCAGAGTCGATGGTCGTTGAGCCGGGATGCGACATCGTGCGCCGCGCCCGTGAGCTCGCGGCTGCCGGGGAAGCGACAGCTTTGGTAGACGCGGCTGCCCTGGGTTTTGCCGACAGCGATAGTGAGCGGATCCTGGCGGGCTCGCGTGGCGAGATCCCTGCCGAGGCGCGATTGGCGCGCCTGTGGGTGGACGGTCCCGCACCGGGAGACGTGATGTGCCCGTTAGGGATGAGTGGCCGAAGCAAGAAAGTATCCGACTTGCTAGGTGAGGCTCGCATTCCCGTTTCCGAGCGCGCCGGCGTGCCCATGGTGAGGACGGCCCCGGGGGGTGCCGTGGTGTGGGTCGCCGGAGTTCGCGCGGACGAGCGTTTTAAGTGCACGGCCGCAACGCGCGTGGCATATCTGCTTCGTGTGGTCGATGCGGAATAGCGTCCCACGCCAGCTATTCTGTGCGACGTTGACGGTATTCCCGCGCTGATGGCGTACGGGCTGGAAAATATTCCCCGTGCGCTGCTAGAATGTGAAGTTCGCGTCCATACGGCGGTGTGTGGGCGATAAGCACAAGAAAGGGTTGTCATGGCTTCTCAACATCCGGATATCGAGAAGGTTCTGTTTACGCAGGAGAATATCGACGGTATCGTCTCTCGCCTGGGCGAGGAGATTACGCGCGACTACGCGGGTAAGGATCTGGTGCTGATCGCGGTCCTACGCGGCGCCGTGGTCTTTATGGGCGACCTGATGCGCAAGATCGAGCTGCCGACCAACATCGATTTCATGGCTGTTTCGAGCTATGGCGACGGTGTGAAGTCCTCGGGTATCGTGCGTATCATTAAGGACCTGGATATCGACATCCGCGGTCGCGACGTGCTGATCGTCGAGGACATTCTGGACTCGGGCCTGACGCTCAAGTATCTGATGAAGAACCTCGAGAGCCGCAAGCCCGCTTCTCTGGAGGTCGCCGCCTTCCTGTGGAAGGACGTTGAGGACCGCGTCTCGGCCATCACGCCCAAGTATGTTGGAACCCATTGCCCCGATGCCTTTGTGGTGGGCTACGGCCTCGACTATGCCGAGCGCTATCGTAACCTTCCGTATCTGGGCATTTTGAAACCGGAGGTTTATTCGTAAGATGCCCGACGACCATAACGATAACAATTCCCAGACTCCCCGGGAGCCTAAGATCCCGGGGATGCCCGGAGGCAAGAAGCCCACGCGTACGGGCTGGCTGTATTTTATTTTGGCTTGCGCGCTTCTGGGCTACGCCTTCTTTAACATGGGCTCCGGCTTTGCCAATTCCAGCAATACCGTTAAGCTCGCGACGAGCGAGATGGTGAGCGCCATCAAGCAGGATCGCGTCGAAGATCTGACCTATACGGTTCAAGACGGAAGCGTGACGGGTCATTACTGGAAGACGAAGAAGGACAAGGGCGATACGAGCGAGCTCAAGAGCTTCTCCTCGACCTATGTCGGCTCCGATTCGCTTGCCGAGCTCATGGCGGAGCACCCCGATACCAAGTACATCGTCAACACCAACGATCCCGATTTTTGGGGCGACTTGGCGATGAGTGTGCTTCCGACGATCGCCCTTATCGCCATCATGTTCTACTTTATGCGCCAGATGATGGGCGCCAACAACAGGAACATGCAGTTTGGCAAGACCAACGCCAAGACCAACGAGGCCACACGCCCCAAGGTCAAGTTTGAAGACGTTGCCGGCGTGGACGAGGCAGTCGAGGAGCTCGAGGAGATCCGTGACTTTTTGAGCGATCCGGATCGCTATCGCAAGCTGGGCGCCAAGATCCCGCGTGGCGTGTTGCTGGTTGGCCCTCCGGGCACCGGTAAAACGCTGCTGGCCAAGGCCGTTGCCGGCGAGGCGGGCGTGCCGTTCTTTAGCATCTCGGGTTCCGACTTTGTCGAGATGTTCGTAGGTGTCGGCGCCAGCCGTGTGCGTGACCTCTTTAAGGAGGCCAAGTCCCAGGCCCCGTCGATCATCTTCATCGATGAGATCGATGCCGTGGGACGTCAGCGCGGAGCCGGCTTGGGCGGCGGCCACGACGAGCGCGAGCAGACGCTCAACCAGCTGCTGGTCGAGATGGACGGTTTTGAGGAGAGCGAGTCGGTCATCCTGATCGCCGCCACCAACCGCCCCGACATTCTGGATCCGGCGCTGCTGCGTCCCGGCCGTTTTGACCGTCAGGTTACGGTCGACCGTCCGGACGTGAAAGGCCGCGAGCAGATTTTGCGCGTGCATGCCGAGAACAAGCCGATGGACGAGGACGTTAAGTTTGAGAAGCTCGCCCAGATGACCGTTGGCTTTACTGGTGCCGATTTAGCGAACCTGCTCAACGAGTCTGCGCTGCTGGCCGCTCGCCGTCATCGTTCCGTGATCTCGATGGACGAGGTCGAGGAATCGATGGAGCGCGTGATTGCCGGACCGCAGCGCAAGGGTCGCGTGATGACCGAGGCCGAGCGCACCACGATTGCTTACCACGAGAGCGGTCACGCCCTGGTGGGCCACATCCTGGAGCACTCCGATCCGGTCCACAAGATCTCGATCGTCAGCCGCGGCCAGGCGCTGGGCTACACGCTGCAGCTTCCGCAGGAGGACCACTTCCTCAAGACCAAGAACGAGATGCTCGACGAGCTTGCCGTGTTCTTGGGCGGTCGCGTTGCCGAGGAGCTCATGTGCGATGATATTACGTCGGGCGCGAGCAACGATCTGGAGCGCGCAACCAAGATGGCGCGCGAGATGGTCACGCGCCTGGGCATGAGCGAGGAGCTGGGCACGCAAGTGTTTGGCGAGGCGCAACATCAGGTGTTCCTTGGTCGCGATTACGCCGATCACCAGGATTACTCCGAGGAGACGGCGCGCCGCATTGATATCGAGGTTCAGCGCATCATGCGCGAGGCCCATCGTCGTGCTGTCGAGATCTTGGATGCCCGTCGCGATCAGCTCGATCTGATGGCGAAGGTGCTGCTTGAGCGCGAGACTGTCGAGGGCGATGCCGTGAATGCCCTGCTCGATAACGAGTGGGACGCCTACCTTGAGCGCGAGGGCGATATCCTGGCGGCCAAGGAGGAGCGCAATGCCAAGGCGGCCGGCATGCCGACCAAGAAGCGCGTGCCTCGCATGAGCGAGGAGGAGCTGGCGGCTGATGCCGCGGCCTTTGCGCAGGCGGCCATGCAGGAGGATGCCGAAGCCGCATCCGATGATGCT
The DNA here is from genome assembly GCF_015556945.1 of Collinsella aerofaciens. Lineage (GTDB taxonomy): Bacteria > Actinomycetota > Coriobacteriia > Coriobacteriales > Coriobacteriaceae > Collinsella > Collinsella aerofaciens_AO. The sequence goes on along the minus strand of NZ_JADNNH010000026.1, from coordinate 27,258 downwards.
GACGATGACCATGCCGTCGTCGGTGCCGACACCGACAAATAGTCTTTGTGGCAAAAGCCTCCGCGGGGAAACCTGCGGAGGTTTTTTCTTTTGAGCGATATGGGGCCGTCTGTTGATTGGGGACAGACTTAAATGAGCGTTTTCACGCATTTAAGTCTGTCCCCAATCAACATTGCTGCGGCACTTTGCTCGGCTAAAGCGTACAATAGCGCCTATGCGAAAGGGGAACAGATGATCAACGAAACTATGTATGCTCGCGGCGCGGAAAGCTCCATCATCCGTGAGATTTTTAGCTATGGCCTTGAGCGCAAGGCGCAGATCGGTGCGGAAAACGTATTCGATTTTTCGCTGGGCAATCCGAGCGTTCCGGCGCCCGCTGCTGTGGCTGAGTCGATTAAGAAGGCCCTGGAGCTGCCGAGCGACCAGCTGCACGGCTACACGCCCGCACCGGGCCTGCCGCAATGTCGTGCCGCTGTGGCCGAATCGCTCAACCGCCGCTTTGGCACGAGCTATGAGGGCAAAGACGTATTTATGACGGTGGGTGCCGCGGCTTCGCTCACCTGCACGCTCAACGCCGTTACGAACCCGGGCGACGAGGTTATTGTTATCGCCCCGTACTTTCCGGAGTATCGCGTTTGGATTGAGAAGGCCGGCTGTACGTGTGTTGAGGCGCTCGCCGATGAAGATACGTTCCAGCTGAGCGTGGACAACGTGCTCAAGGCGATCAGCGATAAGACGGCGGCCGTCATCATTGACTCTCCCAACAATCCGACCGGTGCCGTATATACATGCGACACGCTGACGCGACTGGCCAATGTTCTGCGCGAGGCCAACGCTCAGCGCGATCCCGAGAATCCGATTATGCTCATCTCGGATGAGCCGTACCGCGAGATTGTGTACGGTGCCGAGGTGCCTTGGGTGCCCTCGATCTACGAGAACACCGTGGTGTGCTACTCGTATTCTAAGTCGCTATCGCTACCTGGCGAGCGCGTGGGGTGGATCTTGGTTCCCAACACCAATCCGCAGGCTGCCCGTCTGATGCCGGCCGTTGCCGGTGCCGCCCGTACGCTGGGCTTCGTGTGCGCGCCGGCGCTCTTTCAGCGCGTAATTATCGACTGCATCGATGAGCCGAGTGACGTTGAGGCCTATGCACGCAACCGCACCGCGCTTACCGACGCACTAGCGGAGTATGGCTACACCTATGTTGAGCCGGATGGCGCGTTCTACCTATGGGTGAAAGCATTGGAGCCCGATGCGAATGCGTTTTGCGAGCGCGCAAAGAAGTATGAGTTGCTTGCGGTTCCCTCGGACAGCTTTGGTATGCCGGGTTGGTTCCGCCTGGGCTATTGCGTGAGCTACGAAACGATTGTCAATTCGCTACCCGCTTGGAAACAGTTGGCGGACGAGTATCGTTAAAAGTAAAGCGCTCTGCCTACAATGTTTTACGTGAAACTGGGTTTGGTGTTAAGCCGGACCCCGTTGTCATGGGCGTTGTGTCTTTGGGATGGAGTGGTTTTACGACTATCGAAGGCTATGCGTACAATGAATATAAGCGACGGCCGTGCCAGATAAGGAGACCTGATGCCCTACCTGCTTTCTTGTGACATTCATACCCATACGATGTTCTCTGCGCATGCATATTCGACCATTGAGGAGAATGTGTACTGGGCGGCAGAGCGTGGCCTGCAGGTGCTCGGATCTGCCGACCATTTGAGCTCTATGGTTACGGCTTGCCCCAATGACCTGCGCAGTTACCAGTTCTTTATCAACCAGGATATCTGGCCGCGCATTTGGAGCGGCGTGCTGGTGCTGCGTGGTGCCGAGGCCGATATCGTTTCGCTGGACGGAAGCCTGTTTGGCGAGGACACTCCTGTCACGCTCGATATTGCCGGCGATTCGTACAGCCGTCAGCATTCGCTGTTCGATTTGGTTACGCGTAATTTGGATTATTTGGTTGCGAGCGTGCATAATCCGCAGATTGCTGAGGGCGCGACGCTGGCCCAGACGACCGAGATGTATATCAATGCCCTGGAGCACCCCAAGGTGTTCATGCTGGGTCACACGGGGCGTTCGGGCGTGCCGTTCGATATCGACGAGGTGCTGTTGGCAGCTAAGGCCAAGCACAAGATTATCGAGATCAACAACCATAGTCTTGAACACGGTGTCGACACTGAGCATTGGGCCGTATGCCGCAAGATCGCCGAGCGCTGCGCCGAGCTGGGCGTGGGCATTGGCGTGTCGACCGATGCCCACATTGGCATGGCCATTGGCAAGCTCGATCACGCGCGCAAGATGCTCGACGAGATTCACTTCCCACTGGATTTGATCGTGACGCGCGACCGCGAGACGCTGCTGTGCGAGATGGCGGCAGCCGGCGTGTGCGATCTGCGCAATGGGATGTAGCGGAGTTTATAAACCAAGCGAAGGGGGCGGCCCAGGCGGGTCGCCCCCTTTCTTGTCCCAAAAATCTACTGAGGTTGGTTAGCGGCGTTCGAGGACCGCTACGGTTTCGGTGTGGTCGGTGTGAGGGAACATGTCGACGGGCGTGATCTTGAGCAGGCGATAGCCTCCGTCGAGGAGCTGGTGCAGGTCGCGCTCTTGGGTCACGGGGTTGCAGCTGATATAGGTGATGCGGCGCGGCTTAAGTGCGCAGGCAGCTTCGAGGAACTCGGATGTAGAGCCAGCGCGCGGCGGGTCGATGGAGAGAACATCGACGCGCTCGTTGTTATCGGCGGCGTCCAGGATGTAATCGGTGGCGTCGTCGGTCATAAACCAAGCGCTGCGGGTAAGACCGTTGAGCTCGGCATTGCGGCGTGCGTCGGCAATGCCCGCCGGGTTGCGCTCCACACCGAGCAGCATGATGCCGATACCCTTGTTCTGGGCATCTTTAGCTGCGCAAAGGCCGATGGTGCCGCTGCCGCAGTAGGCATCCATAAGCACATCGCCCTGGTGCAGATCCATGCCGTCGATAGCGAGCTGGTAGAGCAGCTCGGTCTGCTGCGGGTTGGTCTGGTAGAACGCGGTGGGGGATATATCGAACTCACAGCCGAGTAGCTGGTCGCGCATGCACTCGGCGCCATAGACGATACGAGTCTCCTCACCCAAGATGGCGTTACCGGGACGGCCATTGATATTTTGGGCAACGGTGACGATATGCGGATCGAGCGCCGCGACGGCCTCAAAGAATTCCTGCGCATGCGGCAAGTCGCGCTGAGCGGTCACGAGCGTGACCATGACCTGGTCGGTACGCCAACCGCAGCGGACGACGGCATAGCGGAGCAAGCCCAGATGCTTGTCCTCGTTAAAGGCGGGAATATGCAACCGCTCAGCTTCGCGTGCGATGCCGTTGAGAATCTGACGAGCGCCCGACGCCTCGACAGGACACTCGGGTACGGCAACGATCTTGTGCGTGCCGCGCTCAAAGAAACCGCAACGGACAGCACCCTCCTTACCGGGAGCAAACGGAGTGGCAGCCTTATGACGAAAACCACGCGGCGCAGGATACTTGCCCGGGTCGCCCAGGGTGACGCCCATGCCGCGAATGGGGCCGACGCTAATACCCTCACGCTCGCAAAGCGCAGCAAAAAGCTCCTCCATAGCAGCCTGCTTAGCTGCCAACTGCTTTTTATAAGGACGATTGAGCGCCGTGCACCCACCGCAAGCTTTCATGATGGAACAGGGGGACTTGGGATCCACAGCTTTACGCGCAGACGAAACCGAATCCTTGTGCGAGCCCTTGGAGCGAGTCTGAGGCGTCTTATCCCCGCCTCGACGAGAGTCAGAACGCTTGGTCTTAGCCCTGCTCTTGGTCGATTTGCTTTTTGCAGCTTTAGAAGACTTGGATTTCGTAGAAGATTTCTCCTCCTTCGACCCCTCAGCCGCCTCGATCAAAGCACGACGAGCCTTACGCTCCGCACGAGATTCTGCCATGAATTAACTCCACTAATATACAAATTGAAATCTGAAAGCATTGTACCGTGCCAAGCTAGCGGACGATATGTAAGCGCCCATTTCATGTCAGTGATAAGTCCAACGATGTTTGCCCGGCGTGGGCGGGGAGCGGCGCGTAATTAAGTTTATCGCGAGTTCCGCACGAACAGGAGGCCACTTAATGTGGCCTCCGTCGTGAGCAGGACTGTAGAGCAGGAAACTTAACCCCCACACCCCTCACGCGGCGGGCAAACTCGCCTTGTGCTCTATCACGCTAAAGTGTATGATTCTGAACGTTACATGACTCACTTTACTTAACTAAAGTGCCATCAAGGGGGAATACCATGAACACCGATATGTCTCGTCGTCAGTTTGTTGGTCTAGCCGGCTCGCTCGCCACGGTGCTCGGCCTTGGTCTTGTCGGCTGCGGCGGCGGTGCCGGTAAGGGTTCCGCTGCCGGTTCTGCTGCAGCCAAGGACGTGAAGGGCGCTGCGGAGTCCAAGAAGCTCGTGGTGGGCTTTGATAAGTCCTATCCTCCGTACGGCTTTGTGGGCGACGATGGCGAGTACACCGGCTTTGATCTCGATCTGGCCAAGGCTGTTGCCGATAAGCAGGGCTGGGAGGTCAAATACGAGGCCATCGACTGGGACGCCAAGGATACGCTGCTTAACTCGGGCGCCATCAACTGCATCTGGAACGGCTTTACCATGGAGGGCCGTGAGGACGACTACACATTCTCCGAGCCGTACATGCTCAACGAGCAAGTGCTGGTGGTCAAGAAGGACGCGGGCATCAAGAGCTGGGACGATCTTGCCGGCAAGACTGTGATTACCCAGACCGATTCCGCTGCGCAGGACGTGCTCGAGGGCGACCAGAAGGATCTGGCGGCGACGTTTGCCACGCTCGACACCATCGGCGAGTACAACACGGCCTTTATGCAGCTCGAGAGCGGCGCAGTCGATGCCGTGGCCTGCGACCTTTCGATTGCTCAGTATCAGCTTGCCGCCAAGCCCGATGCCTATACGCAGCTCGACAAGCCGCTGTCCAGCGAGCACTACGCCGTCGGTTTTAAGAAGGGCGACACCAAGTCCGCCGACGCCGTGACCGAGTCGCTCAAGGCGCTCTACGAGGACGGCACGGTTAAGGACCTGTGCGACAAATATTCAAGCTATGGTTTGTCTTTCGATAATTGGGTGCTCAAGTAATGTCTATTCAGGTCATGATGCAGATGCTTGGCCAGGGTTTCTTGGTCAGTTTGCAGTTGTTTGTGCTGACGCTGTTGGGGTCGATTCCGCTGGGAATCCCCGTGACGTTTATGCGCATGAGCAAAATCGTGCCGCTTCGCTGGATTGCGCGCATCTACATTTCGATCATGCGCGGTACGCCGCTCATGCTGCAGATGTTTGCCATCTACTTTGCCCCGTATTACGTGTTTGGCATTTCGCTCACGCCCGATTCCAAGTGGACGGCGTGTGTCGTGGCGTTCATCATCAACTACGCCGGTTACTTTGCCGAGATCTATCGCTCGGGCCTGCAGTCCATTCCGCGCGGTCAATACGAGGCTGCCGAGGTGCTGGGCTACTCGCGCATGCAGACGTTTCTGTATATCGTGATGCCGCAGGTCGCCAAGCGTATTCTGCCTGCGATGGGCAACGAGATCATCACGCTGGTCAAGGACACGTCGCTGGCGTTTGCCATTGGCGTGGGTGAGATGTTCTCGACGGCCAAGGCGCTGGTCGCCTCGCAGGTGAGCATGGTGCCGTTTGCGATCGCGGCGTTGATCTACTGGGTCTTTAACTTTGTGGTCGAGATGCTGCTGGGCGCCGCCGAGAAAAAATTGGATTACTACCATGATTAATTCGGTAATGAATATATCGAACGCGCGTAAGGCGTTTGGCGGCAATGAGGTGCTCAAGGATATCTCGCTCGAGGTGAAGCGTGGCGAGGTCGTGGCGATTATCGGGCCTTCGGGTGGCGGCAAGTCCACACTGCTGCGGTGTGCCACGCTGCTCGAGACACTCGACGGAGGCTCGCTCTCGTTTGGTGACCTTGCCGTTGCGACGGATGCGGGTTCGGGCGCGGTCTATGCGAAGGGCGATGTGCCCAAGCGGGCGCGCTCGCGATTCGGCCTGGTGTTCCAAAATTACAACCTGTTCCCGCACTATACCGTGATGAAAAACATCATCGATGCGCCGATTCGCGTGCTTAAGCGTCCGCGCGAGCAGGCGGAAGCCCGCGCTCACGAGCTGATTGCGCAAATGGGGCTGACGGGCAACGAGAACAAGGTGCCGTGTGAGCTTTCGGGCGGTCAGCAGCAGCGCGTGAGTATTGCCCGCGCCCTAGCGCTCGATCCGGAAATCTTATTCTTTGACGAGCCGACCTCGGCGCTCGATCCCGAGCTGACGGCCGAGGTGCTGCGTGTCATTAAAGACCTTGCCGCGCAGAATATGACGATGGTGATCGTGACCCACGCAATGCAGTTTGCGCGCGATGTTGCCGACCGCGTGGTATTTATGGACGGCGGTCGTATTGTCGAGGAGGGTCCTGCCGAGCAGATCATCGACCATCCGCGCGAGCAGCGTACCCGTGAGTTCTTGAGCCGTATCGAGGGGTAGGCTCAGGTATTTACTCAACTATTAATTGAGGCGAAGCCGCCGCAGGTCTTACGGTCTGTGGCGGCTTTTTGTTTGCATCGACGGGGTTCAATAATCGCCCCACAAGCTTGTCTCTTCCTCTCGCCGCCTGTATTCATACGTGTGCCGAAAGGTGTGCATGGACGGTCGCCCGTGAGGGTAGGGTGGTGGCATAGGACATTTGGAGGGTGAGTCGGCTCGGCTGCCGACCATGCTGCTCCCGGGATGGCACCGACCGCGAACTCTCCCCGTTGGCGTCGCGCATTGCGCGCGGCCCTGCAAGGAGGTCATCATGGGTGCTCCCAAGACCGGTAACGTAAGGAACGTGGTGCTCGTAGGCCAAGGCGGGGTGGGCAAGACTTCACTCGCCGAAGCCATGCTCCACCTTTCCGGCAAGACCGCCCGCCTGGGCGGCCACGACGGCACCAAGCCTACGCTCGACTATGACCCCGAAGAGGTCAAGCGTGCATTTTCCATCTCGACGACCATTGCACCGATCGACTGGAAGGGCGCGCGCATCAATGTGCTCGATGCCCCGTGTTACCCCGATTTTATCGGCGACGCCTTTGCCGCGATGAGCGTCTGCGAGACGGCTCTGTTTGTGGTCGACGCCGAGGCCGGTCCGCAGCCTACGACGGTTAAGCTCTGGTATGCCGCCGAGGACCTGCGCTTGGCGCGTGCGGTGTTCGTAAACCGCCTGTCGCGCTCCGAGGCCAGCTTTGCGACCACGATGGACCTGCTGCAGGAGCGCTTTGGCACGCGACTGGGCGCCGTGACCCTTCCCTGGGGCGAGGGCGAGGACTTTGATGGCATCATCGACCTGGTGCGCATGAAGGCGCGCCATTGCAACGGCGCCGAAGCCGTTGAGTCGGAGATTCCCGAGGAGTATCGTGCCCAGGCCGAGGAGGCCCATGACCATCTGTGCGAGCTGGTGGCCGAGGCTGACGACGAACTGATGATGAAGTACTTGGAAGGCGAGGAGACGCTGACGCAGGAGGAGCTTGAAGGCCTGCTGTCGAAGGCGATCGCCGAGCGCATCTTTGTGCCGGTCTTTGCGGGCGATTGCATCAAGGAGCAGGGCGTCAACTCGCTGATGGACGACATCGCCACGTACTTTCCGGCGCCGACGGACTACGGCGAGATGCCGCTCATCGACGGTGATTCGCTCAAGATTTCGAGTGACGATGACCGTCCGGTGGCGTTTGTGTTTAAGACGCTGGCCGATCCGCAGCAGGGCCGCATCAGCTTTATCAAGGTGCTGACGGGCACGCTTGAGCCGGGCCTTGAGCTGATCAATGCGCGTACCCGCAAGAGCGATCGTCTGGCTCACCTGTATGTGATGTGCGGCCGCGACATGACCGAGGTCGGGCACGCTTATGCCGGCGATATCATCGTGGCGCCCAAGCTGGCCGCCGAGACGGGCGACACGCTCTCGATTACCGGTAAGGTAGAGGCCGCGGCGTTCAAGTTCCCCAACTCTCAGTACCGCATTGCCATTGAGGCCGAGAATCGCGGCGACGAAGAGAAGCTCTACACGTTTATCGAGAAGGCATGCAAGGCCGATCCGACCATGAGCATCGACCGCGACGAGGAGACCGGGCAGACTATCATCTCCGCCGTGGGTGAGGCGCAGGTTTCGGTGCTGCTCAACCGTTTGGAGGATCGCACCAAGGTCGTGGCCAAGAGCGTGCCGATTCGCATTCCGTATCGCGAGACCATCCGCCGCACGGCGAGTGCCCAGGGCCGCCACAAGAAGCAGACTGGCGGTGCCGGTCAGTATGGCGACTGCTGGCTGCGCGTTGAGCCGCTCATTGGGCCCGACGGTACGAGCGACGGCTATGAGTTTGTTGACGAGGTCGTGGGTGGCCGCATTCCACGCTCGCTCATCCCTGCCGTGGACAAGGGCGTCCAGGAGACCATGAAGGACGGTATTATTGCCGGCTATCCGCTCACGGGCATTCGCGTGGCTGTGTACGACGGCTCGTATCACAGCGTCGACTCCAACGAGATGGCGTTTCGCGCAGCGGCTCGCATCGGCCTGCGCAAGGCATGCGCCGATGCCGACCCGGTGGTGCTGGAGCCCATCGAGGAAATCACGGTGACTATCCCCGAGAACTACGCCGGCGCCGTGATGGGCGACATCTCGGCCTCGCGCGGTCGCGTGACGGGTATGGAGACCGATGAGCGCGGCGATACCGTGGTTATCGCCCAGGCGCCGCTGGCTGAGTTGACGGATTACTCGACGCGCCTGCGCTCTATCACGCGCGGCACGGGTGACTTTACCATGAAGCCCGCAGGCTATGAGCAGGTGCCTTATGACGTTCAGGCCAAGCTGGTCGAGCGCTATGAGGAGGGCCGCGCCAAGTAGCGTGTGGCTTTGCCTGCAATATACATGCCGATGCAAGGGCCGCTCTGGGCAATCCAGGGCGGCTCTTTTTGATCCCTAGGGGAGGGAGGAAAACGGATCATTTTTTGGGTTGCGGGCGGTGCGGTCGGCACTAGTCTCCGGATGCCTGGTTGCGGCCGGTGGCGTAGTCGATCTGCACGTGCGGCTGCAGGTTGTAGCAGTACACGTGGAAGCAGAGGGTCTTGCCGTGGTCCTCGACCGATTGTGCCTCAAGGCGCACGCCGCGGCAGACAAGCTCCTCTTCGTTATACATGGGCGTGACTCGGTAGAGCACATGGTTGCCCGTATCGCGAATATAGTCGAGGATCTGCTCTTCAAACGGTAGCATGCCTGTCTCGTTGAGATAGCGCGTGCCGGTGAGGAGATTTTTGCGGTTGGCGTTTTCGCCGCAGAGGGACCAGGCGATAAGGTGGCAGCGGTTGTAGAGGCTCTGGCCCGGAATAAAGTCGTAGCGCTGCTGGCGCCATCCGGCGGGATGGATGCGCGAGATATCGCCGCGCTCGCCTTGACCGAGTGATTCGGGGCCCACGCAGGCGAGCGCTTTGCGGGTGCGGCCCAGGCTGTCGAGCTTGGAGAACTTCTTAAAGCAACCCTCTTCTGTAGCGCGTTCGTATTCATCGAGTGTGAATGACGGCGTGCCGAGCGGGTGCGTGCTGTCGGCGCGCAGGGCAACATAGGGGTTACCCGCGTAGTCGGGAATGCTGCTGAGGTATACGCCGCGGGCGCGGTCGAGATCGGGGTTTTCGACCTCGTCGATGGGGGTGGCGGCGCTGTCTGTGGAAGTGTCGTCACCGGTGCCGGTTGCGGCGGATTCAGAGCCATCGCCAGCGTCTTGGCTATTATGAGAGTCCGAGGAGCTCGCTGTTCCCGATTCGAGTCGGGCAACCAGGTCCGCCTCGTCGTCAGTGCGGCTGGGACTCTCGCTTTGTTTTTCGGCCAGAGCCGCTGCCTGCTCATCGCTTTGCGGCGACAACAGCTTGGGCGCTCCGTCGAGCGACCCCGTAAACAGCGCAAACCACAGCACCACGGCGGTGCCGATGGAAAGTACTTGCTTGTAGGCGGACTTGCGCGACATGGAGGCTCCTGGATGGACGGTTGGGAATCTACCAGTCTAGCAGGAGCCGGCAGGGGCCGTTCTGTCGAACAAATACTTAAGATTTGGGACAAACGCTACGGATTCATTTGCCTCATATTTGACGTATGGCTAGATCGAGGTGGAGCCGAGCCAATTGAGTTTGCATTCGAGAATACGCTGCTCACCGGGCGTGCTGCTGCCATCGAGTAGCGCGAGGAGCATCTCGGCCGCCTCCCTGCCCTCCTGATCGACGGGCTCGATGATCGTGGAGACGGTCGGCGTGGTGAGGTTGGTCCAGTCTTCGCAGTTGAGTCCCAAAAGACCGATTTGCTGCGGAAGTAGATGGGCCATGGGCTGGAGGGCCTTGTAGACACGGGGAAGTGCCCACTGATTTTGCACGAAGATGAGGGTTCGCTTGGCGGGATTGAGCTTGTATTTAAAGTACTCGGTAAGCTCACTGACCGACGGCTTGTTGTGGTCGATGGGAATCGCTTTGTAGAGCTGTCCGTTCGCTGCCAGTGCCTCGGCATACCCCTGAAAACGCTCCATGCGGGTGCGCATTTCGGTCATGTTGGCGGCAATGGAAAAGAAATCTTCGTAACCGGCGTCGAGGAGTGCCTGCGTGGCGTTGTACACGCCGTCGTAGAGGTTGGTCTTGATCCAGCTCGTGCCCGGGCTATAGATGGCCGCGTCAAAAAAGACGACGGGCTTGCCGGCGCGCCTAATGCGGTCGTGGACGGCTTTGAAATTTGCCGTGGGTTGGATGATAAAGCCATCGACGCCCAACGAGAGCATTTTGTCGACATACATGAGCTCGGTCTCGGGGTTAAAATTGCTCGTGCAAACGACCGTCTGGTAGCCCGCGGGGAGCATGACCTGCTCCATGCCGTTGAGGACGAGGCCCGCCCATTTGTTGGTGTTATCCAAAATGATGATGGCGATGACGTGGGTCTGTTTGCCGGTGAGCGTTTGCGCTTGAGCGTTGGGGACGTACCCCAGCTCCTTTATAACGCGTGCGATCTTTGCCTGCGTCTTGTCGCTGAGCTTGTCTCGTTTGTCGTTGAGGTAATACGAGACGCTGGCTGTTGAAGTTCCCGCCTCGCGGGCGACGTCTGCGATCGTAACGCGCTGTTTGGTCACAGCGACTCCTTCCGACAAATTGCGTTATTTGGCGCGGTGGTTCACGTTCGGGTTGCGGGCACACGATTCTGCCTGTCCTTTCGCCCCTTTATGAGTATGCAACAATACCGTATCCGTGGGGTCCGAAATTCGTAGCGGTTATGCAGGCCTGCCGTCTACCGAGAAATCCAAATACTTCTTGACTTTTAAAAAAGAGATCAAAAACGCAGGATTCATTTTTGGTTAAACGCATAACTAAATCGCATAACTAATGCCCTGACCTGCGCGTTTACCGAAATAAGCTGGCATTAAGAAAAACGAGCACCTATATTGGTCTTGTCGAAAAGACAGCAAGTCCAAATGGCAGGGGATGCTCCGGAGGCCTCCGCAAACGGTGTCTTGCGCACGCAACTCTATGAAAAGAGGGAAGCAATGAAGATCGTAGGCGTTGCCGCCTGTACCGTGGGTATCGCCCACACGTATATGGCTCAGAAGGCGATTCAGGATGAATGTGCCGCCCGTGGCATCGAGTGCAAAGTCGAGGCTCAGGGTGGTCTGGGTATCGAGAACGAGCTGACGCAGGAGGACGTGGATTCCGCCGACCTGGTGCTCGAGTCCGTCGACGTGGGTGTCGAGAACGAGGACCGTTTTGAGCAGAAGATGGCCGAGGGCAAGTTCCTGAAGGTCGGCACCTCGGATGTAATCGCCGATCCGGTGAAGATCATCGATCAGGCCGTTGAGATCATCAAGGCGACGGGTGGCGCCGTTGACGCGCCCAAGGCCGAGGCCAAGGCAGAGAAGAAGGCCGTCTCCGCTGCCCCGCAGGCCCCGACACCGGCGTCCAAGCAGTCTATCTTTGCCGATCCTGGTAAGACGCTGCTCAATGCATTCAATACCGGCGTTTCCTATTTTATCCCCATCGTCGTTATCGGTGGCGTGTTTCTCGCCTTCTCGCTGGCATCCGGTACCGCCGGCGCCAACGGCATGGAGGTTACGAACCCGCTGATGGTGAGCCTTAACACCATCGGCATGGCCGGCATCTCCATGATGATCCCGGTGCTTGCGGCATACATCTCCTACTCGATGGCCGGCAAGCCCGCGCTCGCCCCCGGTTTTGTCCTGGGCTACCTGGTCAACAACGCAGTCGTTACCCCTAACGGCAACAGTGTTTCGACCGGCTTCTTGGGCGCCATGATCATGGCCGTCATCTGCGGTTACTTTGTCCGCTGGATGAAGACCTGGAAGGTCAACAACACCATCCAGACCATCATGCCCATCCTGATCATCCCGATTCTGACCTCGCTCGTCTTGGGCATGGCCTATATCTACATCCTGGCCACGCCGCTTGGCTTTGTGATGGATTGGCTCACCAGCGTGCTCGGTAGCCTGCAGGGCGGTTCCGCCGTCGTCCTGGGTCTGGTCATTGGCGTTATGACCGCCTTCGATATGGGCGGCCCCATCAACAAGACCGCCTCGACCTTCACCATGGCCATCATGGCCTCCGGTATCTACGGCCCTAACGGTATGTTCCGCGTCGCCGTCGCCGTTCCCCCGATCGCCTGTGGCCTCGCTGCGCTCATCGCCAAGAACAAGTTCGATGACGCCGACCGTCAGATGGGCATCTCCGCGCTGTTCATGGGCTGCATCGGTATTACCGAGGGCGCTATCCCCTTCGCGGTCAAGGACCTCGGCCACACCCTCCCCGGCATTTGCATCGGCTCTGCCGTGGGTGCGGCGCTTGCCGCCTTCCAGGGTATCGACTGCTACGTCCCGCACGGTGGCTTTATCGTCGCCCTTGCCACCAACAACGTCGCGCTGTTCTGCCTGGACATCGTGATTGGCTCCGTGGTCGCCGCTGCAATCCTGATTGCCATGAAGCCCACGCTCGATAAGCAGGCCAAGTAAACCTTTAAGGACTCCGGTTGTGCGGAGGGATGGATTTGACTCCGCACAACCGCCCCTACACAACAAAATCCATCCGTACTGATAGGGCCCACATCTGGGTCCCAGGGAACTTTTGTCAAAAATCCTCTGGAGAAGGAGAACAAAATGTCCAACCTCACCATCCGTCAGGCCGTTCAGGGCATGCTCAAGCTGCAGGATAGCGGCGATCACGCAACCATGGTCGGCATTGGCCCCATGAGCCCCAACCTGATTCAGGCCGTGTTCGAGCTTGCCAAGGACGAGGATTTCCCGCCCATGTTTATCGCCAGCCGCAACCAGGTCGATATGGACGAGATGGGTGCCGGCTACGTCAACGGTTGGGACCAGACGCGCTTTGCCGCCGACATCAAGAAGGTTGCCGACGAGGTGGGTTACACCGGTCCGTACTACCTGTGCCGCGATCACGGCGGTCCGTGGCAGCGCGACGAGGAGCGTAACGCCCACCTGCCCGAGGACGAGGCCATGGAGCTCGCCCGCAAGTCCTTCGTCGCCGACATGGAGGCAGGCTTTGACCTGCTGATGGTCGACCCCACCAAGGACCCCTATCAGATCGGCAAGGTTATTCCGCTCGACGTGGTGCTTCGCCGCACGATCGATCTTATCGACTACCTTGAGCAGTACCGTCGCGAGCATAACCTGCCCGAGGTTGCCTATGAGGTCGGTACCGAGGAGACCAATGGTGGCTTGACCTCTACCGATAAGTACGAGGAGTTCATTTCTCAGCTGCAGCCCGAGCTCGAGAAGCGCGGCTGCCCCATGCCCACCTTTATCGTCGGCCAGACCGGTACGCTCACCCGTTGGACCGAGCAGGTCGGTCATTACAACTTTAAGAATGCCCGCGAGCTCGCCGACATGGCTAAGCGTTACGGCGTGGGCCTGAAGGAGCACAACGCCGACTACCTGGATGACGCAACGCTGCTCGAGCACATCCCGGCTCACGTGACGGCCTCCAATGTCGCCCCTCAGTACGGAACCGAGGAGACCCGCGCTTACCTCAAGCTCTGCGCTACCGAGCAGATCCTGGTCGACAACGGCCTGTGCGACGATCCCTCCGACCTGTATCACACGCTGCTGGTCAAGGCCATCAAGACCGAGCGCTGGCGCAAGTGGATGACCGGCGACGACGTCAACCTGCAGGTTGACGACATTTTGGCCGACGACGAGCTCAGCCTGAAGATTCTGGATGTCTCCGGCCACTACGCCTTTAACGATCCCGAGGTCAAGGAGCAGGTCGAGAAACTCTATCGCAACCTCGCTGCCCAGGACATCGACGGCAAGCGCTTTGTGATCGAGCACATCAAGCGCCCGATCAAGCAGTACGTCGTCGGTCTTAACCTCAAGGGCGTCACGAGCCGTATCGAGAAGGCTCTCGAGGACTAAGTAGCTTTTCCTACACGACGCCGGGCCTGGGGCATGTCCCAGCCGCAGGCCCGGCACATAGGACAAAGGGATATCCCCTTTGTCCTATTTTTTGAGTTTTGGATTCCTTCGAAGGAGTTTGCACCATGAAGTTCTTTATCGATACCGCCAACCTTGACGAGATCGCCGAGGCCAAGAGCTGGGGCTGCCTTGCCGGCGTCACCACCAACCCGTCCCTGTACGCCAAGACCGGCGGCAAACTGGCCGACTTTGAGCCCCACATGCTCAAGATCGCCGAGCTTTGCGAGGGACTGCCCGTGTCCGCCGAGTCCACCGCGACTACCGCCGAGGGCATGATCGAGGAGGGCAAACGTCTTGCCGCCCTCGCTCCCAACATCGTGGTTAAGCTTCCCGTGTGCGAGGCCGGCCTTGCCGCCTGCCGCGCCCTGGCCGACGCAGGCGTGCGCGTCAACATGACGCTTGTTTTCTCGCCGACCCAGGCCTTGATGGCCGCCAACGCCGGCGCTCGCTACATCAGCCCGTTTGTGGGGCGCTTCGACGACATCGCCGAGGACGGTATTTCGCAGCTCGACAACGTTGTGACCTGCATCAAGAACTATGACTGGACCGGTAAGAACGTCGACGACACCGTCGAGATCATCACCGCATCCGTCCGCACGCCCAATCACGTGACCCAGGCGGCGCTGCTCGGTGCCGATATTGCGACCGTCCCCATGGCTG
Source organism: Collinsella aerofaciens (assembly GCF_015556945.1). GTDB lineage: Bacteria > Actinomycetota > Coriobacteriia > Coriobacteriales > Coriobacteriaceae > Collinsella > Collinsella aerofaciens_AO. The sequence continues at coordinate 12,050 of NZ_JADNNH010000026.1, read as the reverse complement.
CTCTTAAGAAATGCCTGCATCACCCGCTGACCGACCAGGGTCTTGCCTCGTTCGAGGCTGACTGGAAAAAGGTCGTCGAGGCACAGTAACGATGGTTCCGCCGGCCTAGCATTTGTTATGCCGGGCCGGCGTGCTCAAGAGAGGAAACTCCATGACCGATCAGGAACTGGCCAAGATTGCCAATGAGGTTCGCCGCGGTATTGTCACGGGTGTCCACGCTGCCAAGTCGGGGCATCCGGGCGGATCGCTCGGCGCCGCCGACATTATGACCTACCTCTACTTTGAGGAAATGGATGTCGACCCGGCTAATCCGAGCCGCGCCGAGCGCGATCGCTTTGTGCTCTCCAAGGGACATTGCGCTCCGGCACTCTATGCCGTGCTCGCCGAACGCGGGTTCTTTCCCAAGGAGGAGCTCGAGACGCTCCGTCATGTCGGCAGCCGCCTGCAGGGCCATCCCAATATGAATGACACGCCGGGCATCGACATGTCCACCGGCTCGCTCGGTCAGGGTATCTCCGCCGCGGTTGGAATGGCGCTCGCCGCAAAGCACTGGGGTGACAGCTATCGCGTCTACACGCTGTTGGGCGACGGCGAGTGCGAGGAGGGGCAGGTGTGGGAGGCGGCCATGTTCGCCGGCAACCACGACTTGGATAACCTCGTCGCTATCGTCGATCACAATGGCCTGCAAATTGACGGCAGTATCGACGAAGTTAACTCGGCTATGCCGCTGGCCGACAAGTTCCGCGCCTTTAAGTGGCATGTGATCGAGCTTGCCGACGGTAACGACATGGCGCAGATTGCCGCCGCCTTTGCCGAGGCTCGCAAGGTGAGCGACTCGCCCGTGGCCATTATCGCCGAGACGGTGAAGGGCAAGGGCGTCTCCTTTATGGAAAACCAGGTGGGCTGGCACGGCAAGGCACCCAACGATGAACAGTTTGAGCAGGCCATGGCCGAGCTCGCAGCAGCAGGGGAGGAGCTCTAATGGCAGACGTCAAGAAAGTCGCCACGCGCGTTAGCTATGGCGAGGCACTTGTCGAGCTGGGCAATGAGCACGATGACTTTGTGGTTCTCGATGCCGACCTGGCCGCCGCCACGCAGACCGGTAAGTTTAAGGCTGCGCATCCTGAGCGCTTCTACGATGCCGGCATTGCCGAGAGCAACTTGATGGGGCTTGCCGCCGGCATTGCGACCACGGGTCACGTCGCCTTTGCGAGCACCTTTGCCATGTTCGCCGCCGGCCGCGCGTACGAGCAAGTGCGTAATTCCATCGGCTATCCGCACCTCAACGTCAAAATCGGCGCCACGCATGCGGGTATCTCGGTCGGTGAAGACGGCGCCACGCATCAGTGCTGCGAGGACATCGCGCTCATGCGCACGATCCCGGGTATGACGGTGATCGTTCCCGCCGATGACATCGAGGCTCGCGCTTGCGTGCGCGCCGCCTATGAGTTTGAGGGGCCGGTCTACATGCGCTTCGGCCGCCTGGCAACACCGGTCATCAACGACCGCGAGGACTATGAGTTCAAGATTGGTCGCGGCGTGGTCGTGCGCGAGGGGTCCGATGTGACCATCATCGCTTGTGGCCTTATGGTCGCCGAGGCGCTTGAGGCTGCCGAGGCGCTCGCTGCCGATGGTATCGATGCCGAGGTCATCAACATGCACACGATCAAGCCACTTGATGAGCGCCTGGTGGTTGCCGGCGCCAAGAAGACCGGTCGCGTGGTCACTGCCGAGGAACATTCGATTATCGGTGGTCTTGGCGAGGCCGTGGCCTCGGTGCTCGCGGAGCAGCATCCGGTGCCGATGCGTCGCGTCGGCGTGCGCGATGTGTACGGCGAGTCCGGCCCTGCGGTCGATTTGCTGCACAAGTACGGTTTGGACGCCGACGGCATCGAAGCTGCGGTCAGGTCCGTGTTGTAAGGAAGGTTTCCATGGGATTTGTATCTGCCAACCAAGTGACGATCGGGTATACCGCCGCCTCGCGCGAGGACGCCCTGCATTATTTGTCCGAGCAGGCCATCGAGCTCGGCTTTGCCGATGACGCATCTGCCGTAGAGGCTGCCTTTATTGCTCGCGAGAACGAGGCCGAGACCGGCCTTGTCGCCGGGTTTGCCGTTCCGCATGCCAAAAGCGATGCGATTCACACGCCGGGCGTTGCCGTGCTTAAACTGGCCGAGCCCGTTGAATGGCCGAGCTTCGATGGGGTGCCCGTCGATGTTGCGCTCGCGCTGTACGTGCCCGCCGGCGAGGCTGGAACCACGCACCTGCGTCTGCTCTCCAAGGCTGCCGTGATGCTGATGGACGCCGGCTTCCGTGACAAGGTGCGCGCGAGCACCGATCCCGTTGAGATTGCGGAGCTCATCAATAGCGGACTCGAAGACTAGAGCGGTCATCCCGTTCAATCAATCGATCCTTCTCCAAGGAAAAGGGCCGCGACGCCATATAGGTGTCGCGGTCCTGTTTGCGTTTCCCCAGATAAAACCTGCCAAAATAAACCTGTCCCTTTTTGGCGGGTCAGTTAACACAGTCCAGGTTGAGCATATGCGAGCGAGCGGGCTCCGGGTGCGGTAAGGTGACGTGAAACAGGCGGGCGCTGACCTTTTGGTCGCGCCCGTGAAGTTGAACGTCAGATTGCCGTGCCCGGAGCCCGCGCAGCGCCAAGCAGTTGCGCCGTTTGTAAAACGGCGTAACCTACAGGTTCATGTTGCCGTGGATGTAGGGGGTGACCTCGGGGGAGATATGGCCGCAGCCCAGCTCGCGCAGCGCGGACTCGATGGCGGCGGGCAACGGGGTTTTGCCCTCGGCATCGACGGTAGCACCGCCGAGGGCGGCGATCTTGGCGACGTCTGCGGGGGCGGCCTCGATATGCATGCAGCCGCCGACCAAGCGCGCACGAACCTGCGCCAGGTCAAGATCGTGCAGGTAATCCTCGCAGGCGCGGATTAAATCGACCTTCTCGCGCGTAAGCTCCTCGCCCGTGGGGACGCGTGTGGCAAGACAGGCTCCCGCCGGCAGGTTCCAAACGGGATAGCCCCATGCGCGCAGCAGCTCGCGCTCTTCGTCCTTGGTAAAGCCGACCTCCATGAGAGGGGAGCGTACGCCGAGCTCTTTTGCCGCGCGCATGCCGGGGCGGTAGTCACCGCGATCGCTCGCATTGCTGCCATCGATGACGGTGGAAAAGCCGAGCGACTTGGCGTGGTTGACGATGGCGGTAAAGCCGGCGCGCTTGCAGTGGTAGCAGCGATTGGCATCGTTGCAGGCTACCTGGGGGAGCTGCAGCTGATCCACCGAAAGATTGAGTACGGGTAGCTTAAAATGCGGACCCTCGTCGGCCTGCCCGTCAACGGACCGCTCAAACGAAGCTTGCTCGGGCGTGCTGATGAGCGGCGTGGTGAGGTGAACGAGAAGCGTGTCGGCAGGCATGATGCGGGCGCAGGCCGCGGCCAAAAAGCTGCTGTCGACACCACCGGAAAAACCGATAGCGACGCGTCCGTATGCCAAAAGCAGCTGTTCGAGCGCCGACAGCTTGTCCTGAAGCTCCTCTGCAGGTGCGGTGGTGTCTGAAAGCATGAAACGTTCCTTACCAATATGTACTCGGTCGAAAACTATAATCCTACCGGGCTGCTTGTCATAATACTTCTATCTATGTAACGAAAGTGCAATATGCTATATACGTTATATACAAGTTTGTAAAGTGCGGTAGAGTGGCAGTAACACAATCCGGTGAGGGGGCCGATATGATCAAGGCTGTTATTTTTGACATGGACGGAACGCTGGTCGACACCGAGCGTTTGGGGATTAAGGCCTGGAAGGCAGGCGCCGCTGAGCTGGGGCTCGCGATTGATGATGCGCTGATCCATCAGTTTATCGGCCGCACGCTGCCCGATGTTATGGACATCCTTGATAAGCATTATGGCAGCCACGAAACCACCGAGGCGATCTATCGTCGCCACAAGGAGATTCGCGACGAGATGGTCAAGACCGATCTGGAGCTTAAGGCCGGCGCCGCCGAGTGCATAGACGAGCTGCTGGCTGCGGGCTATCACGTGGGCCTAGCGACGTCGTCGCGCCTCGTTACGGCCGAGCGCAACCTTAAGATGGTCGGCCTCTTTGACAAGTTTGAAACGGTGACCTGCGGCGAGGACGTCGTGCACGGCAAGCCCGACCCCGAGATGTATCTGCTTGCCTGCGAGCGCGCGGGCTTTGCTCCCGAGGAGTGCGCCGTGGTCGAGGATTCGCGCAATGGTTGCGTCTCGGGCATTACGGCCGGCTGCCATGTCTTTGCCGTCCCCGATATCGTGCCGCTACCGCAGGACGTGGTGGATGGCTGCGAGGCCGTGCTCGATACGTTGTTCGACCTGGCGGCGGCAGTCAAGGCCGTGCACTAGACAATTGCGGTGTTGAAACGAGCAATTGCCCACGTTTGCGCTTAAGCAAAAGGGGCCCGGCAATGGTCGGGCCCCTTTAGCTTAAGCGGCGACTTAGCATACTTGCGGGCGTGCTATAGATACGCGCCGAGGTTGATGGCCGTAGCGTCGGTCTGGGTGCTTGCCTGGGTGCTGGCGCGTTCCAGCAGGAACGGCCGCACGAGTTCTTGGCGGTTGATGTCCTCGATGGCCGTGACCGCGGTGACGGTGCGCGCGGCAGAGCCGATGTGGATATGCTTGGTCTTTGCCGGGGCCTTGTTCTCGATTTGCTCCATGAGCAATTGAACGCCCTTGCGGCCAATCTCGTAGCCCGGGGGCGCTACCGTAGTGAGCGGGACCGACCCGCTCCAGGCGAGTGGGTTGCCGTCGCAGCCTGCTACGCGTACTTGCCCAGGGACAGAGATGCCCTTGTCGACCAGTGCCGAAACGACGCCCGAGGCCAGCACGTCGGTTAGACCGACCACGAAGTCGGGGCGTTCGTCCGCGGGGCGCTCGGCGATTTGGGCACCGATGCCGTAGCCGTCGGCGGCGGTATTCCATTCGCCGGCGTCGATGACTTCGATCTTGATGTCGGGGTGCAGGGCGAGCGCCTTATGAATGCCAAGGACGCGCAGGGTGAGTTGCATAAATGCTGCTCGGCCGACGACGACAATATGGTGCGCGCCGCGGGCGATGGCGAGTTCGGCAATGATGCGACCCTGGGCCTCGTTGTCGGCCGCTACGTAGTAGCCGGGCTCGGAGCAATGGATGTCCAGATGGACGATCGGGACGGGCATCTTGGTCATGGCGGGGTGCCAGTCGGGGGATGCCATGGGCTGAACCATGACGCCGGACATCTGGGTGCCCATAAAGTAGCGCAGGTAATGGTCCTCGAGAATATCGTCGTTATCGGCGTTGGCGATGAGCAAGTCGTAGCCGTGCTTGCGGGCCTCGTTGTGGGCGCCGCTGGCGATTTGGAGCGAAAAGCCGTGATCGAGACGGGGGAGCACCAGGCCAAAGGACTTGGTGGCGCCGCCCGCGAGCTGACGGGCGCTTTGGTTGGGCAGGTAGCCAAGGCGATTGATGGTCTCGTTGATGAGCTTGAGGGTCTCGGGGCGCAGCTTTTCGGGGTGGTTGAGCGCGTTGGAAACCGTGCCCAACGAAACCCCGGCCTCGCGTGCGACGTCGCTGATTTTTACCTTTGCCATAGCGGCCCCTTTGATGCGTTTCAAGTACAAGCCAGATTGTAGCATCCCAAACCTTCCAAAAAGGGACAGGCTTATTTTGGCAGGTTTTATCTGGGCAAACGCTATTGCCAGCGCGACCACCACGAAGGGGGCAGGCACCTTTGTGGTGGTTTGGACCGGCTGGACGTGTGTGCATCGAGTGGTATCTAAGTTGAGATACCACTTCTGGTATATCAGCTTGCGTTTGCGTGAGTACAATACTCGAACGTTATACGTCTCAGCGCCCCTTGTGCGTGGACGTCTTGCAGTCACGCGAACGAAGGGATTTATCTTATGTGCGGAATCGTCGGCTACACCGGCTCTGATATTGCAAAGAACATCCTGGTCACGGGCCTCAAGCGTATGGAGTATCGCGGCTATGACTCCTCGGGCGTCGCGCTCGAGGTGGGCGAGGGCGCCGCGGCGCACCTCGACGTCATCCGCCGCGTGGGCAAGGTCGCGGGCTTGGAGAGCGAGCTTTCCAACATCGACAGCGACGCTACCTGCGGTATCGGCCACACCCGTTGGGCTACCCACGGCAAGCCCTCCGTCGTTAACGCTCACCCCCACACCAGCTGCGACGGTCGTATCGCCATCGTCCACAACGGCATCATCGAAAACTTCGCCGAGCTGCGCGAAGAGCTGGAGGGTCGCGGCCACCACTTTAAGAGCGAGACCGATACCGAGGTCTTCGCGCATCTGATCGAAGAGGCTTATGCCGAGGTGCACGACCTGATGGCCTCCGTGCGCGAGGCGTGCACCCACGTGGTCGGTGCCTATGGTCTGGCCGCCGTGTGCGCTGACGAGCCCGGCGTGATCGCCGTGGCCCGCAAGGATTCCCCGATCGTAGTCGGCGCGGGCGAAACCGGCTCCTATGTTGCTTCCGATGTCATCGCGCTCATCGACGCCACCCGCGATGTCGTGGTGCTCGAGGACGGTCAGTTTGCTAAGCTCACGCCCGCAGGCGTCGAGTACACCGACGAGGCCGGCAACGTTATCGAGCCCAAGGTCACCCACATCGACTGGGACCTGGACATGGCAGAAAAGGGCGGTTATCCCGACTTTATGCTCAAGGAGATTCACGAGCAGCCGCGCGTCGTGCGCGACACGCTGGTTGGTCGTATGACGCCGGCCGGCGAGCTCGACATCGACGAGCTGGGCCTTTCGCTCGAGGAGCTCAACGACATCGACCGCGTCTATGTGATCGCTTGCGGCACCAGCTATCACGCTGGCCTCATTGCCAAGAATCTCATTGAGGGCTGGGCTCGCATCCCCACCGAGGTGGAGGCGGCCAGCGAGTTCCGTTATCGCAACCCCATCATTACGCCGACGACGCTTGTCGTTGCCGTGTCCCAGTCGGGCGAGACGGCCGATACCCTTGCCGCCATCCGCGACGCGCGCATCAAGGGCGCCAAGGTCTTCGGCATCACCAACGTGGTGGGCAGCCCCGTGGCGCGTGAGAGCGACGGCGTCATCTACACCAAGGCCAACAAGGAGATCGCGGTCGCCTCGACCAAGAGCTTCATCGGCCAGGTTGTGAGCCTGACGCTGCTGGCCCTGCTGCTGGCGCAGGTCAAGTACCGCCTGACCACCAAACAGGCGCGCATGCTGTTCCGCGAGCTTTCCGATACTGCCGAGCAGATCCAGTGGATTTTGGACACGCAGACCGATGCCGTGCATGAGGCTGCCCTGCTGTGCAAGGATGCGCAGTCGGCGCTGTTCGTGGGCCGCGGCATGGGTGCCGCTATTTCCTACGAGGGTGCGCTCAAGCTCAAGGAGGTCAGCTACCTGCACGCCGAGGCCTACGCCGCCGGCGAGATGAAGCACGGCCCCATTGCCCTGATCGACCCGGGCTTCCCTGTCATCGCTGTGGCCACCAAGAGTGCCACCTACGACAAGACCGTGTCGAACCTTATGGAGTGCAAGGCGCGCGGTGCCAAGGTCATCGTCGTTGCCACCGAGGGCGACGAGGAGATCAACAAGATCGCCGACTGCATCATCCGCGTGCCGGCGGTCCGCGACGTGTTCAGCCCCATCACGGCGAGTGTCCCGCTGCAGCTGCTCGCCCGCGAGGTCGCCATCCTGCGCGGCTGCGACGTCGACCAGCCCCGAAACCTCGCCAAGAGCGTGACCGTGGAATAGTTGGTTCCGCCGTCCTAGCGACCAAGGCCCGGCTCCGTTGCAGCGGAGCCGGGCCTTGTTGCATTTGACCAGATAAAACCTGCCAAAATGAACCTGTCCCTTTTTGGTAGGTTAGCGGAGCTTGCTGGTCTCGAAGTACTCGGGGAACTGGTCCAGAACTTCGGTTTGGTTGCGGAACATCATGTGCAGGTGCTTGCTGACCAAAAAGCTCGCTTCGATGGGGTCGCGACCGGCGATAGCGCGGCGAATCTGCTTGTGCTCGTTCACGATGTCCTGATTGTCGAGAACCTGTGTGGCGGCGCGCAGCCAGCGGAAGCGCTCCAGGTCGGCATTGGTCTCTTCGAGCCACGACCACACGGTGCTGCGACATGCGATGCTAAAAATCATGTGATGCATGAGGTTGTCGCTCAAAAAGAAGCCGATGCGATCCTCTTCGGCCATGGCCTTTTCCTGCAGCACGATGGCGCGGTCGAGCTGCTCGATGCCGGCCGACGTGGCGCGCGCACAGCACTCCACGATCACCTGCTTTTCCAGATGCTCGCGGATGTAACAGGCACTCTCGGCAAGGGTGAGGTTGATGGGCGAGACGTAGGTGCCGCTCTGGGGCACGGTGCGCACCAGGCCTTCCTGCGCCAAGCGAACCAAAGCCTCGCGCACGGGCGTGCGCCCCATATCCAGGTCGTCGCAAAGTTGCTTGACGCCCAGCTTTTCGCCCGGCTTGTAGTCCAGGTAGACGATTTTGCGTCGAATGGTGTGGTAGGACTGGTCCTGTAGGCTCGCTTCCTGCTCGCCGACGTGCATCGATTCTTCCATAGCGCCTCGCAACTGTTCTATCAAACTCATATGTCAGTTGTTAATTATGCCGCGAATCAGCTCTCCGCGGTGGGTAATTCGGCTGTTGCCTGAGAACTATCGCGGCATCTTAGTCTGTGTTTGCGCAAGGCTGTGCTCAATGTTGCCGTATCATAAGCCGTCGCAAACGTGAAATAGAAAGAAGGAATCCCATATGCAACTGGCAAATATCGTACGCGAGCGCTGGAAAGGCGTCTTGTTCTGCCTGATCATCGCCATTCCCGCGACGTTGCTCGGCAAACAGGTTGAGGTGGTCGGCGGTCCGGTATTCGCCATCCTCTTTGGCATGGTCCTGGCGCTCGTCTTTCCCAAGAATCGTCGCGAACAGCTCGCCGCCGGCGTTACCTATACGTCCAAAAAAGTCTTGCAGTACGCGGTTATCCTGCTTGGCTTTGGCATGAACCTCTCCCAGATTCTGTCCAAGGGCGCCCAGTCGCTGCCGATTATCGTGGCGACGATCTCGACCTCGCTTGTCATCGCCTTTGTGCTCTGCCGCGTCATGAACGTACCGGGTAAGATCGCGACGCTTGTGGGTGTGGGTTCGTCGATTTGCGGCGGTTCTGCCATCGCCGCGACCGCACCCGTCATCGATGCCGACGATCGCGAGATTGCCCAGGCCATTTCGGTCATCTTCCTGTTTAACGTTATCGCGGCGCTCGTGTTTCCGACGCTCGGCGGCATGCTCGGGCTGACCAACGAGGGCTTTGGCCTGTTTGCCGGCACCGCCATCAACGACACCTCGTCCGTAACGGCTGCGGCGAGCGCCTGGGACAGCATGCATCCCGGCGCCAATGTGCTCGAGAGCGCCACGGTGGTCAAGCTCACCAGGACGCTGGCCATCATTCCCATCACGCTGGCGCTTGCTTGCTGGCAGATGCATCTGGCGCGCAAGGCCGGCGGCGACGCCAAAAGCACGTTCTCCCTCAAACGCGCGTTTCCCATGTTTGTGCTGTTCTTTGTGCTGGCGAGCGTGATCACTACGGTGTTTCAGCTTCCCGCGTCCTTTACGGCGCCCATCAAGGAGCTGTCGAAGTTCTTTATTGTGATGGCCATGGCGGCTATTGGTTTTAATACCGATATCGTCGAGCTGGTCAAAAAGGGCGGCAAGCCCATCGCATTGGGCTTTTGCTGCTGGATTGGCATCACGTGCATGAGTTTGGGAATGCAACACGTACTGGGAATCTGGTAGAGAAGTAGCTTGTTTGCGTGCTACGTGCCGGTGAGCGCAAGCCTGCGGTGGAGCGACAGGAGCTCTTGCGGGTATGGCTTGTCCGCAGGTTTATAAGTCCCGAAGAGCTCTTATCGCCCCGCCAGGATGGCGATGCGGGGCAACACCTATACTCGCAGGGCGGCGCTTTCTGCCCTATAGTGTTTGATGAGCAATATCGTTCAATTTTGAAACACTTGGTCGTGCGACTGTCGGCGGTTGCACGTCGCTGCGGACAGGGGCAAATCATGGATAGCGATGCCAAGCTGAACATCTTGACCGAGGCCCTGGCTGCTGCCGGGGCCTCGGCATTGGCAATCGATGCGCGTGGGGACGTCGCGATTTCGACCATGAATGACGCGGCGCTTGAGCGGGATGTGGCGGCTTTTGTCGCTGAGCGTCTCGACCGTATAGGAGACGGCGCGCGTCTGGTTATGGGGCGTGCGGGTACGCGCCTGAGCCTGACCGTTCGCCCCACCGACAAAGAGGGCGGGGGCCTTTGGGTCGTCGTGGTCCGCGAGGTGCGCGGCGCCGCGGCGCATGCGGGCATCGAGTGGCTCAACGCCGACGAAGTTGAGGCCCGCTACGAATCGAGTGCGTACGGCATCGTTGAGGGTGCCGCTGCGGTGGCTGCACCGGTTGCCGAGAGCTACGCGCGCGGTGTGCCCCTTATGCTCGAGGGTGATCTGGGAGCGGGTCAGGTTGAGATCGCCAAGCGCCTCTATCTGGATGGCCCTTTTGCCGATCAGCCCTTTGTTTCCATCGTGCTCGATGAACTCACCGATCGCGGTTGGCGCCATGTGCTCAAAAGCTCCGAATCGCCGCTGTTCCAAACGGGGCTGACCCTTTGCATTGAGGGCTGGAATGCGGTTGGCCCCCAGCGCCTCCGCGAACTCGTTTCCACGATGGCCGACACCGCGTTGGCGACGCGCTGCCATGTGGTGCTGACGGCGAATGACATGCCGGGCGGCAGCGAAAGTGATCAAGCCGCCTTTGTGACCGAGCGCTTCGCCTGTGCGGTGAGCGTGGCGCCGGCAATCGCCGAGCAGGGAGCCGCGTCGACGAAGGTTGCGCGCTATTTGGAATATCTCGCTGACGCATTTGGGACGGCAACGCCCACGCTGTCTACCGCGGCGACGAAGACGCTCGATGCTTACCGCTGGCCGCGCAATTATCTGCAGCTCCGCGAGGTCTCGGAACGACTGTATATATTGGTGGGGGCGGGCACGGTGGAGCGCGCTGTGGTGGAGGAAGTGCTCGCCCAAGAGGACGTGATTAAGACCGCAACCTTTGGCGCCCCGACGCTCGAAAGCGACCTGTATATTCTGCGACCGCTGGCCGATACCGAGCGAGATATCGCGCATCTGGTTGTAGACCATCTCCACGGTAACCGAACCCGTGCGGCGGAGGTGCTGGGCATAAGCCGTACAACGCTGTGGCGCTTGCTGAAGGACGATGACCGTTGAGCGAGGCGCCCGTGACCGCGCGCGACGCGTGTGCTACAGTCCAAAGCGTTATTGTTTCGATTTGGTTACGGCGTGCGAGGGCATATGGCTGAGACTTCAAAACCGAGCCGCAGAAGGCGGAGTGCCGCGCCGGTCAACCGACGCACAACATCGGTGACGTGGGGTAAACACGCCTCGGGGTTTGATGGCTCGTTCAAGCGCACTAAATACGGCTATCCTTCGGCAAGCGCCCGCTTGGCAATGCAGGCAGAGTCCTCGCTGTGGGGCCGCAAACGCGTGGTGGGCTCAAAGCTCAAGCACGACGGAACGCTCGGTTACATCAGCCGCGGGGCGGCTCGCCGCAGTGGACTCAATCCGGCTGGTTGGCATCGTTATGTTCCGATCGTGGCCGTCGTTGCAGTGATCGTCATCGCACTCGCTGCGCTTGGCTACGCCGGCGGTGGCGCCAACTTGGACGCAGTGTTTAAATCGCCCGAGCTCGCGCATGCAGGCACAGAAGTTATCGAGGGCGCTCAGACCCAGACAGGCGTCGCGCCCCAGCGCGGCATCGTCGCGGCGGCCACCACCATCGCCGATGCTCAAAAGGACGAAGACAAGCAAGGCGACGACGCCGAAACGACCCAGACAAGCGAAGCGACGACAACTCAAATATCAACATAGCTTGCCGGCAGAAGGGGACGTTCCTTTTAATATGAGCAGGACATTGTCAAGAGGCAAAATCGGGCCTGGCCCCAACGATATGGGGTCAGGC
>NZ_JADNNH010000025.1:0-34557 GCF_015556945.1 Collinsella aerofaciens | reverse complement strand
ACGAAGAGCACATTAAGTGCTCTTCGGCTCGTGCGGAACTTGCAGCGAGCAAAGGTAAGAACGCCCCGCCACATCGTTAACTCGCATGATGATAGCAAATACAACAAGCGAGATGCCTGCGACTTGCAGGCATCTCGCTTTATCTAAATAACGTGGTTGAAACTCAACCTTTATGTGAGGCTCTTACCTTATCGATAAGATACGGACTGCTGGGAATCTTTCACGACTACGTCGTGGGCGCCGCCTTCGACGATGGAGGTGGAGCTGACCAGCGTTAGGCGTGCCTTTTCCTGGAGCTCGGGGATCGAGAGGGCACCGCAGTTGCACATCGTGGACTTGACCTTGTAGAGCGTGCCGCCCACGCCGTCCTTGAGGGAGCCGGCGTAGGGAACGTAAGAGTCGACGCCTTCGACGAAGCTGAGCTTCGCGGCGCCGCCCAGGTCGTAGCGCTGCCAGTTGCGGGCACGCGCAGAACCCTCGCCCCAGTACTCCTTCATGTACTGGCCGTTGACGTTGACGCGCTCGGTCGGGCTCTCGTCAAAGCGAGCGAAGTAACGGCCCAGCATCATAAAGTCGGCACCCATGGCAAGGGCGAGCGTCATGTGGTAGTCGTAGACGATACCGCCATCGGAGCAAACGGGCACGTAGACGCCGGTCTCCTCGTAGTACTCGTCGCGAGCACGGCAGACATCGATCAGCGCAGTGGCCTGGCCGCGGCCGATACCCTTGGTCTCACGGGTGATGCAGATGGAACCGCCGCCGATACCGACCTTGATGAAGTCGGCGCCGCAGTCGGCCAGGAAGCGGAAGCCCTCGGCGTCGACGACGTTACCGGCACCGACCTTGACGTCCTCGCCGTAGTTGGCACGGATCCACTCGATGGTGCGCTTCTGCCACTCGCTAAAGCCCTCGGAGGAGTCGATGCACAGAACGTCGGCACCGGCCTCAATGAGCAGCGGGACGCGCTCGGCATAGTCGCGGGTGTTGATACCGGCGCCGACCATGTAGCGCTTGTCGTTATCGAGCAGCTCGTTGGGGTTGGTCTTGTGGCTGTCGTAGTCCTTGCGGAAGACGATGCCCATCAGGTGATCGTAGTCGTCGACGATGGGCAGGGCGTTGAGCTTGTTGTCCCAGATGACGTCGTTGGCAACCTTGAGGCTGATGTTCTTGTCGCCCACGATGAGCTGCTCACGCGGGGTCATGAACTCGGAGACCTTCGTCTGGTGGTCATCGCGGCTGGGTCGATAGTCGCGGCTGGTGACGATGCCCAGGAGCTTACCCTTGGGAGTGCCGTCGTCGGTGACCGGCATGGTGGAGTGACCGGTCTTCTCCTTGAGCTCGATGACCTGCTCCATGGTCATGTCGGGGGTCAGCGTGGAATCGGACTGAACGAAGCCAGCCTTGTGATCCTTGACGGCCTTGACCATAGCGGCCTCGGACTCGGCGCTCTGGGAACCGTAAATGAAGGACAGGCCACCCTCGGTAGCGAGCGCGACACCCATGTCGACGCCCGAGACGGACTGCATGATGGCGGAAACCATGGGGATGTTCAGGGTGATTGCCGGCTTCTCACCGCGCTTAAAGCGGGTTAGCGGCGTCTTAAGAGAGACGTTGTTGGGGATGCACTGCGAGGACGAGTAACCAGGGACCAGCAGATACTCCGAAAACGTGTGGGACTCACCGGGAAAGAACGTAGCCATGTTTCTCCTTTTTCCATGCGACCGGTCGGCTGCAGGCCTCGTAGGACCCAGCCCAACCTTGGGCGCCCAATACTGGGGAAGTATCTTAACGCACTTTGACTGCTACAATGCATGATTTAAGAAGAGCACACGAGGGTTTGACGCAGGCTTTGCGTTTGCCCAGCAAACACTTTAGCGGGGAGACGTGGAGCACATGGAGTACAAGACGACGGCAAAGCTGGTCATTCAAGCGTGCGACAAAGATCTGCCGGGCGTCTTCGGCCACGGCTGCGTCTTGCTGCTGCAGGGTATAGCCCGCGAGCACTCGCTCAACCGTGCCGCCAAGAGCATGGGCATGGCGTATTCCAAGGCCTGGCGCATTGTGAACGAAGCCGAAGGCCAGCTGGGATGCAAACTCATCGAGCGCGACGGTGCCCGCGGATCCACGCTCACCCCCGCCGGCGAGCGAGCCATCGCGGTCTACGAGGAGCTGCAGGCCGACATAAACCAGGTCATTGCTACCAAAGCCAACGACCTCATCGCCAGCATCAAAAAGTAGCTAATTTGGGACGGGGCTTTTTTAGCTGCACAACCCCTTCTCATAAGTTGCGGTGAAATAGGGGCTGTTTATGCCGATAAAGCCGTAAATCAATCCATATTTCACCGCAACTTATGGAGTCGAGGATGATTTAGCTAGTTGCGAAGAGCGTTGTCTAGGGTGGCCGCAACTATCAAGGGATTGTCGGTGCCGGCGAAGAGGCGGATGGTGCTCCCCCGCTTGCCGCGTGGAGCCGAAAGGCGCGTCGTTGCGCCGCCGGCAGGCGATGTGCGAAACTCCCCCGGCAAAGCGTCGAACAGCTCTCCTGCGCTAAGCTCGATAAGGTCAAACTCAACTGCCGGGCCAAAGCCGTGCTCGAGGATTCCCGTTGCAACCGCATGGTCGGGATGCGAGTTCAGCCCGGGATAGCACACGTTGCGCACCATCTCGTTGGCGGCCAGATACTCAGCCAGCGCACGGGCGCGGTCGAAATGCGCCTGCATGCGGGCGTTAAGCGAGGAAAGCCCGCGCTCCAGCACGTCGGCCTCCTCGGCAGAAAGGTCGACTGCCGACGCACCGCAGCCTGCAAACAACACGTGCGCGCACTCGGCAGCAGCATCCACACGATGGCGCTTGAGCTGAGAGCGCGCCACCGAAGCGGCAACGAGCTTGCGCGGAGCCCTACCTGCACACACGCGATCGAGCGCTTCGAGGGACAGCACAGCACCCAGCCGCAGCGGATCGCAGCCAAAAGCCGACGCCACGGTGTTGTCCACAACCAGCAGCGCATGGGCCTCGCGAGCCGCTCGACCCAGCGTACGCAGATCGGGCACGCGCAGTCCAAACCCGCCGATGGAGTTAACGAACCACCACAGGTGCGGCCCCTCGGCATCAAACGAAGCATCAAAGACCTCGGACGCGGCGGTAAACGCATCGGCGGACGGCGAGCCCACCAGCGCAACATCGCGGCCATCAAAGCCGTGCGCAAATGCTTCGGTAAAGTCATCCGCAAAGGCCACCAGGCGGTCACCGGGACGCACAATCCCCAGCTGCGACAGCGCTGCCGGCACATGCGGGGCCGCAAGCAACCGCGCCTCACGCGCGCCGGCCCTCAAAGCCCAGGCCTCTTCTAGCTGCTGTACGCCCATACAGCACCGTCCCTTCAAAACAAAAACCCACGATGCGGGTGTTCCCCGCATCGTGGGCAACGGCTGCAGTATAGCGCCGATATGCGACGAATCGCCTAGATGTTGAGCGCGTGGTAGGTCACATTCGCGCCCGGAGCGTCAACGGTCACGCCATAGGCCTCGGGATAGATGCGCGTCGAAAACACGAGCGAGCCATCGTTCACAAACACCTCGACCGACGAGACATCGCCAACAATGCGCACGTTGCGCACCTCGTCGACGGGCTCCCAGCGCACGGTACGACCGCAGCCGGCAGAAGCGCGACCCTCATCGGTAAATCGCATCTCAAAGCGCGCGGGCAGTTCGTCCTCGGCGGGCACAAACGCCAGCTTCAGCTCGCCATCAACGGTCGCGGTAAACGCGCCATCGACACCGTTGGCAACAACGTCAAAGCAGGTATCGCCGGCAACCTCCAACGAGCCCGCCCCCACACGCACCGAGGCATAATGGTGCTCAATCTCGCGAGCCGGCTGCTGCAGCACTACGCCGCCGGCACCGGCTGTAAGCTCACGCGGCACCGTCATGCAGTGCTGCCAGCCGCACACCACGGTGGGTGCGTTGCCATAGGTCGGCTCATCAGGCATGCCCATCCAGCCAATTAGAATATGGCGACCGTCCTCAGCCGTGAACTCCTGCGGAGCATAGAAGTCAAAACCGGCGTCCCACAGGCGGAACTCGCCCAGCTCATAGGCACCGTCACCACCGGCAATGTCGCCCGTTACAGGCATGTAGCCAGCAGCGTATACGTTGCCGCGGTCCCAACGGCCGCCCTCGAGCCCCTGGGGAGAGAAAGACAGAAACCTTGCCGGTACACCGCCATCCGCCTCAAGCTCAAGGTATCCCGGGCACTCCCACATAAAGCCAAAGCGCTCGGGCGTAGACACGCGGCTCTCGAGCTCCCAACTCAGCATATCGGCCGAGCCATACACCAGAATCTCGCCCACATCGCGCCCGGCACCCTCGCCGTGCATAGCACAAAAACGGCTCTCGACATGCGGCCCGTCCACGCGACGACGCGCGCCCAGCACCATGTGATAACGCCCGTCCGCGTCACGCCATACCTTGGGATCGCGCACATGGCAGGTCAAATCCTCGGGATAATCCTCGGACGCCAGCACCACGCGCTTTTGGCTGAACTCCCGACCGGCAAGGCCATCAACGCTCTCGACATAAACAGTATCGGCGCGGCGGCCGGTATTGACGTAGTCGTACGTCCCGTCCGCATCGGAAAGCTTAACGTTGCCTGTGTACAGTACGCGAATGCGACCGTCCTCGGCAAGCGCGGAACCCGAATACACACCGTGGCAATCGAACGGCTCGTCGGGCAGCAGCGGGGCGCCAACGTAGTCCCACGTCATAAGGTCGCGGCTCGTCGCATGGCCCCAGACCTTAACGCCACCCTCGACATCAAACGGCGCATACTGAAAGTACGCGTGAAATATGCCGCCCGATTGGCAAAGACCGTTGGGGTCGTTGAGCCAACCCGCCGGCGGCATAATATGGAAGTGCTGGCCATACGCACCATGACCGCACTCAGAGGCAGCGATGTCAACAGCGGCAACCAGCTTTGCAAGGTCGCGACCAAGCGCATTAGACATATCAAAGTCCTAACGGATCGAAAGTTACAAGGCACCAGAGATCGGCGCCAGATGCTGGAAACACCCGCGAGCATACAGCCCGCGGGCATTCCCTTAATCAAAAGCTCTTAGGCCTGCTCGGAAGCCTTGGGCTCGTCCTTGTACAGGACAAACGAGACGGCAAAGGAAACCAGCGCGGCGACCGCAAACATGATCGCGTACTGTACGGGCTGGGCCAGGCACAGCAAGATACCGAAGATACCGGTAACGCCCGTGCCGGAGGCGGCCAGCGAAGTGAGCGCGCAGACCAGGGCACCGCAACCGCCGCCGATGCAGCCGGCGATGAAGGGCTTAAAGAAGCGCAGGTTCACACCAAAGATGGCAGGCTCGGTAATGCCCATGAAGGCGGACAAGGCCGAAGGAAGCGCCAGGCCCTTGATCTTGGCATCGCGGGTCTTAAAGGCAACGGCGAGCGCGGCGCCACCCTGGGCGATATTGGCAGCGCTGGCGATGGGCAGCCAATAGGTCACGCCGTACTGGGCGAGCTGGCCCAGGTCGATGGCGGTGTACATCTGGTGGATACCGGTAACAACCGTGGGGGCATAGAACAGGCCGACGATAAAGGAACCGATGCCGAAGGGCAGGGTCAGCAGGGCCTGGATCAGACCGAGGATGGCGTTCTCGGCCCAGACAAAGATGGGGCCGACGGCAACGAGCGTCACGAGCACGGTCACGAACACCGAGACGAGCGGGGTCACAAAGAGGTCGAACATCTCGGGTACGATCTTGTGCAGGCGCTTCTCGAGGAAGGCCAGAATGGCACAGGCGATAACGATGGGGATCACATGGCCCTGATAGCCGACCCACTCAAAGCTGTACACACCGGGAATGACGGTAACCATGGTCTGTACGCCCTCGGAGGCAACCGTGTAGGCGCTCTGCAGCGAGGAGTTAATGAACGCACCGCCGACGACGGCACCCAGATACGGGTTGGCGCCAAAGGCCTTGGCGGCGGAGTAGCCGATCAGGATCTGCAGAATGCCAAAGGACGTGCCCGAGACCAGGTCGGCAATCTTGTAAATAAAGTTATTGGTGTCGAGCGCGATAAAGCCGTTGGAGGCCATAAAGTTGAGGGCGCTCATAATGCCCAGCAGCAGACCCGAAGCCACGATGGCGGGGATGATGGGGACAAAGACGTCGCCGAGCACCTTAATGGCACGCATAAAGATGTTCTGCTGCTGTGCGGCGGCCTCCTTGACCTCGGCCTTGGTGGCAGCCTCGACTCCGCTGAGCGCAATGAACTCTTCGTAGACCTTGTTGACGGTGCCGGTACCAAAAATAATCTGGAGCTGGCCCTGGGCCTCAAAGACGCCCTTGGCGCCGTCGATATTCTCAAGGGCCTCCTTGTCGACCTTGGCGTTATCGGCAATCACCAGACGCAGACGCGTGGCGCAGTGTGCAGCCGAAACAACGTTGCCGGCGCCACCGATGTTGTCGAGCACCTCTTGGGCTGATTTACGGTAGTCCATGACTTCCCTTTCCTCCAACGGGCGCATGTGCACCCGGCCATGTTTGACACTTATACTGTAATCGTTTTCAGTTTCATATGTCTGCAATCGTTTTCACATCAGGATGAACGGTAGGAAAAAGCCGGCGAATGGTAGTTTTGAGACAAAAACTGGGGACTCAAAGGCAGGCAGACGCGTCCAAGGCCTAGACATTCATGAGCTGATGCCCAAGTTTGAGCGTCTTGAGACCGCTCTCCCCTTCCTCGCCATCGAGCGTATTGAGCAACATATTGGTCGCCTCGACGCCACTGGTCAGGTAGCCATAATGCACGGTGGGAATACCGCCCGTCAGCGCGCGCAAAAATGCGTTGTCGCCAAAACCGCTTACGCGATGCATGCCCTCGCCCACGCCGCGAACCTCATCGATGGCACGAAGCGCGCCCGCCGCCATGGTATCGGTCGCGCACGCGATAAACGAAACATCGGGAGCGACGGAAAGCAGTTCACGTGCTGCACCATAGCCTGAGTCGAGCGTAAACGAGCCCAGGCGAATCAAGGCGGCATCGAGCGGGTTACCCGCGGCGCGCAAGCCGGCCTCAAAACCGCGACGGCGGTCATAACCGGCCGCGCGGTCCTCTTCGGTAACTCCAATGTAGGCGATCTTGCCGTCCACGCGGCCCGCAAGCGCATGGCCCAGCTCAAAGGCAGCCTCGTAATCGTCGTGATAGACACAGGCCGTGCCCTCGACGTTTTGACCAATGACCACAAGGGGTACGCGACAAGACCCAATCGCACGACGGTGCTCGTCGGTAATCATGGTCGCTACCAGCACGATGCCATCGACCGGATGGTTCTGGAACAGGTCGAGGTATTCAAGCTCACGATCGGGGGCGTTGTCGGTATTGGCAAGCAGCATCTGGTAGCCACGGCGACCGAGCACCTGGCCAATGCCGGCGGTAATGCGGCTCACGGATTCCGAGTTGATCTTGGGCACGATGACGCCGATGAGCTTGGTGGAGCCGGTACGCAGCGCGCGAGCCTGGCTGGACCGAACGTATCCGGTCAGCTCAATCGCTTGCTTAATGCGCTCGGCCTTGTCCGCCGAGATATACCCACCGTTGAGGTAGCGCGAGACGGCGGCGCTCGAAACGCCGGCCAGCTCGGCCACATCTTTCATCTTTACCACGAGCACCCCCGTCGTTGAAATCGCTTTCACCATGATACCCAACCCTCGCCCAAAAAATATTCGACTGGAAAGGTCTCAGCGAACCATTTCAACCACTCAGGTCGAGCAAGCGCCAGCGAGCGGGCAGCTGCCGTGGCGAGGTGCCGCGAAAGAGGAGCGAAGCGTACTTTATGTACGCGAGCGACGGTTTGAGCGGCAGATCGCCCGGCAGATGCCCGCGCAGCGTCGAGCGGTCCGGCGTTTGTTAAAACGCCGGAACATAGTTAGCCGTGATATTCGCCGTTGTACTGGATGAGCGTCAGGTCCTCCACGCCGTCGAGCGCGCGTATGGCGTCGGCATAGGGCATATCCACACCGTCAGAGAACACCTCGACGGCCATCTCGACCTTGTCGCCGCGCATGGTCTTGGACTTGACGGTGAACTTGGTGCGCCCAAACGCGCGCACGATATCGTCGCCAGTGGTCTGACCCGTGTAGTGGATGACCATCATGTAAACGCGCGCCTTGTCCTGGAGGCTCGCAAAGCCGGCAATCATCACCACGATCACCACCGCCGTGAGCCCCACGAGTGCGTACATGCCGGCACCCGCCGTAATGCCCGTGGTAATGGCCCAAAACAGGTACAGCAGGTCGAGCGGGTCCTTGACCGCCGTACGGTAGCGGACGATAGACAGAGCACCGACCATACCGAGCGAGATGACCACGTTAGTCGAAATCGCGAGCGTGACCATGCAGGTGAGTACGCACATGCCCACGAGCGTCACGGCAAAGCTACGCGAATACACCACGCCGGTAAAAAAGCGCTTGTACACGTAATAGATCAGGATGCCCATGGCGAGCGCCACGAGCAGCGACAGGCCAATCTTGGCAGGGTCGACCTGGCCAAACGCCTCCAAGACGGAGTTCTTAAAAAAGTCCCTGGTGCTCATGGTCTAAATATCCCCTCGGTTCTCAAAATCCGATTCCCAGTAATTAAATCCGCGCAGGTAGGCGGTCTTTTCGTAACACAGGCAGTACTTGGAGACCGCCGTAAGCTCGGCCGCTCCCGGCGGCACCAAATCGCGCACCAGCTGCGGGCAAAACTCCGTAAACTTGACCTCCATCACCAGCTTGCCGGGCTCCAGGACCGGCAGCGCGGGCAGCGTCGCGTCAAAGATATCGAAGCTTCCCACCGCGGCACGCACGTTCATGTCAAACGTAATGCGCACGGTGCCCTCGTCCATCACCCACGGCTCGCGCTCGTAGTCCACGATGGTCCGCGGGCGCATCATGTTGCAGATGCACTCGATGTAGAACTCGCGGCACAGCTGGTGGGAACTTCTCAACAAAAAGTCGTACTCGCCGGCCAGGATGCGCTCAAACTCGTCGCGCGTGAGCGGCGCGTCCTCCTTGTAAATCCAGCTGCCGTACTTCTTTTTGCGCTCGAGCTTAATCACCTTATCGCTGCCGTTATAGATGCGCACGCGATACTTTTTTCGCATGAGAATTCCGGCATCTTTTTCCTCGTACGCCGAGTTGCAATAGTCATCGAAGTACAGGCTGCGAATGGTGTAACCGCCCGAGCGCGCATGCTTGTCCAGCTTAAACACCGGCGCCATGCGGCAGGCAAGCGCAGCGTGCTCACCCTCGTTGATGAGATATTTGAGTTCGTGGCGGTAGCGCTCCTGTGCGCTGCACTCGGGCGGGGCCGCCAAGCGCTCAAGCAGCGCGCTAGCCCTCCGCATACGTGTCCTCCACGACCTTGCCGCCGTCTTGCACGTAGAAGCACTTCATGCCGTACTGCTTGCCGTCGTCGGTCACATAGTAATCGAACGCATCCTGCGTATAGCCGTCGGAGTTGGTAGCACGCACGCGCGCAAAGTACTGGCCGGTATCGGGCGCATCGCAGGTCACCTCGGGCAGCAACACGTCCTCGGCCTTAAAGACCACATCGGTTATGGCATAATCGCGCGCCAGTTCCACGGTATAGCGAATGTCACGAGCCTCAAAGTCGTATGCCGCATCCCAGTTCACGCGCAACTTGCCGTTATCGATCTGCGGCACGCCAATGTAGAACGGCATGGGCTTTTTATAGCTCTCACGGAAGCTCTTGTAGTTCTCTTCGATCTCGGCCGGAATCGCCGCGGCGATCTGCTCGTATTGATCCTTGGTGACAGGCAGATTTTCGATATCGGGCGAAGCAAAGACCAGCGATTCGGTAACCTCGCGATAATGCTTGATCATCTTGGTCAGGCGCGTCTCGGTCAAATACGTGCGCAGGTCCTTGACGGCGCGATCAAGCTCACCGCGGAACGCCTTGCTGCGCAGCGCACGATTGAACAGCACGTTGCCCCAGTAGTTGCTTACGCCGCGCTCCCAGCTCGCGTAGTCCGAGAACCCGGCAAGAGAAAGCTCTAGCTTGCGCAGCATGCCGTCGTTGTCCCAATCGAGGATGTACCACGTGTTGGAATTGAGGGGACTGTACAGATAGCAGTTGCGGTTCTGCGTATCGCAGTTGCCCGTAAGGATCTGAAACGCCATCCAATAGACCAGATTCTCGGTATCAAAGTAGGTATCGAGCACGTCGTCGATCTTTTGCGAATCGTCGTTGAGCGCATCGAGCATCTCGATGAGTTTGGTATGGTCCGAATCGCCCTTAATCTCGAGCATGCCCTCAAAGTTGGCCTGGTTGTAGTCGGGATCGTCGGCGAGCTTAATGGTGTCCTCGTAGCGATGGAAATCGAAGTTGTTCACCTTGTACAGATGCCCGTTCTTATCCAAGCCGTGCGCCTTAAGCGCCGTCTTGTTGAGCTGCTCCACCTGCGTAAACAGGCCGTAGTCCTCAAAGGTGTCGTTGGACTTTTCGGTCTGGTCGCACACCCACAGATGCACAAACTGCGTGCGCAGGCCCATCATCTGGGGAATCCCGCGGATAAGGTCGTAGGCCATCTTGTTGCGGAAACGCATGCCCTCGCCCATGTGCTTGTTGAGCGCAATCGCGCGCTGTTGGCGCCAGGTACCCTTGCCCTTCTTGAGCTCCACCTTGTAATTCTTTTGCGTGTAGGAGCTCGACGTCTGGCCGCGCACCTGCACGGTGGCATTGGGCGCTTCCTCGCCATAGCCAACCTCGCCGGCAACCGGGCCGTCATCGTCGCCCGCCTGCAAAAGGCCCATAACCTGATAGCGCGTCACACCCATGTCGGCGTAATCATACACCGAGTACGTGTTGATCTCGGCCCAGCTATGATCGGTGTTCTCGGAACTGTTGCCGCGCGAGACGGTCAGGTACATGGTCACGATGCCTGAGTCGTCGTAGACCTCGTACAGGTCATCTTTGTCGCGCAAGTGCTTAGACTGGTCGGATGCATCGGCTTTTTTATCTTGCCCTGCTTTTTGACCTTTTTAGTCGAGGATTCGTCCTGAGACGAGCAGCCCGAAAGCAGCAACGCACCGGCAGCCGCCTCGATCAGGCGGCGGCGAGACATCATCTTATCGGTCATCAGAACCTCCCCAATGTTTTTGGAACAGGCGAACCACCATACGTTCAAACGCACTGCGCGGATCACCGCCCACGCGCTTGTCCTCGTAGCGTTGCTCAACACGGTCGAGCACCCGGCCAAGTTCGGTAAACCAGCCCGTCTTGTCAGTAGCCACAATGGGCTGCTGGCTCAGGATACGATACGGCAAGTTGGCGGTATAGGTATCGAGCCGCAGCAGCGCCACGATAAAAAACACCGCTGCACCCAACAAAAAGCCAAAGCCGTAAAACTGCTGCGGCAAGAGCAGAGAAACGGCAGTCGCCAGCCCGGCCACATCGGCAAACAGCCCCGAGGCCAGCACGGCCCCCTTGTAGTCGGTAAAGTACAACAAGATGAGCAACACCGTATTGCCCACGGCATACAGGCCGTAGCCCACGCACAACGTGCGAAAATACCCGTGCATCAGGTTATTAAAGCCCAACGGTAGGGCCGACAGCACCGTGGTCTCGAGCGAGATGACCGCCGCCGTCACAAACAGCTGCTTGAGCGCACAAAACCGCAGTTCTCGGTTGAGCGTGGCAAGCATTTCCTCCTCGGCCACCACAATGTCGCCCACCACGCCGCCGTCGTTGAACAGGCTGTAGTAGTCGCGGTAGCGCGGATAGAAATTGACCTCGACCGAGACCACAAAGTTGACGGACGTGACCAGGATCGTCAAAAACGCGATGAGCGCCGGCACATCGTGGTAGGGCGCACCATAAAACAAGCCCTTGACCTGCACGCCAATGGGACCGGCCCAAATTATCACCAAGTGCGCAAAGAGACCCAGGTTGGTAAACAAGCCCGTGAGCGCCAGCGGAATAAACTGATCGAGCCACTGCAAAAAGAGCCAGGGGCTGCGTTCGCTCTGCGGAAAATATCGGTACAGCAGCACCACGTCCCAGGCGAGCATGACGCCGTAGCCCAGAGCAATTGACGTCAACAGGCCCTCGACCGGCGGCAGTCCCAGCGCCAGCGCGGCCAGGGCGCACAGGCACGCCACGCCAATGGCAACCGCAAAGCTGCATAGGATACCGCGGTAATCCTTGATGGCCGTGAGGTAACTCATGCCGTTCCAGTTGACGATCATAATGTTAAACAGCCACAGGCACAGCAGTCCCTGCAGCAGCGTGGCGCCCGAGAACAGCAAAAAGACGCCGTAGAGCACGGTGCCCGCAACGAGCATGATGGCATTAGACCCCCAAAACGAAGGCAGGATCTCATCCTCGCGCTCGGCAAAGAGCATGTCGGCCAAAAAGCGCGTGACCGGCATAGAGAAAAAACTCGTGAGCGTGAGCGACGCCAGCAGCGTATAGGTCACCATGCACACCAGCAAGTCCTGGTTGGCTCGGCCCACGCCCCACAGACCGCACAGCACCAAGATACCCACCTGGAGCAGCACGCCCAACAGCATGGGGCCCGTGCACACAATGCCGGCGTAGCCGTAAGCGCGCATCGTGGCAAACAGACCCTTACGCCTAAACAGGCGCTTGAGCTCAAAACCGATTCCGGCCACCGGCTACTCCCCCTCTCTGGGCAGGTTAAACGCACGCGCCGTCTCGTCGTACAGCGCGCGATAGTTGGCGAGCATCTGCTCGTGCAAGAAGTACGTGGCAACGCGACGCTGGCCGCGCTCCCCCATCTCAATGCGACGAGCGCGGCTTGTGCACATGCGTTCCATGGCATCGGCCAAGCCCTTGCGATACATTGGCGGCGTCACAAAACCCGCCACGCCAAAGTCGTCGCCCGGGGCGCCTTCGAGAAGCTCGCGACAGCAGCCCACCTCAGTCGTCACGCAGGGACGGCGCGCTGCAAGCGACTCCAGCACGCTGAGCGGCTGGCCCTCGGAGATGCTCGTCAAAATGGTAAAGTCGAGCTTTTCCATGTACTCGACCACGTTGACGCGGCCGGTAAAGATCAGGTCGCGCACGCCCAGGGTTTCGACCAGCGCGTGGCACTCGGCGCCGTACTCCTCGTCGTCCACGCCACCCATGATGTGCAGGCGCACCTTGGGCAGGCGCTCGTGCAGCTCAAAGAAGGCATAAATCATGGTCTTGACATCCTTGATGGGCGCCAGGCGCACCACCGCGCCAATGTCCACCCAGCCGTCATCGATCTTTAAGGGAATATCCTTAAAGCGATCGAACTGGATGCCGTTGGGGATGACCAGGCATTTGTCCGCATCGCAGCCCATATCAATCTGCGTCTTGCGGGCGTTATGGAACAAACTCGTCACGCGGAAGGCGCGGCGGTAAATCTCCTCCGAAAGCAGGTAGAAAAAGCGAATCCAGCGGTCCTTAAACGACGGCACCACCCAATCGGCGCGAATGATCTCTTCCTCGCGCTCGCGGGTATAGATGCCATGCTCGGTCAGCAGCACCGGCGCATGGTGAACGCTTGAGCCCAGGCAGGCGAGCAGGCCACCGTAGCCGGTCGAGATGGCATGGTACACATCGGCCACCGGCACCTCGCTGCCCAACAGGTAGAGCACGGGCAGCAACATGGAGCGCATGGTGTGGAATGCATCGGCAAAGGGCGTGTAGGGATACTCGGCCAGGCACACATCGCGAAAGATATCCATAAACGTGCGGCTCTGCAAAAACGAGAGCGGATGCACGCGACGGCGGTGGAAGATATCGAATAACACGTCCCAGTCCGGATTGGAGAGCGACACCAGACGGCGTAGCGCCTCGCGCTCACGGTCGTTAAAACTGGCTTCGTGCTGCTCGCCCGAAAGCCGCAGGGCATCGTCCAGGAACACCTCGTGCACCTCGACCACGTTGCTGGGCAGCTCGTAGACAAATTTGCCGCGGTCGGCAGCATGCGCGCCAATCACCCACAGCACGAACTCGTGCTCGGGCATGGCCTGGATATAGCCATGCATCCAGGTAGATACGCCGCCGTGCACATAGGGGTAGCAACCCTCGAGTACCAAGCAGATTCTCATCTGTCGCCACCCTCCTTGCGCTCGATCGTCAGGGTCTTATCATTTGCCTTGAGCAGATACAGATTGCCCGTAAGGTGCGTTAGTTCGCCACCCGTCACCGCACCTGGCTCGCCATTATTGGCGCGGAACATGAGCCACGCCTCGTCGTGGAAATTGCCCAGACTGAGCGTCCAGGCATCCGCGCTGGTATCCATGCCCACCGTCACCGACGAAAAGCGCTGGATGGCGCCCGAGCATTCCGAGCCGGTCTGGCGACGCAGGCCGGGCGCAAACTTGGTAAGCCAGTCCAGGTAGTCGGTCAGGCCGCCCTTGTAGACCTCCCAGCCCTCCGTAGCGCCGCGATCGGGGTCCAAAAGGTCGTCCGGGTGCATAAAGTGCGTGCTTACGTAGTGCATGTTGAGCTCGGATACGGCAGCCAGGCGCATATAGGAATCGCCGACCATACCGCCCGAGACAATGCGCGGCTGCTCCACAATGCCATCGCTCGCCACGCCAAACTCCTGCACGTACGGCAGGTCGGTGCCATCCTCAAAATACGTACTGGCGATGGTCTTAATGCGCGGAACGTCGGTGCCGATAAGCTTGCGCGCACGGGCCGAAAGGATATTCGACGGCGGCACGTAGACCGAGCCGTGCGCGTTGGGCAGCACCTCGTCCTGGAAAGCGATAAGCTCGTTGAGCGATGCGACAAGCGTTTCCTTGTTCTTCCACGTCTTGTAGTCGTACAACGTGCCGTAGTCGGTGTCCCAGAGCGCGAGCGGCTGATGGTTGTAGCCGTGAAAGCCCAGCTCGCCGCCCATCTGCAGCAGCATGCCGCCAAAATAGCGGAACTGCGTGGTATCGGGTTGGCGCGCGGGCTCGGTCTGGTTGACCGCGTCCTCGTAGTTTTCGATCATCACGCCGGTATAGCGAATGCCATATTTTTGCGCGAGCTTTTGCAGATCGGGCCACCAGACCTTGGTGTAAAAATCGGCAATGGAAAGGCCGTAGTCACGCTTGATATAAGTACCGTCGCCCGAGGGCACGGGGCTAGGAAAGTCGTCCAAATAGAACACGGCGCTGTTGATGACCGGATAGGCCGTGGCATCACCCAGCAGGCTGATCGCCGCGGCGTAAAAACCGCGCATGACCTTGTCGTAGATGCCAATGTTGCACACCACGGTGTGACCACTGCCGCAATCGTTAGACCAAATGAGCGGCGTGCCCGCGTCACCGGTCTTTGCCCAGACGTGCGCAGTTTCGCGCAATGAAACCGAGAGCGAAGAATCGAAGAGATCCGAGAACTCGTAGCGCTCTCCCCCGCCCAGCATAAAGTCCTCACTCGGCACAATGCTTTCGGCTTTTACATAGTCATATCCGGCCGATTCAATGCCAAGCTTGGAGGCAATCACTTGCAGATAGCTCGAGTTATCCGGCGGCATGGCGAGCATAAGAGAACCGCCAGCACTCACCCAACCCATAATGTCGCTCAGGTGCGTACCGAGCCCATCGAGCGACGGCATGAGCAAAATCACGCGATCGAAGGAGGTCAGCGAGGGAATGGCATCCGCACCATCCAGAGCAAGGTCCACGTCGCGGTGCGCGATCTTCATGTCCAGCAAAATCTGGTCGAACTGTTCCTTTACGTCCTCGACGCCAGCTTGATCAGAATCGGTAATGACCAGGCACGTGGGCTTTTGGCCAAAGATTGCCGAGGAGGCCGGCACCGCATCGTTGGCGGCAAGCATCCCCAGCTTATGCTGGCCCGCACTGTACTGCACGCCGGCACGCTCCACTAGCAGCACGGCGGCCATGGCAATAAAGACCGCCCACACCACGAGGAGCCCCATCCAACGAAAGCGGCCTGCACGGTCGCGGATATGTTGCGCCACGCTCATCGGACCTCATCCCCGTCGCGCCAAAACGCCAACTTTTCGCGGTTGTCGGCGCTCAAATACACATGTTGCTTGTCAATCGCATCGATCACACGGTGAACCTCGACACCGTTGTGGCGCATCACGGCCAGCCGCAGGCAAAGCATCCAAACCTCCTGCTCCTCGGGCACGTCGAGCACCAGCTGGTCGGTCACGACCTGCGCCTCGTCGATCTGTCCGACATCGGCCAGCGCCGTCGCGTATCGAATGCGCAGCTCAAAAGTGTCTTCGCGCTCGCAGCGACGCGCAAGCAGGCGCGCGTACTGTTGGCGCTGAATCTGAGCCACGCGCCCCTCAGCCAAACCCGAGCCCAAGTATTCACCAAGAAAATCGCAGTATTCGTTGAGGTTTTGCGCACTCGGGTCCGTCTTAAAGGCACGCTCCAGCTGCTGCAGTTTAAGGTCGGACTCCTTGGAGATCTGCGCCACCGCCGTCGCGGCATAGTGCGCCACCTCAACGTCGTCGTTAAGCTTAGCCGCCTGTAGCTGCGCCAGGTACGCGTCGGGCTCCTCGGTGAGCATGGAAAGCATTAGACGGCGCCGGTATGCCGGGTCGTTGACGATGAGCGCCTCCTCGAGCGGCACTACGCCTGCATCGTCCTCACCACTCGGTACCGACATACTGCGATGGAGCTCGTCGTTGAAGCGCAGCGACTCCAGCGCAGACTCTTTCAGTCCCTCGCCAAACATCGCGCTGCGGATCGATAACAGAACCACCAGCAACGGGCCCCACAGCGGCACCAGCACTATCACAGCCAGCATGTGCCCGCGCACCGGCAGCAGGCCCAGCTTCATGAGCGTCCACAGCATCAGGCAAACCAGCGCATGAATCAGCAGCAAGACAGCAGCAACGACAAGCGAGATCAAGCGGCACCCCCCTCACCGTCACCGGTGTAAGAAATGTGCTGCAACAGCTCCACAATGTCCTCGCCGTCGACGGGCTCTACCACAATATGCTTTGCGCTCAGGCGCTCGCGGATAATGGGCAGATCGCACGCCTTTGCCTGGCGCATAAGCAGATAGAGCACGTCGCCGTCGACCAAGCCCGCCGCGTCGCTCCCGCGGATTGCCGACCCAATTGCGCCCACCAGCTCGCCGACAGGCTCCACGCCCGGTACCACGCGCAGGAGCAAAAAACTCCCCATCTTGCTATCTGCCAGCGCCTGCTCCGCCGCGAGCTCTTGGCCAAAGGCAGCCTGCTTGAGCACGCAAGTACCGTCAACGCAGCGTTTATCCTGCGCCACCGCCTCATAGTCAAAGGCACGGCCCAGCGCGCTTTCGACCAGCCCGCACAAGATGCGGAACAGGTTTTGATAATAGAGGGTCATTTGGTTTTCGGCCGCACTACGCACAAAGATCAACACGGCGGGTGCCCCGTCGCGCTCGATCGCGTATCCAAACATGGGAAGCCCCGGCGTCAGCTCGCGGTTCACCCACAGGTTCGAACGACCCCCGTCGCCCAAAAGAGGTGCAAGCTGCTCAAGCGTGAGCGAGCGTACGGCATCTTCGGCAATCGCGGGACTTGCTGCCACCAGGCGTGCAAATGCCCCGCCCGAAACATGGTAGATCGCCACCGAATCGTTCTCGAGGATCTCGCCCAGAAGCTCGCAGCACTTGCGATAGATGTCGCGCGGGTTGAGCACATCGAGCTCCTGCGTCACGGCAAAGATCTTGCCAAAGCTGTCGTGGCGACCCACAATCTGGCGCCTGTACGCGCGCTTATCCTCGATCGCGTCGTGGTAGAGCTGCGTAAGGAACGTATTGCGGTTGCGCACGAGATCGTTTTGGTCGCGCTCCGCCCTAATGGCTTCGCTGTTGCGCAGCTGCACATAGCCGCACACGGCACCCACAACAAAGTACAGGTTTTTGTATCTTTTGACAGATGACATTATACGAGCAATTAATCAGCGTTTGCCCAGGTTACGCAAAATATACTGTCAGTAGGTGCATCTCCATACCCCTCTACAAAAACCTGTACCTTTTTGTGCAACAAAAAAAGCCGCTCAACCAGCGGCTTTTCTTATTTCGGCATGAAAAAGGCGACCGCCCTTTGTGGACGGTCGCCTATGTTAATTGTTGTGCAGCTTGCCTTAGGCGCGGGTCTTGATCTCCTCGGTCACCTTGGCAACAAACTCGTCAACGCTCATCTGAACGGTCTCGTTGGAGCGGTCGCGGACGGAGATGTTGCCGGCCTCGACCTCCTTCTCGCCCAAGATGAGCATGTAGGGCACGCGGTCGATGCTGCGGGCCTCGCGGATCTTGTAACCGATCTTCTCGTCGCGGTCGTCGCAGACCACGCGAATGCCGGCCTCCTCCAGCTTGGCGCACACCTCGTGGGCGTAGTCGCGGCTCTTCTCGGAGACCGGAAGGGCCTTGACCTGCACGGGAGCCAGCCAGGTGGGGAACTTGCCCGCAAAGTGCTCAATCAGAATACCGATGAAGCGCTCGATGGAGCCAAAGCATACACGGTGCAGCATGATGGGGCGCTTCTTGGTGCCGTCGGCGTCCACGTACTCCAGGTCAAAGTTGAGCGGCATCTGGAAGTCGAGCTGAACGGTACCGCACTGCCAGGTACGGCCGAGCGAGTCCTCAAGGTGAAAGTCGATCTTAGGGCCGTAGAAGGCGCCGTCGCCCTCGTTGACCTCGTAGTCCATGCCCAGCTGCTCCAGAGCGGCGCGCAGGCCCTCCTCGGCGCGAGCCCAGTCCTCGTCCGAACCCATGGAGTCCTCGGGGCGGGTGGAAAGCTCAACGTGATACTTAAAACCAAACTTCTGGTACACGGAGTCAATGAGGTTGACCACGCCCACGATCTCGTCGGTCAGCTGGTCGGGACGCACAAACAGGTGGGCGTCGTCCTGGTTAAAGCAGCGCACGCGGAACAGGCCGTGCAGGGCGCCGCGCAGCTCGTGGCGGTGCACCAGGCCAATCTCGCCGGCGCGGATGGGCAGCTCGCGGTAGGAGTGCGGCTTGGAGGCGTACACCAGCACGCCGCCCGGGCAGTTCATGGGCTTAATGCAGTACTCTTCGTCGTCGATAACGGTGGAGTACATGTTGTCCTTGTAGTGGTCCCAGTGGCCCGAGGTCTTCCACAGCTGCTTGTTCATGATGAGCGGCGTGGAAATCTCCACGTAGCCGGCCTTGTGGTGGATCTCGCGCCAGTAGTCCAGCAGCGTGTTCTTAAGGATCATGCCGTTGGGCAGGAAGAACGGGAAGCCGGGAGCCTCGTCACGCATCATAAAGAGGTCCATCTCGCGGCCGATCTTGCGGTGGTCGCGCTTCTTGGCCTCCTCCAGCATGCGCATGTGCTCGTCGAGCTCTTCCTTGGTGGCAAAGGCGACGCCGTTGATGCGGGTGAGCATCTTGTTGTCCTTGTCGCCCTTCCAGTAGGCGCCCGAGACGCCGGTGAGCTTAAAGGCCTTAAGGGCCTTGGTGTAGCAGATGTGGGGGCCGACGCACATGTCGATGTAGTCGCCCTGCTGGTAGAAGGTGATGCGGGCGTCGTCGTCCAGGTCGCCGATGTGCTCGACCTTGTACTTCTCGCCGCGCTCCTCCATAAGGGCGATGGCCTCGGCGCGGGGCTTCTCGTACACGGAGAACTTAAGGTTCTCCTTGACGATCTTTTTCATCTCGGCCTCGATCGCAGGGAAGTCGTCCTCGCTGATCTTGACGCCCTCGGGCAGGTCGACGTCGTAGTAAAAGCCGTTGTCGGTCGCGGGGCCGTAGGCAAAATCGGCCTCGGGATAGAGACGCTTGATGGCCTGCGCCATGATGTGCGCGGCGGAGTGGCGGATGACGTGCGTGACTTCGTCCTGCGGGAGCTCGGCCACCGAACCGTCATTGTAGAGTGCCTTCATGGGTATGTTTTCTCCTCTCGGATGCCTGATGCAAGTGCGCGCAATGCGCTCGGCGATTTAACTTGCATCATTATAGGCAGGTTGCCTTGGTATACAAGCGCCCGCCGCACCTTAATGGCACGGCGGGCGATTTTCTACGCATGCTTCATCGTGTGGGCGGGGGGGTGTGGGGCGCGCGGCGCGCGTGGCGTACCCGCGGCTTGCGGCCGGCCCGGCGATGGATGCGTTACTGGATGCGAGTTCGGCAGTAGGGGCAGACCTTCCAGTGCGCATCGAGCGGGCGATGGCAGCTGGGGCACACGTTGCGAACCTGGGTATCGCACACCGGGCAGACGACGAAGTCCTTCTCGATGGGCGCGCCGCACTGCGGGCAGGTACCGTACTGGGCAAGCTGGCGCTCGCGCAGGGCCATGTCCAGCTCCTGCTCCTCGCGGTCGGACGCGTAGGAGTGCGGGCGCAGGACCAGGTAGGCGATGAGGCCCACAAACGGGATGAGGGCGATGATGCCCCATGCCACGTAGGCGCTGGCGCCGCGGCGGCGAGCGTCGATGAACACATAGACGACCGACAGCACATACAGGGCGATGATAAAGCCGACGAAGGCATAGACGACGCCCATAAGCTGCGGCGACATGAGCTCGGAGATGTACTTGGACATTACGGGTACCTTTCGGAATATTAACAGTCCGGTCAAGTTTACCACGGGGTTTGTTTATATGGGACTGCGGCTGGGTACGGGGCTGGCGCGGACACAAACATCTCAATCTGTAACAGGTGGGAGCGGAATCCGGGCCTAGATGTTACAGAACGAGACACAGGGGTCCTTCCCCGACTTCAATCTCGATCTGTAACATCTGGAACCCAAATCCTCAGCTTACTGTTACAGATCGAGACGAACGGTTGCCGTAGTTGTCGGCAGACGAGGTCGCCGATGGTCCTGTGTCTCCCCTCGCCTGCCGTTGGCGGATGCAGCGGGGCTGTTCGCCGCATTGCCGCTGCACTGGGGGCGTACAGACCGTAGGATGGTTTTATTGACGGCCTGTCAACTTGTCTGGGAGGCACCGTGGCAGAAACGTTTGATATCGCAATTGTGGGCGCGGGCATCACGGGATGCGCCATCGCGCGGCAACTCGCGCGCTATGACCTATCCATTTGCGTGGTCGAGGCGGCAAACGATATTGCGCTGGGCGCATCGAAGGCCAACGGCGGCCTGGTGCACGCCGGCTACGATCCGGCGCCGGGCACGGTTAAGGCGCAGGTCAACGCTCGTGGTTGCGAGCTGTACGGTGCGTGGGCGCAGGAGCTGGGCTTTCTGTTCTGCCGCACCGGGTCGATGGTGCTGGGGTTTAACGACGAGGACCGTGCGCACTTGGAGCAGCTTCGCAGCAACGGCCTTGCCAACGGCGTGCCCGAGCTGTCAATCGTCGGACCCGACCGCATCCGCGAGCTGGAGCCGCGCGCGAGTGCCGATGCAACGTGCGCGTTATGGTGCCCCTCGACTGGGTTTGTCGACCCGTTTGAGGTTGCCATCGCCGCGCTGGAGAACGCCGTGGCCAACGGGGTGACGTTAATGCGGTCCGCGTCGGTGGAAGCAATTGAAGTCGCGGGCTCGGGCGACGACGCGCACTTTACGCTGGC
Source organism: Collinsella aerofaciens (assembly GCF_015556945.1). Lineage (GTDB taxonomy): Bacteria > Actinomycetota > Coriobacteriia > Coriobacteriales > Coriobacteriaceae > Collinsella > Collinsella aerofaciens_AO. The sequence continues at coordinate 13,034 of NZ_JADNNH010000025.1, read as the reverse complement.
GACCCCCGCTGGCAACGTGCGCTGCCGCTACCTGATCAACGCCGCGGGCAGCGGCGCCGCCGATATCTCGCATATGGCGGGCGCCGAGGAGTTCCAGATGGTCTGGCGCCAGGGCAACATCGTGGTGCTGGACAAGGAGCCGCGTGCGCTCATGCCGCTCTACCCCGTGCCGACGCCGATATCGAAGGGCGTTATCGTCACGGGCGCTGTACACGGCAACACCGTGATCACCGCAACCGCCGCTGTACGCGAGCCGGGTGATACGCAGACCTATGCGAGCGATGTGAACGCGCTGCTGACCGGCGCGCGCAAGCTGGTGCCCGATCTGGACACGCGTCGCGTGGTGCGCGCATTTGCCGGCGGGCGTCCGGTCATTCAGGGAACGAACGACTTCTTTATTGGACAGTCGGCCGTGGTGCCGGGACTTTTCCAGGCGGCAGGCATTCAGTCGCCGGGCGTGGCGAGCGCGCCGGCCATTGCCGAGCGCATTGAGCTTGTGATGCGTGAGGCGGGCGTGGAGCTGCACGAGCGGGCGGACTGGAACCCAATTCGCCGCGCGCCGGACGACTTTGACCGCGCACCACTGGCGCGCAAGGAGGAGCTGATCGAGTCCGATCCCGCGTGGGGACAGATTGTCTGCCGCTGCGAGACGGTGCCCGAAGCTGAGATCGTGGCTGCGATCCGACGTCAGCCGGGCGCGGTTTCGGTCGAGGGCGTCAAGCGCCGCTGTCGTGCCGGCATGGGACGGTGTCAAAGTGGCTTTTGCCAGAGCCGCGTGGTAGCGATCCTGGCGCGCGAGCTGGGCTGCGACCCCAGCGAGGTACTGTTGGAGGATGCCGGTTCTTGGCTGGTAGAGGGACCGCTGAAGGGGGTGCGCTAGGATGGCGACGCTTGATATGCGCAACGAACGCGCGGATGCCGGAACTACCGAGGCGGTGCAGACGCAGGCGTTCGACGTGGTCGTTATCGGCGGCGGACCTGCCGGCATGGCGGCCGCGCTTGCCGCGCACAAGGCCGGCGCGCGCGTGGCCATCGTGGAGCGCGAGCAGCATCTGGGCGGTATCCTGCGCCAGTGCATCCACCCCGGTTTTGGCCTTTCGCACTTTAAGCAGGAGCTCACCGGTCCCGAGTACGCGCAGCGCTTTATCGACCAGGTGCGCGCGACCGACATTACGCTGTTTATGGGCAGCATGGTACTTGGGATTGATTCGGGCGGGGGCGCAGGCGCGTCGGGCGTGGACGAGGCCCCAGGAGCTACCGCAGTCCACACCGTCACGCTCATGAGCCGCGCCGGTATGCTGCAACTCAACGGGCGTGCGGTCGTCCTTGCCATGGGATGCCGCGAGCGCACACGCAGCGAGATCAAGATCCCCGGCAGCCGTCCAGCCGGCGTGTTTACGGCGGGCCTGGCGCAGCGATACATCAATATCGAAAATCTCAAGCCCGGCTCGCGTGCCGTCATTTTGGGCTCGGGCGATATCGGACTTATCATGGCGCGCCGCTGCACGCTCGAGGGGATTTCGGTCGAGGGCGTATACGAGCTCATGCCGTACGCCAACGGTCTGCGCCGCAACGTCAAGAACTGCCTGGACGACTTTGGCATTCCGCTGCACCTGTCCACCACCGTCACGCGCGTGATCGGACACGATCGCGTGGAGGCCGTCGAGGTGAGTCGGGTCGACGAGCACCTAGCACCCATTCCGGGAACCGAGCGCATTGTTCCGTGCGACACACTGCTGCTTTCAGTGGGTCTGATTCCCGAGAACGAGCTTTCGGTGGGCGCGGGCGTTGAGCTCGACCCGCGCACGCGCGGCGCCGTCGTGGACCAGAGCCTGCAAACGGGCGTGCCGGGCATCTTTGCCTGTGGCAACGTGCTGCACGTGCACGACCTGGCCGACAACGTGACGACCGAGTCCGAGCGTGCCGGTGCGGCTGCGGCGGCGTACGCGCTGGGGAGCGGCGCGAACGTCGGGCACGGTACTGCGGACCCGAGCTGCCAGCTCACGGTCTCCCCTGCCGGTATCGCGGGCTACGCGCTACCGGGACGCATTACGGCTGTGACACTCACCAAACTCAACTTCCGCGTACGCCGACCGGTCGACGCCGCCCGCGTGCGCATTCTGGCAGGCGACGAAGAACTGTTTGCAGGCAAGGTCCGCCCGTTTAAACCGAGCGTGATGGAGAGCTTCCCACTGCCGGCAAAGGTGATTCAGCGCGCACTCGACCTGGGTGTTAGCGAGATTGTCCTATCCGTCGACCCCGTTGAGGAGGCGTAAGGCCATGAGCATAAACGCGATCGAAACGCTGCAGTTCAACTGCACCACCTGCCCATCCGAATGCCTCTTGACCGTGGAGGTGGAGCGCGACGCAGACGACGCCGTGGTAGAGGTGCGCTCCGTGACCGGCAATAGCTGCCCGCGCGGTAATACGTTCGCACATCAGGAGCTCACCTGCCCCATGCGCGTGCTCACCACTACCGTAGCCGTATCCGGCGGCGACGAGGCGCTGCTGCCCGTGCGCACGGCCGAAGCTATCCCGCTGGCGCTCCACGCCCAGGCGATGGACCTCATCCGCGGTCTGGTCATCGACGTCCCCATCCACATGGGCGACGTCGTGCTAGAGAACCTCCTAGACACCAACATCAACCTAATCGCCAGCATGGACATCAAACCTGCCTAAGTAGCCAATTAGGGACGAGGCTCTTTAAGCTACCCTACTATCCACCCCGCCCTCCTCAGTTGCGGTGAAATAGTTCCTGATTTCCGCCAAAACCCCAGCATCCAGGAACTATTCCACCGCAACTATCCTTGGAATCGGTATTTAGCCTGTGTCTACTTTAGTGTCATTTCAAAACTATGCCGGATTACGGGGCCGATTCGTAGACCCCCATCCATACCGGCAATTTTCGATTTTTGATAAGCCGTCTACCTGAGGTTTTAAATTCGCAATTATTTCCATGGTCAAGCAATACAGGTCCAGCCCCGTAATCCGCCATAGTTTTGTAAGCAGCCCATTTGGGACGGGCCTCTTTTAGCTACTTTTGCCCGCATGGTTGCCAGAGTGACCATGCCAAGGAGTGTCCCAAAGTGTCGGCATAAAAGAAACGTCCCTATGTGCCGGGCTTGGGATACCATGGTGGCACCCTAGCGAAAGGATGCTTCATGGCACATGTCGATGACCAGCGTGCGGCGCGCGTGCTCGATGCGCTCGAGGCTCAGCACCCCGGCGCACAGCTGCTCGTAAACGACCCGTGGTCAATCTATTACCTGACCGGCTTTTATGCCGATTTGTTCGAGCGTTTTTGCGGTGTGCTGCTCGCGCGCGGCGCCGAGCCGGTGATCCTAGTCAACGCGCTGCATCAGCTGCCCGAGTATGACAATGCGCGCGTTGCCTACCACACCGATACCGACGTCGTGACCGACGCCATCGCTCGCGAGGTCGATCCGACCAAACCACTCGGCATCGACACCGTCATGCGCTCCGGCTTTTTGATGCCGCTCATGGAGCGCCACGCCGCAAGCGAGTTCTTCCTGGGCGACTTTGCCGTCACCGCCGCACGCACCCACAAGGACGAAGCCGAGCAGGAGCTCATGCGCGCGTCCTCGGCCGCTAACGACGCCGTGATGGCCGACGCCATCAAGCTCGTCCACGAGGGCGTAACGGAGCGCGAAATTGCTGACCAGATGCTCAGTCTGTACCGCAATCACGGCTGCGAGGGCTTTAGCTTTCCGCCCATCGTGAGCTTTGGCGCCAACGCCGGCGACCCGCACCACGAGCCCGACGATGCGGTACTCAAGCGCGACGACGTAGTGCTGTTCGACATTGGCGGACGTCGCCGCAACTACTGCTCGGACATGACACGCACGTTCTTTTGGGGCGAGCCGGACGAGGAAACCGCACGCATCTACGACATCGTGCGCCGCGCCAACGAGGCCGCCGAGGCGCTCATTGCACCGGGCGTGCGCATGTGTGACCTGGACCGCGCCGCACGCGACGTGATTGAGGATGCGGGCTATGGGCAGTACTTTACGCATCGCCTGGGCCACTCGATTGGCCTGCAGGACCACGAGCCGGGAGACGTCTCGCTCGTCAACGAACAGGTCGTAGAGCCAGGCATGACCTTCTCCATCGAACCGGGCATCTACCTCCCCGGCCACACCGGCGTCCGTATCGAGGATCTTGCCCTGGTGACCGAGAACGGCGTCGAGATCCTCAACGCCTACCCCCACGATCCAGTCCGTCTGGACTAGGCAATGCGGCAAAGGGACAACCCCTTTGCCGCATCCTGCCAAGGCTTCGCCACAAAAACGGCCTATCTACTACGTTTAACCCGCACGGGTCGACCATAACCGACTTTTCGCAAAATCCGCAAGCCATCTACCTGCGGTTTTAATTTCGCGATGTTCCGTGTGGTCGAGGGTAACCGGTCAAACGTAGTAGATAGGCCAATTTCGTGGCAAGCGAGCCAACTCGGGGCACAGGGCAGCTAAAAAAGCCCCGTCCCAAATTGGCTGCTTTTGAGTTGCGGTGATATACGGACTGTTTGAGGCTTCTGGCTTGTAAAACAGTCCGTATTTCACCGCAACTGATGAGGGGATGGGTTAGCGCAGCAGACCGGCTACTTCGCCGGCTAGGGTGATGGTGCCGGCTGCTACGAAGGGCTCCCCCGCGGCCTCGAAAGCTGCAAGGGCCTCGGATACGCTGGGGTACACGCCCGCGAGCTTGTTGGCGTCCACGAGGGCAGCAAGCTCCTCTGACGGCAGGGCGCGATCGGAATCGGTCTGGGTCACGACCACGCGGGGGAATGCCGGAACCAGAACGTCAACGATACCCGCCACGTCCTTATCGGCCAGCGCGGCACACAGCAGCGTGGGGCGATTCTCGACGCACGGATCTATCTCGTCCAGCGCGCTCACAAAGTTTTCGCAGCTCTGAGGGTTATGGCAGGCGTCGATCAGCTTGAGCGGATCGGTGCCCAGCACATCAAATCGGCCCGGCGTGGGGCAGCCCATAAGCGACGCATCGAGCTTGTCATGATCGAGTTCGCGACCCAAATACCCCTCGCAAAGCATAATCGCGCACGCGGCATTCTGCGGCTGATAGGCCGGCTTGACCATGCTCGACGTATAGATTGCACGCGGCGTGGTGCAGCTAAACTCAACCGTGTCGCCCACATGCGCCGGCACCTTGGTCGTGGCATGGTTCACTACGAGCGGCACAATGCCGCACTCGCGACAACGTGCATCCATCACGCGCTGAACACTTGCCTCATGCGTGCCCTCGCCCAAAACAACCAGGCGCCCAGGCTTAATAACCGCAGCCTTCTCCCCCGCAATGGCCTCGAGCGTATCGCCCAAAATACGTGTGTGATCGAGCCCAATGCCCGTAATGGCAACGGCGACGGGATCGGTCGCACTCGTAGCGTCCCAACGCCCGCCCATGCCAACCTCGAGCACGGCAACATCCACCGCGGCCTCGGCAAATACAACAAGTGCGGCAGCCGTCAACAGGTCAAACGGCGTGATGGTATAAGCGCGCTCCCCCGCCGCCACACGGTGCGCATTCACGCGGCGCCCCGCCTCGACAGCTGCCGAAACGCCACGGGCAAACGCCTCGTCGCTCACAACGCGCCCGTCAACCTCCATGCGCTCGGGATAGCGCACCAGCTGCGGCGATGTATACAGCGCGGTCTTGAGCCCCTCACCACGAAGAATGGCAGCCGAAAAACGCGTAGTCGAAGTCTTGCCATTGGTGCCGGCAACCTGAATGCAATCGAAATACTCGTCCGGACGCCCCAGCTCATCGAGCATATCGACAACCGTCTCGAGCAGAGGCCCAGCATCCCCAGAAATCCGCCCCGTATCAGCAGCCAGCCCAACAGCCTCATCAAACGAAAGCAACTCAAACGAGAAAGGAACGACATACGACCCAGAACGCTTAGCCATAACCCAAAGTCCCCCATAACAGAAAAAGAGGCTCATCAAAAAGAATGAGCCCCTCGCGTTGACAATTTCAGCCTTTACCCGATTGCAGCAAGATCAAGGCCACAACCCAGTGGCCTCAACACGCCAGATGCAAACAACCACGTAAACGAACTAGGAGCGGCCCGATGCTTTGCTCGCCGCAAGTTCCGCACGCAAAGGACAGCACTTAATGTGCTGTCCGTCTTGCGCAGGACTGTTCGCAGCGGAGAGCAAAGCATCGGGACGCGCCCCCAAGTTACGCCTACGAGAAGTCAGCAACCTGAGCAGTCAGTGCCGCCAGGATCTCCTTGAGCTCTGCTGCACGGTCCCTCTTCTTCTGGACCACTGCGGGCGCGGCCTTAGCCACAAAGCCCTCGTTGGCGAGCGTCTTCTCGCAGCCGGCGAGCTCCTTCTGGGCCGCGGCGATCTCCTTTTCCAGACGTGCTTTCTCGGCCGAAAGATCAACCTTGCCCTCAAGCACCACAAAGGCCTCGACGCCGCTGTCGACCACGGCAATGCTCGCGGCCGGCTTCTCGACGTCGGTACCCATGACCAGCGAAGCGGTGTTGGCCAGCGGCTCGATGGTCGAGCGCAGGCTCTCGAGCTTCTCAATGTCCTCGGCACCGGCGCGCACGACCACATCGAGCTCGGCCTTGGGACTCAAGCGATAACGCGAACGCGTAGCGCGAGCGGCGGAAACGACGGCGCGGCACAGCTCAAACGCGCGCTCGGCGGGCTCATCGACATACTTCGCGTAGTCGGCGGGCTCCGGCCACTTGGCGATCATGAGCGCCTCGGCGCGGTTCACGTTGCCCTCGGCGTCCAGGTCGAGCACGCTCGCCGGCATGTTGTCCCAGATCTCCTCGGTGACAAACGGCATAAGCGGGTGCATCAGGCGAATGGAGGTGTCAAGCACAAAAATCAGGTTGCGCTGCGCCTGCAGACGGCCCTCGCCCTTCAGGCGGGCCTTGGTGACCTCGACGTACCAGTCGCAGACCTCGTTCCAGAAGAACTGCTGCACGCCGCGGGCCATATCGCCAAAGGTGTAATTCTCGATGCCCTCGGTGACCATCTTGACGGCCTTGGCCAGGCGGCTGAACATCCAAGCGTCGGCCGGCGTCTCCACGACGGGCTCGCCGGGCGTGTAGCCCTCCATGTTCATAAGCAGGAAGCGGCTGGCATTCCAGATCTTGGTCACAAACGACTTGGCCTGCTCGGTGCGCGGGCTGTCGATGAGCTTCTTGGTCTTCTTGTCGATGTTCGCGTCGAACTTAACATCCTGGTTGTTGGTGCACAGCGTAAGCAGGTTGTAGCGCATGGCGTCGGCGCCGTACATACCGATGAGGTCCATGGGGTCAACGCCGTTGCCCTTGGACTTGGACATGCGGCTGCCGTCCTTGGCCAGAATCGTCGGGTAGATGACGACGTCCTTAAACGGCACCTCGTCCAGGAAGTACAGCGAGCTCATGACCATGCGGGCGACCCACAGCGCGATGATGTCGCGCGCGGTGACCAGCGCCGTCGTGGGGTGATGGCCCTCGAGCAACTCCGGCTTTTGCGGCCAGCCCTGCGTGGCGAAAGTCCACAGCTGCGAGCTGAACCAGGTATCCAGCACGTTCTCGTCCTGATGCACGTGATGGCCGCCGCACTTGGGGCACACGTCGGTGTCCTCGGTGAGGGCGTCCTCCCAACCGCAGTCCTCGCAGTAGAACACGGGGATGCGGTGGCCCCACCACAGCTGGCGGCTGATGCACCAGTCCTTGAGGTTCTCCATCCAGGTGGTGTAGGTCTGCGTCCAGCGCGCGGGATGGAAGGTGACCTTGCCGGAGTTGACGGCGTCGAGCGCCGGCCCCTTGAGCTTGTCGACGGCGACGAACCACTGCTCAGAAAGCCACGGCTCAAGCGCGGCATCGCAACGGTAGCAGTGCATGACGGAGTGGTCGTGCTCCTCGACGTGGTCGAGTAGGCCGTGCTCGTCGAACCACTTGATGACCGCCTCGCGGCACTCCTCGCGGGTCATGCCGGTGAACTCGCCATAGCCCTCGACGACCACCGCGTGCTCGTCGAAGATATTGATCTGCGGAAGGTCGTGGGCCTGACCCATGGCGTAATCGTTGGGGTCGTGGGCCGGGGTGACCTTGACAAAACCAGAGCCAAAGTTGGCGTCGACATGCCAATCCTCAAAGATGGGGATCTCGCGGTCGACAATGGGAAGCTTGACGGTCTTGCCCACGAAGGCGGCCTTCTCGGGGTCCTTCGGGGAGACGGCGACACCTGTGTCGCCGAGCATGGTCTCGGGGCGCGTGGTGGCGACGACGATGTAGTCCTGGCCGTTGACCGGCTCGGTCAGCGGATAGCGCAGGTGCCACAGATGCCCCTTCTCGTCCTTGTACTCGGCCTCGTCGTCCGAGATGGCGGTGGTGCAGTTGGGGCACCAGTTGACGATGCGCTTGCCGCGGTAGATTAGGCCGTCGTGGTACCAGTCACAGAAGACCTTACGCACGGCCTTGGCGTAATCCTCGTCCATGGTAAAGCGCTCGTTGTCGAAGTCGACGGAGCAGCCCATACGCTTGATCTGCTCGACGATGATGCCGCCGTACTCGTGGGTCCAATCCCAGCAGGCGTCGACAAACTTGTCGCGACCGATCTCCAGGCGGCTGATGCCCTCCTCTTTAAGCTTCTTGTCGACCTTGGTCTGTGTGGCGATACCGGCGTGGTCGGTACCGAGCACCCAACGCGTGGACTTGCCGCGCATGCGGGCCATGCGGATGATGGCGTCCTGGATGGAGTCGTCGGTGGCGTGACCCATATGGAGCTTGCCGGTCACGTTGGGAGGCGGAATGGTGACGGTGCAGTCGCCCACGCCCTCACGGCGCTTGTAGTAGCCGCCGTCGAGCCACTTCTGCAGAATCGCCGGCTCGTTGGTCGACGGATCGTAGTTCTTGGGCATTTCTTCCATATATCTCTCCCTGTCCCGCCGGGGAGGAATGTAGGCCCGATTTTCGCTCGGTCAGGTCCTGGGCTCGCACGAAGACCACATTAAGTGGTCTTCGGCTCGTGCGGAATCTACGAAAATCGGGCCTACATTCCTCCCCTTAGGTATCGATTACTTCAGTCTGATATGACTTCGCTGAGGCTTAAACAAACACACAGAATAACACAGGTAGTTGGGGTTATTGCGTATATATAAAATAGCCTCCGACCGCGGGTGGTCGGAGGCTATTTGCAAACACGTTTTAGGCAGGTCTAGCCGTAGATGCGTTGGGGCTGTTCTTCGCCCTTTACGGAGGCTTCGGTCACGATGACCTTTGCGACGCCCTCCTCGCTGGGAAGGTCGAACATCGTCTGCTGCAGCACGTCCTCGCAGATGGAGCGCAGGCCGCGGGCGCCGGTCTTGCGGGCAAGCGCCATACGGGCGATCTCGTGCAGGGCGGCGTCCTCAAACTCAAGCTCAACGTCCTCGAGCTGGAACATCTTGCGGTACTGACGCACCACGGCGTTCTTAGGCTCGGTCAGGATCGACACCAGGTCGTCCTCGTCGAGCGCCTGCGTCTGGGTGACAACGGGCGTACGTCCCACAAACTCGGGAATCATACCAAAGGCGTTGAGGTCCTGCGGGAGCACCTGACGCAACAGGTCGTTCTCGTCGACCGAGGTGGGGCCGGCGATCTCGGAGTTAAAGCCCACGCCCTTGTTGCCCACGCGATCGGCGATGATCTTGTCCAGACCCACAAAGGCACCGCCGCAGATAAACAGGATGTTGGTCGTGTCGATCTGCAGCAGCTCCTGCTGGGGGTGCTTGCGGCCGCCGGTGGGCGGAACGCTTGCCACCGTGCCCTCAAGAATCTTAAGCAGCGCCTGCTGAACGCCCTCGCCCGAAACGTCGCGGGTGATGGAGAGGTTCTCGGCCTTGCGGGCAATCTTGTCGATCTCGTCCACGTAGATAATGCCGACCTGCGCGCGCTCGATATCGCCGTCGGCGGCATTGATGAGCTTGAGCAGGATGTTCTCCACGTCCTCGCCCACGTAGCCGGCCTCGGTGAGCGCGGTGGCGTCGGCAATGGCAAACGGCACCTCGAGGATGCGCGCGAGCGTCTGGGCGAGCAGCGTCTTACCAGTACCGGTGGGACCGAGCAGCAAAATGTTGGACTTGGCGAGCTCCACCTCGTCCATATCATCATCGAGCTGCGAGTCCAAGCCGTCGTCAAAGGCCGAAAGCGCAGCACCGCCCTCGATCACGCGGCGGTAATGGTTGTACACGGCAACCGACATGGCACGCTTGGCGTCCTCCTGGCCCATGACATAGGCCGAAAGCTCGTCATAGATCTCGTGCGGCGTCGGTACATGCGTAATGACCTGGCGGGCATCGTCCTCGAGCTCAAAGCCCTCGGCCTCGGGATCCATGGCGGGCTGAGATGCAGCCTGGCCGTGATCGTTGAGGAAGCCCGGCAGCTTGCCGTTGCGGGCTGCGTCCATAAAGTCCGAAGCCAGCGACTCCTCCAAGATCTCGGAGCAGGCGGCGACGCACTCGTCACAGATAAAGATGTTAGTCGGGCCCTTTACGAGGCGACGGACCTGCCCCTGCTCTTTTCCGCAGAAGGAGCAGCGGATGGGGTTGCCGTTCTCGTCGAAGCCGTCCTGCATGTTACCGGCCATCCTAGGCGTCCTTCGCGGCGAGGTCGCGCGAGGTGACGATGCGGTCGATCAGGCCGTAGTCGAGGGCCTCGGCAGCGGTCAGGTAGTTGTCGCGCTCGGTATCGGCCTGGACCTTCTCGATGGGCTGGCCCGAGGCGTCGGACAGGATCTGGTTGAGCTCGCGACGGGTCTTCTTGATCTCCTCGGCCACAATCTCGATCTCGGTCTGCTGGCCCTGGGCACCGCCGCTGGGCTGGTGAATCATAACCTTGGAATGCGGCAGGCAGAAGCGCTTGCCCTTGGCGCCGGCCGAAAGCAGCACGGCGGCCATAGACGCCGCCATACCCACGCAAATGGTGGAGACCTGCGGCTTAATGAAGTTCATAGTGTCCAGAATCGCCAGGCCGGAGTAGACCTCGCCACCGGGCGAATTGATGTAGAGCGAGATATCCTTCTCGGCATCCTGGCTCTCAAGATGCAGCAACTGGGCAACGACCAGGTTGGCACTGACGGAGTTAATCTCCTCGCCCAAGAAGATGATGCGGTCGTTGAGCAGGCGCGAATAGATATCGTAGCTGCGCTCGCCGCGCGGCGTCTGCTCGATAACGTATGGCACGAGGGCGGAATCGAACTTAGCGATCATACGCATCTCCATTTCTCTCTTACGGACCAAATTGGTTCTAGATAAACGTACGGTGCCCGCATGCTATGCATTAGCTGGCACCGTACGAAGCAACCGGATAACCGGTGTATAACTTTACCCCATCACGGGCGCAGGCATGCGCTCGCGGGCAAGGTGGCGAGAATTACTCGGCGTCCTTGGCGGTCTCGTCGACCTCGGTCACCTTGGCGTTCTCGACCAGGTGGTCGACGGCCTTCGAGCGACGGATGGACTCGCGGACGGCAGGCATGCGGCCATCGGCGATGAACTCGGCCTTGGAAGCCTCGACGTCCTTGACGCCAGCCTTCTCGAACTCGGCGTTGACGTCGTCCTCGGTGACCTCAATCTTGAGCTCACGGGCGAGGGCGTCGAGCGCCAGGGACTCGCGGGCAACGTCGTTGGCCTGCTTGTGCAGGTCGCCGATGAACTGCTCCATGGTCAGGCCGGAAGCGGGCAGCCAGGTGTCCAGGGTCATGCCGCGGGCAGCGAGGTTGGACAGGAAGTTCTGGCCAAGCTCCTCAAAGACGGACTGCTCGTAGTCGGCGTCCATCTCGTCGAGCTGCAGACGCTCGGCGAGAGCGGAGACGCAACGGTTCTCCTTCTCGGCCGGGAGGCGGGAAGCCTTGTCCTGCTCGATCTCGAGCTTGATGGCGTCGCGCATAGCGTCGATGCTGTCGAAGCCAAAGTCGGACTTGACGAGCTCGTCGGTGAGCTCGGGGGTGTTGCGGACCTTGATGCCCTTGACGGTGACCTCGACGGTGTGGGTCTCGGCCTCCTCGCCCTCCTCGACCTCGTCGGTCCAGGTGACGGTCTTAACGTCGTCAACGTTAGCGCCGATCAGGGCCTCGTTGAACTCCTTGGGGTTGCTGTCGCTACCGGCGATGAGCATGCGGCCCTCGGCGGCAAAGTTGTCGGCGTTCTCGACGGCCTTGAGGTCGACGGTAACGTAGTCCTCGGCCTCGACGGCACGACCCTCGACGTCCTCGAAGGTGGCACGGTAGTTGAGGAGCATCTCAACCTGGTTGTTGATCTCGGACTCGGTGACCTCCGCAGGAGGCATCTCGATCTCGACGGCGTCGAAGGAGGAGAGCTCAGCGGCGGGACGCAGGGAGAACTCGACGGTGTAGGTGTAGTCCTCGTGGTCCTTGGCGAGGTCGAGCTCCTTGTAGTCACCGCTCTTGGTGGGGACGATGTCCAGCTCGTTGAGGACGGCGGGCTCGTTGGCGGCGATCAGGTCGTTGGTGGCCTGAGCGAGGGTAGCCTCGGCGCCAAGAGCGGAGTCGATGACCGGACGGGGAGCCTTACCGGCACGGAAGCCCGGGAAGCGGTACTTCTTAGCGGTGTCCTTGTAGGCCTTCTTGATCGCGGCGTCGACGTCGGCGGCCGGGATGGTGACCGTAGCGGTGAGCTTGGCGTCCTTGACGTCAGAAGCGGTGATGTTCAACACGTTCCTCCTCATACTGCCCAGCTTATCTGAGGTGCTGGTACCTTTATGCAACAAAGTGTCGCGACGGCCAGGGCCGACGCAGATGCGTTGGTGCGGGCGAAAGGACTCGAACCTTCACGGGAATCCCACCAGAACCTAAATCTGGCGCGTCTACCAATTCCGCCACGCCCGCATGAGCGCACAGACTAGGAATGATAGCAGATACGAACGACAAGCGCACGCACACCTTTTACAGGCTCACGACCTCACCACGAGTTGCAGTGGAGCAGGGTAGCTAATTTGGGACGGGGCTTTTTTAGCTACCCCCACAAGCGGGGTAGCTAAAAAA
>NZ_JADNNH010000024.1:0-37829 GCF_015556945.1 Collinsella aerofaciens | reverse complement strand
AAGTCATAGATGCGGGCGTGTTGGCTAAAATGGGTCGGCCGGGATTGGTCAATCTCGGCCGACTATATTTGGCTAAATTATTCCGGCGCTAACAATGCCACAGTTGGTAAGTATCAGGCCCTGTATTCTGGGGCCAGAACACAAATCGAGAGCCTTCCGTGCGCTCTGCGGTGTAAGGCGCCAATCTCAGCAAATCTGTCCCACAATACTGCGCTGAAGAACAAGACGGAACCCCTGAGCCAAACTCCCCTATACCTTATTAAGGCTAAGACAGGCAAGTTCACGCACCCGGCATATTCCAGAATAACATCCTATTGTTTTAGATGCTCTACAAGCATGAACAGCCGCGAATCGGAAAGATCTTCTAGTTTCGCCCCGACTGACCGCCAAGGGCCAAAATGGCCCCTCCATCCCCGGGCGACTGGCTCTGGCGCGCCGAGGAGTGTCCCCAAGTGCCGGCAGAAAAGAAACGTCCCTATCTGCCGGCTAGAGAGCACCGAAGAGGATGGCGTAGGTAGTGGATTCGCCGAGCTTGAGCTCGTCGCCGGGATTGAGTTGGGCGGAACGGCCGGGCTCGACCTGAATGCAGACGCGCGTGGCCCCGTTTACCACCACGGTTCCGTTGGTGGACGACAAGTCCTCGACGTGCCAGATATTTTGAGCATCGCACCAGATATGGGCATGGCGGGCCGAGACATCGTCGCCGACGTCGGTAATATCGCCCTCACCAGTGGCCAGCGCGCCAATCTCAACACCCCGCTCACTCGGCTGAATCCAGCGCGGGGCGCTCACGACAAAACTGTTTTGCACGCGCAGCAAGCCCAAGGGGTGCGCCGGGGCGGGTTCGCGTTCGCCCACGGTCATCGACATGCCAAGCGAACGCGGCGTGGAGGTGCCTCCGCCACAGGTCGCGTGCGCGTAGTCGATGGCATAGTTCACCGAGGACCGCACATCCGCCGAACAACCGACGGCGACAAACAGCACCAACACGGCCTCGGCGCGCTCGGCGGGCATGAGTTCCGCCGCCTGGGACAGGCGATCGAGCGCGTTGCGATAGAGATTCGTGTCCTGGTGGCACTCTTCGAGCGCGCGTACCATCGGTTCACCTGCAGGACCGCACACCATATTGATCACAGCCGTGGAGTCCATGGGATTTCGCTGGCGCAGGGCCAGTTGCGACATAATACGCGCAGCCGAGGTACCGTATTCGGCAAAGTAGCGCTGCTGAAGCGTGCCGACCGGCGCGCGAACGATAAAGCGGGAAACCCAAGAGCGATCGGCGGCTCGGCTCTGCGGGCTGCGGCCGTCGGCGAGCGGACGGGACGAAAGCACCAAGCCGCACAGCTCGATATGGCTCAGATGCGCCGCGCGCTTAAAGATGTCAAACATGGCCCCGCATGGGGTGAGCTCAACTTGAGATGCCATGACCTAGGCCTCCTTAGTCGTAGAAATAGAATCGGACGATACTTCGACAGGTCCGCCAAAAGTACGGGCAGCTGCGGCTCCACCGGCAAGCGGAGTCGCCATCTGGGCTTTTGTGCGTCGCGGTGCCGAAACGGGAAGTTCAAAGGCAAAGCCCATCGCAAGCAAAAACCACGTAAGCGTATAGGTTGCAACCAGAGCGGCAACAAGGCCACCCATCACGGCGCGTTGGGAAAATACGCTACATGCAGCCACAACCAGCACCGGAACCTCGCAGGCAGAAAGCGCAAGCACACCCTGCAGGAAGCCCGAGCGCCGATCGCGCGCAAGTGCCCCCGCGGCAACGCCGGCTATGCCTGGCAGCGCCAACGCCAGTGCGGCAATAATACCCGGTAGCGACCCAGACCACACGAGCGATCCCAAAGTCGCCGTCACGCGAGCGCCCGACGCCAGCAGCGCGGCCGAAACCACGACCACAGCCCAAACCACGCCACAGACGACCGTCGCGCCGACCATCAGCGCGCGACGCACCGCGCGGCCAGACGCATCCATGGGGCACGGCGTGAGCGGCTCGCCGCGGAGCGAACGACCGACATTTTGCGCATAGTGGTCACAAAACGCCGAGAGCGCCGCCTCGACCGCCGCCGGCTCGGGACGATCTTTTTGATGGCTGGACAGACAGGCCATCACCACGTCGAACAGCTGGGCATCGACAAACGCCAGCGCATCGCGTAGCTCTTCGGAATCCGGCTCAAGCCCTAGCTGCTGGGCCTGCTCGGCCGCGGCGAGCGCCACATCGGGCTCACGACGAAGCAGCTGAGTCAAATCACAACCGGGCGCATGGGCACCAATGGGATAGTCGGGCCGTGTGTCCATTTTGAGACGGTAGGGGCTCGCGATGTCGCGCGTCCTTTTGCGCGAACCCGAGGCGCCCGAAGTGCTCGGCGCAGCTTCGTATGGCGCGACGCCGGCAATGAGCTCGTAAACCGTGCTTGCCGCGGCATAGACGTCGATCGCCGGCGACATACGCAAAGCGCGCAGGTCGGGAATATCGTCGGTGAGCATCTCGGGCGGAGCGTAGGCCACCGTCGCGCGACGCAGCGTGGCATAGCGCTCGGTAAAGGATGCCTTGCCGCCGGTACCGGCCACGGCCGACGCAGGCTCGAGCGCCAGCGACGAGCCAAAGTCGATCAGGCACAGGTCAAAGGTGCCCTCGGCAAGCTGCCGGTCAAGCGGTAAACGCGCCGTACGCACCATAATATTAGCGGGCGAGATATCGCGATGGACAAAGCCCTCCCCCACCAGGCTCATGCGGCAGAGCAGGTCGAACAGGTCGCGCCCCAAGCGCGCCGCCACAAGCGGCGATAGGCGTCCGGCATCGTCCACGGCGAGTCGCGAGCGCAAGCGGCGAGCGTCTCGCCCTCGACCCATTCCATGACAATTGCAGGCACACCGTCAACCTCGCCCCAGCCATAGAGGCGGGGAAAGCCCTTAAGGCCCGAAAGGGCGCGATGGCATTCATATTCCTCGCGAAATGCCGCTTTGAACTTGGCGACCAGCGACTCATGGGCGGCATCGTCGTCAAACTCATCGCGCGTCGGCAAGATGAGCTGCTTGAGTGCCACGGCCTCGCCTTGGGCGTTGACGGCACGCGTCACGCGGCCGATACCGCCACGGCGCATGGTGGCATCGTCGGCAAACAGCATCGTAAAACGACGCAGATAGGCAGGCAGTTCGTCCTGACCGAGCGCAATGGCCGGCTCAAACCCGTCGACACGCGCAAGGCGCAGGCCGACCATGGGATCGCGACCGAGCGACTGTGGTGTGGTGGATGCAAGATCGGTCATCATAGGGCAAGCGCCGCCACGTTATTGTTGAAGTTACCGAGCGCGACGTCATCATCGCCGTAATGGCCGACCCATTGACATAGGTTGGTGTAACAGCCCCACAGATTGGCATACTGCTGATACCACTTTGACCGGGGCGAGAATGTCTGACGACCGAACTCGGCTCGAATGACAAACATCTCCCCGACCAGGCTGTCGCACGGCCTGGGATCTCCCGTAGAGTTATAGGTCGAGACCACGTCATTGGCACGAGAAACGTAGCCGTCGAGCATGTTGTACTTGGTCACAAGCCAACTGTGAATGCTCTCTTCATCAGCAGCGGAAAGGCCACCGGAGTTTGCATCGTTGTCAGTGTTGCCGCCCGTCGAGCCGCCATTTCCAGACCCTCCGGTAGAGGAGCCCGACCCAGAGCCGCCGCTCGAACTCGACGAATTCGAGCCGGAGCCAGAAGTATCCGAGCTGCCGGGTTTTCCGGACTGCTGGCGTCCTGCTCCTTCTGCTGCTCGACCTTATTCACCGTTGCCGCCACGCTATTGTTGGACAACCGATCGATGATCTTGGTGTTGGTGAGCACGATGGTTTTGCCAT
Source organism: Collinsella aerofaciens (assembly GCF_015556945.1). Lineage (GTDB taxonomy): Bacteria > Actinomycetota > Coriobacteriia > Coriobacteriales > Coriobacteriaceae > Collinsella > Collinsella aerofaciens_AO. The sequence continues at coordinate 33,972 of NZ_JADNNH010000024.1, read as the reverse complement.
TGGCAAGCGTGACTTCGTTGTCCGGGGCCTCGGCGCCATCCGCATCGTCGGTGCCAAACACAATATGCGCGACCACACTTGCCCAAGCATATCCAGTCGTGGTGCCCAGATCACTTTTGACCTCATGCCCCACGCGCGGCTCGCGTGCGGCATGCGCCTGCATCATGGACGGCACGGTCATGCCATAGGCAGAAACGCCAGCTATGACCAGCACCAGCGAGCACGATAGCAGTGCGTACGCCCGCGGCGCCAAGCCCAGTCGGCGTCGCATGCGCACCGCGGCGCCGCGCTTTGTCTGAGTGCCACCGGGCCGCATGCGTTCTCCTCCAAGAAAAACACGCCGCTCGGGAGCGGCGCATTCATTCAAATCCATATTTGAGTGTATCAGCGAACCCAAAAGGTTGCGCAACGAATGGGCAAATTAAGGATGCGAGTGGAAGCATCCATGCGATAAGCGGATACGAAGCATCTTTGTTGCACAACAAACTTACAGTCGCACAGGGAAATTATGACTACCCCGTGCGTCGCGAAGAAAACATACGGCAGGAGCAGGCTCGCCGCCTAGATCGCGCGGCGGGCCTCGATAGCGCGGCCAAGCGTAAGCTCGTCGGCATACTCCAAGTCGCCGCCCACGGGAAGGCCGCTCGCAAGACGCGATACCTCAACGCCCAATGGCTTGATGGTGCGAGCAAGGTAGCTCGCCGTAGTCTCGCCCTCGATGTTGGGGTTGGTGGCGATAATGACCTCGTGGATGTCCTCGTGGCCCAGGCGCGCCAGCAGCTCGCGGATATGCAGCTGCTCGGGACCGATCTTGTCCATGGGGCTGATCACGCCGCCCAGCACATGGTACAGGCCATGGTAGCTGCCCGTGCGCTCGATTGCCTGAACGTCGCGTGGCTCGCCCACCACGCAAATGCGAGTGGTATCGCGCATCGGATCCTGGCAGATGGAGCACTCGTCGGCCGTGGCGTAGTTAAAGCAACGGCTGCAAAAGTGGACCTCCTGCTTGACCTCCAGGATGGCCTCGGCCAGGCGGCGGGCCTCCTCGGCATCAGCCTCGAGCAGGTAATAGGCGATGCGCTGGGCCGACTTGGGACCAATGCCCGGCAGACGACCCAGCTCATCGAGCAGTTTTTGCAGACTGTGATTCGCACTCATATATATGCGTGTCTTAGAACGGCATGCCCGGGATGTTGAGGCCGCCGGTGATGGCGCCCATCTGCTTGTTGGCGAGCTCGTTGACGCCGCGGACGGCCTCGTTGACGGCAGCCATGATCATGTCCTGCAGCATATCGACGTCCTCGGGATCGAGGGCATCGGGATCAATGGTGAGGTTGACGAGCTCCATCTCGCCGTTAACGGTCACCTTGACCATGCCGCCGCCGGCAGAGGCGTCGACGGTCTGGGACTTGAGGTTCTCCTGCGCGGCGGCAAGCTGCTCCTGCATCTTGCGAGCCTGCTTCATCATCTGCTGCATGTTCATACCGGCCATAATGGCTCCTTTGCGTGCGGCCGCGCAACGAGCTGCAAGGGCAGCCGGGACGCGGCGGGACTTTCAAACTCAAAAATCGTACCACGGCGCGCGGCGAGAGAGCGGGGCAGACGTGTTACCTCAGTCGATATACATGTCCTCCAGCGCAGGCCGCGCCTAAAGATTATGCAAGGTCAAATAATTCGCATCTGCATAATATTGAAAGCTAAATCTTGTAGAGCCGGAATCCGACATTTAATGCGTACCACTAAATGGCCAAATGCCGAGCCACTACTCGAGGCGGCGCTCATGACGGCGGGGTATAATCTGATTGCCATAGATAGCAATTTGGAGGTGCCCCATGAATGCCCCCGACATGCTCCAGAACATCCGCTCAAAACACCCCGTTGCATATTTTGTTCTCTATCTCTTTGTCGGCTGGGCATTGCTGGTTGTCATCACCCATGCTATAGCCTTTGGAGCAGAACTGCTGGTAGCCAGCTCGGACCAGCCCGTCGTCAAATGGGAAGCGACCGATGAGTGCACCGACGGAACCCGAACCATTTACTACAACAGCCCGTCCCTCTACCAAGAGTTCAAGGTCAAGATAAAGGACTCCAAGATTGTCGATGCCGAAATGGGCTCTTTATTTACAATCGGAGCAACCATCAACGCCGAGCAAGTCGAGTACACGGACAGCCACGCGACGTATCGTATCGACCTCAGCACCCTAGGCCGACCGTCACGCACCTGTCTGCTCGAATGCGATATACGCGGTACCGCACTACACATGTCCGAAATACAGATGCGCCCGGACAAAGAGACCTCTTCGTGAGCAGTATGCCCGCCCGCACGGTTACTCCACCGGCTTGAAGATGGTGGCCTGGCCGAAGACGCTGCGGATGAGGGCTTTGGCCTCGTCCTCGGTCTGCGGGATGCTCGGGGCTGCGCCCTGGTGGCCGAAGGGACTGCCGGCGCCGGGATTGGACTCCCAAGGGGCAGCGGGGGCGTCCTCCTCTTTGGGGGCAGTTGCAGCGGGCTTGGGCGCGGACGCCGCACCCGGCACGTCGAACGGGGGCAGATCGCCCCCGCCGGCATCGGCAGCAAAACCGCCGACCATGGCATCGTCGTAGGGAACCTGCTCGGATTCCCACGGAGCGGACTGCGCAGACGGCTGAGCCTTGGGAGCGGACGCGCGCTCGGGCGCACGGGGCGCAGGCTCGGTCGGGAGCTTGCCCGTGGCAGGAGCGCCGGCAGGGTTGTCGGAGCGCAGCCAGGGGGCCTTAGCCAAGTCGGATGACTTGGGCGCAGGCGCGGCAGCGGGCTTGGGTGCGGGGACCGGAGCAGCCGGTTTGGGCGCAGCGGGCTTAGGCGCCGACGGGGTCGGTGCCATCACCGGCGTCGCTTGCCGCTGCGGCGCGCTGGCGCTCGAGGATACAGGGGCCGCCGAGGACACGGGCTGCGGGTCCGCAGATACCGCAGCCCGTGCAGATGGAGAATGCTCCTCATGTTGAGGAGCCGGCGTGCCACCTCCATCCAGGACGTAGTCGACGGTGCGACGACCGAAGACCGCGCAGACCGTCGGCAGGACCACCGATTGCGTGTCGGCGCGACCGAGCATCTTGATGGCAAAGGTCGAGCCCGCGGGGAACGAGACCGTGAGCTTGGAGCCGTCGTCGGCCGTGGCGCGGGCGTTGAGCAAAAGGCCTGCATAGGAAGCCTGACGAGCCTTGACGCGCTCGACGACCTCGGCCCATTTGCGCTGGAGCTCGCCGGCGTCCTCGACCGCGGGGGTCTCGGCAGCACCGGCGGCGGCAACCTGGGCGGCGTTGTTGGGCTTGGACGCCGGCACGGTCGATGCAGTGGGCGCGGGAGCCGGAGCCGCAACGGGTTGAGGTGCAGGCGTTACAGGTTTGGGCGCGGGAGCCGGAGCCGCGGACTTGGGCGCAGGCTGGGCAGCCGGAACAGCAGCGCCGCGGTCCCAAGGCATGCCACCCTGATGCGCAGACGTAGCAGCGGGGGCGGCGGTCGCCGCAGGAGTAGCAGCTCGGGCACCCGAGATCAGCGTCGGCTGCTGGACAGCGGGTGCGGATGCAGCAGGCGCACTCGCTCGAGCAGCAGCCACGCTCGCCGGAACGGCGGCGTTGGCAACCATGGCCTCCAAGCGAGCCACGCGCTCGGCCAATGCCTCAATCGTTAAATCGGCCTCGGGACGCGTCAGGCGCGTGCAGGCGATCTCGAGCACCAGGCGCACGTCGCTCGCACCCCTCATCTCCAAGGCGGCATCGTCGAGCACCGTCAGCACGCGAGCCAGACGATCGGCAGGATGCTCGCCAAAGGCAGCGGCCTCGGCTGCAAGCGCCTCGGCCTGCTCGACACCGCCCTCAAACAGCTCGGCACGGGCACCGGCAACGCAGGCAACGTACACGTCACGCACATGCGCCACCAGGTCGCACGTCAGCTCAAGCAGGTCATTGCCCTCCTCGACCTGCACACGAATCAGTCCATAGAGCTCGGCAACATCGCGATCGGCAATGGCGCGGGAAAACTCGCCCAGGATCTGGTCCGAAACCTCGCCCAAAAGCGAGCGGGCGTCGTCCGCATGCACAGAACCGTTGCCAAAGACGCTCAGCTGCTCCAGCGTGGACAGCGCGTCGCGCATGCCGCCCTTGGCATGGCGCGCCACGATAGCCAGCGCCTCGTCGTCGTAATCGAAGCCCTCCTGCTCGCACACGTATGCCAGGCGATACTCGATATCCTCGTTGCCGATGCGATGGAAATCGAAACGCTGGCAGCGCGAGAGGATGGTCTCCAGAATCTTTTGCGGGTCGGTGGTGCACAGCACAAAGATCACGTGCGCCGGCGGCTCCTCGAGCGTCTTGAGCAGCGCGTTAAACGCCGCCGTCGTGAGCATGTGGACCTCGTCGATGATATAGATCTTGTACTTGCCACGCACCGGGGCAAAGTTAACGGAGTTGATGATCTCCTCGCGCACGTTGTCTACGCCGGTACGGCTTGCGGCATCGAGCTCGTAGACATCGGGGTGGTTGCCTTCGGCGATGAGCTCGCACTCCTCGCAGGTGCCATCGGGCATGCAGCCGCTCGCACCCTCGGCGCGCGCCGCCTCGGCATTGCGGCACAGCAGCGCCTTGGCCAAAATGCGCGCCATGGTGGTCTTGCCCGTGCCGCGCGGTCCGCAGAACAGGTACGCGTGGGACAGGCGCCCCTCGGTAATGGCGTGCTCGAGCGTCGAGACGATATGCTGCTGGCCCACCACGGAGTCGAAGGTGAGCGGGCGATACTTTCGGTACAACGATTCCATGGGTGCTCCCCCGGGTATACTGAGTCTTGTTGCCGCGGCGGCCATGCGGTCGCACGGCATACTGCATTCATAATAACCCGTACGGCGAGCCCGCCGCGATAGGAGTCCAAAGAGCATGGCAGACGCAGAGAGCAACCTCGTTCCCTCCGAAGCAGCCGACCAGGTCGAGGTCGCGCTCGAGACGCAGGCAGCAGCCGATGACGGCATCCTGTACCTCAACGAGTATCAGTACGAAAACGACCTCGTCACCGATTTCGCCCGCTTGGTTGCCTCGCCCAGGCGCCGCGGCTCCCTGTACGTCGCCGCTGCGATTGCCGCGCTCATCGGCATCGGCATGCTGGTGGCCGGCGGCAACTGGATCAAGTTCGGCGTCGTCCTGATTGTATTCGGCGCCTTTTTGGCCTGGTGGAGCAAAAATCTGCACCATACGCTCGCGCGCGACTTTATCGAAGCCGTCGAGGCAGACGAGTCCATGGGCGGCCGCTACCGCCGCGTCGCCGCCAACGAGGACGGCCTGATGGTCTGGGGCAAGAGCGGCAAGTCGCAGTTCTTCCCGTTTGAGAAGCTCGACCACGTACTCGACGGCGAGCGCATCTTTGTGGCCATGTTCGCCGACCAGGGCGTGACGATCCCTAAGGACACCTTTGTGCGTGGCGATGCCGAGCAGTTTGGCTCCTTCCTCAAGGCGCGCATCAACAAAAAGCTGCACATCGAGACCAAACGCAAGAAGATGAAGGCCGAAAAGGCCGCTGCCGAAGCCAAACAGGGCGACAAGCCCCAGGAGACCAAGCGCAAGCAGAAGAAGAACAAGAAAAAGCGCTAAGGCCAAACCAGGCAGGCAGCCTCGCATCCCGCTATCCTCCCCATGCACCCGAGCGTGCTACACTAGCAGCATCTATGCCACCGCGAACGGCTCGGCTCCGCGCCCGCCACTCGCAAACGAACTTTAAACGCACGAGGGTTGGCCATGCCGCTTTTCTCGCAACATACCGCCCGGTTCTCGCCGGACGTTCCTTTGGAGGGCACCAGCTCTCGCGAGCTGCTCAAGCGGTACCAGCCGCTCGAGACACTTGCGACCGGCGGTTTTGGCTCCATCGAGATCTGCCGCGACACGCACCTGCGCCGCCGCGTCGCCATTAAACGCATCCCCCTTATCAACGGTGCCGGCATGCCCGCTAGCGACATCATGGATGTCCTGCGCGAGGCGCACACTGCCGCCATGCTTCAACATCCCAACATCGTGCAGGTCATCGACTTTACGCACGACACAGCCTATGCCTACCTGGTTATGGAATATGTCGATGGCATGTCGCTGGCCGAGTTTTTGCACCGCGCGGACGGCCACTCACTTACCTTTGACGAGGCCGCGGCTATTGCCGATGCCCTGGGCCAGGCGCTCACCTTCGCCCACAGTAACGGCGTACTCCACCTGGACATTAAGCCCGCCAACGTGCTCATCGACCACTCGGGCAATGTAAAGCTCACCGACTTTGGCATGGCGCGACTGTCGTCTGCCGGTGGCTTTGGCGGCTCACGCGGCGGCACCATCGGCTACATGCCGCCCGAGCAGCTCGATATCGAGACCGGCACGGTCGATGAGCGCGCCGATGTCTTTGCCCTCGCCTGTGTGATCTACGAGGGCCTGTGCGGCAGCGCTCCCTTTATGGCGGCCACGCCCGCCGACTCGCTCGACCGCATCATCGGCGGCGCCACCTATCCCAGCGAGCTGATACCACACTTTCCCCCGGGAGCCGAGGCCGCGCTCATGAGCGCGCTCTCCCCCATGCCGCAGGACCGCCCCAACAGCATCGAGGCATTTTGCGACCAGCTCCTTGCCGGTCTGGGCAGCGTGCGCGAAGGCCGTCGCAGCCTGGAGCAAATGGTTGGCGAGCTTTCGGATGACGAGCAGGAGCTCGACGATATCGAGCCGTCGCACTACGAGGACGACGCCATCGAGATCGACCCCGCACTCGGCTGGGCGGGCACGCGCTGGAGCCATGCGCGCGACTACACCATGCGCGCTATCTCGGCGCTAACGTGCGGTACCTTTAGCTTTTTGCTGATGCAAACGGCCGGGGTCGCGGCGCTTCCCGGCCTGGTCATTGCGGCCATCGCGATCGGAGCGGCGGCTGGCCTGGCCCCCCAGATCGGCTCGGCCATCTCGGCTGTTGGCTTTTTGGTACTCATGGCCAACACCACCATGCAGACGCAGGGCATCCTGTCGATACTGCCCGTCGCGGTGATCTTTGCCGCCGCCATGTCCGGTTGGTGGATCGCTTGGGGTCGTACCGAGGCTGCCGCGAGCTCCGCGCTCACCTGTGCACTCGCGCTTGGCTGTCTGACCGGCAATACCTTCCTGGCAGCTGGGGTCGCCGCCGGCGTCGCTTCATTTTGGCTCGGCCCGGCAAGCGCCGCCGCGGCAACGGGCATGGGCGCGCTTTTTGCCCGTCTGGCCACGGTCGCGCTTTCAGCCGGAGGCGTGCTGGGGCTCGGTAACGTTGCCGCAGCGCTGGGAGATCCGCTCCTTTGGGTCGCCTTTGTGCTGGTCGCGGCAACTGCCGCAGCATCATCCGCGCTGCTCAATGCCCATGCCAAGCGTGCCGACCAGGGCTCAAACCTTGCCGCAATCGCCGCCATCGCTGTCACCGGCATCGGCTGCGCAGCGGCGTCCTGTCTTGCACACCATATGGAAATTGCCAGCCTTGCAGCCGCGGTCGTCGCCAAGGCGGCGGTTGCGGGAACCCTATCCTCTATAATCGTTGGGATATGCCTATATTTGCTCGGATACCAAAGAACCTATACGGAGAGTGATCTTTCGTGAACTTCCTGAACATCTTCGAGGACCACGTGGCCGGCATCTTCGGTGCCACCCGTGCCCCGTTCTCCTTTAAGAAGCTTGCTAAGCAGGCCGCTCGCGACATGGAGGATCAGACTCTGGTGATTAACGGCGTCAACACGGCGCCGGCACTCTATACCATCCTTATCGCCGCCGACGACGATCCCATGCTCGCCCCGTTCTACCCCGAGCTTTCGCGCGAGGTCCGCGAGTTCGTGAAGGCGCAGGCCGAAAAGCGCCGCTATGTCTTTGTCGGCGAGCCCCTCGTGCGCTTTATGATCGATCCGCAGCTGCGCGCCGGCAAGTTCTCGGTCTTTGCCGAGAACGTCGATGCCCCCACGCTCGGCCGCCTGTACGAAGAAGAGCGCGCCTATCAAAACGGCCTGGGCCAGAACAACTCCGCGGCAAGCCGTGCCGCCAGCGCCCCGCGCGCCGGCCAGCAGCAGTTTGCTGCCCCGCAGCAGCAGCGCCCCGCCGCCATGCCCCAGCAGCAGCCGACGCCTCGCGCCGCCGCTCCCGACCCGCTTGCCGTGGCAGACCCCTTCGCGCCTAGCGTCCCCGACCCCGCCGCCGCACCCATCCCGGTGCCGCAGACCGTCTCGCGCGACTCGCTTGCCGGCATGGGCGGAGCCGCCGCGACCGGTGCCGCCGTGGGCCTAGGCGCCGCAGCCGGCATCGCCTCCAACATGGCGAGCACTCGCGCCCCGCAGCGCCCGCTCGCCCAGCTCGTCGACGTCGTGAGCGGCGAGAGCCATAGCATCACCTCCGCACAGGTGACCATCGGTCGCGAGCGCTCAGTTTCCGACATTGCCCTGCGCGACCCCAACGTGTCGCGCCGCCACGCCCAGCTCACCTTTACGGGCTCGGATTGGTCGATCGAGGACCTCAATTCCACCAACGGCACGCTCGTCAACAACCGCCGCATTACGCGCTGCCCGCTGCGCAACGGCGATCTGCTGACGTTTGGCCTGAGCACCTTTGAATTTAGGGGATAGTCGCTTATGAACATCGATATCGTCCTTTTTGCAGGCCGCATCGTCCTGGTCGCCCTGCTCTATATCTTCCTGTTCGCCGTCATGAAGACCGGCGTGGGACTTGTGCGCGGGCAGCGCCGCGACTCGGCTATCTGGACGATTGATGTGGACAAGGGTCCGCGCGGTATCCGCGGCATCCACGTAGACATGCTCGGCCCCGTCATCGTCGGTCGCTCGCCATCTTCGGACATCTGCATCAATGAACCGTTCGTCTCGGCCTCGCATGCGCGCTTTTCGCTGCAGGGCCCGGCGCTCATCATCGAGGACCTCAACTCGCTTAACGGCACGCTCGTCAACGGCCGCCAGCTCGTGGAGCCCGCGACGCTGCGCGAGGGCGACGAAGTCCAGATTGGCGACGTGGTCATGAAGGTGAACCGTCGATGATCGACGAGGAGAACAAGTCCGCAACTATGACCGAGGCGCCGGCTGCCGCCGCAGCTGCGCCGGCCCACGCCGCTCCGGCGGGCTCCGCACCCGTGGAGCCCGAGGACACCGTGTTCTCCCTGCCTCTTTCGCATGTAACGCATGATATTTCGGATCTAGCCGATAACGAGGACGAAGAGGATGCCGTAGCGGCGCCCATCGGCGCACATGCTGCGGAACAGCCCACAGCGCCCGAAGCAACCCCGGCGCCGGCTCACTTTGCAGAGCCCGTCGCCGCGGCAATCAACGAGAGCGCTGCGGTGTTTGCGGCACCCGAGCCCGCCGCGCCGGCGTTTCCCATAGCCCCGGCATCCGAGGTTGCGCCCGCGTCTACGCCGGCGCCCGAGCCTATAGACGTCAGCCCGCAAGACGACGAGTCGACCGCCCGCGTGTCCGAGGAGCCCGGCTCCCCGGATACCGGCGATTCCGAATCAAACGCCGAGACCGACACCGTCTCCCCCGGTGACACAGCCGAAATCGACGTTGCCGCCGTTGAGGCCAAGCTCAAAGACCCCGGCTCGACCATGAGCTTTGAACCCCTAACCGAGGAGCGCATCGAGACCGACTCGACCTATGATGCCGGCACCACCACGCAACTCATGTGGGGCGCCCGCTCCGACGTTGGCTGCGTGCGCCCGCACAATGAGGATTCCTACCTGGTGCAGTCGCCGCTCTTTTGCGTATGCGACGGCATGGGCGGTCACGCCGCGGGCGAGGTAGCCTCTTCCATCGCCGTCGAGACTATTGCCAAGACGGCCCCACAGTCCGCCGACGCAGCACGCCTAGCCGCAGCCGTCGAGGCAGCCAATGCCGCCGTAATCGAGGCGGCCCTGAACGGCCTGGGCAAGCCCGGCATGGGCTGCACAGCCACCTGCGCCTACATCGAAAACGACACGCTTGCCATCGCCCACGTGGGTGACTCTCGCGCCTACCTGCTCCACGAGGGCACGCTCATCCGAGTGACCCGCGACCACTCCTACGTGGAGGAGCTCGTGGACGCCGGCGAGATCACGGCAGATGAGGCTCGCGTCCACCCCAACCGTTCGGTCATCACCCGCGCGCTGGGCTCGGACCCCGCTATGTATGCCGACCACTTTACTCTGCATATCGAGGAAGGCGACCGTCTGATCCTGTGCTCCGACGGCCTTTCGAGCATGATTCCCGATAGCGATATCGAGAACATCGCCACGCAGTCCTCAACCGCGCAAATCTGCGTCGACAACCTAGTGGACGCGGCGCTTGCCGCCGGCGGCCACGACAACGTGACCGTAGTAGTCGTTGACCTGGTTGACGATGGCGTCATGCGCGAGGCGCAGCGCGTGCGTCGCCGCAACGTTACTATCGCCGCCATCCTGGCCCTCGTCTTTGTGCTGGCAGCTGGCATCTGGGCCTACACGGGTGTCACCGGCTCGTACTACCTGGGTACCTACCAGGGCAATGTCGCCGTCTGGCGCGGCCTGCCCGGCAAGCCGCTCGGACTCAAGCTCCACTGGCTCGAAAGCGAAACCAGTATCAAGCTGTCCGACCTGCCCGAAGACACGCAAAACCGCCTCAAGGCGGGCATTCCGCAAACAAGTGTCGACGATGCGCAGGACACGATATCCAAGTACCGCCACCAGATCGACGAGGAGCAGACCCGCCAGGTGATCGACGCGCAAACGATTCGCGACAACACCAATCAGGGATCGACCTCCGAATCAGATTCCGAGAAAACCGCCGAACAGTCCGCCGAGGCCGAAGCCTCCGATAAGAATTAGAAAGGGAGTGCCGCTTATGAGTCGCCGCAACACCGAGCTGCTCTTGCTCATCGCCTCGGCGTTCCCCGTCATCCTGCTGTATGCGATGTACGTCCTCACCGCGGGCGCTGCCATCTCCTTTGAGACGCTCGCCGTACCGATCGGCCTCTTTGCCGCCTTTGCCGCGGCCCACATTGCCGTGCGCATCTTGGCGCCCGGTGCCGACCCCGCCATCCTGCCCATCGTATTTATACTTTCGGGCATCGGCATCACGTTCGTGACGCGTCTCGCCCCCGCTCTCGCCATCTCACAGCTCATCATCCTGTTTGTCTCGGTGGCGCTCATGGTGGGAACGCTTGCACTAGTCAAAAACCTCGACGTGGTCATGCGCTACAAGTACACCTTTGGCATCATCGGCATCATTCTGCTGATGCTGCCTATCTTTATCGGCACCACGATCTCGGGCTCCAAGCTGTGGATTCGCATCGCGGGCTTTACCATCCAGCCCGGCGAGTTCGCCAAGGTCTTTATCGTCCTGTTCCTGGCCGGCTACCTGGCCGAGAACCGCGAGCTGCTCTCCATCTCCAACCGCAAGATTCTGGGCTTTAAGATCCCTCGCCTGCGACTGCTGCTGCCGCTGTTTGCCGTGTGGGGTGTGTGCCTGCTCGTCGTCGTCTTCGAACGCGACCTGGGTTCGGCCGTGCTGTTCTACACCATCTTCTTGCTGATGCTCTACGTTGCCACGGGGCGCTTTTCGTATGTCGTTATCGGCCTTGCGCTCTTAGCCGTTGGAGCCGTGGGCGCCTACAAGTTCCTGTCTCACGTTCAGGTGCGTTTCCAGGTTTGGCTCGATCCGTTTAAAGACGCCCAGGGCCAGGGCTACCAGATCGTCCAGTCGCTCTTCTCGCTTGCCGATGGCGGTCTGGTCGGTGTTGGCATCGGCAACGGCATGGCCAACAACATCCCTGTCGTCGAGTCCGACTTTATCTTCTCGGCTATCGGCGAGGAGATGGGCCTTTTGGGCGGCGGCGCCGTGCTCATCCTGTTTATGCTCTTTGCCGTGCGTGGCCTCACCACGGCTGCCCGCGCTAAATCCGACCTCGCCTCCTTTAGTGCCACAGGCCTTACGGCCGCCATCAGCTTCCAGGCCTTCTTGATCGTTGGCGGCGTAACCCGCCTGATCCCGCTGACCGGCGTCACCCTGCCCTTTATGAGCCAGGGCGGCTCCTCTCTGCTGGCGAGCTTTATCATCGTCGCGCTCCTGCTGCGCGCCGGCGACGAGGCGACCGGACGCGAGGCCGAGCTTACCGGCACCGGCACCATGGCCGCCATCACCGATGATCAGGTCGCATCTGCCGCCGCCCCGACGGGCACGCGCTTTGCCACCTCGTCTTCCTACGGCAGCGGCAGCCATTCCATCGGCTCGCGTATGCGCCGTCGCCTGCTCGACACGCCTGAATCCGGTGTGCTCGGCCGCGTTGCGCTCGCCAACCGTCTAACCCGTGCGGTGCTCGCCTTTACGGCGCTGTTCGCCATCCTTATCGGCAACCTCACCTATGTCCAGGTCATCAAGGCCAAGGACTATCAGGACATGCCGACCAACAACCACACCATCGCCCGCTCCAAGTACATCCAGCGCGGTTCCATCATCACGTCCGACGGCGTGACGCTGGCCGAGTCGCTGCAGCAGGAGGACGGCACCTACGTACGCTCCTACCCCAACGGTAACCTGGCAGCGCACGTGGTTGGCTATGTGAGCCAGCAGTATGGCACCACCGCCATCGAGAGCGTCATGAACGACACGCTCACCGGCTCTAAGGATTACTCCAGCTGGAACAACGCCATCGCGTCGCTCGCGGGCCAGACCCAGCCGGGCAACACCGCCAAGCTCACCATCGACTCGCGCATCCAGACGGCTGCTGAGCAGGCGCTCAAGGGCTTTAAGGGCGCTGTAGTGGTCATCGACCCGCGTACCGGCGCGGTGCTCGCATGTGCCAGCTCGCCCACCTACGACAACACCAACATCGATGCCCTGCTGCAGACGGGCGGCGGCGAGGACGGCTCCATGTACAATCGCGCCATGGACGCGCTGTACACGCCGGGCTCAACGTTTAAGGTCGTTACGCTTTCCGCGGCACTCGAGACCGGTACCGCCAGCCTTACCAGCACCTACCAGGCGCCCGGCTCCATGGACATCGGCAACGCACCGGTCACCAACTATGCCAACGAGAGCTACGGCACCATCAGCCTGCAGCAGGCCTTTGCCGTGTCCTCCAACGTCGTCTTTGGCCAGGTGGCAAACGAAGTTGGCGCAAACACGCTCGTGCAGTTTGCCAACGCCTTTGGCTACGGCCAAAAGCTCGGCCAGGACCTGACCTCCGCGGCCTCCATCATGGCCGACCCGTCGCTCATGACCGAGTGGGAGACCGCCTGGGCCGGCGCCGGCCAGCCTGTCGGCATGGACCACACGCCCGGCCCGCAGACCACCGTCATGCAAAACGCCGTGATTGCCGCCGCCATCGCTAACAGTGGCGTGGTCATGGACCCGTACTTTGTAGCCCAGGTACTCGCCCCGGACGGAACCGTGGTCAAGACCACGCAGTCCCGCTCGCTGGGGCAGGCCGTCAGCTCCGCCACGGCCGACCAGGTCAAGCAGGCCATGCTTGCCGTCGTCCAGTCCGGCACCGGCACCGATGCCCAGATCCCCGGCGTCAAGGTCGCCGGCAAGACCGGCTCGGCCGAGACCGGCGGCACCAACGTCAACTCGATGTTCGTTGGCTTTGCACCTTACGATTCACCCACGGTCGCCATCTCAGTGGCCTTGGAGGATTTCGACAAGCATGACGTCAAGGCCGCCAAGATCGCCGGCATCGTCCTGACCGCGGCGCTTGCCGCACAGGGAGCGTGATGCCCATGATCGAATCGGACACCCGAGGCGCGCCGCGGCCTAAGGGTTAGCGGCAACGCGCCACACGGCCCCAGCGGCCACATCATAGGTACTACACACATCGTTGAGCGAATAGTTATGTTAGGAGCAGGAATGGAACAGAGGGTCCTCGGGGGAAGATACCTCCTCAAGGATAAGGTGGGAACAGGCGGCATGGCGACCGTCTACCGTGCACAGGACCAGGTCCTCGACCGCACGGTAGCCGTCAAGATTATGCTGCCGCAGTATGCTGGCGACGCAACCTTCGCCGCACGCTTTAAGCAGGAGGCCCAGGCAGCAGCCGGTCTCTCCTCCCCCTATATCGTGGGCGTCTACGATTGGGGCAAGGACGGCGACACCTATTACATCGTCATGGAGTACCTGCGCGGCACCGACCTTAAGAGCGGCATCAAGAGCCACGGCGCCCTCGACCCCAAGAAGGTCGCCCAGATCGGCTCGCAGATCAGCTCCGCGCTTTCGGTCGCCCACAAGCACGAGATCATCCACCGCGACATTAAGCCGCAAAACATCATGGTGCTGCCCGACGGCAACATCAAGGTGATGGACTTTGGCATCGCGCGCGCCAAGAACAGCCACCTCACGCAAGACAACAACGTGCTGGGAACCGCCCACTACGTCAGCCCCGAGCAGACCCGTGGTCAGGACCTCGGCCCCACCTCGGATATCTACTCGCTGGGCGTCGTGATGTATGAGTGCGCCACCGGCCGCGTCCCCTTTGACGGTGACGACGCTATCTCGGTCGCACTCAAGCAGGTCAACGAGCTGCCTATTCCGCCGAGCCAGATCAACTCCGGTGTCGACGCCGACCTTGAGCGCATCATCCTCAAGTGCATGGAGAAGGACCCGGCAAACCGCTTCCAGACCGCCGACGAGCTGCGTCAGGTGCTCAACAGCTACCTGTCGGGCCGTGCCGTCAACGTCTCGGAGCCCACGCGCATCATCGGTGCCCCCGGTGAACTGGGCGCCACCAAGACTCGCGAGCTTTCCGATCAGACGCGCGCCATGGTGCGTCCCGTCTCGGGCGTGAGCGGCCAGAATACCGCCCGTAGCTCGGTTTCGGGCTCCACCGGCTCCTACGAGGTCAAGGAGCCCAAATCCAACAAGAACAAGATCATCGCCGCCGTGGTGGCAGCGGTTGCCGTCATCGGCATCGTGGTGGCCTTTGCCACAGGACTCTTTGGCGGCGAGCAGGTCACCGTGCCCGACGTGCTGGGCAAGGACCAGCAGACCGCCGTCGAGCTGATCAAGGAAGCCGGCCTCGAGGTCGGCACCATCGACCAAAGCTACAACGACGATGTCGACGAGGGCAAGGTCGCCGAGCAGACACCCAACGGCAACACCAAGAAGACCAAGGGCACCAAGGTGAACCTGGTAATCTCCAAGGGCCCCAAGCCCTCCGAAAAGGTTGAGGTTCCCAAACTTGTCGGCCTGACCAAGGACCAAGCAGAAGCCGCACTGGCAAGCGTTGGCCTGAAGGGCAACGCCTCCGAGGAGGCCAACGAGGCTGATGAGGGCCAGGTCTTTGAGCAGGGCACCGAAGCCGGTAAGGAAGTCGCGAAGGGCACGACCATCTCGTACAAGGTCTCGAGCGGCCCGGATACCACGTCCGTCCCCGACCTGACCGACATGACCGAGGCCCAGGCGCGCAACGCCCTCGATATGGCAGGCTTTGGCGTCGACGTGAGCTACCAGGAGAACGACTCGGTTACCGAGGGCACCGTGATCAGCTGGAACCCCAGCGGCAAGCAGAAGCCCGGCGCCACGATTACCGTCGTCATTGCCAAGAAGTCCGGCAAGGCCACCGTCCCGGGCAACCTGTACGGCAAGAGCATTTCCGCCGCCGTTACCGCGCTCAACAACGCCGGTTTCTATAACATTGGCTTCTGTGACCAGAACGGCAATCCCGTGAGCGGTAACGAGGATGCCACCGTTACGGGCGTCTCCCCCACTGGCAAGCAGTCCACCGACAGCACGATCACGCTAACAGTCGCACTTTCTGGCTCGGGCTCTGGCTCTGGCTCTGGCTCGGGCACGGGTGACGATTCCGGTACGACCAACTAGTCGCCACCCCACCGCTCATCACGGCTTTCGCCGCAAACATATTCGCTCACAGGCGCCCGCTTGCTCCCCCAGCAAGCGGGCGCCTCGTTTTTGACATGGCATGAACCAGAAGAGCCAGGCACCGTAGCGGTACCGGGCTCGATATTCCTCTGGTGCCCCCGGGCGGATTCGAAAACTCCCCCCGCGGGGAAATGAGTGACGCGGGTGTCGACGGTTCGAATCCGCCGGCAGCTCCCACAAACCAGAAACGACGCCGCTCTCGCGACGCCGTCATAATCTTCTGGTGCCCCCGGGCGGATTCGAACCGTCGACACCCGCTTTAGGAGGTCATGGTCATTTACCTTACCTGGGCAAATGCAATTTTGCCCTATTATATATATTCGCAGGTAGATTAGCTATTTTTGAGTTTCTGCTGGTTCTTATTAGAATTCTATTTCACCCCTTTTTCACCCCTAGCAGTTACGGTAACGGCTTGCAGGGGTGAAAAGTTTACGTTAGGCTCGGGGCCGAGGCCCTCAAAGCCCCGGCCCCGAGCCTAACGTAATCCCCTTGGAGGACTCTTTTGGAAACCAGAATCAAACCAACCGCAAAGGGAACATCCGAACCCATCAAGGGAAAGCCCGGCTCATTCAAGATTTACTTCTCTCTTGGGAGAGACCCAAACTCCGGAAAGAACGGCAGCAAGGTTAAGTATCTCAAAACACCCAAGAGGACTATCCATTGCAAGAGCAAGAACCCAAAGAACTGGCCTAGCGAAGTCGCAAACGCCCTCAACGAGTACCGCGAGGAACTTGAGAGCCATGAACCATCTAGGGATGCCCCAAGCACCGTAGCGGCATATGCCGAATCTTTCCACGTGCTCCGAGAGGGCTCATTCGGCTCCCCTCTCTCTTATGAGCGAGAGGGATACGACGTGCGACACATACGAGAACTGTTCGGAGACGTGCCCCTAGCCGACCTGAGGCCCGACGATATTAAACGCGCCTACGCTGAGGCTCGTTCAAATGGAAGGTTCACCGACGCCGAGATTCGTCGTATTCACGTCAAGCTTAAGCAGGTCATGCAAGACGCCCTCGAGAACGAGCTGATAGACCGCAATCCCTGCATGGGCATCAAGCTTCCGAAACCGGACTTGCGGGCACGCAACTTTCTTCCCCCTGACGAGCTTCCACGGTTCACCGAATGCCTGCTTGCCGAGCCGATGGGACCCATGACGGTCTGCACCATGCTCATATTCCACCTTGGACTGAGAAAGGGAGAGGCGCTGGGCCTAAGCTGGCTCGATTACGACCCCAAGGCCATGGAGCTTCGAATCGTCCGCCAGTACACCAACGACAAAACCCTAAGGCCCCCGAAGTCAGAAATGAGCAGGCGCATTCTCTCTATAGATAAAACGCTGGCCGATTACTTGGATAAATGGAGGGACGTGCAACGCAACATATTCAAACGCCGTGGGCTAGAACGAAAGGACACCGATCCCATCGTTCACGCGCTTAGCGTTGAAAGGGATGCGATGGGCCTCCGCCGAATAAGCATAACCCGGCCAGAGGGGCACAACTATTCCCGATGGTTTAGGGACTTCTGCGTCGATAACGGCTATGGAACCTACAGCAATGTGACGAAGCAGTTCATGCGAGACGGCAAGCTTCATACGCGCGGCACTGGCTACTCAGGACTTGTTCCCCATGGCCTCCGTCACACCGCCGCGACCGCTCTCGTGGCGAGCAACGTCGATTTAAAGACCGTTCAGGCGCGAATGGGCCATGCCTCCGCAAGCACAACGGCTAATTTCTACACCCATGCAATCAGGGCCAATGACCGAAACGCAGCAGAAGTCTTTGAAAAGTTGAGTGAATCAGAATAGAGCCATGTTATATGGTGCACGTATTGTTATACTTGTTCTCACCTAAAGTGAGAGGAGGTTATCAATGGCATTGACCACCGCGAGCAGCAAGCTCCGTTCGACGATTCTGTTTAGCTCAAAAGAGGAGCAAGTCTTTTTCAAGCGCTCCAGCGCCGACCTAGCAGCCACAAGGGGGCTCACTCCCTCCGCGCTCTTGGCGAGACTCCCCATGGAGCAGCTGACTAGCACAGACCTCGGAAGATGGGCGGCGCAGCTCATCTATGCAGAAGATGGAAACTGTCTCGACGCCTTTGAGGCTATGTTCGAAGACTGGAGCGCCATCCAGCCCAAAAAGGACTGCCGCAACATCGTCAAAGGCTTCTTTGACTACTGTCATGAGGCTAGAGTCTGCATCGACACCGCTGACGAGCGCGTGCATCATCTCCGCTCGAATTGGGATAGCGTCTGTCTTCTGGCCGAAGAGGCTTCCAAGGCGCACGAGGACAGTCTCGACTTACGCATTCAGGCAAAAACCGGGCGCGAGCTTGAAACGCTCTTGCAAAACCCGACGGCGCTACTCACCATCACGCCGCTGCTCTCGTACATCATCAATCTGTGGGAGTGCATCAAGGATTACTCCTGTACCTATCGCGTTCTGCTCGATTTCGCCAACATGGGCGAGTCGTCACGCAAGGGGTACGTGGAGCCCACAGAGGCTCGAATTAGCCTCTTACACCTTATCGACGCTTACGAGGAAGGAGACGCCAACTAGTCGATAAGCCCGAATTACAAGCAAGCACCCGACTCCCCTCATTGTCGCCAAACATCGAAGAGGAGCCGAGCGCCCTAACAGAGGAGTTTATCATGCATTTTGCAGATGACCCCAAGGTTGACGCCATTTCCGCAGGCATCAACCTTCGCCGCACTGGCACCAAGCGTATCTTGAGCCGTCTTGATGTTCAGATTCTCATCGGCATTGGCCAGTCAAGTGCCATCCGGCTCATGAAGTCGACTCATCATTGCTTCCGCATCGCCAACCAGTATTTTGTCATGGAGGAAGACCTCTTCGACTACTTCAAAAAGCTCGCTGAAGAGGCGAGCGAGTGATGCAGTGCCCGACCTCCAACCTCCTCGTTTTCGAATCCGATAAGCTCGACGAGCATCTAAGCGCCCTTGAGGGCGACCAGCCCGTCGCCCACTTTGGCCTCAAGGCCCTCAACGACGTTCTCGGTGGCGTTTACCCCGGACTGAATTACGCCATCGGCACCGCACCCGGCAAGGGCAAGACGACCCTGGCCTTGCAGGAGGCCGACAAGCTCGCGGACGACGGGCACCCAGTCGTCTACGTCTCCGCCGAGCTCCCCGCGCACAAGCTCTTGGAAAAGAGCCTTACGCGGCTCAGCGGCACCGAGCTTGCCCTCTCCGAGGTCGCAGATGCGGCGGCGGAGAGCCACCCCAAGCACGTGGCCTTCGAAAACGCACTCGGCATGTACCGCGACCGCATCGCCCCCAATCTCTGCATCACCGGTCCGCTGAACACCGTCGAGCTCTCGAACCTCGTCGGACTGGTGGCACGCGAGCGCGACGAGGCCCCTATCGTCTTCGTGGATTATCTGCAGCTCCTGGCCTGCGGCACCACGGCAGACCAGCAGTTCATCGACGAGCGCCTGGCAATCACCGCATGCGTAAAGGGTTTGCGCGAAATATCGAACCTCTATGGCTCGCCCGTCATCGCCCTGAGCTCGACCACGCGCAAGTCCTACGAGTCTGGGAAGTCGACCAAGCCAAGCCTCGGCATGTTCGGCGGTTCCTCCGCCGTCGAATACGGCTTCGACTCTGTGCTCTACCTCGCCGATGACAACGGTAAGCCCAGCTTTCCCTATGAGCCTCCCGCAAGCGGAACTCCGCTCAAGCTCATTGCCCTCAAGAACCGTTACGGAATGTTGGCCGAGGCGCGGCTCGATTTCGACGGGGTCCATGCCACCTTCCTCGATAGGGATTAGGCGATGCGCGGCAATAGCAGGACCGCACATATAAACGTCAGGATGACCGATGAGGAGCGGGTCGCAATCGTGGCCCGCTCCTCCTCTTTCGGCATGCCCCCATCGACGTTCATGCGCGAGGCTGCGCTCAATCTCGGAGAGAAACCGGTCAAGATCGCCGACGAGTCGACCCTCCGGCAGATGCTCACCGAGATGAAGCGGCAGGGAAACAACCTTAACCAGGCCCAACGGGCCATTAACAAATACGGGGTCGACGGACAGACGGCACATCGGCTCTCGGAGGCCTTAAACCTCATAGCCCGCACGACCTCTCAACTCTCGGACCTTCTGTCAAAAACAAAGGAACAACCATGAAGACAAAGATACTCACGGCGCTCGTCACCTCAATTGTCCTCGCCGCGCTCGCCTGCCCGGTGCTCGCCTCCCCCATAGACCGCCTCGTCGCGGGGCTCCCGCTCGACGCGTCGCTCCTCCCCTCGGCGCTCGACGCAGCCACGGTTCTCGGCTGGTGGCTCTCGGGCTCATTCACCGCCTGCCCGGCGGGCACCGCCCTCACCCTCCTCCTCTCGCTCTGTGCATGCTCGCTCATCGCCTACTCAAGCGCCCTCAACGCGAGGGGCGAGGACGGCGGCGTGCTCGGGGACGCGCACGTGAAGACGGGCCGGGAGGTCGTGAGGGGCTCCGTCACATGGGATGGCTCGGCCAACCCCTCGTCGCGCGGGTTCGTCTACGGGTTCACCAAGCGGCGCGGCAAGCCCTGTTATCTCTTCGAGCCCAAGAAGATGATTTTCGTTTCCGGGGCCACTGGGTCAGGCAAGAGCCGCTTCCTCTACCTCCCCTCTATCGATTTGCTCTCGTACGGCGACGGCTCAAACGGCTCCGAGCCCGCGACCCTCGTCGTCTCCGACGTGAAGAACGAGCTCGTAGAGCTCACGGGCGACGAGCTGGCCCGTCGCGGCTACCGCGTCCTCCTGCTCGACACGCAGCATCCCTATCGCGGCCAGAGGTTCAACCCGCTCAGGCAGGTGCTCGACCTCCTCGCCGAGGGCCGGGACCAGGAGGCCGAGCAGGCGGCAGACGCCATCGCTGAGCTCGTGGTACAGGACGACGAGAAGGGCAAGGGCTCGCACTGGACCGCGTCCGCGCGGGGGCTCCTGTCCGCCCTCATCCTGCTGGTCTCCATGTCCGACAAGTGCCCCGAGGAGTCCAAGCACCTGGCGACCGTCTGCGAGGTGCTGGACCGCGGCACCGAGGCCGAGGGCGACGACCCGGCCGAACCATTGAAGTCCGTCTTTCGCGCCCTGCCGAGCGGGCACCCCGCGAAGAACAGGGCCTCGCAGTTCGTCTCCTCGGGCGGCAACGAGCTCAGGAGTATCCTCTCGACGCTCAAGGTGGCGCTCCGCCCGTTCTCGTCAGCCCCGGTCGCATGGATGACGTCCGGGTCCGACATCGACCCGCGTTCGGTCCTTGAGAACAAGAGCGCCGTGTTCCTCCACGTGCTCGACGAGGGCTCGCCCTACAACTGCATAGCGGCGATATTCCTCTCGCAGCTCTGGGCGTCCGTCCAGGCCGCCGCCGACTCCAACGGCGGCAGGCTCCCCCGCCCCGTGCAGATACTCGGCGACGAGTGGGGCAACCTCCCCCGCGTCGAGTGCCTGCCCGCCCTCCTTTCACTTGGAAGGGCGTTCCAGATTTACTGGACGGGGGCAACGCAAGATATATCCCAGCTTAATAAATACGGTGAGCGAGACGGGCGCAGGAAAATTCTCGCGAACTGCGGCGTCAAGGTCGCCATGAAGCTCGCCGAGGAGGAGGACCGCCGGTACTTCACCGAGCTCATAGGCAAGACCACCCGCCACACGCAGGGCACGAGCAGCAGCAAGGCGGCGTCGGGCTCGTCGGCCTCGACCTCCTACAGCGAGAGCGCCGACGATGTGGTGCACGCATGGGAGTGGCGCGACATGGCCCCGGACCGGGACGGGATAGTCGTCGTGAAACACGCGGACAACGGAATGCCCACCGAGCGAGCCGGGGTCTTCCGCTCACCCGTCACCGATTGCACTAAGACACCCACGAAGGAGCACTTCGACCTCGGGACTCCGGAGCACGAGACGGAGAAGCGCCGCGCTTATCAGAGGCGGCTGGACGAGGCCGCAGCCGGGAAGATGGGCGAGCGCGTCATCCCCTGGTGCCTCGAATGGCCCGAGCCGAAGAAGAAGGCGAAGGCCGAGCCGACCGGCAAGTTCAGCGGCCTCTCGCTCGACTAGGGAGGGCCCATGACGGCAATCAAGCAGACGAGCGTTTGCAGCGAGGGGCACCTCTCCCGGCTCAGGGACTACCTCTCATGGGACAGGGACAAGGCACTCGCGCACGACACCCAGAACATCATCGACGAAGACCGCTGGTTCCAGGAAATGACGGACACGAGGAGGGCCATGGGCCACGACAGGCCAGGGAAGGCGGGGGCCAAGTGTACCTACATGCAGCACCAGATACTCGGTTTCCTCCCCGACGAGTGCGACCTCAACGGCGGAAAGATGACGCCTGAAATGTGCATGAAATACGCTCGGGCCTATGTGGCCGAGCGCTATCCGAACCAGGAGGTCGTGATGGTGCTTCACCGCGAGCGCTGCCGCGCGGACGGCACCGACCGCTATGCCGTGCACCTCGGCATCAACCGCAGCGACCTTGAGACGGGCAGGAGGCTCGACGAGGGTCCCGCACGCAAGGCCGCAACCGCGAGGGTGAAGACCGTCCGCGCCTTGGACAAGAAGTATGGGCTCAGGCAGCTTGAGCGCGGCAAGGCCAACTCGCGCGTCCACGCGAGACAGCCGGGCAGGGAGGAACGCGACATGGCCCGCAAGGGGCAGGCCGAGCGCTCCGAGAACGCCCGCGTCCGCGTGGCGGTCGCCCGTCGCGTCGAGGAGGTCGGACGAATGAGGGACTGCCCCGACCGCATGGCCGAGCTCGACCGGCGGCTCAGGCGAGACGGCATCGAGCTCGCGAGGTCGAAGGGCGGGAGCCTCCAGTACCGCTTCTTCTCGAAGGCCCTCGGGGCCGTGCGGAAGGTCAACGGCGACAGGCTCGGCTTCGCGGTCGACCGCTCAACCGGCCTCGTCGTCCGCTTCACGCTGCGCGGGATAGCGACGGCGATGAGGGCGTTCTGGGAACTTGAGCGCAAGTCGTGGGAGAACCAGAACGGGCGAGGTGACTGAGCGCTTGGGCCGGGACGCAACAAGCGTCCCAGCTTATTATTGGCGGGAGCGACTTCGGAGCGGTTCGCCCTCCGCCGCAGGCGGCAAGATGATTCCGTGCAACGGAATCCATATCTTGCCTGCACGGAGCGAGCCAGTTGCCAAAGCAACGCGAGCCCGGGCAGGTGAGCGCCGGTTGAGCCGACGCCGAGGAGACGCGACCCATGGGGAGCGTCGCACGATGGCGCTCGGTGACCCGGCGCGAGAGGCCCCGCTCGGCGACCACGGCGGAGCGATGGCGACTTCTGGAAGCCATCGAGCGCAGCCGTTCGGCGGGCGGGGCCGGTGTGAGCGGAGGCGGACGAAACGCGACCCTGGGGAGCGTTGCCAGGGAGGCGCAGCGAGAGCGACGCCGTGCGTCGCGGGGGTCCCGCCCGTAAGCGGGACCCATCGGCCGCAAGGCCGATCAATGAGCATTAGAAAAAGCCCCGGCCATTTGGTCGGGGCTTTCCTTTCCTGAAATAGACGATTGCTTTGCTCTTTCAAGTTACTTCGTGGCACCGCAGGAAGAGCACTTATACCCAGTGGTCACGGTCTCATCCCATGCATCGCGCACCTGCACCTGCTCGTCATAGGCCGCTTGGTCGGTCACGGTTTCATAATACCCCTGCTTTACAGTCACATAGGTAGAGTGATAGCTTCCGCAATTACCACCATTCATAAGAGAGTTGTTAATATGCCCCCAAGGGTCAGACGTGATATCCGCACCGCACTGATTGCAGATGTAGTGTTCCTCTGTCACTGCGTCATGCCACACCTGATGGGTCACCGCATCGTGGTGGACGGTCTTGTATTGCGCGTCGTGATGGACAGTCTTGGTCTGGGCAACCCAGTTGTGCTGGTGCGCCGGGGTCTCATCTTTCTTCGATGAGCCACCCGAGTTCGAGCTTGAACCGGAGTTCCCGCTATTGCCGTCCGACTTGCTACCGGAACCGCCGTTCCCACTATCGTTTTTGGAGCCGCTGGAGGAATCGGAGTCATTCTTCTTATTATCGGAAGTGTCCGGCTTCTTCGCATCGGACTTGTCCTCTTTTGCCGTCTCCTGCGCCTTCTCGCTCTCCTTCTCGACGGCATCGGCATCGGCGTTCGGGTTCTTCTTGATGTTGTCCTCGAACTTCTTCACGACCTCGGCACCCTTGTCTCCGGTCAGAGTAGAATCGCCCTTCTTCACGGCTGCTGCAACGTCCTTGGCGATGGCGGTCAGGTCATCCTTCGTCACCTTATCCGCATCAACCTTGTTGAAAGTCACACCCGTGCTGGCCGTCTTCTTATCGGCCTTCCCGGCGGTAACCTTCTTCGATGACACCTTATAGATGGAACCGTCGGCGTTCACCGGTGAAATGAATGTGACGGTGTAGGTGCCGGACTTGCCGACCCTCACGGTCACCTGCTTGTTCGCGGCGATGGCGGTGTAGAAGTCTACTTCCCCGTCCTCATCCTCTATATGGGCGATGACGGGCGTGGAGGTGTCCGCATCCCAACCGTCAGCCTTTACCTCAAGGGTAAGCACCATGTCCTGTTCTTCATCGTCCTTTGCTTGGAACACCAATGGGACATTCGCTTTTCCTGTCCACCCGGCATGTGTGATGGCATACCCACCGCCGTCGATGAGGAGCGCCGCACAGAGGATTCCCGCACCAGCCACGCAGACCTGCTTACGGGAGAACTCGCGCCCGAAAAGCACGAGCGGCTTCCCCTCTTCTTTTTCCACTGCATCCCCGGAGACCATATCGTCCGTCACCTTCGGAATCTCCGTAACCACCATGGCTCCTTCCTGATTGCGATACTTCAGTATTTGCATTGTATTTCAAATTGTCACTTATATAGGTGTGACTTATATAGGGTTGGCTTGAATCATTGACACCGATGGATAGGAGGTGCCGATGACTGAGCTTGACCCCAAGATGCGCGTGGGGCTTCGCATTAAAGAATTGAGGGCTGAGCTTGGCATGAGTCAAGAGGCCTTCGCATATTCCATCGAGATGTCCCGCACCTATTTCGCCGAAGTCGAGACGGGCAAGCGAAACGTGTCTATTGAGAATATCGACCGCATAGCGAGGGGCCTCGGCGTTTCCCTGAAGGAGTTCTTCAACTCTGACCTCTTTGTCAAATAAGACAGAGTGCAAATCGAATTAGAACGAAAGAACAGACTTCCAACGTCGTCTAATGTCCAACGGGGCTTCAATAGCAATCAAAAGATATCAAAGGCTGCCGGAAACTGGCTCGCCCTACGGCAACGACAACCTAGGTTTTCAACGCTTTCCATAGCCGGAGGGTCCCACATCCAACCCGTAGGCTGTGGAAAGAGTTGAAAACCGGCCCTGAGGTTGGAACTCTGAGGTGAAATATGAAGTCGCGATGTTTTCACCCATAGAATGAACTTTCACCCCTTTTTCACCCCTCAGGGGAGTTTAACCCCTATCCATACAGAAACAGGTCAGACGATTTATACCGTCTGACCTGCGATTTTCCTGGTGCCCCCGGGCGGATTCGAACCGTCGACACCCGCTTTAGGAGAGCGGTGCTCTATCCCCTGAGCTACGGAGGCATGTTGTACTAGTGTAGCAGATTTGCGCCACTGCCATGCAGCGCATAGCCACTCTTCGAAGTTACGGTGGAACAGCCTTCCGGAAAGCGTGTCCCACTATCCAGACGAAATCTGGGACGGGCTTTCCGGATGGGGCCTCTCTAGGAAACTACGGCCCGGAATTTGAGCTCGAAACGGGATATGGTTTCCCAATTGAGCCTGTTCCGGAAACTGCATCCCAGAATAGGCGCTCAAACCGGGATGATATTTCCCCAACGACTACCCAACGACTAGTTGCCTTTGTGGAAGAGGTTTTTGATAACGGAGGGGATGCTCTTGGCGCCCTTGGCAGTCACATCGATAAAGTCGGGCGAACGCACGAGCTTATCCTCGTCGACGTACTTGCGCACAGCGCGCAGCGTCTCTTTGTCGTCGCGCGTCGAAAACGTAAAGTGACCGTTGTCCTTGGTGAAGATGGCAAAACGCGTAATCTTCTTGGTGCCGCGCAAGACCTCGGCGGCAATATAGTCGACCTCGTCCCACGGGATTTGAATATAATCCTCGGGATTGCGCTCGTTATAGTACTCAAACGCCTTATTGCCCACCATCACGTTACCGTGGCTGGTAAGCCCCATCAGGCAGGTTGCCGGCGTTGCCAGATCGACCGTGCTGTTCTGAGATTGCGCCATACGCGCCTCGCCCTCCAATAAAAACAATCGGACCGCATCCAGTGTACCCACCGGGTGCGGTCCGTTTCAATGGCTCAAAAGCCCTTGCCTAGCAATTCTCGGTCTTAAGCCGAAACGTGCTTACATGAAGCCGCAGAAGCGACCGATGATGCCGACGGCGAAGAGAGCCAGGATGATGACGATCGGGCTGACCTTCTTCTTGAGGAGCTTGCAGACCAGCAGGGTCAGGCACACGGCGGCAAGGCCGGGGATGAGCTGATCGAGGTTGGCCTGAAGCGTGGTGACCTTCACCTGATCAAGGGCGTTAGCACCGATGGAGTTATACATCGTCAGTGCTTCCTTGACACCCTCAGAACCGGAGGGCAGGTTAGCCCAGTCGATAAAGGCGCCAGCAGACTGCGTGACCTTGGAGACGACCGGGGTGAAGGAGATGGACACCCAGCGCTCGACCAGGGCGCCGATGATGAACATACCCAGGATGGATGCACCCTCGGTGACCTTGCCCATCAGACCGCCGGAGAGGTCCTTGGCGATGGAGGAGCCGACCTTGTAGCCAAACTCCTGCGTGTACCACAGGAAGGCGTAACGGATGATGTTCCACGCGAAGAAGAACAGCAGCGGACCGGCGATGCTGCCGGACAGGGCCAGGGAAGCGCCCAGAGCGCCCAGAATCGGGCGAAGGGTGAACCAGAAGGCGGGGTCGCCGACGCCGGCGAGCGGGCCCATCATACCGACCTTGACGCCCTGAATGGCGACGTCGTCAATCGGGGCACCGTTGGCGCGCTCCTCCTCGAGAGCGAGGGTAACGCCAATGACGGGGGCGGAAACATAGGGGTGGGTGTTATAGAACTCCAGGTGGCGCTTAAGAGCGGCAATCTGGTCATCCTTGCTGGTGTAGAGCTTCTTGATCGCAGGGATCATTGCGAAGCACCAGCCGCCGTTCTGCATACGCTCGTAGTTCCACGAGCCCTGAAGGAACTGATGACGGAAGCAAACCTTCTTGCGGTCAGCCTTGGTGAGCTGAATCTTGTTCTCTGCCATATGTATCACTCCCCTCCTACTCGTAATCGTTCAGAATGTCGCCGAGCGGGTCACCGGAGCCGCCGCCCATGCCGCCACCCTGCTTGGCCAGATCCTTAAGGCCAAGGTAGATGAGGGCAAGGGAGATGCCGATGAGGCCAAGGGCGATCAGCGTGAGCTGAGGGATGGCAGCAAGGACAAAGCCGAGGATGAAGAACGGCCAGGTCTCCTTGGTGGCCATCATGTTGATAACCATGGCGTAACCGACGGAAGCGACCATGCCGCCGCCGACAGCCATGCCGCCGGACAGCCAGTCGGGCATAGCGTTAAGCGCGTTGGTAACAGCCTCGGCCGGGATGATGCACAGAAGTACTGCCGGGATGGCGATACGAAGGCCCTGCATGAGGATGGCAGCGTACTGCCAGCGCTCGATGCCGGAGAAGTCGCCCTTCTCGGCGCAACCGTCCATGGCGTGAGCGATAGCGGTAGCCAGGGTACGGCAGATCATGGTCAGGAACAGACCAGCGACCGACAGCGGGACGGCGACGGCGATGGCGGCGGTAACGGCCTTGGCCGAATCGGTGGCGCCACCGTTGAGGGCGAGCACCATGATGATCGAAGAAGCGACCGAGGCCAGAGCGGCGTCAGGCGCGACAGCGGCGCCGACGTTAGCCCAGCCAAGGGCCATCATCTGGAGCGAACCGCCCAGGAGGATGCCCTCCTGAAGGTGACCGGTTACGAGACCGATAAGCGTGCATGCCACGAGCGGCTGATGGAACTGGAACTCATCCAGAATGCCTTCCATACCGGCAAGCAACGCGACAATCGCAACAAGCAGAATAGTGATTGCAGACATGTATCGGACCCTCCTTTACTATGCTTGAGCGGCCAGTTCGGCCTTAGCTTTCTTCAACATGGCGTCGAGATCCTCGGAGGAATCCGAAGGAACCTTGCGGACCTCGAACTTGACGCCCTTGGCCTTGAGGGCCTCGAGAGTCTTAACGTCGTCATCGCCCATGGCGACGGCGTTGGTGACGACGACCTTGCCCTTGGAGTGAGCCATGGAACCGATGTTGACTTCCTTGATGTCGACGCCGGCCTCGATGGCCTTGAGCAGATCCTGCGGGTTCTCGAAGAGCAGCATGGCCTTGGTGTCACCAAAGCGCGTGTCCTTGACGACCTCGGCCATCTTCTTGATGGGCACGACGTTGGCATGGACTCCCGGAGGGGCAGCCTGCTCGATCATGGTCTTGCGGAGCTCGTCGTGAGCAACGCCGTCGGAAACCACGATGATGCGGTTGGGGTTGATCTGCTTGGTCCACGTGGTGGCCACCTGACCATGAAGCAGACGGGTGTCGATACGGACGTGGGCAATCTTGATGTGCCCGTCGCCGATGACCGTTCCCGGAGGGATGGCGCCTGCAGGAGCAGCGGCGGCCGCAGCCGGCTTCTTCTCCTCGGGCTCCAGAGACTCGGGCTTGACGCGCACGCCAGCCTTAGCCTCAGTCACGAGATGTTTTGCGATCGCATGTGCAGTGTTCTTTGCGTCAAAGCGCTGCGAATATGCCTCGATGAGCATAGGCAGGTTGACACCGGTGACGATAGCCCAGGAATCATGGCCCTCGATGAGCCCGCTGATCTGGTTGAACGGCGTGCCGCCCCACAGATCAACGAGGAAGAGCACCTGCTCCTGGTCCTCGAAGGAAGCGATTGCTTCCTCGACCTTGGCACGGAAGTCGTCGGGGCCCATGCTCGGCTCGAGCGAGACCACGGCAACAGACGGCTGATCGCCAAAGACCATCGAGCCCGTCTGCTTGATTCCAGCTGCCAAGTCCCCGTGGCTAGCAAGAACAATACTTACCATCACATAACCTCCTTTTTGTCTACGTATTTCCTACACGACATGAAGGAAGTATACCTGTTTGGTTTGTGGAATTATAGCTAAATTCGCAAAAGGTTGGATTATTTGTTTAAACGTCTAAGTTTGTTACAAATTGATTACGTTACCGCTTTTTGACTCATTACACGCCAAGGCGTCGCACATCAAGCCATGCATTTTACAGATACAAACAGGCTGTTCATTAATATCGATTTTGGCAAGCGCGAATGCGCTTGCACTGCCGCTATTTTGTTTAAACAGACATGACTTGACTATTATCGTGACTTATGTTCTACGAAACCACTCAAAATAGTTGCGGTGGAATAGTTCTTGTTTAAGAGCCAGAAGGCTGGATTTAGGAACTATTTCACCGCAACTTATAGGGGGTCCTAGACGATGCGGAGGGGGTTGGCGGCGTCGACGGCGTCGGGGGCGTCAGAAGGGCCGTCGGGGGCGGCGTCTGCTGGATCCTCGTCGGGGGTCTCGATCTGTTTGATCATTACCTCTTGGCCCTGCAGCAAATAGGTCTCGCCGCTACCGCAATGGGGGCAGGTCTTGCCGTGCTCGACTGTCGCATAGTCAAGGCCGCACGCCCCGCAATGCGTCACGGCTTCGACAGGCTCCACGATAAGCTCCGCGCCCTCGGTGATAGGCTTTTTATCTGCTGCCCAGCGCCAAGCGTCGAGCAGCAAGTCGGGAACGACGCCCGAGACTTCGCCCAGCAGCAACGTCACGCTCGAAACGCGACGCACGCCATTGGCGCGCGCCACATTCTCGACATCGCGAATGATGTGATAGACGATTCCGAGCTCGTGCATTTATTTCCTTCCGCCGTTCTAACGAACGGCGGTCGGCTTGACGCTGCGCGAGCCCCAGACGGACGATCTGCCTTTCAATCGTCGGGCATGGGCAAAAGCCCTATGCCCTCCTCTTTCAAGGCACCTCGCCACGCCTGGGACTCGCTCGCTGTCTAACCGCTCTCTGCGCCGTTCTCCTGCTTGTTGCGTTTCTTACTTCTTCCCAAATTTAATCTTGATGGCGCGCTTGAGCGCATACTTGCCGAGGCTTGGGAGCTTTTGCTCGTATTTGACCATCGTTGAGCACTCGGGGCGGTCGCGGTCCAGATGGATGGCGTCAAACGCGCACTTGGTGGTGCACAGGCCGCAACCGATGCATTTGTTGGGGTCGACGATCGATGCGCCGCAGCCCAGGCAGCGGGCGGTCTCGGCGCGCACCTGTTCCTCGGTAAAGGTCTCGACATACTCGCTAAACGGCGCAGCCTTCTCGCGCTCGCGGTCCACGCGGGCAACCTCGCGGCTCGCGTTGTCGTAGCGCTCGATCACAACATCGTCGCGGTCGAGCGCGGTGTAGCGGCGCTGGTTGCGGCCGATGGTGAGCGTGGATCCCGGCTGCACAAAGCGATGGATAGACACGGCGGCCTCGTGACCGGCGGCGATGGCATCGATGGCAAAGCTCGGACCGGTATAGACGTCGCCGCCCACAAAGATGTCGGGCTCGGCGGTCTGGTAGGTCTGGGGATCGGCAAGGGCACCCTGGCCACGGCCAAGCTCCACCTTGGAGCCAGCCAGCAGGTCGCCCCACACAATGGACTGGCCAATCGACATGACCACGCGGTCGGCATCGACACGGCGCAGATCGTTCTCATCGTACTCGGGCGCAAAACGGCCCTCGTCGTCAAAGACGCGCGTGCAGCGCTTAAAGGTGATGCCACATACGCGACCGGCCTCGTCCAGGTGAACCTCCTTGGGGCCCCAGCCGCAGCTGATGTGAGCGCCGTCCTCAACGGCCTCGCGACGCTCCTCCTCGCTGGCGGGCATCTGGGCCTCGCTCTCCAGGCAGAACATCTCAACGTGCTCGGAACCCAGACGGCAGGCGTTGCGCGCGACATCGACAGCCACGTTGCCACCGCCCACCACGACGGTGCGGCCAGGCAGTGCGTCGATCTTGCCGCTGTTAACCTCGCGAAGGAAGTCGACGGCCACGGTCACATCCTCGGCATCCTCGCCCGGAATACCGGCAAGGCGGCCGCCCTGGCAGCCAATGGCCACGTAGAAGGCCTTAAAGCCCTGCGCGCGCAGCTCGTCGAGTGTCACGTCGCGACCGACTTCCACGCCATAGCGGAACTCAGCACCCATCAGGCGAATGACCTCGACCTCGGCCTCGACAACATCCTTCTGCAGCTTAAAGCTGGGAATGCCATAGGTGAGCATGCCGCCCGGGCGTTCGTTCTTCTCGAACACGACGGGCTTGTAGCCCTTCTCGGCCAGATAAAAAGCGCAGGACAGACCGGCCGGACCGGCGCCGATGATGGCAATCTTTTGGTCGAAGCCGCCAGCGCGCGTCGGCGTCACCACGGGTGGGACGTAGCGGGTCGCGGCGTCCAGATCGCGCTGAGCGATAAACTTCTTGACCTCGTCGATGGCCACGGCCTCGTCCACGCGACCGCGGGTACAGGCATCCTCGCAGCGGCGATTGCACACACGGCCGCAGATAGCGGGCAGCGGGTTCTCGCGCTTGATGAGTGCCAGTGCCTCGTCATAGCGGCCCTGCGCCGCAAGCTTTAAGTAGCCCTGAACGGCAACGTGAGCAGGGCAAGCCGTCTTGCAAGGCGCGGTGCCGGACTCGTGCGTCTCGATGCGGTTATCGTTGCGGTAGTTGGGCGACCACTTGGTGTGATCCCACTTGGTGGCGTCGGGCAGCTCCTGGCGTGGATACTCGGGCACCTGTCCGCCCGCCTTTTTGCTGCAGAGCTTTTGGCCGAGCTTGGCGGCACCGGCCGGGCACACCTCAACGCAGCGACCGCAGGCAACACACTTGTCCTTCTCGACCTTGGCGACATAGGCCGAGCGCGACAGGTTGGGCGTGTTGAACAGCTGAGAGGTGCGCAGGGCATAACATACGTTAACGTTGCAGTTGCAGATAGCGAAGATCTTGTTCTCGCCGTCGATGTTGGTGATCTGGTGCACAAAACCGTTGTCCTCGGCCTGGCGCAGGATGTCGTAGACCTCGTCGCGCGTCACGTAATGCCCACGGTCGGTCTCGACCACGTAGTCGGCCATATCGCCCACGGCGATGCACCAATCGGCCGGGTCGTCGGCGCAGCCCTCTCCCATCACGCGACGGCTCGCGCGGCAGCTGCAGGTGCTGGCGGCATATTTACCCTCGTATTTGTCGAGCCAATGCTCGATATGCTCGATCGGCACCGAGGTGCTCGAAGCATCGATAGCCTTCTCGACCGGAATGACATGCATACCGATGCCGGCGCCTCCGGGCGGTACCATCGGCGTGGCTTTGGACAGCGGTCCCTTGGACGCCTGCTCAAAGAACTTGGCAAAGACCGGGTGCTCCTCGAGCTGGCTCACGCGCATGTTGAGGAACTCGGCAGAACCCGGCACCAGCATGGGCAGCACCCACTGCTTGGCGCGCTCGGGGTTTTCCCAGTTGTACTCGAGCAGACCCGTGTAGCTCATGTCATCGAGCATCTTCTCGATATCGGCCTCGGGCATGCCGGTGAGCTTGACCATCTCGGGCAGCGTATAGGGACGGCGCATCTTCATCTTGCAGAGCACTTCGGCCTGCTCGTCGGTTGCGGCCTCGGCAAACGACCAATACTCGTAGCCCAGCAGCTCGTCGCGATGCAGCAGACGGTTGGTGCAGTGCTCGCACAGCTTGACGATTGCCTCGCGCGGATGCTCCGGCAGCGGCGGCACGAACTCCGAACCGATATCGGGCTCGGTGTAGCTAATTCCCGGTCCGTTGAGAATCATGGTTGTCCCTTCTCTTGCCGCAGCACGACGAGGCCGCAGCGCCCCACTTTTTGCAGGCCGGGCATGCCCCCATGCCGTTCACCCGCCATTGTTGACATTGTGTCAAAAATAGTATTGACGAACCGTCAACAATATTCAAGACTGTTAGGCGAACGGTCAGGCAAAAGAGGATGAAAGGCAGCAAGCGCATGGGCGATAACACAGTGAACATCTCTGTGGCCGACGCCGTCCCCACGACCGACAGCGCGGCAAAGCGCTTGACGGGCGACGAACGCCGTCGCGAAATCCTCGCCGCCGTGCGCACCGTGAGTTCCGAGCTGGGCGTGTCGCATCTATCTGTCTCGGCCGTGACCAAGCGAGCCGGCTGTACGCGCTCATTGTTCTACCACTACTTTGCCGATATGGACGCCGCCGTCACCGCTGTTATGGACGAGGCGATCGACGGTTTTATCTCCGAGCTCGAGCAGTGGAACGCCGGCCGCACCGTCGGTGATATCGAGGGCGCGCTCGACACCGTCGCCCCGCTCTTTAAGCGTCTGGTCGCCAGCGGCCACGAGCTGCCGAGTACGCTCACCTCGAGCAGCGGCGCGCTCTACGGCGGCTTTTTGCACAACGTGGTCCAACGCGTGGCGCAGTATATCTGCGACACCACCGTGGTGGATTTTGTCGCCCATCATGAGCTACGCATCGACCATGTCTACGAGACGTTCTACACCCTCATCATGGGGTTGTTGATGTATATCCGCACGCACCCCGATGTGCCCGACGAGACGGTCAAGGAAATCATCGCCTCGACGCTCCACATCGAGGGCTATACCGCCAAGTATCCGGAGCGCAAGCCCCAGAACTGACGACATTTGGCCAAACTGCCCGCGATCAGAAGAGGGGCCGCGGGCGTGTGAAAGGAGAGCAGCATGCTGTTCGATGTTTGGGGTAGCGATACCCTTATCCACTGGGCCGGCTGGGCCATGGTCTTTATTGGCCTGATCGTGCTCAACGAGGTCGGCCGCCGCACCAAGCTGGGCGCGGCCATCATCTTTGGCGTGGCTCCGCTGGCCATGAGGTAGTGTCGAGAAAGTTGGTGTAAGGGCCCTTGCGGCCCCTGTGTCCGATATCCGGAATCAGTTGATATCCTAGGC
>NZ_JADNNH010000023.1:0-41539 GCF_015556945.1 Collinsella aerofaciens | reverse complement strand
CCGCTCGATTGGGACAGGCAAGCCTTCGAGGCCGAGCGCAAAATGGATTCTAAAAAACACCTTGCCAAATAGGAGCGTCAGGACGCAAAGAGGCTCCGCAGCGCGAAGCGCGATGCGGAGCCTCTTTGCATGTCCGAGGACGTTCCGGAGAGAAGTCCCCGTCCCGCCCCCGGATTCCCGGTGGGAGTTCTAGACCTTGTCGGCCTTAGTACATACCGCCGCCCTGCTGACCAGCGGTAGCAGCAGCGATTGCGTCCTCAAGCTGAGTGTTCTTGGGCACATCGGAGACGGTGGCCTCGGTGATGAGGATCAGGCTGGCGACAGAAGCAGCGTTCTGCAGGGTGACGCGGCTGACCTTGACGGGGTCGAGGACGCCCATCTCGATCATGTCGCCCCACTCGCCGTTGGCAGAGTTGAGACCCTGGCCGGCGGGCAGCTCGGCGACCTTGTCGACCACGACAGCGCCCTCAAAGCCAGCGTTCTTGGCGATGGTGGCGACCGGAGCGGTCAGAGCCTTCTTGACGATGTCGACGCCGATCTTCTCCTCGGGGTCATCGATCTCGACGGCATCGAGCGCAGGAGCAGCGTCCATGAAGGCGACGCCGCCGCCAGCGACAATGCCCTCCTCGACAGCAGCGCGGGTGGCCTGCAGGGCGTCCTCGACGCGATGCTTGATCTCCTTGAGCTCGGACTCGGTAGCAGCGCCGACCTTGATGACGGCAACGCCACCGGAGAGCTTGGCCAGGCGCTCCTGGAGCTTCTCACGGTCGAAGTCAGAGGTGGTGTTCTCCATCTCGCCCTTAATCTGAGCGATACGGGCGTCGATGGCCTCCTTGGAGCCAGCGCCGCCGACGACGACGGTGTTGTCCTTAGAGATGGTGACGGACTTAGCGGTACCGAGCATATCGGCGGTGATGTCAGCGACCTTCACGCCCAACTCGTCCAGGGCAGCCTGGCCACCGGTGAGGACGGCGATGTCCTCGAGAATGCGCTTGCGGCGATCGCCGTAGCCCGGGGCCTTGACGGCGCAGACGTTGAGGGCGCCACGGATCTTGTTGAGGACCAGGGTAGGCAGAGCTTCGCCGTCGATGTCCTCAGCGATGATGAGCAGGCCACGGCCAGCGCGCTGGACAGCCTCGAGAACGGGCATGATGTCCTGAACGCTGGAGATCTTCTGGTCGGTGATGAGGATGTACGGATCCTTCATCACGGCCTCCATGCGGTCGTTATCCGTGACGAAGTAAGCGGAGACATAGCCCTTGTCGAACTGCATGCCCTCGACGGTGTCGATGGTGATGTCGAACGTCTGGGAATCCTCGACGGTGATGACGCCGTCCTTGCCCACGACCTCCATGGCCTCGGCGATCTTCTCGCCGACCTCGGGGTCACCGGCAGAGATGGTGCCGACGGAAGCAATCTGCTCCTTGGTCTCGACCGGCTTAGCCTGCTTCTTCATCTCGGCGACGGCGGCGTTGACGGCCTTGTCGATGCCGCGACGGATGGCCAGCGGGTTGGCGCCAGCGGCGACGTTGCGCAGACCGTCGTTGACGATGGCCTGAGCGAGCAGAGTTGCGGTGGTGGTGCCGTCACCCACGGTGTCGTTGGTCTTGGTGGCAACCTCCTTCACCAGCTGAGCGCCCATGTTCTCGATGTTGTCCTCGAGCTCGATCTCCTTGGCGACGGAAACGCCGTCGTTGGTGATGGTCGGGGCACCGAACGTGCGCTGCAGCGCAACGTAGCGACCCTTGGGGCCCATGGTGACGGTAACGGCGTCGGCCAGAGTGTTGACGCCCTTGGCGAGCTTAGCGCGGGCATCGGTGTTGAACGTAATGTTCTTTGCCATGGTAGTTAATCCTCCAAAAGAAATGTGACTCGCGTCGCCGCTTCCGAGTCCTATGCGGCGGACGCGTTCAAAGACGAATCAGAGATTCTGACGAGACTAGGCCTCGACGACAGCGTAGATGTCGTCGGCGCGCATCAGCAGATACTTCTCGCCGTCGACCTTGACCTCGTTGCCACCGAACTTACCGTAGATGACAACGTCACCGACCTTGACGTCCATGGGGATGCGCTCACCCTTGTCGTTGACCTTGCCGGCGCCCACGGCAACGATGGTGCCGCGCTGCGGCTTCTCCTGAGCGTTGCTGGCGATATACAGACCAGAAGCGGTCTTCTGCTCGGCCTCGTCGGGCTTGACCAGAACACGATCTGCAAGCGGCTTCAAAGACGACATGCTTGTCTCCTCCTTTTTGGGCCGCGCGGTTATACCACGCGAATTAACCCTTTTTGTTTGCGTACGCGTTGAATGGTACCCACGAATGGCGGGTTATACAACACGGAGTCAAAAAATCTTATTTTTTGGCACTTAGATTTTCTGAATGCCGGGGGATAACTTAGCGGTGGCTCCCGTGTGGCTCCGGAGGGGCGGGGCATAAGGTTTCCTGCTCGGGCAGTCCTGCTCGCACGAAGGCCACATTAAGCGGCTTTCGGCTCGTGCGGAACTCGCGATAAACCTTATGCCCCGCCCCTCCGGAGCCACACGGGAGGCAGGTTAACTAATTCGAGCCCGGCATTCAGAAAAGTCAGTGCAGCAAAATGGCGATGCGGATAGCGACATGGGCATGGTTTTCGTTGCGTGCACGGGTCCCCTGGGGAGCACCGTGCATTTTTGGGAGTATTCAGCAAGCCAGGACAAATGCATACGCACCGGGCGCATCTAATTAGTCCCACGGTAGCCTTCGACCGGCGATTTGGGTCGGCAGACAGGCCTCGTCGAGACAAACAAGCATGCCTCGCGCCACGTCGGACCCCAAAATGACGTCGATCTCCGCAATGCTACCCGACTGCAGCGGCACCGGCAGAGCTCGCGGTGCTGAATACTCCGTTTTTTGCACGGCACGGGCGGGGGTACATCAGGATCAGGAAAAATATCCCAGCCTTTTTATGCAATCTGTAATGGGAAGTATGCAAAACACCAAGAGATAGCATTGCTGGTGTCCAAATTGAGCGCGCAGGGCAGCGGCGCGTCCGCCCTGCGCCCAAATCCAGCAGAGCGGGGACGCTCCTAACAAATCCTCACCGGCAAACAAACGCGGCTCGAGCGTTATCCCAAAATTGGCTGCCCGAGCCGCGCTTAACGGTACGGCATGAATACTTAGCGCTCGTAAATCAAGTTACCTGCCAGGTAGGTTGCTTGAACCTTGGTAGCCTGGAGCTCTTGGGGGTCGATGGTGAGCGGGTTTTGGTCCAGGACTACCAGGTCGGCATACTTGCCGGGCTCCAAGCTGCCGAGGTTTTGCTCGTCGCCCGCTGCGTACGCGCTGCCCAGGGTGTAGTTGCGCAGGGCTGTTGCTGCATCGATGCGCTCGCTCGGTAACCAGCCGCCCTCGGGCCAGTGGCTTTTGGGGTCCTGGCGCGTGATAGCCGTGTAGAGCACGTTCATGCTGGTAACGGGCGTGATAGGGCTGTCGGTACCGAAAGCTTGGCGAATGCCGCGCTGCTTATAGGTCGCAAACGCCCACATGATGCGGCTGCGCTCCAGACCCAGATCGCGCTCGGGGCCGCCCGGGTCGAGTGTAATGTGACAGGGCTGGCTCGAAGCAACCACGTTGAGCTTGCGCAAGCGATCGATGTCCTTGGGCAGGAGGTTCTCCAGGTGCTCGAGCGTGTTATGGCCGTGCTGGGGCAGGCCGTACAGGTCGGCCGCTTCCTCGAAGATATCCAGCGCGGCATGAATCGCACCGTCACCAATAACGTGGATGCGTACGGTATGACCGCGCTCCGCGGCCGCCAGAACCAGTTTGCGCATGCGCTCAGCCGGGACCGTCAGACGGCCCTGGTCGCCCGGGAAGCGCGGATTGGTATAGGGCTCGGTGAGATATGCCGTGTGTTCGCTCGACACGCCGTCGAAGAACTGCTTAAAACCTGGCGCCGA
This sequence comes from Collinsella aerofaciens, assembly GCF_015556945.1. GTDB lineage: Bacteria > Actinomycetota > Coriobacteriia > Coriobacteriales > Coriobacteriaceae > Collinsella > Collinsella aerofaciens_AO. The sequence goes on along the minus strand of NZ_JADNNH010000023.1, from coordinate 37,605 downwards.
AAGCAGCGCGTTGTTCGCGTAACGTACCTGGAGCTCTTCTAGACGCGACTGGTCATCCAGCAGCGTGGGGAACAGATGGGCACGAATGCCCAGCTTGCCGGTCGTCTGCAGCTTGTCGTAGACATCGTCGCGGATAAAATCACAGCCCGGCATGGGCATGAGCGACATATCGCAGATCGAGGTGATGCCCTGCTCGGCCATGCGCCTCATTTGATCGGCGTAAGCGCTTGCGATGCGATCTTCGCCCAGCCACTCAAGACAGCGCGGCAACAGCTGCATGGCAGCCGCTTCGTGAGCAATGCCCGTGAGCTCGCCGTTTGCGTCCTTGTCGTAGCTGCCGCCCGCCGGCGGCTCGCTGTCGCGCGTGACGCCGAGCGCCTCGAGTGCGCGGCTGTTGAGCCACAGCGTGTGGCCGTCGCCCGAGTACATAACGCAGGGACGATCGGGGAATGCCGCATCGAGCGACGCCTTGGTAGGATGCTCGGGCGGGTCCCAACGGTAGTCGCGCCAGCCCTGCGTCACAACCCAAGCGTCGTCGGGCAGGTCCTGGGAAAACTCGAGCGCGTGCTGTACCAGCGCCGCCTCGGACGTGCCCATATCCATGAGCATGTACGGCGAGGAACCGACCGAGGTATGGAAGAAGTGCAGATGAGCGTCATGGAAACCGGGGCAGACAAACTGCTCGCCGTAGTCGAGAACCGGCGTGGCGGCGGGAGCGGCGGCGATCACGTCATCGGGCTTGCCGACTGCGACGATACGGTCACCTGCGATGGCAATCGCCAGCTCACGAGCAGTATCGATGCCGTCTTGCGCGGTAAAGACGTTCTTGGAGCGGATAATCCGATCGATATGTTGCATGGGCATCCCCATCTCTGGCAGGAAATTCAACACCCCCGAGTGTACTCCCCCGCCCTTGTAACAAAACCCCAAGCGGCAAACGGCAACTTTACCAGCCCTAGCGGCAGGTGGCATACTGGAGAGAGCCTGTACGATTTTGCGATCAACCCAGCAAGGAGCAAATCGACCATGACGAAGACCAAGGCACAGCAGATTATGACGGCGACCGAGGCTCGCGCGGCTGACGACGTCACCGCGGCCATCCAAGATATCGCTACCGAGTTTGAACCATATATCATCAAGCAGCGCCGGCACTTCCATAAGCACCCGGAGCTGAGCCTCGCCGAGGAGCGCACGACCTCCGACATCGCCAACCAGCTCGACGCCATGAATATCCCCTACGAGCGTCCGCTCAAGACCGGCTTGGTGGCAACGCTTCGCGGTACCGCGCCGGATGCCTACCGCGAGGACGGCACGCCACGCCGCCGCATCCTGCTGCGCGCCGACATCGACGCCCTGCCCGTCACCGAGCAGACCGGCGAGGAGTTCGCCAGCGTCAACGAGGGCTGCATGCACGCCTGCGGCCACGACTGCCATATCGCCATGATGCTCGGAACGCTGCAAATCCTGCGCCATATGACCGACGACATCCACGGCGAAGTCCGCATCGTATTCCAGCCCAGCGAGGAAAACGGCCAGGGCGCTAAGCTCATGATCGGCACGGGTGTGCTCGACGGCGTCGATGGCGCCTACGCCGCGCACATCTGGAGTGAGGTCGACGCCGGCACCGTGAGCTGCGAGCCCGGTCCGCGCATGGCCAATACCGACTGGTTCCGCATCGACGTCCGCGGCACCTCGTGCCATGGCGCCATGCCCCAGCGAGGTCACGACGCCGTCATGGTTGCCGCCGAGATCGTCAACGCCCTGCAAACCATCGTTTCGCGCGAAATCAGCCCCTACGAGCCGGCCGTCATCACCGTCGGCGAGCTGCACGGCGGCACCGCGCGCAACGTTATCGCCGGCACGGCCTACCTCGCCGGCACGGTGCGCACCTACGGCGATTCGACCCACGAGGAAATGCCGGAGCTCATGCGCCGCATCGTGGAGCATACCGCGGCAGCTCTGGGCGCCGAGGCAGAGCTCACCGACTACACCATCGCCAACTACAAGGTCGAAAACGACGCCGCCTCGAGCGAGCGCTGCCGTCAGGCTGTAATCAAGTGCCTGGGCCCCACCGGCCAAGGCCATTATCGCGGCACGCTTTCGGGCGAGGATTTTTCGGAGTACCTGCGTCGCGTACCGGGCGTGCTCGCCTTTGTAGGTACGCGCAACCCCAAGATTGGCGCCACGTACGCCCAACATTCCTGCTTCTACAAGATCGACGAGAGCGTGCTGGCAAAGGGCTCCATGGTGGCCGCCCAGTATGCTATCGACTTTTTGGCCGAGCCCACACAAGAGGAGCTCGACGGCCCCGCGATTACCGCGGTCGCCGAAACCAACCCCGATCTGGCCGCCAAGTTGCGCTCTGCCAAGGCGACGACCGCCGAGGCTCGCGACGCCATCCATGATGCCCGAACGGCTCGCCATGCCGCGATCAAGGGCATCCACGACGCACGCGCTGCTGCACGCCGCGAGGAGAAGCACGACGAGTAGTCGTCACACCCATCCATAACAGCCTGGCTAAAGCAGAGCGGGGGCGGACGTTTCGACACGTCCGCCCCCGCTCATTCTTCAAGCGCTATTTCTACCCCGTCCCCAAATGGCAGACGGCATGGCTACTCGTCCTGAGGTTCCTCGTCGGAGCTTGGCTCGGACGCCGACTCAGGTGCAGGTGCCGGCTCAGGCTCAGGCGCAGGCTCGGGCTCAGATGCCGTCTCAGACTCGGGCGCCGGTTCAGGCTCGGTCGCGGGCTCGGGTGCTGGTGCAGGTGCCGGCGAAGCATCCGGAGCGCTGGAACCCGAAGGAGAGAACTTCTTCTCGAAGGGCAATACAAAAGTCAGAACGTCGTCCTTATCTTCATCGGCCCACTCGCTTGCATAGCGTGCGGCCCAATAGCCAACGGCACGGTGCTTGAGCATCTTGCCAAAGACCGTAAGAAATACGGTGACGAAAGCGACCAGCACCAAGAACAGCACGAGCGTGACGCCACCGCCGGTAACAATTGCCTCAATACCCGTAGGACGATAGTAGTAGCTATACATACCGACAGAGGCAATGGCGCCAAAGACGACCGTCAAGATCCATGTGACAACGTTGGCGACCAGGCCCGTCAAAAACTCGGGAAGGAACGAAGCACAGAACAGCTTGGTCTTGTTGTGCTTAAACGCCGCCCAGACCTTATCGAGCGAAAACGCGCTCTCGACACGCCCGGTCACCGCAAAGTGCATCACGGCGATGTCGGCGAACATCTTAAAGAAGACACCCAGAATCGCCGAGGCAATTAGCGCCAGGACAAGCAGGCCGAGCGAGCCAAACAGCGCAGCCTCGAGCGCATAAGAGCCGTAATAAGAATACGAGCCCGCAGCGCCAATTACCACGCCCTCCACCAGCGAAAGCACTACACCGATAACGGGAATGGCAGCGATAACCTCGAGCACGACCGAAATAACGCTCGAAAAGACTCCGAGACCAAACGACGTGGAACGCATCAGCGGACGATCCATGCCGTCATCGATCTTAAGCGACAGATCGCGACCCCACTCGATGCCAAAGCCGGAACCGCACACGCTCGCAATGCAAGCTGCCAAAAAGCCGATGGCAGCCGCAATGCCGCCAATAACGGGGATGAACAGAACGAGTACCGACACGACACAGATAAGCGCCGGCAAAAAAGCGATCTGGCACACGCGCTGCAGCACGCCCGGAGTCTTGGTCATATCCTCAAACGCCTGAGCCACACAGCCCTTTGGCGCATTCGCCACGGGCGGTTGCGGAACAAACTGCTGGGGCTGAGGCTGTCCCTGGGGGAGCGGGGCCAGCGGCACCGGCATTAGGAGCACCACACACGCCGCAGAACTTGTCGTTATCGCCCATGGGGGCGCCGCACTGCGAGCAGAACATAGAATCATCCCTTCGTATCTTGAACGAATCACTTGGATCGCAAACGTTGTCTTTAGCATCATTATTGCCCAATGTGGGGTCAAATACTCAAAGATGACCGATTTGCAAGGTACACGGCGCCAGCAGGCGGTTCGTTGAATACGTCTGTGCTAGTTCGTTCCGCGGAAGCCCTTGCCGACGATCTCGGAGCTGTCGACGATCGTGATAAAGGCACCCGGATCGACTTCGCGCGCATAGCGGCGTAGTTGCACGGCCTCGCGACGGCTCAGCACGCTCATGATCACCGTCACGCACTTGCCCGAGAAGGCACCGTAGCCGCGACTGATGGTCGCTGTGCGGTTGAGATGCTTGACGATAAACTCCTCGACTTTGCGCGGCTCGGAGCAAATGACCGTGCAGACTTTGCGCAGGTGAATGCTCTCAATGGCTTTATCGACCACAAGCGTCTTGGCAAACAGGCCGAGCACGCAGTACAGACCGACACGCGGGCCATACAAAAAGGCCGCGATGGCCACGATGCCGATATCAACCAACAGCAGCGCGCGGCCAATCTCGAGCGTCGTGCGGCGCTTGAGGATCATGGCAAGAATGTCCGTGCCGCCCGTCGAGGCGCCAATATCAAAGACAATAGCGCTGCCGAGCGCCGGCAAGATGACGGCAAAGCACAGGTCGAGCCACATATCACCCGTCAGAGAGACATCGGTCGGAATAAAAAGCTCAAACAGCGAAACATAGGCCGAAAGCGCAAACGAGGCGAAGACGCTCCACAGGATTGCATTGCGCTCCAAAAAGATAAAGCCCAAGACGACGAGAACCGCGTTGATAATCCACATAAAAACGCCGACGGGCAGGGTCGGGAACAGCGTGGACAGAATGACCGACACGCCCGAGGTGCCGCCAAAAGCAAAGTGATTAGGGGTTTTAAACGCAACGATGGCGAAGGCCGTAAGAATCAGGCCCAGATTGAGCTCGGCAAAAAAGCGCGGGAAGCCCGGCTCCTGGCTGCGCTTTTGACCGACACGCTCGCCGCGCTCGATATCGGTGCGATCAACCACGCGCTCCATCGGCACCACGGGAGGACGATGCACCTCCTCGGCAGCACGCGATGCCGCCTCTGCCGCGGCGGCCTCAATCGCCCATGCCTTGCTTTCTGTTTCGTGCTCGTCGGCCATTACGGCAACCCCTCGTTAACAATTTGGAAACAATGCGCCCATTAGGGTAACGCGGAACGCGACGATTGCAACCCCTAGTTAGACGAGCGGTATGCCCACATCGGGGGGCATACAAATAACGGCCGGCCACGCTTTTGCTTGCGCGGTCGGCCGTTTAACGTTTTCGCAGATAAAGCCTGCCAAAACAAACCTGTCCCTTTTTGGAAGGTTACTCGTGCTGGCTGGTGCGGTGCTCGTACTCCTCGGGGGTGATGACGTCCTCGATGCGCAGGTTGACGCCCGCCACCTCAAGGCCGGTCATCGCGGCAAGGCGCTCGGTGACACGTGCCTTGACATCGTCGAAGATCGCGGGCGCATAGGCGCCGTACTCGATAATGACGGAGATGTTGACGACCACGCGATTGTCATCGGTGACCTCAACCGTCACGCCCTTGGTCAGATTCTCGGCACCAAACTGCTCCTGCACAAAGTGCATAAGGTTACCCTTCATGCCCAGGACGTGCGGCACCTCGCGGGTGGCCATGGCGACGATCTTCTCGATCACACCGTTGGAATAGGTCAGCGAGTCCTCGGACTCGTCTGTTTCCTCATCATCCTCGTCCGCGTCATCGGCGGACTCGGCCTCGACGAGCGCCTCATCCTCGAGCGTCACATCCTCGGCTTCGGCGACGGCCGCCTCGTTCTCCTCGAGCTCGGTATCGGCCACATCGACCTTCGTATTAAAAGCCATGGTTCCTCCTTATGCCTGCCGCGGATGCGACAGTCGAATACATATTAGCGGCCGCTAAACAGACGGCCGAAGAAGTTGACGATCCCGTTTTCGCCGTCGCGAATTTGGCCGATCACGGCGCCGATCAGCACGAAGAATGCAATGACGAGCGTGTCCCACAGGCCGAGCGTGAGCACCAACACGGCAAGGATAAAGCCAGCGACGGCACCGAGCGTGGTGTTGGGATGACGCACAGCATAGCTCCAGATGGCAGCGCCCGTACCCTTGATGAGACCCATAGCCTCGTCAAAATCCGCGGCCGCCGCGTCTTGTAACTCAGTTGCCTCTGCTTTGGAATCAACAGGTTCGTTCGCCGGCGTGGCGCTCTGGTCAATCGTCAGGCGCGGCGTACGAGCGGTCTTATCTTGATTGGTATCACTCACCGGAAACCTCCACGGTCTGGACGGTAGTCTTGGACGGCAAAAAACGGACGCGCGTGTTCGTACCCGGCGTGCCGAGCATGGTGTCGCAAGCTTCCTCGATGCGCTGCTGCATCGCGGTAGCCAGAGATGCCACGTCCTTATCGTCAAGCGCGATAGCCTCGACCTTAAAACGGACATGCGAATCGTCGGAACCTTGGACGCGGGCCTCGACATGCTCGATCATCACGCGATCGTCGCGCTCTGCCGCAGTGCGAGCGCACGAAGAAAGCGCCGCGAGCGTGACCTCGATATTGCGCTCCCCCGCCGGATGCACACAGGACGGCTCGCGACGAGCAAACATCAGGCGGAAGAAGCTTACCAGCACGCCGATCGCCACAACTCCGCCGCATGCCGTCACGACAATGCGCGGCATGGGGTCGCGCATCAGCAGCATAAAGCGATACGTATACGGCCCCCAAAACTGGCAGACAAGCGTACCCAGCGCCACGATGGCGGCGGCAAGATACACAATCGCTAGGGCTCGTTTGAGTACGCGCACGTGGCGCTCCCTTCAAATCTCGGCACTCGAAATACAAAACGGTTCGCATCATTATAAAAGAGCCGGGTCCGGTGCTCTACGCACGCGGATCCGGCTCATCTATTCCACGAGGCTTGCATGCTCGCTTCATTATGCCCAGATATGCACGGCTTAACCCGTGCGGGCGCTACTCCTCCTCGAGGGCAGCGATGACCTCGTCGGTCATGTCCATGGTGCTGTAAACATCCTGGACGTCGTCGAGCTCCTCAAGACGGTCGATGAGGCGCTGAACCTTCTTGGCGTCGGCGCCGGAGACCTCGGTCGGGGTGGTCGGGACCATGGTGGTCTCGGAGCCCTTGACCTGGACGCCCTGCTCCTCGAGCGCCTTGGAGACAGCCATGACCTCGTTAGCAGTAGTCCAGACGATCCACTCCTCGCCGGCATCCTCGTAGTCCTCGCCACCGGCCTCGGCGATGGCCATCATGAACTCATCCTCGTCACCGGCAGCACCGTTGGCGATCATGGTCTCCTTCTTGGCGTTCTCGTCCAGGATCTCCTTGGCAACAACGATCTGGCCCTTGCGCTCAAACTGGAAGGCGACGGAGCCGGAGGTGCCCAGGTTGCCACCAGCGTGGGAGAAGGCGGAACGGACATCAGCGGCGGTGCGGTTGCGGTTGTCGGTCAGGCAGTCAACGTAGACGGCGACACCGGCGGGGCCGTAGCCCTCGTACACGATGTTCTCGTAGACGGCAGCGTCGGCACCCGAACCAAAAGCCTTGTCGATAGCGGACTTGATCTTGTCCTTGGGCATGGACTGAGCCTTGGCCTTGGCAACGGCAGCGGCGAGGCTGGCGTTGTTCTCGGGCAGCGGGTCACCGCCGAGACGGGCAGCAACGGTGATGTTGCGGCTCAGCTTGGAGAAGAGGGCGGAACGCTTGGCGTCCTGCGCGCCCTTACGATGCTTGGTTGTGGCCCACTTAGAGTGTCCGGACATACGTGTCTCCTATCGGTTTCGACCTAAAGCCCAGCGCAGATGCTCGGGCAATATAAACAAACGTCGTTATGATATACCTACTGGCCTGCGAGATAAACCCCAAAATGAAGGCGTCGTGATGATGCCACCCTTTGGTGCAAAGCAACCTGACCCCAATGCACCAAATTAGGACCAGAGGAGGTCGCTGCGGGTGATGGTGGCGCCGATGGCAAAGGGCATGCAGGCGATGACCGGATACAGGTAGCGCATGTAGGTCGAGCCATTGCAGGGACCGATCAGGCACACGGCGAGCACGCCCAGCAGCGGCACCCAGATCGCCAGCGCACGCCACGAATGACGACGTAGCAGATAGAGCACCACGGCGATCATGATCCACACATAGGTGGCCGAGCTCATGGTGAGCGAGATAAACGGGATGCGTTGTACTGCCACGCGATACAGGTTGATCAGGTGGTCGCACCAGCGCACGACCTTGCTATCGACCGGATGGAAGTCAAAGTACTTGAGGTTATCGGGCTTCGCCATAATCTCGGCACTGCGCGCCGTGCTGTAGACCCACGCATCGCGGGCGCTCGGATAAAAGTAGCCGTAGTAGTTATTGATGAGCGCCGAGATATAGCACTCGGGATCCTTTTTGAACATCTGGGCCCACACCTCAAAATAAGCCTTGATGTCCTCCTGCGAGGCGTACTCGTTAAAGCAATTTTTGACGGCGTCCGACTTATCCGGGTTGTAACGGCGCCCCAGATTCTCGTACTTGAGCACACGGTCGATCACGGCACGCTCTTCGTCGGTCACCAAGCCGTCGCAAGGAGCCTCCACGATGGTGCCGTCCTCCTTAACCGTGGGGTTGACGCCCGAGTTGAGGCCGTCGTGCTTTTGGACAAAACGAGCCGTCTGCTGGAACGGAATCGAGAGGATTTCGCGCTTGGAACCAGGCGTGATGTCGTGTGCCGGCATAAAGACCTTGGTGAAGTACATATTAGAGGCAAGGCAGAGCGCAAGCACCGCAAGAACTCCCACCCAGCGGAAACGCGGGGTGGCGCCCGAAGGCGCAGCACCAGCCTGCTTGGCTGCACGACGAGCCACATGCACGTCCCATGCGCAAAGCGCCGCCGCGATTACGCATGCCGCCAGGGGAAACACCAGGCCGCCGTTACGCAGAAACGTGGAGCCCATGGCGCCCAGAGCAAGCAGCAGCCAGTCGTGGCGCGCAAAGAGCACGGGGGCTTTCTCGCCCGTTCGCTCGACATTGGCATCACGACGGGGCAAGCCACATGCCACGAGCTTGACGGTCTGTACCAGCAGCACCAAGAACGCGTCGGCAAAGAGCACGTCTTTGGTGAGCAACGCCGCGTAGTTAGAGAACATCGGCATAAACACAAAGAACAGCAAGATCACGCCGCGGACCGGCAGGCTCACGCCCAGCTTGCGCAGCGACGAGATGGAATAGGCCATGCAGGCGGCCGTAATGACGAACTGAGCGCAGGTGTAGATGGCAAGACCTGCGTTGGCGCTGTTGAACAGTGAAAGCCCCAGCTGGACGCACGAACCGATGATAGCCGTGTGCACCACGGGATGATGTCCGTTGAGCAACACATTGGGATTGAGCAGACGCAGGTAGTCACTCGTGCCGTTGGGGTAGTTGAACCACTGGCGAATCTGCGCACCCGTATCTCCCATAAAAAGGCCGGGCAGCGAAGCGATGAGCGTGGGCGCCCAGGCGACCATAAGCACCAGGAAGGGCCCGGCAAAGGGATGGACCGAGAGCACGGCGTGAGTCACACGCCATACGCGGCCAAAGTGCGCCTCGGAAAACGGAATGCGCCGAGAGCTCAGCCAATCTAGACACTCAAAGGCAAGGTAGAAGGCAACGACCGCCAAGAGCATCCAGCCCGCGCCGCCAATCCAGGCGCAGATGATGCGGGCTTTGTCGCCAAGGACAATCTCGGCCGAGTCGGTGAGATCGTAGCTGCGGCCGAACACCATGCAGATGGCGAAGAACAGCGACGGCAGAATGATCGATGGACGCCAGGTGTCGCCACGGCCAAAGAACACGTAGCGAAACGGCAAGGTGAGCAGGCAGGCAAGCGCAAGCAGCATGACCGCGTCGGTATGGCCGGCAAACGAGAGGAGCACCTCGTAGCACACGTACAGCATGCCCGAGGCTTTGGGGTCAATCGCCAAGACTGCGTTGCTCGACACCGGGGCAGGATCGATGGAAAACGCCGTGGTCGCCAACAGCGCGAGCAAAAATGCGATGAGCGTCTGCTTGGCGGGGTAGCGCTTAAACCAGACGATGCGGGCAGCGTCGCGCGCAGCCGTTGTGGAGAGGTCGGAATCCTTCACAGTCCGAAAGCCTTTCTAGAAACCTATCAAACTCGGCAAGACCACCACAAAGGTGCCTGTCCCCTTTGTGGTGGTCTTGGTTAGGCGTCGAGGTAGATGCGCTGGGGACGATTGCGGTGTCGGGCGAAGATGATGAGCGCCAGACCGGCAATCACGAGTGGCAGGCTCAGCAGCTGGCCCATGGTGATGACGCCCCCCAGCAGATAACCCAGCTGGGCATCGGGCACGCGCACGAACTCAACGAGAAAGCGGACGATGCCGTACCCCATCACGAACACGCCCATAAACGTACCCTGGGGCAGCAGCGGCTTTTTGCGGCTGAGCACCTGCAAAATACAGAAGAGCACGACGCCCTCTAGGAATGCCTCATAGAGCTGGGAAGGATGACGCGGCATATCGCCCGCGGTGCCGCCAAAGATCACGCCCCAGGGCAGATCGGTCGGCTTGCCCCACAGCTCTCCGTTGACAAAGTTGGCACAACGGCCCAGACATAAGGCCAGCGGAGCACCGATAACGGCAAGGTCGGCGATGGTCCAGGCGTCGAGCTTGTACATGCGGCACACGAGCACGCCGCCGATGATGCCGCCCACCAGGCCGCCATGGAAGCTCATGCCGCCTTCATTGGTAGCAAAGATCTCGAGCGGATGCGCCCAGTAGTAGCCGTCGCCGTAAAAGATGACGTAGAACAGGCGGGCGCCAATGATAAGGCCAAAGACCACGCCGACCACGACACTCGTCAGGTCGTCGACCGTAATGTCAAAACCCCAACGGCGCTGCGTGCGGTACATGACGACCGCCGTGAGCAGAGCTCCGACCACATAGGCCAAGCCGTACCAGTAGATGGTGATGGGCCCCGCCGAGATGGCGACGGGATCAAGCATATGGTAGAGGTCGTTGAGCATATCGGTCCCCCTGCTCCCTACATACAAATGCGGCCGCGGGCCTTGCGCTCGCAGCCGCATATTCGGGCGTGACGTCTATGCGGAGCATATCGCCCGCAGCTTTCACTTCTTAGAACGGCGCATACTCGTCGTACAGGTCATCGGTCTCGCCGGAGGCATTGACCTGCTCGACACGCGTAACGCCGGGCACGTGCTCCTTGAGGATACGCTCGATGCCCATGGAAAGCGTCAGGGCGCTCATGGGACAACCGGCACAGGCGCCCTGAAGCTCCAGCTTGACGACGCCCTCGTCATCAACGCCTATATACTCCATGTCGCCGCCGTCGGCCTGCAGGTTGGGGCGAATCTCTTCAAGAACCTTCTTAAGCAGCTCTTCGTTAACAGCCACAGGGGCTCCTTTCTCACAATAACGCGGGCGCGCCCGCGGACAGAAGCTATGTTACTACAGCCATGTACCCGCTCACGAGCCGTCCATGCGCGCAGACGCGACTTTCACGAGTAGTCAATTTGGGACGGGGCTCTTTTGGCTGTTTTGCCGCCAGCTGGCGTTGGCACGCACTACTGCTGAGCTTGTCCCCCGGTACCAATCTGAACATCGACGATGACCTGGCGGTAGCTGATGCCGCAGGAGTCGAGAATGCGGCGGCTGATACGGCCGTCATCGGTGTCGGCATACTTATTGTCCAGGTAGACGACCTCGCCCACGCCCACCTGCGCCAGGATCTTGGCGCAGTCGTGGCACGGGAACAGCGTGACGTAGACCGTGGAACCCTCGAGGTCTTTGAGCGAGCCGCGGTAGTTGAGCACGGCGTTTGCCTCGGCATGCACCACGTAGTTGTGCTTGTCCTGCAGCGGGTCGTCGCTCGTTCCCCACGGGAAAAAGTCATCGTTGAGTGCCGAGGGTGTGCCGTTGTAACCCACCGAAAGGATGCGGTGGTTGGTGTTGGCGATGCACGCACCCACCTGCGTGTTGGGGTCCTTGCTGCGGCGCTGCGCGGCGATGGCCACGCTCATAAAGAACTCGTCCCAGCTAATGACGTCCAGGCGCTTGCCTGACGAAGTTTGATGAAGATCGTCCGACATGGCAGACACCTCCGTAATCGCAATAATTTGACCCATTGTAGCAGGTGAAAGGTGGAGGCGTTTGTCCCACCGGCGCCCTCACCTTTACACGCGGCGGGGCTTTTGGTTGATGCGGTAGAGCTCGGCGAGACCCCGCAACGTCAGCGCGTCGTCAACCGTCAGGCTATGGCCGACCAGCAACGCGAGCGCCTCGGCGTCGTCGCCGGTAATGACGATGGGCACGTCGCCCTCCCCCGCGGCCTTGGTCGCGCGCATCTCGGCGAGCACCATGTCGAGCATGCCGTCGATGCGGGCCACCTCGCCCAAGACCACGCCCGAGCGCATAGCCTCGCGCGTGTTGCGGCCGATCACATGCGTGGGCGCCGAGGGCTCGACCTGAGGCAAACGCGCCGCGGCCGCCGAAAGCGAACGGGCGCCAAGCGCCAGACCCGGCGCGATGACGCCGCCCACAAAGGTACCGCGCGCGTCGATGACCTCGATATTGGTCGTGGTGCCCAGGTCAATCACGATGCACGGAGAGCCGTAGACGGCACGGGCCGCCACGGCGTCGGCGATGCGGTCGGGACCAATCTCGGCCGGATCGTCGTAGTGCACGGGCATGCCGGTCTTAAGTCCCGGCCCCACCGTGAGCACGCGCCCCGTGCAGGTGCGGGAAAGCGCCGCTTTCCACGGGCGCTCGAGCGCCGGGACCACGCAGCTCAGCACAGCAGCCGCGGGCACAAGCGCGCCCGGCATGCCCGCATCGGCCGCCAGTGCAGCCATGACCTGCACGAGACGCATGCGCGCCTCGTCGGCTGTGGTGCTCGACGGCGTCGTGATCTCGCACGTCGCAAGCGGACATTCCTGTGCCGCGGCCGAATCCTCGGCAAACAGGCCAAAGCGAATGGACGTGTTGCCCACGTCGACCGTCAATACATATGCGCACCCATTAAGCATCGTCGGCGCTCCTTTCATCTGCCCAGCAGTATATCGCCTACCTAAACCAGTCATCCCAAAATGACTAGCTTGCGGCTATACTGGTGCGCGGTCGTTTGCGAGCTCACGCGGCGGCCCTTGGTAACCCGACTTCCCGCGCCGTATCCGTAGCGGCGCTCCCGGGGGAAGCGGATATACGCAAAGGAGTTCTATATGAGCAATCCCTCGAACCGCACCTCGATGCGCGGTCAACTCACGCTGCGCGGCGTCGTCATCGGCGCCCTTGGCTGCGTGATCATCACGGCAAGCTCGGCCTATACCGCCCTCAAGATGGGCGCCCTCCCCTGGCCGATCATTTTCGCTGCCGTCATTTCGCTGTTCTTCCTTAAGCTCATGGGCAACGCCAGCCTCAACGAGGCCAACGTCACCCACACCATCATGTCTGCGGGCGCCATGGTCGCCGGCGGCCTGGCGTTTACCATCCCGGGCGCCTGGATGTTGGGCTATGCCGACCAGATCAGCTGGCTCGACATGTTTATCGTGGCGCTCGCCGGCACCATCTTGGGCCTTCTAGCGACAGCGCTCATCCACCGTCACTTTATCGTGGACGCCGCGCTGGAGTTCCCCACCGGCAACGCCGCTGCCCAGACTCTACGTGCTACCGAGGCCGGCGGCAAGACCGGTAAGCAGCTCTTTGGCTCCATGGCCATCGCAGGCATCTACAGCGTGCTGCGCGACGCCCTGGGCGTGGTGCCCAGTATGCTGTGCACGCTCAATATCCCCGGCGTGACCTTTGCCATCTACAACTCGCCCATGCTGCTGTCCATCGGCTTCCTCGTGGGCTTCGCCCCCGTCGCCTTCTGGTTTGCCGGCGCGCTGCTGGGCAACTTTGGCATCATCGTTGGCGGCACCGCTGCTGGCCTGTTCGATATTGTGACCGCGCAGGGTATCGTCAAATCCCTCGGTATGGGTCTTATGATGGGCTTTGGCGTCGCCGTCGTCCTCAAGGACATCCTGCCGCAGGTCGCCGGTATCGTCCGCGGTCTTGCCGCCGACAGCTCCACCGACACCGACGAGCAGTCGCTCATCTCGGGCTCCCTTAAGCTCGACGCCGGTATCATCGGCCTGGGCGCTGCCGCCATCGCCGTGATCATCGCCATCGTGCTCGACCTTGGCCCCGTTCCGGCCGTCATCGTCACGCTGTTCACCTTTGTCACCACCATCATGAGCGCACAGAGCTGCGGCCAGACGGGCATCGACCCCATGGAGATCTTTGGCCTCATCGTCATGCTCATCGTGGCTGCCTTCGCTCAGATCGCTCAGGTCAAGCTGTTCTTTATCGCTGGCATCGTAGCCGTGGCGTGCGGCCTTGCGGGCGACGTCATGAACGACTTTAAGGCCGGCGCCGTGCTGGGCACCAACCCGCGTGCGCAGTGGATCGGCCAAGCCATCGGCGGCATCGTAGGCGCCCTGGTCGCCGCCGCCGTCATGGTCGCGCTCGTCACCGCCTATGGCCCGGACGCCTTTGGCCCCGACAAGAGCTTTGTTGCCGCGCAGGCAAGCGTGGTCGCCACCATGGTCTCGGGCATCCCGAGCGTGCCGTGGTTCGTTGGCGGCTTTATCGCCGGCATCGTCATGTACTGGCTCGGCATTCCGGCCATGATGATTGGCCTGGGCGTGTACCTGCCGTTCTACATGTCACTCACGGCATTCCTGGGCTCCTGCGTCAAGCTCGCCTACGACAAGTGGTCCGCCCACCGCGACGCCACCGCCGGTCTTTCTGACGAGGAGAGGGCTGCCAAGGACGCCGCCTTCCAGGAACAGGGGCTGGTTGTCGCCAGCGGCCTGCTCGGCGGCGAGTCCATCGTCGGCGTTATCCTGGCGTTTGTCTCCGTGGGCTTAAGCCTGCTGGGCTAAGCTGAGCAGCTGCTCGACAGCAACCATATTGCCTACGATTTGCCCGGTCGGTAGCTTTCGCGGCTACCGCCCGGGCTTTTGATATCGAAACAAAGAAAGGCCAGCGCGCTGCGTTTAACAGCGCGCCGGCCTTATCGGTTAAGCTATCGAAGCGTTCCTGCTCTGAACCGAAGTTCGTTGCAGAATCTACGCTCGAAACGCTACATCTGCTTGCGACGACGATCGCCCAGCGTCACGCCCGCTGCCACGAGCGTCACACCGCCGATGACGAACACCTCGCCCGCAAGCGCGGAATTGTCGCCAGTCTGGGCGAGCGCGGCAGGCGCAGCCTGTTTCTTGGCAACGGGGGCCTTTGCAGCAGCCTGCGCAACCTGAGGCTTGGCCTGCGGCTCAGCCTTGGGATGATACTTGTCGTACTCGGCCTGAGCGGCAGCCAGGGCATCCTTGGCATCTCCGAGCTCGGCAAGCGCGGCGGCATAGGCGTCGTTGGCATCGGACAGCTTGGCATCGGCATCGCTCAGAGCAGCCTTGAGGCCAGCGGCGGCATCGACGGCGGCCTTATAGCGAGCGTAGGCAGCGTTCAGCTTGACCAGCTTCTCGTTGCCCGTCGTGCCCGCGGCAAGGGATGCCTTGTGGTCGACAGCCTCAAGATCGGCCTTGAGCGCCTCGTCGTTGGCAAGCTCGGCCTTGGCCTCGACGATCTCGAAGGTCGCATCGACGACGGCTTCGTTGGCGGCCTCGAGCTGCTTCTGGGCATCGGCGACACCGGCGACGGCGGCGTCATAGGCGGCCTTGGCGTCGTCGACCGCCTTCTGGGCGCCGGCGAAGCGCTCGAAGGCCTTGTTTGCGGTGGCAAGCTCGCCCTCGGCGGCCTTGGCCTTCTCCTGTGCGTCGGACAGGGCCTGCGCCTTGGCGGCAACCGCCTGCTTGGCGTCCAAAAGAGCAGTCGCAGCCTGGACATCTGCGGCCTGGGCCTTGTCTACACCAGTCTGGGCGGCATCGTCGGCCTTCTTGGCATCGTCAAGCGAGCCCTGCTTATTCGCAAGGTCCGCCTGGGCGGCATCGCGCTTGGCGGCAAGGTCCTTGACCGAAGCCGTGGCATTGTCATACGCCTCGTTGGCCTTATCGGACTTTGTCTTGGCGGTATCGTAATCGCCCTGTGCCTTCGCCTTGCGGGCGGAAGCCTTGGAGGCGTTCGTCTGGCATTCGGTGAGCTTGGAGTTAGCGTCGTCAAGCGCGGCCTGCGCGACGGTCGCCTCGTCCTTGGCGGCGTTGAGATTTGCCCTAGGAGTTTCGATGTCAACATTCTTCAAATTGACATCGGCAGCGCCATATGCCGCCTTCGCGATAGCGGTGGCCTCTTGCGCAGCTTCATAGTCGCTCTTGGCAGCAGCAACGTTACCGTTCGCTTCATTCGCGGCACTCTTGGCAGCATCGAGGGATGACTCCGCAGAGCCAAGCGCATCGTTTTTCACATCGCGCGCCTTCCGTGCTGCCGCAAGTTGATCTTGCAGCTGCGCCAGCTGCGCCTTCTGCGCGGCGGTACCACCGGCATGATAAACGGAGTCTACGTACGTGTTTACCAGGTTCTTGAACTCGTCAACCGTAAAATCGCCTTCGGCCCAGTTTCCCTGATAAATTGAAACAGGACTGGGTGCACCGTCATCCTCGGGCGTTGAGCGGTTGCCATCCTTACCGTAGCCGACGGCGAACCCAAAGGAATTAGCACCTGAATCAATAAAGTTCTCATAGTGGCCGGTGTTGCTATAGTCACCCCTGTCATAGTCGCGCTTTTCCGCAGTATACCAACCGATAAACGGCCAATCATCGCCGTACTTGTCGCCGTTATCGAAGGATATTTCCCAATCTTTAGGATTATCTGACCCCTTGTAGGCGCCAGCACGTCCGGCAAGGTTTTCGTTATAGGACATATAAAAGCCCTCGCCGCTGTTCCCCGCGTGATCCCAAACATTCGACGAATAGCAAACATCGAGCGCCGACTGCGCCATAGAGACAATGCTGACCTTCATGTCACTCAAGCCATTTGCGCGACGAATTCCATTGACGGCATTCATGTAGGTCAAGGTATTCTGCAGATTCACGAGCGAAAAAGCATTGTCAGCGTCAGATGCATCCAAGTTGACATAGTCGTCATACCATGCCGCCTTGCTAGCAGACCCATCAAGTAACTTCGCCGCATCGCTCGCGTTGGCACGCTGAGCAGCAGTAAACGACGTACTACTTGCGATGTGATTCATAAAGCCAAGCAGGCCAGCCTTGACAGCATCCGTATCCACCGTCATGTTTGCTTTTAGCTCAGAAATTTGCTGCTCAAGAGCTTTGACGTTTGCGCTGGCCGTGTTGTATTCATCATTCGCTTTGTTGTAGTCGCTGGTAGCATTTTCAAGAGCGCTTTTCTTCTGCTTTGCGACCTCTGCCAGACGGTCGTACTCTGTCTTCTTGTCGGCCTCGGTCTGCTGAGCTTGCTCGTAAGCAGCCTTGGCGGTGTTGTATTTGCTGGTCAAATCACCGAGTTTGCCGTTGGCTTCGTCGTATGCAGTCTGCGCTGACGAAACGGCAGCGTTGGCGGCGTTGACCTTTTCCTGCGCGGCACTGGCATCAGTCTGTGCGGCCTGGAGGTTCGTTTGTGCGGTGGCGTCGGCAGCCTTCGCGGCATCAAGCTCGGTCTGCGCGCCCTTGAGCTCACCGGCAGCAGCTTTCTTGGCGGCCTCAAGCGCTTTTAGATCGATGCCCGTGCCCGAGATGGCGGCATCGAGCGCTTTCTGGGCGTCGTTCAGCTTATCCTGGGCGTTGCCGCACGCGGTGGTCGCAGCGGCAAGGGCATTGGCGGTCTCCTGCTTCTTGGCCCGGGCAGTCGTCAGAGCAGACTCGGCATCACTCTTTGCCTGCACAGCATTGTCGGCGGCGGTCTTAGCGGCATCGAGCTCACCCTCGGCCGTCTTCACATCGGCATTCGCCGCATTGAGCTTGGCCTGCGCGTCCTCGACGGCCTTCTTGGCGGCCTCGTACTCGTCCATACCCATGGCCTCGAGCTTGGCCTGCGCATCGTCGAGGGCCTTCTTGGCCTCATCCTGCTTTGCCTTGGCGTCCTTGAGCGCCTGGGTCTTATCCTCGACACTCTTGTTGGCCTGATCGAGCTGATCGTTCAGGTCGCCCAGCTTCTTCTGCTGCTGCTCGGCCTTGTCAACAGCCGCCTTAAGCTCGTCGATCTTCTCCTGAAGCGCGGCTGCCTCGGCCTCGTTCTGCTCGGCGGCGTTATCGGTCACGGCCTGCGAGGCCTGATTCTTTTGCTGCTGCGCCTGCTTTTGAGACTGGCCCGCCGCGTCGGCTTTCTTCTGGGCGGCATCGTAGGCGGCCTGAGCGTCCTTGAGCTGCTTTGCCGACTCCTCGGCCAACTGGGCAGCCGTCTTTACGACCGCCTAGTTACCGGTGGCAACGGTGTTCTCGATAGCGCTGTCGCCCTTCGTGGCGTCACCGTTATCTGCCGTCGGTGCGGCGATTGCCGCCAGCGGCGACATGAGCGGCTGAGCGATGAGGCCCGCCGTCAAAACGGTTGCGACAGCGCGGTTGGCAACGCCCTTGACGTTGACGGCCTTGGCCCGAGGCTCAAAGTGCTGTGGGATATAGTTTGCCATGGCTTTCTCCCTTTGACACGGATGTATCCATACGCCTCAAAATGTAGGAGCTGATTTTTGAATTCTGTTGCGCAACATTGGTCACCAGCGGATTTTTTGAAATTCGCGCTCTCGTGCTTCACAATTTCGTCACATATGTAGGAGCTGGTGCATCATATTCTTGCGGGATCGAATTGAGCCTGTGATTTGCATTTGCTCCCGCGTCATCCGCCCTATCGGATTCCGCATCCAACAGACACCCCGCCCGCCACGGTGTAGAGTTAAGACAACGGGCGCGTTGCGCGGACCGCGCTGGAACGAGGTGGACATGGAACTCGACAAACAACAGATCAAGCGACTGCGCGAGCGTCATCATCGGCGTCACGGCATCCGCCCCGCTCATAGCGAAGCCATGGAAAACATCACCCGCTTCCTCAAGCGCGCATTCAACATTCGCGAGGGTCGCGCGCCCTACCACGTAATTCGCAAGCGTTTTGTAAACGGGGCGCGTCTGACTGGCTCCCACCTATGCATCCTGATTATTGCCATGCTTATCGCGAGCATCGGCCTCGATATCGACTCGGACATTGCCATCGTGGGCGCCATGCTCATCTGCCCGCTCATGGGCTCGGTCCTTGCCATGGCATACGGTATTGCCACGCTCGACCGCGAGATTACCGTCGAAGCCGTCGCCAGCCTTGCGCTGCAGATGGCCTTTTGCCTGGTCACGTCCACGCTGTACTTTAAGCTCTCGCCCCTTGGCACCACCACGGCCGCCATCATCGACAACTCGACACCCACCGTCTGGGACCTTACCGTCGCACTCGCAGGCGGCTTTGCAGGCGGGCTGGGCAACTCGCGCGACCAGGAACCCGCCACGCTCATCGCCGGCGTGGCCGTGGCGACCGCGCTCATGCCGCCTCTGTGTGCGGCGGGCTATGGCATCGCCATCGCAAGCGGGTCGCTGTTTCTCTCGGCGCTTTACGAGTTTGGCATCAACGTGGTCTTTATCGCACTCGCGGCCGAAGCCGTATTACTTATCTTGCGAGTGCCGCTCAAGCGCGACCTCAACGGCGACGGCATTGTAACCGCCGAAGAAGATGCCGAGGTCGACGAGCTATCGCGCAAGGTGCGCCGCCGCATCATTGTGGGTACGGTAGTCTTTGCCATCCCCTGCATCGTTATGACGGCGGGGTCTATTGGCTCGGCGCAGACCGGCGTGCAGGACGGCTACGGTGTCACCGAAACTACGCGCGAACTTGCCGCGGTGCTGCCGGGCTTTAAGGATTACACCGTCGCCGTCGAGACCTCGGCTACCGAAGGCGAGGAGGAGGGCGTCGTCGAGCGTGAGATTGTCGCCCATGTGACGACAGGCGAGGCGCTTGGGGCACACGACCGCCACGTCGCCCGCAAGCTCATCGACCTCAATGTGCCCGAGCTCGATCGCGTTGAGTTCGATGTGAAGTGATGCGGGACGCGAGGCGGGCCCGGCGCGAGCGCGCGCAGCCACGGGGCACAGACGCAGCCAAGCGCAGCGCTACAGCTCGTACTTGTACACGCGGTAGATGTACTTTTCGGCTTCCATCTCGTAGGTGGCGATGGGCAGTCCATAGCGATCGTACTCGGCAAAGGTCTTGGCCTGGCCCGATGCCACGAGCATACTATTCGAATCGCCGACGCGCTGTGCGCTGCTCACGTAGCCCGAGAACGGCACTGCGATCTGGCCCACAAGCTCGTAGGCACGCGCGGTCTCGTCCACCGTAAAGACGCGCCCAAACGAATGCGTTCCCTTACTGTAGTCGGTCACCACCGCGGCGCCCAGCTGGCCCCAATCGAACTTGGGGTAGCTCTCGGCCGCACCAAAGTTGTTGTCGTATAACAGCACTTGGTAGCGACCAGTCGCTGCCGTGTCAGAACTCGGCAGATACGTCACGCTGTGCTGGCCTGCATTGAGCGAGAAATCGCCCTGGGCCTGCAATAACTTGTCTTCAAAGCCCGAGCCAGCCCATTGCCACTCCTTTCTATTTCTGGGTCCATCTTCTCACTGCTGGCGGCCGAAAATGATCCGTTTTCCTCCGACCCCGAGGGATCGTTCTTAGTACTTGAAGAAGCCCTCGCCCGAGCTTTCGCCCAGCTTGCCTTCGTCGAGCATTTTCTTGAGGACGGAGGCCATGGCCTTAAAGTTGTAGGGCATCATCATCTTCTTGAGCAGCGGGCTCACCAGGCCCGGCACCTTCTGATACTGCATGACGATGTTGTAGGCCGTCTGGATACCCACCGTGTCGAATACGCGGAACGGGCCCTTGGGAGCGCCGGTGCCACGCGTCCACGCGAGGTCGATGCTCTTGGGATCGCTCACGCCCGAGACGTACAGATCAAGGCCCGAAAGCAGCCACGGTACCAACATGGAGTTGAGCAGATAACCGTTCTTTTCCTTGTTGACGGGCAACGCCAGCATACGGATGTCGTTGGCAAAGTCGACGAGTTCATCGAAGTAGCGCTTGTCGGTCTGGTCCTGTGCCATGACCTCGGTCATGTTGTTCTTCCAGATAGAGTTGGCAAAGTGCAGCGACAGGTACTTCTCGGGGCGGCCAGTGTACTTGGCAAAGGTACTCGGCAGTAACGTGGAGGAGTTGGTCACGACGACGGTCTTTTGCGGAAGGACCGGGGCGAGCTTCTTGTAGAAGTCAATCTTTGCCTGGGTATCCTCAGCCATAGACTCGATGACCAAATCGGCGTCGGCCACTGCCTTGGCAAGATCGAGCTCCAGCTTGAGTGTGGAGTAGGCGCGCTCAACGGCGGCGAGTGCCGCCTCCTTGTCGAAGGGCTGGCCGCTATCGGCGATACCGGAGCACCACTCGCCCGTGCCGTCCGCCATACCCTCGATTGCCGCGATGTACTCCTCGCGCACATGATCGATCTTGGGCTGGGTGCGGCCGATGCTGCCCTCGCTGCGCAGCCAAATCGTTACATCAAAGCCGCAGTAGGCAGCCTGAAAGGCAATCTGGCTTCCCAGCACGCCGCCGCCGGCAACGCAAACGGTCTTGTAGCTCATAGGAACAGTCCTCTCTTACGTAATTCCATAGATGTGTATTTATTCAACCGTAAGAGGGCTGCACACTGGGGGTGGGTTCTATAAACGGACGGTAATTTGCGGCGAACGGCTACATCTGTTCATTATCTCAGGGTTCCGAGGGCGATTTTTTGTGCCACCGAGACGTCGTTTGCGGAAGTATGCGGCAAATTCCGGAACCCTTGAGCACCCCCCGATTTTCCGCCAATAAAACCGCAGGTACAGGGCTTGGACATATTCGGTGTGCTCGGTCTATTCAGATTTTGCCGCATACTTCCGAAATCTGAGTTCGCAAAGGGTGATAGTCGGGGCGTTTACGCAACATATGTCCAAGCAAAACGGGTGGTAGCCGGTACGGCCACCACCCGTTTGTCTCATATCCAGCCCATAGCAGGCCAGCTACTTCTTAATGCCGCGTCCCAGGCGCTCAGCGACCGACGCCACAGCGCTCTCATCGACCGAACCGCAGCTCACGCAGCCGTCGTGGGCACGCATCTGGCCGGTGACCTCGTCCATCGCGAGCGGCGCCACCTTCTCAAGCTTAAAGCCCTTGCCGGCGCGCATGTTTTCCTTGGCCACGCTGATCATGAGCTTAATACGGTTGAGCTGGTTGACCTCGGACGCACCAGGATCATAGTCCACCGCAACGATGTTGCTCTCGGGATGCTGGCGGCGCAGCTCCTTAATCACGGCCTTGCCCACCACGTGATTGGGCAGGCACGCGAAGGGCTGCGTGCAGATGATATTGGGTGCGCCATGATCGATCAGGTCGAGCATCTCGGCCGTGAGCAGCCAGCCCTCGCCCATGTTGTTGCACACCGAAAGCACCGTGCGGGCCTTGTCGGCCATGGTGCCGATGCGCTCGGGCGCCTCGAAGCGGCGGGACTTCTCGAGCATCTCCTCCACCGGCGTGCGCATCCAGTCCACGAGCTTGATGAGCGCCTGCATACCAGCGCGCGTGGTAGCGGAGCTTCCCAACTCGTCCTTCTGCAGCTCGGCGTTGCTCATGGAGTACAGGAAAAAGTCGAGCAGACCCGGCACCACGGCCTCGCAGCCCTCGCGCTCGATGACATCGACCACGTGGTTGTTGGCTGTGGGATGGAACTTGACCAGGATCTCGCCGACCACGCCCACGCGCGGCTTGGTACCCTCGCCCACGAGCGGCATGGTGTCGAACGCGCGGATGGCCTCGCGGCACAGCTTGGTGTAGTTGTGGCGGTTGAACTTAGGCGCTAGCTTGCGGGCGCGCGCCATGTACTCCTCGTAGAGCGCGTTGGCGGCACCGGGCGTGGCCTCGTACGGGCGGCAGCGGTAGAGCATCTGCATCATCACGTCGCCAAAGAGCACCGCGTACACGGCCTGCTTAAGCAGCGCCGGCGTAACCTTAAAGCCGGGGTTGTCCTCGCCGAGCGCCACGGCCGAAAGCGAGATCACCGGAATCTCGGGGTGGCCGCTCTCGCGCAGTGCCTTGCGGATGAGCGCGATGTAGTTGGTGGCACGGCAGCCGCCGCCGGTCTGGCTGATAACCACAGCTGTCTTGGACAGGTCGTATCGACCGCTCTCGATGGCCTCCATAATCTGGCCCGTCACCAGAATCGACGGGTAGCAGATGTCGTTGTTCACATAGCGCAGGCCGGCCTCGACGGCGTCGTGATCGGTCGAGGGCAGCAGCTCCAAGTTATAGCCAGCACCGCGGAACACCTCTTTGACCAGGTCAAAGTGGATCGGCGCCATCTGCGGGCACAGGATGGTGTAGCCCTCCTCGCGCATCTGCTCGGTAAAGGGCACCTTGGGCCACGCGGTCGATGCGCTCTCACGCTGCGCTTCGAACGTGTACTTGCGGCTCGCGAACGCGGGGGCATCCGTGGAGGGCGCCACCGGCGCGGCGTCACCCTGCTCGTAGGCCTCGCCCGCTGTCGTGGCCTCGGCCAAGCGCTCGGCCTCCTGGTCCTTAAGCGCGGCCATGAGCGAACGGATGCGGATGCGCGCGGCGCCCAGGTTTGACACCTCGTCGATCTTGAGTACGGTGTAGATCTTGCCGCTGGCCTCCAGAATCTCCTGCACCTGGTCGGTGGTCAGAGCGTCCAGGCCACAGCCGAAAGAGTTGAGCTGGATCAGGTCCAGGTCGTTGCGCATCGTCACAAAACGGGCGACGGCGTACAGGCGGCTGTGGTACATCCACTGGTCGACGACGCGAATCGGACGCTCGGGCTTTACCAGGTGTGCAAGCGAATCCTCGGTAAAGACCGCAAAGCCAAAGCTCGAGATAAGCTCGGGCAGAGCATGGTTGATCTCGGGATCGTTATGGTAGGGACGGCCGGCGAGCACAATGCCGTGGCCGCCGTGGTCCTCGACCCACTTGAGAGCCTCCTCGCCCATGGTCTGGATATCCTCGTGGAAGCGCGCGTCGGCCTCAAAAGCAGCGTTGACGGCGGCATCAACCTCGGAGCGCGTGATTTTAGGACCGCGCACGCGACCGCGACCGGCCTCAGCATCGGCCACACGGTCGACGGCGAGCACCTGGTACAGGCGGCGCTTGAGCTCGGTCTTGTCGTGATACGGCACAAACGGATACAGGAACTCGATGTTCTGCTCGCGGATCTCGTCAATATTGAGCGCCAGCGCCGTGGGGTAGCTCATGACGATGGGGCAGTTATAGCAGTTGCCAGCCGTCGGATCCTCCTTGCGCTCCCAACGCACGCACGGCATCCAGATGAAGTCGACGTCACGGTCGATAAGGTTCATCACGTGGCCGTGGCTCATCTTTGCCGGGTAGCACACGCTCTCGGACGGCATGGACTCGATGCCCGCCTGGTAGGTCTTCTTGCTCGACTGGTCGGACAGCTGCACGCTAAAGCCCAGGCGCGTAAAGAACGCGTGCCAGAAGGGGTAGTTCTCGTACATGTTGAGCGCGCGCGGGATGCCGACGGTGCCGCGCGGGGCCTCGTCGGGGCTCAGGACCTCGCGGTTAAAGAGCAGCTCGTTTTTCTTTTTGAAGAGGTTGGGGGCCTCGGTCTTCTGCTTTTTGTGGCCGGCGCCCTTCTCGCAGCGGTTGCCGGTAATGAAGCGCCTGCCACCGCCAAAGTCGTTGACGGTAAGCTGGCAGTTGTTGGAGCAACGGCCGCAGCGGACATGCTTTTGCGTCACGGTGAGGTGCGCGATGTCCTCAGCCGAGAGGATGGTCGAGGTGCCGTCGGCGCCAGCGCGATCGCGGGCGAGCAGGGCCGCGCCGTAGGCGCCCATGCAGCCGGCGATGTCGGGACGCACGGCATGAACGCCGGTGAGCTGCTCAAACGCGCGCAGCGTGGCATCGGACATAAAGGTGCCGCCTTGGACGATCACCTGGCTGCCGATCTCCTTGGGGTCGCGCAGCTTAATGACCTTGAACAGGGCATTCTTGATGACGGAATAGGACAGGCCGGCCGCGATGTCGCCCACCGTGGCGCCTTCCTTTTGCGCCTGCTTGACGCGCGAGTTCATAAAGACCGTGCAGCGGCTGCCCAGGTCGACGGGGGCCTTGGCATGGATGGCGGCATCGGCAAACGCACGCACGTCCATGTTCATAGACACGGCAAAACTCTCGATAAAGCTGCCGCAGCCCGACGAGCAGGCCTCGTTGAGCATGATGTGCTCGATAACGCCGTCCTTCACGCGCAGGCACTTCATGTCCTGGCCGCCAATGTCCAGAATGAACTCGACGCCGGGCAGGAATGCCTTGGCGCCGCGCAGGTGCGCGACGGTCTCGATCTCGCCGGAGTCGGCCTTGAGGGCCTCGATGAGCAGCGCCTCGCCGTAGCCCGTGGTAGTCACGTGGCCGATGGTGCAACCGGCGGGGATGTGGTTGTAGAAATCGGCCATGATGACCTTGGCCGTGCCCAGGATGTCGCCGTTGTTGTTGCCATACCAGGTGTGCAGCAGCTGACCGTCCTCGCCCACGAGCGCGGCCTTCATGGTGGTGGAGCCGGCGTCGATGCCGATGAACACGCGGCCGGTGTAGCCGTCGAGCTTGCCCTTGGGGACGACTTCCTGGTCGTGGCGGGTCTTGAACTCGGCAAAGTCCTCGTCGTTGGCAAAGAGCGGATCCAGACGCTCGACCTCGGCACCTTGTGTGTCACCCAGGGCATCGATGGCCTCGATGAGCTGCGGGAACGTGCTGAGCTTATTGGACTCGTGCGCCATGGCGGCGCCGCTCGCCACAAACAGGTGGGCGTTTTGGGGCACGATACGGTGTTCCTCGTCTAGGTTGAGCGTGAGGTAGAAGCGGTGGCGCAGCTCGGAGAGATACTGCAGCGGGCCGCCCAGGAAGGCGACGTTGCCGCGGATGGGACGGCCGCACGCCAGGCCCGAGATGGTCTGGGTCACGACAGCCTGGAAGATGGAGGCAGCCACGTCCTCGGGGCGGGCGCCCTCGTTGAGCAGCGGCTGGACGTCGGTCTTGGCAAAGACGCCGCAGCGGCTGGCGATAGGATAGATGGTGGTGGCGTTGGCCGCGAGCTCGTTGAGGCCACTGGCATCGGTGTGCAGCAGAGTGGCCATCTGGTCGATGAACGCGCCCGTGCCGCCGGCGCAGGTGCCGTTCATGCGCTGCTCGATGCCGTTGTCGAAGTAGATGATCTTGGCGTCCTCGCCGCCCAGCTCGATGGCGACGTCGGTGGCCGGGATGAGGGTCTCGACGGCACGCTTGCTGGCGATGACCTCCTGGACAAACTCCAGGTCGAGCCACTGGGACAGCAGCAGGCCGCCCGAGCCGGTAATGGCGCAGGTCATCTGGGCCGTCGGCAGCACGGTCGCAGCGCCCTCGAACAGGTCGCGGGCACAAGCGCGGACGTCGGTGTGGTGGCGCTGGTACTTGGCGTAGACGATCTGGTTGTCGTCGTTGAGCACGGCGAGCTTAACGGTGGTGGAGCCCACGTCGATGCCCAGGTGCAGGTTGCCGCGGGCGGCCTCGGGGTTGAAGATCGCGCCTTCGGGGGCCTGGGCGGCGGCTACGGGCTCAGCGGCGGTGGCGGGCTCGCTGACGACGGAAGTCTCCCCTGCCACGTTCTTGGCATCGGCAACTGCCTCGGCAACTTTCTCGGCAGCCGCGGTCGCGGCCTTCTGCGCGGCGTCCACCACGGCGGGCGCGGCCTCGCGTGCGGCAGCGACCATGCGGTCCTTGATGCCCTCGACGAGTTTGCTCATTGTCTCTCCTCTTAGTTGTTGGACTCGACGGTTGCGGTGGTGTCGACCGCGTCCTCGAGCTGCAGATTCAATAGCTTCATGCCGTATTCCGGCACGTTGATATCGATGGGTTGGCCATACAGGTCGCCGGGGCGCACAAAGGCGATAACCGTCATAATGCGCGCCATGGTCTCGGGCGATTCGGTGAGGCCGTGCTCAAACCAGCGCTGAATCATGCCGACCTCGGCGCTCACGACGTAGGTAACGTAGTAGTCAAAGAACGTGCCCAGCGCCAGGCCCAAAATGCCCGTCTGTGCACGAGGCACCACGGCCTCACGCGCGGTGTCGATAATCTTCTTAATGAAAGCCTGGTCGCCGCCCGGGCCCAGCAGCGATCCGATTAAATCGCGGTTGGCCGCAAGGTAGCGCAGCAACTCAACCGAACCGGGCGCCGGCTCGAGCTCATCGATGTTGTGATAGAGATCGGGCAACTGAGCTGCGGTGATGAGCTCAATGCGCTCGCGGATCTCGGCCAGCAAGCCGTCCTCGATTTGATTGATAAAGTCGGGAATATCGCGGTAGTGCGAATAGAACGTGCGGCGCGTAAGGCCAGCGCGCTCGGTGAGCGACGCGACATTAATGTGCGAAAGGTCGCCGCTTTCGGCAAGCTCGCTGGCAAGTGCTTGGCGTAGGGCACGCTGCGAGCGAAGGGACCGGCGATCACATTTCTCGAGCTGGGACAAGCGTCCTCCTTGTTACTCAGTCTGCGCGCTATTGCACAGTGCGAGTATTATTGCACACCGTGTGTATCAACACGTAAAGGCAATATTTTGGATGTGACAAAGGGGCTGTCCCTTTGTCACATTCAGCGACCGCCTAGGTTGTGCCAGTTGTGCCTGGCTTTTGAAGCGGCATTGCCGATTGTTCAAAATGTCATTCGTGGGTAGAATAGTGTCGACGGCAGCCCAAGTTCTGGAAAGCTGGGCAGCGCCGTTGTTTGCATTAGGGGGTCAACGCCTTAGCGGCGGCGACCCCTTCTGTTGCGCTTCGAACGCTGCTTGAGTGCCTCGGAAAGGCCGACAAGTGCCGTGAAGAACGAGACCAAAGCGGTCAGAAGTCTCACGAAATCAATCAAATCGGTCATGGGCATCACCTCCCATCAGATGGAGGGCGCTGCCCGGCACATGGAACTGCCGCCAACAGTATCAATTCTATCAAAGCGCAGTTAGATATGCGAATGTTTGTTCGTATTTCAAGAGACCAGCTTCACCTGTGACAAAGGGGCTGTCCCTTTGTCACATTATTCGATTACGGTGCAGGAATTCTGCTTGCGCATGGTGGCGAGCATGTGTTTGGGGACGGCGTGGACCATGCAGCTGCCGATAGTCGCGCTCGCGGCGGCCTTGGCAGCATCGCTTGCGTTTTTGGTCGCGTAGCTGTGGCGGAAGCGTTTGAGCATGGCGATGTCGTTGCCGCCGTCTCCGTAAACCGCGACCTCATCCTCGGCAATGCCGTAGTAGCCCGCCAGCCAGGCCACGCTCTCGCCCTTGTTGCATGCCACATCCGTGATCTCAAACATCACCGGATCGAACGGCGCGTTGACCACGCGGTCCGAGCGCTCGGCCAGATACGCCTTAAGGTCACGCTCCAGCTCGGGCGAGGTCACGCGGCAGTTGATCTTGCACACATCGTGGCGCAGGATGTCGCCGATCGACTGATCGAAATACTGTTCCTCGTGATAGCCGCCACGCGCGCGCATGCCGCGCATCACGATACGCTTGATGGGTCTGTCCTTTTTAAAGCCCGCCTGGTGCATCTCGAACGATCCGCTCGAAAACATGCCATCGGGCGTGGAGCAATCAAAGCAAATGTCCGGAAACTCCTTGAGCAGCTCCTCGGTGATCTGCGGGTCGATGGTCCAGGTCTTGAGCACCTCGCCATGACTGTCGCGCACAATGGAGCCGTTAGAGCAGCAGGCGTCAAGCGCCAGGCCCGTAAATCCATGCTCGCCGATCGGCAGCGTCGAGCGTCCGGTCGCGGGAACCACATGCAGACCAGCCTCGGTCAGCTCGCGAATGACACGGCGAATGGTCCCGTCTGCCTCGTGCAGGGCATTCAACAGCGTTCCGTCTAAGTCACTCGCAAACATCTTGATCATGGGCATGCCTCTCCTTCGTCTGCACGATATTGTAGACGAGAGCGGGCGCGTCCCAAGAGAGACGCGCCCGCTAGGCGAAAGATTGTCCTACACCGCGGCGGGGCCGTGTTCGCCGGTGCGGATGCGGATAACTTCCTCGACCGGCTCGACCCAAATCTTGCCGTCTCCAACGGCACCGCAATCTTGGAAACGGCGCGGCAACGGGCGCGAAACCAACGGGAAATACGC
This sequence comes from Collinsella aerofaciens, assembly GCF_015556945.1. GTDB lineage: Bacteria > Actinomycetota > Coriobacteriia > Coriobacteriales > Coriobacteriaceae > Collinsella > Collinsella aerofaciens_AO. The sequence continues at coordinate 8,453 of NZ_JADNNH010000023.1, read as the reverse complement.
GAGCAAGGAAGCCGCGAGCGCGCCCGTCCCGGCTAGCGCCGGAACAGCTCGCGGGCTCGGTCGCGGAGGTCGGTAGCTCGGATGACGCCCTCGTAGCGGTTGATACGCAAGCGCGGGAAGGCATTGAAGAAGCGCAGGTCGCGGCGGCTGAGTGACACGCTCGGCACCGGACGGCTTATGCCCTTGCCGGCAAGGCGACGACTGAGCGACGGACGCGGCATGCTCGGCGCGGCATCGGCCACGCGGCGGGCAGCAAGTGCCAGGCCGCGAGCACCATCCGCGATAAACGTCGGCATCGAAGCCTTCTCGCGCAGGGCATCGAGCGCGGCGTCACCCAGCTCGGCCAGCCACGCGTTAACGGCACGGCTGCGGATATGCGTCTGCGCCACCGAGTCGATCGCCGAATCGGGAATACGTTCAAGCATGGAATCAGACGCATCGGCAAGCGACTCGTTGATGCGGTCGGCAAGGTCGGCCCGGACGCGCTCCAACTGATCAGACAGGCGGCGCCAGCTGGCCAAAGAGCACACTGCGTCGACCATCATCGCGACCGCGACGATAAAGGCGGACAGCCGCACAATCAGCACCGGCAGATGGCCAAGCAGCCCCAGCAATGCCGGCTCCACTAAACGGCAAATGCACAACGCACCCAAGCCAAACGCGCAGGCCCAGTACAGACAGATGCGTCCGTGCAGGTTAAACGGCAGGTGCGAATAGTCCCAAAAGCGAGCGCCCGTTGTTTTTTCCAGCAGCACGCCTACGCTGTACTCAATCACGCTGCATACGAGCGCTGCAGCGACAAACTGGCTCGGGGCATCCGGAATCCCGCGCAACAGCAGCCAGCAGGCAATGCCGCCCACACCATAGATAGGACAACACGGCCCCAGCAAAAAGCCGCTGTTGGCAAATCGTCCGTGATTGAGCATGGCGCAGACCGTCGACTCCCACGCCCAGCCGCAAAACCCGTAAAAGGCAAACGAGAGCACCAGTGCCGAAAGCGGGCAGACGGCAAGCGTCGCGCCGCCAAACGCCATGTCAATCGCGGTCCCCACCGTCTACCCTCTCCTCTTTTCGCTCGAATCTTTGCTCGAGCCGTCACTCGAGCCCTCGTTCGAATCGTTCGCGCCGCCTTTGCGCGGTAGACGGCAGGCGACCGTCTCGCGCAGAGCACACCATTTATCCGCCAGGCACACAATCCATGCCTCACGACACGTCGGCGGCACTGGCACCAGCGGAAACATATGGCGCACGATAATATTCCGCTCGCGCGACGTCAGTTCAAAATCTTCCTCGGCACGCGCCAGGGCAAAAAACGGGTGGCGAAAGCCATGCAGCCGATGGCTTGGATCGGGATCGTGCCAGTCATAGAGAAAGTAATCGTGCAGCAGGGCTCCGCGCAGCAACGAAGCACGGTCGACCGAAATGCCAGCACGGCCCAAGCACTCGGCAAAGGACAGGCTCGCCCGCGCTACCGAAGTCACATGTGCATAGACCGTCACGTCGCCATGTTGGATAAACTCGCGCGTCAGGTCCAGACGGCCCGCCTGTGCCAGTTGACGGGCAGCATGGTCTACTTCGCACGCGATGTTCTCGGCACGAACGACATCGGACATGCTGCCTCCTTCCAGCGACTCACAGCGGCAAGCCACGGCTTGTGCACAATCGATAAAAACATCATGGAACACATCAGTATGGCATCGGCCAAAACGTTTTGCCCCGCCAGTTGGCGAATTACCGCACCGCCGTCACATATCAAACGCCAAAATGTGCGAGACTGTCTTGTGCAATTGTGTCGGCCGAGGGAGCGCCGGCGCTCGATTCGCATGGAGTAACCCACAACGATGCTGCTTACGCAAACGACAACGCCCGAGGACGTCAAGGCTCTTAATCGTGCCGAGCTCCCGCAGCTCTGCGACGAGATTCGCCACGCCATCCTCGAAAGCTCCGCCGCCGTCGGCGGGCACGTTGCCCCCAACCTGGGCGTCGTTGAGCTTACGGTTGCGCTTCATCGCGTGTTTAACTCCCCCATCGACAAGATTGTCTTTGACGTTTCGCACCAGACCTACGCCCATAAGGCGCTGACCGGACGCGCGTACACTTATATCGACCCGGCACGCTACGGCGAGGCCTCTGGCTTTGCCAATCCCGACGAGTCCGAGCACGACCTGTTCGCCATAGGCCATACCTCCACGTCGGTGAGCCTGGGCTGCGGCCTGGCGCACGCTCGTGACCTGGCGGGCGATGCGTACAACGTTATCACCGTTATTGGCGATGGCTCACTTTCGGGCGGCTTGGCGTTTGAGGGCTTCAACAATGCCGCCGATCTCGACAGCAACCTGATCATCATCGTCAACGATAACGACCAGTCCATCGCCGAAAACCACGGTGGCCTGTATCGCAATCTGGCCGAGCTGCGCGCCAGCAACGGCACCTGTGAGCGCAACGTTTTCCGCGCGATGGGGCTCGACTACCGCTATCTGGACGCCGGTAACGATGTGTTGGCCCTCGTCGACGCGCTGCAGGAACTGCGCAATATCGATCATCCCATCGTGCTGCACGTCTCCACCGCCAAGGGCAAGGGCTTTGAGCCAGCCCAAAGCGACCCCGAGCGCTGGCACCACGTGGGTCCGTTTGACATGGCGACCGGGCGCAAGCTCTGCCCGGGCCATCCGAGCGAGCCTGCGCCGCGCACCTATGCCGACATTACGGGCGAGGCGCTCAGTGCCGCCATCGAGCGCGATCCGCAGGTCGTGGGCATCACGGCCGCCACGCCCTACATCATGGGTTTTACGCCCGAGCTTCGCGCTGCCGCCGGCAAACAGTTCGTCGATGTGGGCATTGCCGAGGAGCACGCCGTGACCTTTGCCACCGCGCTTGCTCGCTCGGGCGCCAAGCCAGTCTTTGGTGTGTACGGCACGTTTTTGCAGCGCGCCTACGACGAGCTGTGGCACGACCTGTGTCTCAACGACGCGCCGGCAACCATTTTGGTGTTTGGTGCGTCGATCTTTGGCACCACGTCCGAGACGCACCTTTCGTTCTTCGATATTTCCATGCTGGGCGCTCTTCCCAACATGCACTACTTGGCGCCGGCCTGCATGGAGGAATATCTGTCCATGCTGAGCTGGTCGCTCGACCACCGCGAGCATCCCGTGGCGATTCGTGTGCCTGGTATTGGCCTGGTGAGCCGTCCCGACCTTGCACCCGCCGAAGACACCGACTACAGCGCCGTTCGCTACAACGTGGTGCGCCAGGGTCGCGACGTTGCCGTACTCGCGCTCGGCGATTTCTTTGAGCTGGGCGAGCGCGTGGCAAACCGTCTGACTGCCGAGTACGGCATCGAGGCCACGCTCGTCAACCCGCGCTTTGCAACCGAGCTCGACCGCGAGTTCCTCGACAGTCTTGCCGCCGAGCATCGCGTTGTCGTCACCCTCGAGGACGGCATCTTGGACGGCGGCTGGGGCGAGCGCGTAGCCTGTTACCTGGCATGCACGCCGTTGCGCACGCGCACCTTCGGCATCGCCAAGGGCTTCCCCGACCGCTACGACCCCAACGAGCTGCTCGCTCAGAACGGCATGGCGGTCGAGAACATGGCCGCCGAAGCCGTGAGACTACTCAACGAGTAAGAAAACCTCCGCAAGGGAAGCATCCCTGCGGAGGTTTTTATTTTCGCGACGCGATTATCTCAATCTGTAACATCTAGGGCCCGAATTCCTGTCTAACTGTTACAGATCTAGACAAGACGTCTTAGTCCCTGACCTTTGTCTCAATCTGTAACAGATAGAGACCTTTTAGCCATCCAGATGTTACAGATCGAGACATTCGAATTCCCCTGAAGTGAAAATCTCGATCTGTAACAGGTAGAACCCATTTCCTCGTCTAACTGTTACAGATTGAGACAAAGCAGCGAGACAGGCCACCACATCTGCAAGAACCACCACAAAGGTGCCTGTCCCTTTTTGGTAGGTAGAATTACCCATAAGGTAAGTATGTTTCTGAGTTATTTCGTGTTGACCCATTTGAGCGCGATAGGGTATAACTCTACTCAACCGCTAGGGATTTTATTGAGAAAGGTGTTCTACCATGAGCAAGAACCTCTCCCAGCAGGTCGTTCTCGACCGCCGCGGCTTCGTTGCCGCCACCTTCGCAACCGTCGCCGGCCTTGGTCTTGCCGGCTGCTCCGACACCAGCGCTGAGGCCGACAAGGGTTCCGCCGCCGGCTCCTCCAAGAGCTCCAATGATACCGAGGCTTCCACCACGCTCGACGCTAAGGCATTCGACAAGCTCGTCGACAACGGCCCCAAGGCCGATGACGATGCCATCGCCGCCAGCACCTGGGCCACGGCCGTTAAGGACGCCGGCGTCTTTAAAATCGGTGGCGTTCAGACCTCTACGCTCTTCTCCCTTCTCAACGAGAAAGACGGTCAGACCCGCGGCTTCGATGCCGGTATCGCACAGCTCCTGTCCAACTACATTCTGGGCGAGAACAAGGTCGAGATCACCCAGGTGACCTCGGACACGCGCGAGTCCGTCCTGCAGAACGGCCAGGTTGACGCTGTCTTTGCCACCTACACCATCACTGACGAGCGCAAGAAGCTCGTCTCCTTTGCCGGTCCCTATTACTACACGCAACAGGCCATCCTGGTGCTCGCCGACAACGACGACATCAAGAGCGTCGACGACCTGGCCGACAAGAACGTCGCCGTCCAGTCCGGCTCCAACGGCCCCGCCATCCTGGAGGAGTTCGCCCCCAAGGCCAGCCAGCAGGAGTTCAAGACCGACGAGGAGGCCCGCCAGGCACTCCAGCAAGGTCGTGTTGACGCCTACGTCATCGATAACAACATGCAGCAGAGCGCCCTGGTCCGCGAGCCCGGTAAGTACAAGATCGCCGGCAAGCCCTTCGGCAGCAAGGAGCCCTATGGCATCGGTCTGCCGCTCGATTCCGACGGCGTCACCTTTGTCAACGACTTCCTTAAGAAGATCGAGGACGACGGCACCTGGACCAAGCTGTGGCAGATCTGCATCGGCGACCGTACGGGCGACACCAATGTTCCCGAGCTGCCCGAGGTCGGCGCCTAGGCAGCGAGCCTAGTAACGGCCGCTGCGAAACCATACGGAAACGCACGATGCGCTTTATTGCGCTAAACTGTTTCCTCAATGAGTTGTCGGGGCTTCCGTACACACGGGAGCCCCTTTCCTTATCGGCGGGAGGTCCGCATGAGTCTCTCCGAGCTCTGGTCGCTCTATGGCCAGAACTATATCGACGCGCTGCTAGCAACCTGGGGCATGACGCTTGAGTCGTTTGCCATCGCCATGGTACTGGCCGTCGCCGTCACCGTGATGCGCGTGTCGCCGCTCAAGCCACTGCGCGTCTTTGGCGACCTGTATGTCCAGGTCTTCCGTAACATCCCCGGCATCGCGCTGCTCATCATCGTCGTCTATGCGCTGCCGCCGCTCAAGGTCGTTCTGCCCTACCGCACCTGCGTTATCGTCGCCACGGTCCTTTTGGGCTCGGCCTTTGGTTCCGAGAACTTTATGAGCGGCATCAACACCGTCGGCGTCGGCCAAGTGGAAGCTGCACGTTCGCTCGGCATGAGCTTTAACCGCATCCTCGCCAAGATCGTGATTCCGCAGGCGCTGCGCTCGAGCGTGCTGCCCATGACCAACCTCTTTATCGCCGTCATGCTCACTACCGCACTCGGCAGCCAGGTGCCGCTTAAGCCGCAAGAGCTCACCGGCGTGGTGAGCTATATCAACACGCGCTCGCTCGGCGGCGTCGCCGCGTTCTTTATCTCGGCGCTCGGCTACCTGGGCACGGCCTTTGTGGTGAGCCACATTGGCAACTATATCGATAAGAAGGTGAGGATCCTCCGATGAGCAAGCACTCCTCCCCTGCACTTACCATGCGCGATGCGCTCTACGAGGCTCCCGGTCCCAAGATGCGCGCCAAGATTCGCATCGGCACCGCCATCTCGCTTGTTGCCGTGGCCGCACTCGCCGTCCTGGTACTGCAGCGCTTTTATGTGACCGGCCAGCTTTCGGTCCACTATTGGTATTTCTTTACGCACCTCACCACCTGGAAGTTCTTGCTTGCCGGCTTTGAGGGCACCGTTAAAGTCGCACTCACCGCTGGCGCCATCGCGCTGGTGCTGGGCTTAGCCCTTATGCTCGGCCGCACCAGCGACATTAAGCCGCTGCAGCTGGTCTGCCGCGTGCTTACCGACTTCTTCCGCGGTGTGCCGAGCCTGCTGTTTATCTACTTCTTCTTTTTGGTGCTGCCCCAGTACAAGATCTCGCTGCCGTCGTTTTGGATGCTCACGTTGCCTGTCGCGCTCGCTGCGGCCGGCGTGCTGGCCGAGATTTTCCGCGCCGGCGTCAATGCCGTGCCGCGCGGTCAGGTCGAGGCAGCCCAGGCGCTCGGTCTCTCCAAGGCCAAAATCACCTTTAAAATCGTGTTGCCGCAGGCTATTCGGTTTATCATTCCGTCGTTGATTTCGCAGCTCGTGGTCGTAGTCAAAGACACCACCGTCGCCTATGTAGTGAGCTACCCCGACCTCATGCAAAACGCCCGCGTGCTCATTACCAACTACGACGCCCTCGTGTCGGTCTACCTGGTGATCGCAGTCATCTACATCCTCATCAACGTCGCGATCAACAAGGCCGCTGTCTATGTTTCGCACAAGACCGGCGCGACCATCATCCGCTAACGCTTTACCATTTCGAGTCATAAGGAGCCGAGCACCATGGCACAGAGCACCTCTTCCACCGGCAATCAGCCGCTGATCGAGCTCAGACACGTCGATAAGCACTATGGCGATCTGCACGTCCTCAACGACATCAATCTGTCGGTCGACCGCGGCGAGGTCGTCGTGGTGATTGGCCCCTCGGGCTCGGGCAAGTCGACCATGTGCCGCACCATCAACCGCCTGGAAACCATCGACTCGGGCGAGATCCTCATCGAGGGCGATCCCCTGCCGCAGGAAGGCAAGGATCTTGCCCGCATGCGTGCCGAGCTGGGCATGGTGTTTCAACAGTTCAACCTGTTCGCACATATGACCGTACTGCAGAACGTCATGCTGGGGCCGGTCGACGTGCTGGGCGTGTCCAAGGACGAGGCCCGTGAGCGCGCCATGGACCTGCTGAGCCGCGTGGGCGTGGCCGAGCAGGCCGACAAGGTGCCCGCGCAGCTTTCGGGCGGCCAGCAGCAGCGCGTGGCCATCGCTCGTTCACTCGCCATGCAGCCCAAGGCTATGCTCTTTGACGAGCCCACAAGCGCCCTCGATCCCGAAATGATCAACGAGGTGCTCGAGGTCATGGTCCGTCTGGCCCAGCAGGGCATGACGATGATTGTCATCACCCACGAGATGAACTTTGCCCGCCGCGTGGCCGATCGCGTCGTCTTTATGGCCGACGGCCAGATCGTGGAGACCGGCACGCCCGACGAGTTCTTCGACCATCCCCAGACCAAGCGCGCCCAGGACTTCCTCAACTCCATCAAGGGCCACTAACCCAATTGCCGCGCGGGGCAAATTCATCACCAGCGTTTGCCCCGCGCACCCCTGTGCCATGTCCACCCGGATTCGAAAGCAACACCTATGATCGGAACACGTACTTCCTCGTCCTATACCCCGCACGTCGACGTCGCCCCCGCCGACCGCCCACTCATCCTCGTCGCGCCGCGCTGGGAAGATGCAAAGCCGTTTTTAAGCGAGACGCTCTCTCCCAACGAGGAAATCGCAAGCGTCTTTGTCGATGCCATCCTTGCCGCCGGCGGCCTGCCACTGCAGATGTCCATCACCGAGGACATTGAGGTCATCCGTCATTACGTGGAAATCGCCGATGGTGTCGCTATTCCCGGCGGCCCGGACGTCAACCCCAAGCGCTGGGGCGACGAGCGCCCCTACGACCCCACACTGTGCTGCGAGATTCGCGACCGTTTTGAGTTTAAGCTGGTTAACGAGGTGCTCCGCGCCAAAAAGCCGCTCTTTACCACCTGCCGCGGCACGCAGCTGCTCAACGTCGCCACCGGCGGCACCCTGTGCTTGGACGTGCCGAGCCTGGGTGCGCGCGAGGGCCGCACGCAGTGGCGCCACACCCACGTGCTCAACGATCCCGTGCACCCCGTCGAGGTCGTGCCGGGCTCGCTGCTCGACCGCGCGGTTGGCGGCGCCAGGCTGATCCAGACCAACTCCGCACACCACTGCTGCGTCGATCGTCTGGGTAAAAGCACGCGCTTGGTCGCCAAGGCAACCGACGGCGTTCCCGAGTGCATCGAGGTCGAAGGCCAGCCGTTCTGTCTAGGCGTGCAATGGCACCCTGAGTACACGTGGAAGACGCTCGAGACCGACTTTAACCTGTGGAAGTCGTTTGTCGAGGCAGCGGCCAAGGTAAAGCAGGCCCGTTAACTCGCGAACCACAAAACAGATAAGGGCGCCCCGCCGGCCACATGGTCCAGA
>NZ_JADNNH010000022.1:0-41627 GCF_015556945.1 Collinsella aerofaciens | reverse complement strand
CCGCTCGATTGGGACAGGCAAGCCTTCGAGGCCGAGCGCAAAATGGATTCTAAAAAACACCTTGCCAAATAGGAGCGTCAGACCAGGAAACCCCCTTATCCGCAGCTCCGAAGGAGCAGGATAAGGGGGTTTCCATGGTCGAGGACGTTCTGAAAACTAAGTCCAGCACGGGCCCGGACAAACAACCGACTACAGGTCGATGTGCGATTCCTTGATCGGGAACGGCTCGGCGAAGTGGCAGGCACAGCAGTGACCCGGTGCAACTTCCTTAAACTCGGGGAGCTTCTCGGAGCAGATACCCTGCGCGATCGGGCAACGCGTGTGGAAACGGCAGCCGGTCGGCGGATCCAGCGGCGACGGCGGATCGCCAGCGAGGATGATGCGCTTGCGGGTCTTCTGGATATCAGGATCGGGAACCGGCACGGCAGACAGCAGCGACTGCGTGTACGGATGGTGAGGCTCGCTATAGAGCGTCTTCCAGTCCGAAACCTCGACCATCTTACCCAGATACATAACGGCAACGCGATCGGAGATGTGCTGTACGACGGACAGGTCGTGTGCGATAAACAGATACGCGGTACCGAACTTGTCCTGCAGTTCCTTAAGCAGGTTCAGAACCTGGGCCTGAATGGAAACATCCAGAGCGGAAACCGGTTCGTCGCAGATAATCAGCTTGGGTTTCAACGCAAATGCGCGGGCAATGCCGACACGCTGGCGCTGACCGCCGGAGAACTCGTGAGGATAGCGGTTGATGTGCTCGGGGTTCAGTCCGACAACGTCGAGAAGCTCGCGGACACGCTCAATGCGCTCCTCCTTGGTGCCCACGCCGTGAATGGTCATGGGCTCGGAGACGATCTCGCCGATGGTCATACGAGGATTGAGCGAAGCATAAGGATCCTGGAAGATAAACTGCATCTCACGACGCATGTCCTTGATCTCATGCTTGCTCATCTCGGCAACATCTTTGCCCTGGAAGAACACCTTACCGGCAGTCGGCTTGGTCAGACGCATGATGGTGCGGCCCGTGGTGGACTTACCGCAACCAGACTCGCCGACCAGGCCAAAGGTCTCGCCCGGATAAATCTCGAACGAAATGTCATTCACTGCAGAGACGACACGCTTGGAAAAACGCTTGGCGAACATGCCGGACTCAGCGGGGAACTCCTTAGAGAGGTGCTCGACTTTCAGCAACGGAGTACGCTCGTTGGTATCTGCCATTACGCCTCGCCTCCCTTCTTGGAATCCTTGCGCGTACGGGACGTCTCAGGAGCGTTCTTGAGAAACTCGGGGTCACCGGAGTAGTGGCACGCAGAGTAATGACCAGACTCGGTGACAACGCGCTCGGGGCGCTGCTTGCGGCACTTATCGGTCGCATAGGGACAACGAGGCGAGAACACGCAGCCCTCGGGCAGGTTCATGAGCGAAGGCGGGTTGCCGTGAATCGGCGTAAGCGGCTTCTTCTCTTCGATGGCCTGCTCCGGGATGGAGCGGATAAGGCCCCAGGTGTAGGGGTGGCGGCTCTCGTAGAAGATTTCCTCAGCAGTACCGAACTCGACGGGACGGCCGGCGTACATAACCATGATCTTGTCGGCCATGTCGGCGACGACGCCCAGGTCATGGGTAATCATGATGATGGCGTTGCCGTTCTTCTCCTGCATTTCCTGCATGAGCTCGATAATCTGAGCCTGAATGGTAACGTCCAGAGCCGTCGTGGGCTCGTCGGCAATCAGAATATCGGGATCGCAGGCAAGAGCCATGGCAATCATGACGCGCTGACGCATACCGCCAGAGAACTGGTGCGGATACTCATTGACGCGCTTCTCGGGCTCGGGAATACCAACGAGGTCCAAAAGCTCGGTGGCACGCTTGAGCGCCTCCTGCTTGGAGTAGCCACGGTGCAGACGAAGGCCCTCGCCCACCTGCTTGCCGATCTTATAAACCGGGTTCAAGGAGGTCATAGGATCCTGGAAGATCATCGCGATGTCGTTACCGCGAATGTGCTGCATCTCTTCCTCGGTCATTTCGAGGATGGAGCGACCGCGATATCGAACGTCACCGCCCTCAATCTTTCCCGGAGGCATCGAGATAAGGCCCATGATGGTCATGGCGGTTACGGACTTACCGGAGCCGGACTCACCGACGACGCCCAGGGTCTCGCCGCGATCGAGCGTGTAGGAGACACCGTCGACAGCGCGAACGACGCCATCCTCGGTGTGGAAATACATCTTAAGGTCATCGACCTCGAGCAGATGCTGGCCCTCGGGAACCGGCTGGTCCTTCAGGTCCACATAGTTCTTGTTCTTCTTCATCCTTATGCGTCCTTCATCTTGACGTCGAGGGCGTCGCGCAGACCATCACCCAACAGGGTGAAGGCGAGCACCGTCGAGAGAATTGCCAGACCGGGCATGATCATCATCCAGGGAGCAGTCAGAAGATACTGCTGACCGTCCTGAATCATGGAGCCCCACGAAGGCGTAGGCGGAATAACGCCCATGCCGAGGAAGGACAGAGCGGACTCGGTCAGAATGGCGCCACCAATGTTCATGGTCGCGTAGACCACGATGGAGGCGACGGAGTTCGGGAAGATGTGACGTACAACGATACGAGCATCAGATGCACCCATCGCGCGCGCAGCATCAACATAGTCGTTTTCCTTGACGGTCAAGATCGCAGAGCGGAAGACGCGCGCAATCGAAGGCCAGCCGAGAATACCGATGGCGATAAAGACGTTCTGAAGACCACGGCCGATAACGGCGATCATGGCGACAACGAACAGCACGTACGGGAACGCCAGGAAGATGTCCGCACAGCGCATGATGATCGTATCCCAGATGCCGCCGTAGAAACCGGCCAGAGCACCCATGACCAGACCAATCAGCGTGGAGATCGCGGTGGCCATAATGCCGACGGACAGCGAAACGCGCGCACCGTAGATAACGCGGACGAGAATGTCACGACCAAGGGCGTCGGTGCCAAACGGATGCTCTGCACACGGAGCCAGCAGCGACGTCTCGGCCATAGTGGTCGAGTCGGAAGCCGTCGGAGAACCGAGCCAGGGCTTAGCCCACAGATCTGCGGTCAGGGCAACCACAACGACGATGATGATCCAGCAGACACCGATAACGGCGAGCTTGTTCTTACGAAGACGCTTAAAAGCGTCGCCCCACAGCGTGCGGGACTTGGCGGGAGCAGATGCGACCTTGGTGGCGGTAGCCTGCTCCTGAGACTGAGAATCAGTTTCCTGCATGAGACGTACCTCCCTTAGGCCTTATCCGACGGACCGCCAAGGCGGATGCGCGGGTCGAGGAATGCATAGCTAATGTCGACGAGCAGGTTGATCACCATGACGACGACAACGATGAGCGTAACGCCGCCCATAACGATGGGCCAGTCACGCATGCTAATGGCGCGATAGACCTCATAGCCGATACCGGGCCAGTTAAAGACCGTCTCGGTCAGGATGGCGCCCGAAAGCATGCCACCAAAGTCGACACCAATATAGGTAACGACGGGGATGAGTGCATTCTTAAGCGCATGCTTGATGATGATCGCGCGATTGGAGAGACCCTTGGCCTTTGCCGTACGGATGTAATCCTGGTTCATGACGTCAAGCAGCTGCGAGCGCATAATGCGCGCGGCATAAGCGGTCGAAACCGAAGCCAGCGTAATGGTCGGAAGCACATAGTGCATCCAATCCTGATACTGAGAGCTGGAACCGCCGGCACCCGAGATCGGCATGGAGAATGCACCGCCCGTGGCGTCCTTGAGGATGACGCCAAAGAACAGCTGCAGCAACATACCGAGCCAGAAGGCCGGGACCGCAACGAGGATCGACGTGGTGAGCGTTACCAAAATATCCCAGAAGGAATAACGCTTTACCGCCGAAATGATACCCGCACCGATACCCATGATTGCCTCGAGCACGATGGCGCACGCGGCAAGTTTGACCGTATACGGATACTTCTGGGCGAAGATTTCCGTAACCGGCAGCTTGCGCTGATACGAATTGCCCAGATCGCCATGAAGCAGGCCGTTCATGTAATACAAGTAACGGTCCACGAGCGACGTTTGAACGGGGTCGCCGTTCTCGTCAAGGATCGCGTTGCCGTCCTCGTCCGTCTGGACCAGGTGATAGCGGACGCGAAGCTGAAGCTCCACCTCGGGGGACAGAGCCTTGTCTCCACCGATCAGCTTGATCGGATCTCCCGGCACGATATTCTGAAGGGCGAACAGAATCAGCGTAACGCCCAAAAACACCGGGATGAACTGAAGCACACGTTTAACGATGTACTTACCCATACCACTCCCCTATCTAGGGATTAACCTAAATGGGATGCCGATCGCCAGACCGGCATCCCAAAATTACCATCAGCCAGTTTACCCCAGGTTAGGGAGAACTGTATGTTTCCCATGAGGTCTACGTAAATACTTGACCCTCACGGAAGCTGCAAACTCTTAGGCGAGCTCAGCGGTACCCAGATCGGCGTGCTTCTGCGGATCGACATAGAGGTGCTTGATGCGATCGGAGCCGGCGATGGTGTGCGTGTAGAACATAATCGGGATGACCGGGCAGTCGGCAGCGACCATTGCGTCGGCCTCCTGCATCTTAGCGACGCGCTCCTCGTCGTCAACAATAGTACGAGCCTCGTCGACCTTGGCGTCGAACTCGGGGTTGTTGTAACCGGAGCGGTTGTCGCCACCGAGGGAGTCGGAGTGGAACAGCGGATACAGGAAGTTGTCCATGATCGGGTAGTCGGCAATCCAACCCAGACGACCGAACTGATAGTTAAAGTTCTGATACTGCTCGAGCAGGGCAGACCACTCAGGGGTATCGGAGACAGCGGTAACGCCAACCTTGGCGAGGTCGCCGATGATGGACTCCATGATCTCCTTGTGACCGCCGTCCTGGTTGTAGGACAGGGTCACGCTAATGCCACGATCCCCGTTAGCGCCAGCGGGAGCAACCTTGTCGAGGTACTCGTTAGCCTTGTCGACATCGTAGTCGCAGAACTCCCATGCGCCCTCCTTGTAGCCATCGATGCCCGGAGGAACAATGCCGTCGGCAGGGGTACGGGTACCCTTGAAGATGGTCTTGCAGATGGCCTCACGGTTGATGGCCAGGGAGATGCCCCTACGCAGGTCGGCGTTGTTGAACGGCTCGGCCGTGGTGTTGCAGGTCAGATAGTACGTGGAAGGCTCGGCGCCGAGCAGCATGCGCTCGCCGTCACCCATGGTGTAGCCGTCCTTGGACACGCCGCGATCCTTCTTGGCGGCATCGATCTGAGCGACGGGAACGTCGCAGACATCGAGGTTACCGGCCTGGAACTCCTTGTAAGCGGTCTCCATGTCCTTGATGACCTGGAAGTGGATGCCATCGATCTTGGCCTTGTCACCATAGTAATCGTCGAACTTCTTGACGTTGATCTCCTGGCCATCCTCCCACTTGCCGTCCATCATGAACGGGCCGTTACCGACCGGGGCAAGATAGAAGCTCTTGACATCGGACTCGGCGCACTCGGGAACCGGGGCCAGAGCCGGATGAGAGGCGACGAAGGGGAAGTCAGCGTAAGCGGAAGACAGCTTGACGACGAGGGTCTCATCGTCGGGGCACGTAACACCGCTGAGCTCGGTAGCGTTACCGGCAAGCAGGTCGTCATAACCCTCGACCATGGAAAGGTGATAGGAGACCTCGGAAGGACCGTACTCGGTAGCGATGGCCGACTTGGTGTTGACCAGACGCTCCCAACCGAGCTTGAAGGACTTGGAGGTAACGTCGTCACCGTTGTGGAACTTGGCCTTCTTGATCTTGAAGGTAAACTCGGTGGCGTCGTCGTTGGACTCAAAGGACTCGCAAGCCAGCGGAACGATCTCGCCCTTCTCGGCGTCGTAAGAGGTCAGAGCGTCAAAGAGCTGGTACTCGACCTGAGTGCCCTGGTCCTCCTGGACATTGTAGGGGTCGATGCAGACCGGGTTGTTGATGTAGAAGTTCAGCGTCGAACCGGACTCAGAACCGGAAGCGTCGCCACCCTTCTTGCCACATGCGGCAAGAAAAGCCATGGAGCTCGCAGCAAGGGTGCCGCCAACAAAGGCGCGACGACCCATAACGGGCTGGTGGAACATAGAATCAGCCATGCCATCCTCCTTATGAGATAGGACAAAGAAATGTTCAGTCGGACACATGTCGAAACAATCCGATCCGAACCATCAAAACGCCGCCCGCTGCTATGGCTGGTTATGCACAACGGACCAACGTTTTGCAATACAGTAGCGCATTTTATACACAATTTGGGGCTAATTCCGGTTAACGGTCGAGAATTTCTTTAGTTGGGCGAAGTATGTGGGGATATTTTGACTCTGTTACAAATATGTAAACAAAAAGGGTCCCGCACTTGCGGGACCCTTTTCAAGTATTTACGCGGCTCGTGATTAGTAGCCCACGATGCCCTGCGGAAAGAAGAACATGCACAGCACGACGCACACGGCAAACACGACAGCCATGATGACGGTCAGGCGATCAAGGTTCTGCTCCATAACGCCCGTGGCAGAGCTGGAGTTATACAGCGAGCTGGCAATCATATCCGAAACGCCGGTACCCTTACCGGAATGCATCAGGACGAGAATCGTCAGCGCCACGGCAGAAACAGCCCAAACGACAAACAGAAGAATCTGGAACGGACCCATAGATAAGCTCCTTAATAGAACAGTTCAAACTCCAGTACTGTACCACAACCCCCAGCACTCCCCCATCAGCCATTTGGTGACGAGGTAGAAATAGCGCAAAAAAGAGGGTTGTCCGGTTGTGGACAACCCCCTTACTAGAAAACGGTATTTGTTTTCTATTAGGCCTCGGTGGCGAGTACGCGACCCGTCATCTCGGCGGAAGGCTCAATACCAGCCATGGTGAGCATAGTCGGAGCGATATCGGAGAGACGGCCGTCCTCGATACCGGTAAGCTGTGCCTTCTCATCAACGATGATGAACGGCACGCGGTTGGTGGTGTGAGCCGTAAACGGATGCTTGGAACCGTCGGAAGCAACGTCAAACATGTGATCGGCGTTGCCGTGGTCGGCGGTAATCAGTGCAAAGCCGCCCTTGGCGAGAATCGCCGGGACAACCTTGGACAGGGCATCGTCAACAGCCTCAACGGCCTTAACGGCAGCGTCGAAGACACCGGTGTGACCAACCATGTCGCAGTTCGCGAAGTTCACGATGTAGAAATCAGCGCGATCCTCGTTGATGGCGGCGACGAGCTTCTCGGTAACCTCGGGAGCGCTCATCTCGGGCTGCAGATCGTAGGTAGCAACCTTGGGGGAAGCGACGAGCACGCGCTCCTCGCCCTCCTTGGGCTCCTCGATGCCACCGTTGAGGAAGAACGTCACGTGGGCGTACTTCTCGGTCTCGGCAGTGTGCAGCTGCTTCAGGCCATTGGCGGCGATAACGTCGGCCAGGACGTTCTCGGGGAACGTCTTGGGGAAGGCGACCTCGACGTCAAACGTCGGATCATACTCGGTCATCGTCACAAAGTGCGAAAGCTTGATCTGCTCGCGCTCAAAGCCGTCGAACTCCTTGTCCGTGAACACGCGGGTCATCTGACGAGCGCGGTCGGGACGGAAGTTGAAGAAGATGGCCGCGTCGCCCTCGTGAATGCCCTCGTTGTGGGCAGCGAAGGGCTCGACGAACTCGTCGCCGCGCGGGTCCTTCTCGTAGTAGGCCTTGATACCGGCAACGGGGTCGGTATCAGCATCGGACGCGTTGACCATGACATCGTAGGCGCGCTGGATGCGCTCCCAACGGTTGTCGCGGTCCATGGCCCAATAACGGCCCGAGACGGTGGCAACGCGAGCGTCGCAACCGGTCTCCTCGGAGATCTTGGCCAGGAAGGCGCAGAACTCACTCATGTAACCGGCACCGGACTGCGGGTCGACGTCGCGGCCGTCCATAAAGGCGTGGACGCGAACGGTCTTGACACCGTGCTCGGCAGCCATCTTGACCAGAGCCTCGACGTGGTTCATGTGAGAATGAACACCGCCAGGACTCATAAGGCCCATGAGATGGAGAGTCTTGCCGTCAGCCTTGACATCGTCCATAGCCTTGACGAAAACCTCGTTCTTGGCGATGGAACCGTCCTTGATGGCATTGTTGATGCGCGAAAGCTCCTGGAACACGATGCGGCCGGCACCGATGTTGAGGTGACCCACCTCGGAGTTGCCCATCTGACCGTCGGGAAGGCCCACATCCTCGCCCGAAGCACCGAGCGTGGTGTGAGGATACTTCTCGTACAGGCTATCAAGGAAGGGCGTCTTAGCAGCGGCGACGGCGTTCTCGCCATCGGCCGGAGCCAGGCCACAGCCGTCCATGATGATCAGGAGTGCAGGAAGATGACGTTGTGCCATATGTCCTACTCGCCTGCCTTGACGACCATAGAAGCGAAGTCGGCAGCCTTGAGCGAAGCGCCGCCCACGAGGGCGCCGTCGACGTCGGGCTTGGCGACGAGCTCGGCGATGTTGCCGGGCTTGGCAGAGCCACCATAGAGAACGCGGATGCCGTTAGCGAGCTCCTCGCCGAACATCTCCTTGAGGGTCTCACGGATAGCGCCGCAGACCTCCTGAGCGTCCTCGGCGGTAGCGGTCTTGCCGGTGCCGATAGCCCAGATGGGCTCGTAGGCGACGACGACCTGCTTGGGGCAAGTGATCTCGAGACCCTCGAGACCAGCCTTGACCTGGTTCACGACGTGCTCGACATAGGTGCCGGCCTCGCGGACCTCAAGAGACTCACCGCAGCAGAAGACGGGAACAAGACCGGCGGCAACGAGGGCCTTGGCCTTCTTGTTCTGATCCTCGTCGGTCTCGTGGAAGTAATCACGACGCTCGGAGTGACCGATGATGCAGTAGGTGCAGCCAGCGGACTTGAGCATGTCGCAAGAGGACTCACCGGTGAAGGCACCCTTGGCCTCCCAGTACACGTTCTGTGCACCGAGGGCGATGGGGGCAGCCTGAATGCGGTCATGAACCGTGGTGATGTCGATGGTCGGAGGGCAGACGAGCACCTCGACGCCAGCCGGAACCTCGGGCAGAGCCTGGGCCAGCTCGTCGGCGAGCTTGGCAGCCTCGGCGACGTCGTTGTTCATCTTCCAGTTACCAGCGATAAGAAGGGTGCGATTAGGCATCGAGAAGCGCCTCCACTCCGGGCAGGGCCTTACCCTCGACGAGCTCCATGGAAGCGCCACCGCCGGTGGAGATCCAGCTCATCTTGTCGGCCAGGTTAAACTTATTGACGGCTGCGACGGAATCGCCACCACCGATGATCGAGGTGCAATCAGCCTCGGCAACAGCCTCGGCGATAGCCTGGGTGCCATGAGCGAAGTTGTCGAACTCGAAGACGCCCATGGGGCCGTTCCAGAACACGGTCTTGGCGCGCTTGACGGCCTCGGCGTAGAGCTCCTCGGTCTTGGGGCCGATGTCCATACCCTCACGGTCGTCGGGGATAGCGTCGGAAGCGACAACCTCGGGGACAGCGTCCTCGCCAAAGTGATCGGCAACGCGGTTGTCGATGGGGAGCAGGATCTTGACACCCTTCTCCTCGGCCTTCTTGAGCATCTCGCCGGCGCGCTCGACCCAGTCCTCTTCCTTGAGGGACTGACCGACGGACAGGCCCTGAGCCAGGAAGAAGGTGTAGGCCATGCCGCCACCGATGATCAGGGTGTCAGCGGAGTCGATGAGGTGATCGAGAACGCCGATCTTGGAAGAAACCTTGGAACCGCCGACGATAGCGACGAAGGGGCGCTCGGGCTCGGCGAAGATGCCGGTCAGCGTGTCGACCTCCTTCTCGAGCAGGAAGCCAGCGACTGCAGGCAGGTAAGCGGCGGGGCCCACGACGGAACCCTGGGCGCGGTGAGCGGTGCCGAAGGCATCGAGAACGAAGACGTCACCATAGGAAGCGAGCTTCTTGGCGATCTCGGGATCGTTCTTCTTCTCACGCTTGTCGAAACGGACGTTCTCGAGAACGAGGACCTTGCCCGGCTCGACGGCGGCGACAGCCTCAGCAGCCTTCTCGCCGTAGGTGTCGGCGACAAAGGCAACGTCGAGACCAGAGAGCTCAGCGAGCTTCTTAGCGACAGGCTCAAGGGAGAGCTCAGGCTGGAAGCCGGTACCCTCGGGACGGCCGAGGTGGCTCATGAGGATGACGCGAGCGTTGTGCTCAACGAGGTAGTTGATGGTGGGCAGGGCAGCCTTGATACGGGTGGTGTCGCCAACGACGCCATCCTTGATAGGCACGTTGAAGTCAACGCGGACGAGAACGCGCTTGCCGTCGACATCGATGTCGCGGACGGTCTTCTTGGTAAAGGCCATGTTTGCTTCTACCTTTCGTACGTGTCTGCCTCCCATTACGGCAGACGATTTCCTATAAAAAGGGCGCGACCCTAGGGTGTAAGCCCTATGAGGCCGCGCCCTTCTTTAGACGCTCAACGAGCTATTCGCTAAAAGCTAAATTAAGCAACGAACTTCTCGAAGTACTTGATGGTGCGGACCATCTGAGAGGTGTAGGAGTTCTCGTTGTCGTACCAAGAGGTGACCTGAACGAGGGTCTGGCCGTTGCCGAGATCAGAGCACATGGTCTGAGTGGCGTCGAAGATGGAGCCGTGGGTCTCGCCGACGATGTCGCGGGAGACGATCTGGTCCTCGTTGTAAGCGAAGGTATCGGGGATGGTCTCGGCGTAGGCCTTCATGGCAGCGTTGACCTCGTCGACGGTGACCTTCTTGTCAACGACGGCGTAGAGGTTGGTCAGCGAGCCGGTCGGCGTCGGGACGCGCTGGGCGGCACCGATGAGCTTGCCGTTGAGCTCGGGGAGAACCAGGCCGATGGCCTTGGCAGCGCCCGTGGTGTTCGGGACGATGTTCTCGGAGCAGGCGCGGGAGCGACGGAAGTTGCCCTTGCGCTGCGGGCCGTCGAGCGGCATCTGGTCGCCGGTGAAGGCGTGGATGGTGGTCATGATGCCGGAGACGATGGGAGCGAAGTCGTTCAGACCCTTGGCCATCGGGGCGAGGCAGTTGGTGGTGCAGGAAGCAGCGGAGATGATGTTGTCCTCAGCGGTCAGCGTCTCATGGTTGACGTTGTACACGATGGTGGGCAGATCGCTGCCGGCCGGAGCGGAGATGACGACCTTCTTGGCGCCAGCGTTGATGTGGGCCTGAGCCTTAGCCTTGCTGGTGTAGAAGCCGGTGCACTCGAGAACGACGTCGACGTCGAGGTCGCCCCAAGGCAGGTTGTTGGCGTCGGCCTCCTTGTAGATCTTGATCTCCTTGCCGTCAACGGTGATGGAATCCTCGCCAGCGACGACCTCGTGATCGCGAGCATAGTTGCCCTGCGTGGAGTCGTACTTCAGCAGGTAAGCGAGCATATCGGGAGAGGTGAGGTCGTTGATAGCGACGATCTCGGAGCCCTCATGACCGAACATCTGGCGGAAGGCCAGACGACCGATGCGACCGAAGCCGTTAATAGCAACCTTTACTGCCATTGTGTCTCCTTTCGTAAGGCCCCCGCAAGCTACAGCGCCTGCCGTTGAGGCCCACAAACTAACCACTCGCCTAATATACCTTTTTTTTGGCTTGAATTTCACGAGAATGCTCGAAATTGAAAATCAAATTTGCGTTAAAACGTTTTAAATACTAAAATAGCAGCTAAATCCATATATAAGTCGTTACTTCAAACTACCTGTTTGCTTCAATGAGCTTTTCAAGCCGTAAAACACGATGGTAGAGGGCTGACTTCGACAAGGGAGGGTCAGCCATCTCCCCCAAATCACGCAGCGACAGATCGGGATAGCGCTCGCGCAGGTCGCAAAAGACCGCCAAGGCATCCGGAAGCGCATCACGAAGGCCACGCTGCTCGAGCTCATCGATAAGCGCAAGCTGATGTTGGGCGGCACCGGCGCTTCTGGTCTGGTTGGCGAGCTCGGCGTTCACGCGACGGTTCACATCGTTCTTAACCAACTTGACCGCGCGCGCCTCCTCAATCTCGGCAACGCTGCGCTTGGCGCCAATCAGCTTTAATAGATGCTCGATTTCCTCGGCGCTCTTAATGTACACGGCATATGACCCCCGCCGTGCATTAACACGAGCATGGACCCCAATCTGCTCCAACAGATCGCAAAGCCCCTTGGCATATTGCTCGCCCTGCACAGCAATCTCCAAATGAAAATCGCCGCGTGGATCGGCCACGAAGCCACCCGCGATGAGCGCGCCGCGGATATAGGCAAGTCTACAGCAAGGACGGGCAACGATATGTCGGGGTACGCCGGCGACAAGTCCTCCCCTACGTTCGAGGATACCCAGCAGAACCAAGGCCTTATCCAGGTCTGGCTGATCAGGCAAGGTGATGAGGTAGTTTCGAACCTTATGCAATACAGATTTACGGACGGTGAACTCCGTTTTGAGCTTAAGGATACGATGCGTCAGCGTGATCATCGTGCGCGCGACGGCTCCCGTCTCAGTCGCAACCGTCAAACGATACCGCCCAGAGCCGGTAAGCGAGAGCGTACCGCTCACGCGCGTGAGGGCGGCAAGCGTCGACAAGTCGCAGTATTCACATTCGGGTTCGCAGCGCGCAAGCTCGTCGCGCACCTCAGCGGTAAACGACATGCAGGCCTATGCCTTCGTGTTGGCGCGCGACAGGTCGCGGTGGGAGATGCTCACATGATACTGAGCGCCTTCCAGGTAACGGGCCGTGGCCTCGGCAATGGCAACGCTGCGGTGCTGGCCGCCCGTGCAGCCGATGGCGATAGAAAGCTGCGGCTTACCCTCCGCGATATAACCGGGCATGACCGTATCGAGCAGCTGTGTCCAAGCCTTCCAAAACTCCTGCGTCTTGGGATGGTCCAGAACAAAATCGGAGACCTTTTTATCGAGACCGGTCATCGTGCGCATCTCGGGATCGTAGAACGGATTGGGCAGGAAGCGGACGTCGATCATAATATCCGCTTCGACGGGCATGCCGTGCTTAAAGCCAAACGAGAACACGTGGACGTCCATGAGCTGCTGGTCGGACAGCTCGGAAAATGCCATACGTAGCTTGTTGCGCAGCGCAGAGGTACGCAGACGGCTCGTGTCGATAATCATATCGGCTCGGTCGCGCACGCCCTGCAGCTGAAGGCGCTCGCGCTGAATGGCATCGGCCGTAGTCTCCCCCGGCTTGGCAATGGGATGACGGCGGCGATTTTCGCTGTAGCGACGAATCAGCACCTCGTCAGAAGCCTCCAGGAACACGATGTCGCAGCTCATCTCGCGCTCTTCGAGCGCGGCGACCGCATCGAGCAGCTCGTCAAACAGTCCCTGGCTACGCAAATCGCAGGTGACGGCGAGATGCCTGCCCACGCCCGTATTGATGCCGACGAGCTCGGCAAGCTGGGCGATGAGACGCGGAGGCAGGTTATCGATGCAAAAATAGCCCATGTCCTCGAACACGTGCATGGCCTGTGTGCGGCCTGATCCGGACATTCCGGTGATGATGACGATATCGGGGATGCGCTCCGAGCGCTCCGCCGCATCCATGGCATCTCCCTTTTGCATGTGTTGCCTCCCGAAAACAAGCGCGGGACCCAGCAACCCGGATCCCGCGCGGTCAATTGCCTATATTGAGTATACCGCCCCGAGCGGATACGAGGCCTGTCTTACGCCTCAAGCGCAGCCTTGAACCAACTCGTAATACTCGTGGGGTGCGTGATGGCGGTGCCGACGACAACGGCCCAGGCACCAGCATCGATCGCGGCGCGAGCCTCCTCGGGCGTATGCACGCGACCCTCGCAAATGATGGGAAGGCCGGGGAATTCCTCGGTCGCCTGACGCAGGAGCGGCAGATCGGGGCCATCGGCCATGGTGCAGTCGATGGCGGCGACGCCGTGAGAAAGCGTGGTGGATACCAGGTCAAAGCCCATATCAACAGCACGGCGAATATCCTCGATGGTGGCACAATCCGCCATCAGGAGCACACCCTCCTCGTGCAGCGGACGGAAGGTATCCTCGACCGTCTTGCCATCGGGGCGCGGACGATCGGTGGCGTCGATCGCCACGATATCGGCACCCGCAGCAACGCAGGCGCGAGCGTGACGCAGCGTCGGCGTGATGTAAACGCCCTCGTGCCCATCCTTCCACAGGCCGATGACGGGAACCTCACAGCGACCCTTAATGGCGGCAATGTCGGCAAGGCCCTGGCAGCGAATGGCGGCGGCGCCGCCGAGCTCGCAAGCGCGAGACATTTGAGCCATGGTCTCGGGCGTACGAAGCGGCTCGCCCATATACGCCTGAACGCTCACGACGAGCTTGCCCTTCAGGGATTGAATCAATGGATCGACGGTCATAAGGCTGTAACCTTTCTCAGAACAGCCTCCCGAGGCGTGTTGTCTCGGGAGGCTCCTACAGAAGATACGTTTACTTCAACGAGGCAAGAAGATGCTCAGCGGCACCGATGAGCGGAGCATCGCCCTCCAGAGAACCGATGAGGATCGGCGTGTCCTGAAGCGGATCGAGCGCCTGGCTGGCATAGCCCTCGTGTACCGAATCCTTCCACGTCTGTGAACGCCAATCGGGACCTTGGTGAATCACGCCACCCGAAAGCACGATGACCTCAGGGTCCAGGATGTTAGCGAGCGAGCCCAAGCTGGCACCCAGCGCAAAGCCGGCGTCATGGATGACCTCGGTCGCCTTTGCGTCGCCCGCACGGCACAGGTCGTTCACATCGCGACCGACCGAAGGACGGCTGGGGTCGACGCGACCAAAGCGCTCATCGTACATACGACCAATGGAAGTGCCCGAAGCAACCGACTCCAGATGGCCGGAACGCCCGCAGGCGCAGGGAATACCGGCGGCAGCCGAGCACTCGATGTGGCCCATATGGCCAGCAGCACCATGGAAGCCTTGCATCACGCGGCCGTTCTCGACATATGCGCCGCCGATGCCCGTACCGATGCCAAGACACAAGACGGAGAACTTGCCCTTGCCGACGCCCCAGTGGGCCTCGCCCAGAGCATGAGCCTGCACGTCGCCTACAACGGCAACGGGAAGACCGAGGTCCTCGCGCAGGCGCGGCCCCAACTGAACGCCGGACCAGCCGGGCATGATCTCGTTGGCATACGCGATGGCGCCCGTCTTGGGATCGACAACGCCGGCGGCACCGATACCGACGCCAAGGACCTCGACATCGGGATTCGCCTCGAGAGCAGCCTTGATGGACGCCTCGATACGCTGGAAGACGGCCTCGCCGCCCTCTTGGGCCTCGGTGGGAACCTCGGCCTCAAAAACGGGATGGGGCACGCTGCCGTCAGCCGGGTACTCCATGATGGCAGTCGCGATCTTAGTTCCGCCGATATCGACAGAGCAGACGTACTTGTTCTCCATGTCGCTCTCCTTAGGAGATAAAAAACAACTACAGGAAATGCGCCGTCAGGCTAGCCGTCACAGCGCGGTAAAGGTTTTCCAGATGCCCGAGATCGCCGAGAAACCGTGTGGCCATTGACCTAATGGGTCATGGCCGCACGGTTGAACGGCGAGGTCGGGTGCCCGGGGAAGCTTTACAGGAGACCGTTGTCCTGGAGGACCTTCTTAATCGCCTCGACGTTCTCGCCGGTCATGGCCTTCACCGGGCGCGGCATGGTCGGGCTGTCGAAGATACCCATGAGGTTCATAGCGGTCTTGAAGGCGCCGACGCCACCGGCATAACCCTGGACGCCCGAGGTGACATCCCAGATGTGCGAAATCTCATTGAGGCGATCCTGCTCGGCCTTGACGGTAGCCCAGTCACCAGCCTGAGCGGCCTTCCACTGACGCACGTAGCCCTCGGGCTCAACGTTGGCGAGACCCGGGACGGAACCGTCGGCGCCACCAAGGTAGGCGCCGTCGACAACAACCTCGTGACCGGTGAGAATGCTCATCGGATGGCCGTTTTTCTCGTTCTCCTGAACGAGGTAGCGGAACGAGATGTCATCACCCGAGGAATCCTTGACGCCAGCAAGGACACCCTCGGCGCCGAGCTTGGCAAGGAGCTTCCAGGGGAGCTTGGTGTGGACGCACACAGGGATGTCGTAGGCGAAGATGGGCAGGTCGAGTTCCTCATGCAGGATGCGGAAGTGCTCCTCGACCTCGGTCATGCCCTGCAGGGCATAGAACGGGCAGGTGGCGACGAGGGCATCGGCGCCCAGCTCCTGAGCGACCTTACCGTGCTCGATCATGCGCTCGGTCTCGGTGTCAATGATGCCGACCAGAACGGGAACGCGGTGGTCGACGATACGGACGGCCTCGGCGATGATCTGACGGCGACGCTCGTCGGTGGAGAAGACGACCTCGCCCGAGGAGCCCAGGAAGAACAAGCCATCGACGCCGGCATCGATCATGCGGTTGATGCTGCGCTCAAAGGAGGCAACATCGAGCTGGTGGTCTTCGGTATCGGGAACAACGACGGGAGGGATAACGCCGGTGAATTTCTGAGTTGCCACAAGAATCTCCTTAGTTGTCTGGCGGGCAGCCCTATGCCGCCCACTCTTGTTGGCAGTGTCCAGGCCGTCTAGGCCAAAGAACACGGGTAGAACGTTTGGTTAAAAAAGTCGACGACTTCGTTTTCGAACGCATTGATGCGCTCGTGAGCGTATTTGGCATAGATGATATGCCTCCGGTCACACTCAAGACCGTTGAATACGGCAAACTGATCCTTGGGATCGCTCACGGTATCCATAAGCGATGTGCCCATGAGCACCGATCCACGCACCCGAGACGACAGCGCCTCGAGGCCGCCAGGAAGCGGATTGGCAACCGCCGTGCAGGCGAGGCCCCGCTCGTCCAGAGCAGAAACCGCCAGCGCGACTCCGCCGCCAAGACCCTCGCCCCATGCAAAGATGTGGTCGGGGTCCATGCCATCAAGATTGCGCGCCACCTTCGCCAGCGCGCAACCCCAACGGACGCGCTCGACAAAAGCGGGCGAAGAAATCCCCCGCTGCAGGTCGTCCGCACCAGCAACATCGTCATCCAGCGCGAGGACGGCATAACCCATGGCGGCAAATCTCGTCATGTGATGCCAGCCGCGCACAGGCCGATCGATGTCGTGGAACATCAGGCACAGCGGCACGCGCTCAGATACTCGGGCACGACCGACAGGCTCAATCAAACGAGCGTGAATCGCATCGTCACCGAGCTCAAAGGAGACCTCCGAGTAACGGGCGCAGGGGTTAACAAAGTCAATCGCCGTAATGGCCAGGCCTTGAATCTCAAGATTCGAAGCGCATGTCTCTAAATCGGAAACATCTGCTTGGACATCACCGCGCCAGCCTCGATATTCTGCGAGCCTTGACGAAACCGTTCCAGGAATTCCCACGAGCCCGGGGACAATCAGCTCATTGACATTGCTCTCGCACTTAGACATGAGCCTCCCCTCCCTTGCAGAAAAACGGAATGATCAGATCGTCAAAATCCTGAATCTCCTCGTGGCCAAAGCCTTCAAAGAACTCATGACGCTTTTCACAGGTCAGGTTGTTATAGACCGCAAACTGCGTCGCTGGCGGACAGACGACATCGGCTGTGCCAGTGCCAAACAGCACGGGGCATTTGACCATAGGGGCAAAGTTCTTGGAATCGAAGTACGCCAGCTTGGCATAGGCTTCGTCAATACGAGTCGAGTCCTCGTCAAACCAGCGAGACCAATAGCGCAGGCCCTCGTAGGCAATGTCGTCGGCATCCAAATCCCAGACCAGGCGAAAATCTGACAGGAAGGGATAGAGGATGGCGGCGCGATTGATAAGCTCGCTGTTAAGTGCGCAGGTCGCAATGCCCAAACCACCGCCCTGCGACGCGCCGTTCACAAACACACGGGCAAGATCGATGCCCTCGAGCTCGTGAACGATGCGGCACAGGATGCGAATATCTTGGTGCAAGCGGACATAATAGAGGTTGGCCGGGTCGCCGTCGATACCGGCGACGATATGCCCGGCAACCGTTGTGCCCTCAAATCCACCAATGTCCTCGGAGGGACCTCCTTGGCCGGGGCAGTCGAGGGCGATGAGTGCCATGCCCATGCCCCCAAACGACGCCTGCTCGAACCAGCTGCGGCTTGCACCCGGATACCCATGGAACTGAAGTACCAATGGCACGGGCTCGTCCGAGACGGGTTTAAGGTACTTGGCATGCAGGCGAGCGCCACACATGCCGGTATACCAGAGGTCGAAAAGCTGGCAGGTCGCGGCATCGGTGACCGATGCCGTCTCGATCGCATAGTCAAGCCCGACGGCGTCGGCCTCGACCATGCGATCCTTCCAAAAGAGATCGAAATCTGATGGACGGGGCATGGCGCCTCGATATTCACCAAATTGATGTTGTAGCTCCTGAGCACTTGGCATGGCTCGTGAACCCAACCTTTCGAAATCGCAACGGAGGTGCGCCCGGCAAGGGAACCGGGCGCACGGGAGGGAAAGCGAGGCTACTCGCCGAGCTTGGGGTGCAGCAGCGACGGCGCAGCGCCGAGCAGCATCTTGGTGTAGGGGTCCTGGGGATGCTGGAAGACCTGCTTGGCCTCGCCCTGCTCGACGATCTTGCCGCCATTCATAACGATGATGTCGTCAGAGATATAGCGGACCGTCTGGATGTCATGGCTGATGAACACCATGGCCAGGCCGAGCTCCTTCTTAAGGTCGGTCAGCAGATTCAGAATCTGCGCGCGGACTGAAACGTCCAGAGCCGAGGTGGGCTCGTCGGCGATGATGGCATCGGGGTTCAGCGACAGGGCACGGGCAATTGCGACGCGCTGACGCTGGCCGCCCGAAAGCTGGCCGGGAAGAACCTCGGCAGCGGAGCTGGGCAGACCGGTGAGCTCCAAGAGTTCCTTGACGCGCTTCTCCTGCTCGGCCTCGGTGCCCAGGTTGTGAACGCGCATGGGATCGAGCAGCTGCTCGCGAACGACCATGCGGGGGTTGAGCGCCGTGGCCGGGTTTTGGAACACGACCGAGATGACGCGGCCCATGTGGCGACGGTCCTCGGCGGTACGTTTGGTAACGTCCTTGCCCTTAAAGTAGACCTTGCCGCTCGTGGGGGCCTGCAGGCCGCACATGACGTTGGCGGTGGTGGACTTGCCGCAACCGGACTCGCCGACGATGCCGATCGTCTGACCGGGCATGAGCTTAATCGTTACACCCTGGACGGCGTGAACCAGGTTGGGGTGCAGAATCGAGCCGGTACGGGTCCTAAAGGTGACGTGGACGTCATCAAGGAAGATGATCGGCTCGACGCCGTTGACTGCGGTCTCGCTCATCTACATCACCTCCGCGTGAGGGGTCAAACCATTTGCCTTGAGCACCTCGTCGGGGAGCTCGGAATAGAAGTGCTCGGTGCCGGGCACGCGCTTGAAGACCGGACGGGTGTCCAGGCCAATACGCGGGTGGCTCGAGCGGGGCGCGAAGCGATCGCCCTTGGGGAAATCGCGCGGGCTCGGAACGGCGCCGGGCACCTGGTGCAGGCGGCCCGAACCGCTCTCGATGGACAGAACGGAACCCAGAAGACCGCGGGTGTACTCGTGGATCGGGTTAGTGAGCAGCTCCTTGGTGGGTGCCTGCTCGATAACCTGACCGGCGTACATAACCGTGATGTTATGGGCAACCTCGGCGACCAGAGCCAGGTCATGCGAAACAAAGATCATGGCAAAGCCGAGCTTGGCCTGAAGATCGTTGAGCAGCTTGATAACCTGCTTCTGGACGGTAACGTCCAGAGCGGTCGTGGGCTCGTCGCAGATGACCAGCTTGGGGTCGCGGGTAAGGGCCATAGCGATCAGGACACGCTGACGCTGGCCGCCGGAGAGCTCGTGCGGATAGCTCTCGAGCGTGCGCTTGGGATCGAGGCCGACGAGCTCCAGGAGCTCCTCGGCGCTGCGGGTTCCGCCGCGCTTGGTGAGCTGCTTCATCTGGGCAGAGATAAGCATGGAGGGGTTGAGCGAGGACAGGGCGTCCTGATAGACCATGGCGATATCGGTACCGCGCAGGCCGAACCACTCCTTCTTGCTCATCTTGAGCAGGTCACGGCCCTCCCAGAGGACCTCGCCGGAAAGGTGCTCGTCCTCATCGGTCAGGCCCATGATGGCCAGCGTGGTGATGGACTTACCGCAACCGGACTCGCCCACCAGGCCCATGGTCTGACCAGGACGGACGTCAAAGTTGACATGGTCGACGACGTTGATATCACCGTGATGCTCAAACTGGATGCAGAAGTCACGGACCGAGAGAATCGGTTCGACAGACTCGTCGGGCACATGGCGATCGTCACGCTTGAGCTCGACATCGCGCAGGGCGCCAAGGCGAGCGGAGAGGGACTGGGCCTGCTCCTTGTAGGCGCGAACGGGGTCGGAGACCAGCAGGTCGGCCTCGCGACGCTTGGAGGAATCGGTCGGATCCAGGGCGGCGGAGGGAGCAGCGGCCATGGCGTCGGTAATGCCCTCGGAGAGGATGTTGAGCGCCAGGCAGGTGATCATGATGGCCAGACCCGGGAACAGCGCCTGCCACCAACGGCCGGCAAGCACGCCGCCGCGGGCGTCGGCGAGGATGTTGCCCCAGGTAGCGGTGGGCTCCTGAATACCAGCGCCGATGAAGGTCAGCGAGGCCTCGAAGATGATGGCGTCGGCGACCAGGGTAACGGTGAAGACCATGATCGGGGCGATGCAGTTACGCAGAACATGCTTGATCAAAATCCACGGAGCCTTGGCGCCGGAAACGATGACCGCGCGGACATAGTCCTCGCCGTACTCGGACACGATGTTGGCGCGCACGATACGGGCAATCTGCGGAGTGTACATAAAGCCGATGGCGAAGATGATCGACGGCACGGAGTTGCCCAGGATGGAAACGAAGACGGCCGCGAGGGCGATGCCCGGGATGGACATGATGATGTCCAGGATACGCATGATCGTCTCGGAGACGGCCTTGCGCGAAACCGCTGCAAGAGCGCCCACGACCGAGCCGCAGACCAGAGCCATGGCAGTGGCGCCAAAGCCGATAATCAGCGAGTAACGACCACCGTAGAGCATACGCGACAGAATGTCGCGACCCTTATCGTCGGTACCGAAGATAAATCCGTTGCCGGGAGCCTGGCGAGCCGTAAAGATCTCGACCGGGCTATAGGGGGCAAGAAGGGGCGCCAGAATCGCAGTCAGGGCGACCAGCACCAGCACGACGGCGGCAATCTTAGAAGACAGCGTCATCTTCTTCCAGCCACCGAGCTTGAGCCCCTTGGAGGCAGCCTTCTCGAGCTGCTCGGTTTGCTTCTCTCGAATCTTTACCATAATCTACACCGTCCTGATGCGCGGGTTGATGAGCAGGTAGAGCATGTCAACCACGATGTTGATGATGATGAAGGCGAGAGCAACGACGATGACGACGCCCTGAACCAGGTTCGCCTCGTTGCCCTGAACGCCCTGCAGAATCGCGGTGCCCATGCCGGGGAGGTTGAAGATAACCTCGATGACGACGGCGCCGCCCATGAGGTAACCGATCTTAAGACCGAGGGTGGTGACCGGGGTGATCAGCGCATTGCGAAGAACGTTGATGCCGACGACGACCTTCTCGGGAACGCCGGCGCCACGAGCCATACGGACATAGTCCTTGTCGAGCTCCTCGACCATGGCGGTACGCACGATACGAGTCATCTGGCCCGTCAGCGGAAATGCCAAGGCGATAGCGGGCATGATCATACGTCCCAGATAGCCAACCGGATTCGTGGTGAAGTGAGGCAGAGCACCCGATGCCGGAAGCACCTTAAGGTAGGAAGAGAACAGCAGGATCAACAGAACGGCAAGCCAGAACGACGGGGTTGCCAAGCCGGCAATGGAAAAGACGCGGATCACTTGGTCCGGCCATTTGTCGCGATACAGTGCCGCGATGACGCCGAGCAAAAACGAAACGACCGCACCGATGGCAAGACCGATGAAGGTCAGCTGCATCGTAACGGGCAGGGCCGTGGAGATGCGCTTGGCAACGGAGTTGCGAGCAGCACCATAGGTGCCCATGTCGCCATGAATCAAATCGCCCATATAGCGCACGTAGCGCACGGGCCAGGGGTCGTCCAGACCATACTTCTCATGGTACTCGGCGACCGCCTCGGGCGAGGCACCGTCACCCAACGCCGTGTAGGCGGGGTCGGTCTTGGAGAACGACATAAGGAAGAACACCAGGACGGTGACGCCCAATGCCATGATCGGCAGCGCCACGAGACGCCTTCCAATCAAACGTAGCAAGTTGTTCACGTTCTCTCCCCTTTCTTTTGTCGGTAGGACCAACTGGTATATGAGTACGGATACTCATTACAAGACCCGAGCGACATCGTTGCCGCCCGGGTCTTTGTTTCAACTATGAGGATACGGTCCCAACGACCGACATCCTGCATACAGACTCAAGCGAGTCTTACGCCTTGACGGTCGCAACGCCCCTGAAGGACATGCTCGTCGTGCCGATGCCCTTGAAGCCATCGAGGGCCTCGCCGTTGGGCGCAGTGGACGGATCGTCCCAAGAAGCGGAGACGGTCTTGACGTGGACAACGGGGTACAGAACGGCGTTGTCGGCAATGATGTCGAAGCACTCGTTCCACTTCTTCTGCTGCTCGTCGCCCTCGGCGGCAAGAGCCTCGTCCATGAGACTGTGGAGCTTCTGCCACTCAGCGGACTCCTTCCACGGGCAACGGGTCTGCATCCAGACGTTGTCGCCGTACCACCAGTTGAGCAGCAGGTCGGGGTCGGCGCCGAAGCAGGAAGGATCGCCAGGGGCAAGGAGGATATCGTAGGCCTCGCCGCCGTCGATGGCAGCGTAGGTGGCCGGCGAGGTATCGGTCTGGATGGTCACATCGAAGCCGAGAGCGTCGAGGTCGTTCTTGACCTGGGCGGCCATGCCCTTAATCTGCTCGTTGTCGGTGGTGCGCAGGGTGATGGCACCCGGAGTGATGCCAGACTCCTCGATGAGCTTCTTAGCCTTCTTGGCGTCGGTCTTGTACACCGTGGAAGCCTCATGATAGTTGGTGAAGCTCTTGGGCAGGTAGCAGCTGGCAGCGGTGGCAAGGCCGGCGAAGGTGTTGCTGACCATCTTCTCGGTGTCGAGCGCATACATGACAGCCTGACGGACCTTGACGTTGTTCCAAGGCTCCTTGGCGACGTTGAACATGATGAAGCGGGTGCCGAAACCCTGAACGTTATCGATCTTGCAGCCGGCGCTCTCAAGCTGGTCGACGGCGTCAGCGGTAACGAGCTCCATAACGAGCGTGGAGCCCTCCTGCTGAGCGGTAACGCGAGCGGTGGGGTCGGTCAGGATGCTGTACTGGATCTTCTTATCCTCGGCAGCATACTCACCGTTGTACTCAGGATTGGGAACCAGGGTAATCTCGGTATCGGAGATAGAGTCGTACATCCAGGGGCCGGAGCCGATCGGCTGCTTGGCGCGATCCTCCTCGGTCTGAGTGGCCGGGGTAACGCGGACGATGGCCAGACGATCCTTGAGCAGGGAGAAGTTGGGGACCTTGGTCTTGACCGTCACGGTGCTGGCGTCCTTGGCCTCGATGGACTCGAAGGGCTGGAAGAACGGAGCATAGGTAGCGGAAGCGGCGCAAGCGGTGTAGGAGGCGACAACATCGTCAGCGGTGACCTCGGTGCCATCGGAGAACTTGGCACCCTTGCGGATGGTGACCTCGAAAGTGGTGTCGTCCACAGACTTGGGATCGTCGGTGGCGAGCTCGTTGAAGGTGCTGTAGTCGTGGTAATCGATGCCGTAGAGGCCCTCGACGACGTGCCAGTTAGCACCCAGGCCCACAGCGGAGCCGGTGCTGGCGGGATCGAAGCTGGACGGAGCGTAAGCGGAACCAGCGGTGATCACGCCGCCGCCACGGTTGGCGGAATCGGTGGAACCGGAAGCGGAACCCTCGTCGCTAGAGCTGCCACCGCAGCCGGTGAGACCAAGCCCTGCGACAGCAGCGACGCTGCCGGTGAGGCCGAGGAACGAACGCCTGGACATACCCTTGTTGATGATGGCCATGTCTTCTCCTATCAATAGAGAATCTTACTCGGGAGCACCTAGACTTGCCCCCGCGCAACTTGCGGACGATATATACCTTACCTACCGACGAACCCAACTGAGGTGCCGCGCTCGGCGACCGATACATACATCCGCTTGAACGGTATTTACTACCGTTCACCGAATTCGTTGACAAACGATTCGCCAGACAGTATGTATCGGCGAGGTGAGATATCAGTCTTCGTCAACCCGCAGGATAGCAGGGTTGTTCACAATGACTAGTCAAAC
This sequence comes from Collinsella aerofaciens, assembly GCF_015556945.1. Classification (GTDB taxonomy): domain Bacteria; phylum Actinomycetota; class Coriobacteriia; order Coriobacteriales; family Coriobacteriaceae; genus Collinsella; species Collinsella aerofaciens_AO. The sequence continues at coordinate 17,332 of NZ_JADNNH010000022.1, read as the reverse complement.
GTTTTAGCGTTAATAAAACCCGAAACCAGCATGCAATCATGGCGAAATAAATGGTTGAAAATCACGCAATCATGTATATCAGAAGTTTAGGCCCGTGTTTAGCTATCGGAATGGCCAGCCGCCGCCTCGGCGCGCTCGGCATTCCACGCAACGAGCGCCTCGTGGACCGCCTTGGCAACATCGGCAGGTATGCCGCGAACTTCCGCGATCTCTTGCTCGCTCGCCGCGCGCAAACGCTTCATCGAGCCAAAATGGCGCATAAGGGCACGTTTTCTGGTGGGTCCCACGCCTGGAACGTCATCGAGTACCGAAACTGTCATGGCTTTATCGCGCAACTCACGATGGAATGTGATTGCAAAACGGTGCGATTCATCGCGCACCTGTTTAATTAGATAGAGCGACGCGGATCCGGTCGGAAGCACGACGGGAGTCTCGTCCCAAGGCACGAAAACCTCCTCATCGGCCTTTGCCAAGCCACAAACTGGTATATCGAGCCCAAGAGCCTCAAGTTGCTTGATCGCAGCGGTCAATTGCGGCTTACCGCCATCGACAACGAGCAAATCGGGGCGCGAGCCAAAGCGCTCGTCGGCCATGCGCTCGGGAGCATAGCGTCGTCCCAAAACCTCGAACATCGACACGAAGTCGTTTGCCTCGTCCAATTCGGCCTGAATTTTAAAACGACGGTACTGGCTCTTGTCGGCGCGTCCGTTGGTAAACACCACCATCGAGGCGACGGTAAAGGTTCCGTGCAGCGTCGAGATATCGAAGCACTCGATACGCATCGGCGGCGCCGGCAGCGCCAGCGCGCTTTCGAGCTCCAGGAGCGCTTGATTGGTGCGGTCGTCAGCGTACCCCGTTCGCATCATGTAGCGCATGAGGGCATGGCGCGCATTTTTGGATGCCATATCGAGCAAACGGTGCTTTTCGCCACGCTGCGGCCTATGGAGATGGCAGGAACGCTCGCGCTTGCCTGCAAGCCACTCCCCCAGCGCCTCTGCATCCTCAAGCTCGACAGAGAGGTTTATCTCAGCTGGAATATCGGCCGTCTCGTCGTAATAGCGCTTAAGAAAGCCCGATTGAAGCTCTTCCTCGTCGACATCCAGGCCTTTATCGAGGATGAACTCACAAGTTCGAACCGTTCGGCCCTCGCGAACGACAAAGACACAGGCGGCAGAGATAGTCTCTTCGCGATAGAAGCCGATGACGTCGATATCGACGCTCGATGGAAAAACGACCTGTTGGCGATCGTCCAGGCCCCTAATGACTTCCAGGCGACGCTTGACGCGCGCCGCACGTTCAAAATCGAGCGTCTCGGCTGCCTCCGTCATCTCGGACGTAAGCTCGTCGACGACATCCTTGCGATGGCCCGACAAGAAACGTTCGACACGCTTGACGTTCTTGGCATAGTCGGCAGGGGAAATCGCGCCGACGCATGCGCCCGGCCCGCGCCCGACATGGTAGTCAAAACAGGGACGCCCGTTTTGCGCGCAAATCATATTGACGATGTCTTCTTCGCCCTTATGAGATTCGACGATGCGGCGGCAGCGGCGCCATTCCGCACAGGATGCCGAGCAAATAGGAATGACCTTGCGTAGCGTATCGATGGTCTCACGCGCCGCACGACTATCGGTATAGGGGCCAAAATAGCGCGTGCCGGGCTTATGGCGCTCGCGCGTGTATTTAATAGCGGGAAATAGATCGCTTTTAGTGATGGCGATAAAGGGATAGCTTTTATCGTCCTTAAGGTCGACGTTGAAGTACGGATGGTACTGGCCGATCAGATTGCGCTCGAGCACCAATGCCTCGTGCTCGGTCTCCACCACGATATAGTCGAAGCTCGCCACCAGCTGCATCATGAGCGGGATCTTTTGACGCTCGTCCTGCAGCGTCACGTATTGACGCATACGGGCACGCAAGTTTTTTGCCTTGCCCACATAGATGACATCGCCCTTGGCATCTTTCCAAAGGTAGCAGCCGGGTTGCGTGGGAACGCGCGAAACCTGCTCGGCAAGTGTTGGAATGTTGTCGTGACCTGCCACACGCACCTACTTGCGACGAAGCAGCGCCGAGACCTCGGGCATCTTAAGGACGACGGCAAGGCCAAAGGTAACAGCAAGCGAGACGACACCGGCAATGCAAACGTAGCCAAGAGTAATCAGAATCGAGCCGCCAAGTGCGCCGACAAAGTGCTCAAGCGCCCGCATGACGCCGGCGCCTGCGGCAGCACCCAGGCCACCGAGCAAAAGGCCAAAGAAACCGCCATGCAGGATAGATTTGACCTGAAGACCACGCAGACGACGACGCAGCCACCACAGCGAACAACCGACCAAGATCACGTAGTCGACGACATACGAAAGCGCAATTGCCGGCATACCGAAGCCCAGCACAACGCCAAACAGCAGAACCGAGCCGGCCTGGCCGATGGCGGAATACAGGCAATAGCGGCTATAGGGCTTCATGTCGAGCAAGGCAGAGAAGCTCTTCTGCATCAACACGACCACGCCGTAGAGCGGCAGCGAGAACGCCAGGTAGACAAGGAACTCGGACACCAGCGCCACGCCGGACTCATCAAACTTGCCGGCACAGTAAATCAAGTTGAGCGGACGCGCGAAGACAATCAGGTACAGCGCGAACGGAATCAGGAAGAACAGCATCTGGGCGACGCCACGCGAAATGCCCGTGCGAACGCTGTCGTAATCCTTCTCCTGTGCGTCGTGAGAGAGCTCGGTATAGAGCGCCGTCGAAAGCGAGGCGGCAATCAGCGCGTAGGGCAGCGTGTACCACAGGCGCGCATAGGCGATGACGGAAGGACCAGTCTCGGGCTGGACCACCAGCGCGGCAGCGTTGGTGATAGAAGTCGAGACAAACATGCACACCGTGGCGAGCAGCGTCGGGATACCGAGCGCAATCGTCTGGCGCAGCGCGGGGTCCTTAAAGTCGATATGGATATGGGGATGCACGCCGTGCTTGCCAAGCGCGGGGATCTGACATGCCATCTGAACAAAAACACCGAGGGTCGTACCGGCCGCAATCAAGATGATGCCGGCACGTTCACCAAACTGTGCGGACACGGGCGCAAAACCCATAAAGCTCGCAATGACGATCACATTGTTGAGGACCGGGGCAAACGTCGACCAGAAGTAGTCGCGGTGTGCGTTGAGAACGCCCGAAAACACCGAGCCCAAACCATAAAACAGAATCTGGATGGCAAAGAAACGGAACATGAACGCAGCGGTATCCATGCTGCCGCCGTCACCCGAAAGGAACGATTGCGTCCAGATAAAGCCCGGGGCGAACACGGTCCCCAGCAACGAAATGCCACCCAGCACCAAAAGTAGAATGCCAAGCAGGTTGCCCACGTACTCGTTTGAGGCCTCGCGACCCTGCTCACGCCTCACGCCCATGTACACGGGCAAAAACGCCGTCACGAGCATGCCGCCCATCACGAGTTCGTAGAGCATATTGGGCAGGTTGTTGGCGACCTGATAGGAGGACGAGAGTAGCGACATGCCGATAGCGGCCGCCATTGCCCACGTGCGGATAAAACCGGTAACGCGAGACACGATGGTCAGAATGGTCATAAGCCCAGCGGAACGACCAACCGTGGAGTAGTCCGACGAGCCCATGTCGTCAGTGTCATCTCGCGACGAAGAAGCTTCGGATGAGGGTGTCTGAGGCGCAGATTCTTTTGCAAAATGAGCTCCGCGCTTTGATTCTTCCTGCGGCATCGCTCAGTCCTCTCTCGTGATCGGGGCAACCGTCGCCCCGCAAAATGCAACTAAGTCATCGGGAGCAAGCTCAAGCTGATAGCCGCGCTTGCCGCCCGAGATAAAAATGGTATCCCAAAGGATACATGTCTCATCAATCAGAGTCCGGAAGCGTTTTTTCATACCGACCGGACTGCAACCGCCGCGGACATACCCCGTCGCGGCAAGCAAATCTTTGACATGCATCATGGTCAGCGACTTTTCGCCTGCGGCGCGCGCGGCGGCCTTGAGGTCGAGCTCGTCGGCAACGGGAATGCAGCACACGACATGGTCGTTGGACGGTGTCACACAGACCAAAGTCTTAAATCCTTGACCGGGCTCCTCGCCAAGCTGCTCCGAAATCGCGACCCCCAGGCCCACCGACTCATCGCCATCGTCTTCGTACGTATGTAGAACATAGGAAATGCCGGCGCTTTCCAGCTCGCGCATCGCATTGGTTTTTGACGTCTTAACAGCCTTTGCCATGGCACATCCTTTCCCCCGCAGAGCGATGTAAGGATTAAGTATAGGGCCAATTCCGCCGCATATGCCATCTCGACACACAGAAGCGCCACCGAATCAGAAGGAATCGGTGGCGCGTCGGTGCTACAACATCTCTTTACTGTGCGTCGAGCTGCGCCTGACGCTCACGGTCACGCTTGAGCAACGGCGCCAAGAACTTGCCCGTGTAGCTCTGCGAACATGCCGCGACTTGCTCCGGCGTGCCTGAGACCACGACGGTTCCGCCGCCGTTACCGCCCTCGGGACCCATATCGATCAGGCGGTCGGCAACCTTGATGACATCAAGGTTGTGTTCAATCACCAGCACCGTGTTGCCCGCATCGACCAAGCGCTGCAGTACATCGAGCAGCTGGCGGACGTCCTCAAAATGAAGGCCGGTCGTCGGCTCGTCCAAAATATAGAACGTCTTGCCCGTCTGGCGTCGATGAAGCTCCTTGGCGAGCTTTACACGCTGCGCCTCGCCGCCCGAAAGCGTCGTGGCGGGCTGGCCCAGGCTCACGTAGCCCAAGCCTACATCGTACAGCGTCTGGAGCTTGCGCTTAATCTGCGGGATATTCCCAAAGAAGGCCAGCGCCTCGGTAACGCTCATGTCGAGCACGTCCGAGATGGTCTTGCCACGATAGGTGACCTCGAGTGTCTCGCGGTTGTAGCGTTTACCGCCGCAAACTTCACAGGGAACGTAGATATCGGGAAGGAAGTGCATCTCGATCTTGATCTGTCCGTCGCCCTTGCACGCCTCACAGCGCCCGCCACTCACATTAAAGGAGAAACGACCTGGCGAGTAGCCGCGCGCCTTCGACTCCGGCGTACTCGCAAACAGTGCGCGAAGATCATCCCACAGGCCGATATAGGTAGCAGGGTTGGAACGCGGCGTGCGGCCAATCGGCGACTGGTCGATATCGATAACCTTATCGATACACTCGATGCCCTCGATTTTCTTATACGGACCCACAGGGCGCGTCGAGCGGTGAATGGCATTCGTAAGGGCAGGCGCAATGGTGTCGGTAACTAGGGAGCTCTTGCCCGATCCCGACACGCCGGTAACAACCGTAAGCGTACCAAACTCGATCTTGGCAGTAACGTTTTTGAGGTTGTTGGCTCGAGCGCCCGTAATTTTAAGGCAGCCGCGACCGGGTTTGCGCCGTTCATCAGGCACCCGGATCATTCGTTTGCCGGTCAGATAAGCGCCCGTCATCGACTCAGGACACGCCATGATATCGGCAGGCGTTCCCGCCGCGACTACGTGTCCGCCGTTGACGCCGGCGCCGGGCCCCATGTCGATCACGTAGTCGGCGGCACGGATTGTATCCTCGTCGTGTTCGACGACGATAACGGTATTGCCGATATCGCGCAGGCGCTCGAGCGTCTTGATCAGGCGCTCGTTGTCACGCTGATGAAGACCGATCGAGGGCTCATCCAGAATATAGAGCACGCCCATGAGACCCGCGCCGATCTGCGTTGCCAGTCGAATACGCTGTGCCTCGCCACCGGAAAGCGTCGCCGAGGCACGATCGAGCGTCAGATAGTCGAGTCCAACATCGACCAGAAAACGCAAGCGCTCCAGGATTTCCTTGACGATACGGCCGCCGATAAACCGTTGACGCTCGGTAAGTTCCAAGCCCTCAAAAAACTCGAGCGACTCACGGCACGACAGGCAACAAACCTCGTAAATGGACTTGCCGCCCACGGTGACGGCGAGCATCTCAGGGCGCAAACGAGCGCCGTGGCAGCTCGAGCACGGTTCCTCGCGAATGTACTTCTCCAGGCGCGCCTTGGTGTTCTCGTTCGTCGTCTCGGCATAGCGTTCGTACAGGATGTTGCGAACGCCCGAAAACTTTGTATCCCACTGGCTACGACGTCCGTCGAGCTTTTGGTAGTCGACCGAGATCTTCGTATCGCCCAGGCCATCCAAGAATGCACGACGCACGCGAGGGGGCAAGTCCTCCCACGGCGTATCGGCGCTCACCTTAAAGTGTTTGCAGACCGCAGCAAAAATCTGCGGATAGTAGTTCGAATTGCCAAACAGGCTACCAAAGACTCCGTCGGCAATGGACTTCGAGGGGTCCTCAATCAGCGCCTCGGCATCAACGGTTTTCTTAAAGCCCAGGCCGTCGCACTCAGGACATGCGCCATAGGGAGCGTTGAACGAAAAATCACGCGGCTGAAGATCGTCAATGGAGTGTCCATGCTCCGGGCACGCCAAGGCCAACGAATACTCCAGCAGTTCGCCCTCGGTCCCCTCGGGAGCATCGCGATCGGGCAGCATGTACACGTTTACATTGCCGTGCGCCAAGGCAGTGGCCTGTTCAACAGACTCGGCGATACGGCCCAGAGAATTCTCACGGATCACGATGCGATCGACTACGACCTCGATATCGTGCTTGAATTTCTTATCCAGATCGATCGGATCGTCGAACGAGCGCACTTCACCGTCGACACGCACGCGGCTAAAGCCCTCGGCGCGAAGGTCCTCAAACAGTTTGGTGTACTCGCCTTTTCGCCCGCGCACCACCGGTGCCAGCACAAACGCGCGGCGGCCCTCCCCCGCCGCCAAGACCTTGTCGGCAACCTGGTCGGTCGTCTGGCGCTCAATGACGCGGCCGCATTCGGGACAGTGCGGGGTGCCCACACGGGCGAACAGCAGGCGCAGATAGTCATAAATCTCGGTTACGGTGCCAACCGTAGAGCGAGGGTTTTTAGACGTCGTCTTTTGGTCGATCGACACCGCCGGCGAAAGGCCGTCGATTGAATCCAAGTCGGGTTTGTCCATCTGGCCCAAGAACTGGCGCGCATAGCTCGAAAGACTCTCGACGTATCGACGCTGGCCCTCGGCATAGATAGTGTCAAATGCCAGCGAACTCTTGCCCGAGCCAGAAAGACCGGTAATGACCACGAGTTGGTCACGCGGAATGGAAACATCGATATCACGGAGGTTGTGCTCACGAGCGCCGCGAATAATGATAGAAGAATCAGACATGGAAGCTCCTTGCCTCCTATTGCATCGAATCATACTGTCGATGAGTTTAGCGCACTCGACGCGCACAGATGTTCGTAATACAAGATTCGCAGACCTTTAGCTTTGCGTATCGGGCGCTTTGTTTCTCGAAATGCCGTGGAAAGGTTACAGTAATCTAATACTGAACTTAATTTGCCGTAACAGAGGAACGTCCATGACCGAAGATATCCCCCTTGAAATCACTTCGAGTGACATGGCCAATCTGCCCATATTCATCGCCGTCCTTATCGTGGCCACCGTCGTCGTGCGCGTGTATTTTTCAATCAAACACAATGAAAAGCCACCCATTGCCCGCGTCTTTTGGTGCGCGACGCTCCTCATCCCGCTCGGCATGGTAGCTGCATGGATTACGAATCAATTGCTCGTAAATGAGGACAGTTCCCTATGGGTCCTTTCTTATTCGGCGCTCGGTGCTGCCGCCGTCATACTTCTTGTCGAGCCCTTGGTTTCGGGACTTATCGACCAAACCGATCTTGCGACGGGAACGGTTGCCTGTATTTGCCGTGACATCCTTGTCATCGCCGCTGTTTCAGCGCTCTCGTTCGTTTCACTCGAAATTGCCTGCAACGAAACGTTCTATCGCATTCCCGCCAACTCATTCGGGTTTTCCGTCGGGCTGCTCGCGACGGTTCTGCTCTCCCTTTATTTGCTGGGACAGCGTCATGGAGGCGTCATGGCCCTCGTGCCCGTCGCCTGTTGCATCCTTGGCATTGCCGAGCACTTCGTCATAACGTTTAAAGGCGAGGCCATCCTGCCAAGCGATATCTTGGCCCTTGGCACCGCAATGGAAGTGAGCGAGGGATACGAGTTTACCTTTACCGCCGGAATCGTAACCTCTCTAGCCCTGCTGGAGATTTCCCTGGGGCTTCTTTCGCTTATCCGACCGAGAAAGCTCCGTACGCCCACCCATGTCTTCCCCGCAATCGCCGCTAACCTCTGCGCTTTTCTGCTAGTGACCGTTGTGGGGCTCTCGGGCTTTTCCAGCATCGACTTGGAGCAGGCGCTGAATTTTGGATTTGACCGTTGGCAGCCCATCACCACGTATGCGTCTCAGGGTTTTATCACTTCGTTCACTGAAATGGTCAACGAGTTGCCCATTGAGAAGCCCGAAGACTATACGCCCGATGAGGCGCAGAGCATCGAGCAGGAGCTCGCCGCCACCTACGACAGCACGTATGGCTCGAGCGAGCAGCGCGCGGCGGCCGTTGCCCAGTTCAATGAAATCAAGCCGACGATTGTTGCCGTCATGAACGAGAGTTTTAGCGACCTTTCGTGCTTTGAGCAGCTCCAGGCGGCCGGGTACACCGGCCCCGCATTCTACAACTCGCTTCCCGACACACTTGTTCGCGGCACCATGCTCGCTTCGGTCACCGGTGGCGGAACGGCAAACTCCGAATTCGAATTTTTGACCGGAGCGACAACGGCCTTTGTCGGATTAGGCAAGATCCCCTATCAGCTGTATCAGATGAATGGCGTCAACAGCCTGGCAAGGGACCTTAAAGAGCTTGGGTATACCGCTACCGCCATGCACCCGCAAAACCCCGTCAACTACCATCGAGATAAAATCTATCAGCAGCTGGGCTTTGGAGACTTTCTTTCGATCGGCGATTTCGAAGGTGCGCCCTGTTACCATGCCGGCGTATGCGACTACGCCACCTATGACAAGATACTCGACCTGCTGAGGACCGACGACGCTCCGCAGTTCATCTTCGATGTCACGATGCAAAATCACGGCGGCTACGACTATGGCACCGTTCCCGCCGAAGAGCTGACAAACTATTGGGTCGAGGGAGCCAGCGAGGGCGCCAATAGCGCGCTCAACACCTATCTCACCTGCATCAACGCATCCGACCGGGACCTCGAGTACTTTATCAACGAGCTCCGCAATATCGGCAGACCGGTTGTTCTTGTCTTTTTTGGCGACCATCAGCCGAGCGCCGCAACGACTCTCAACGACGAGCTGTACCCTCAGGAAGATACGGCAAGCCACGCTTTCCGTATCTATCAGTCGACATATTTTGTCTGGGCTAACTATGAAATCGCCGGCAATACCGAGCTCAACGTCTACGACACCGTCGGGGCAAACGAGGTTGCAGCCATTACCCTTAATAAGATCGGCGCCCCGCTCACCGACTATCAAAAGGCCCTGCTTGCAACAAGGTCAGATGTGCCCACCATCAATGTCGCCGGCTACCTTGGTGCCGACGGGCTGCGCTACGACTTGGAATCTGAAGACAGCCCATACGCCTCGACGATCGACAAGCTGCAGCGCATGCAATACCTCGAGTTCGCCAGCAAAGTTCAGTAAGCCCGCCCATTCGCTTGGACCCATCGTATTGCAAGCACGCTCGGCCCAAATGCATCGTAAATGACTCCCGCTCGCAAACGAGGGTACAATGACGCTCGTGTCACATCACGGGGCCCCGGCCCCAACATATACAAAGGAGTCATACATGGGTTGCGAGCACGCACAGGCCGCCGGCGGACAAACGTCGCCGTCGCAATTTGAGGAGAATACGCTGTCCGAGGTCAAACGCGTCATCGCCGTGCTTTCCGGCAAGGGCGGTGTCGGCAAGTCGTTTGTCACCGGTGCCATCGCCACCGAGCTTGCCCGTCACGGCCACAAGGTCGGCGTCCTCGATGCCGACATCACCGGTCCCTCTATCCCCAAGATGTTCGGTATGAGCGGACGCCACGTCCATGCCCTTGGCAACCTCATGCTGCCTGAAATCTCCGAGCACGGCGTCAAGGTCATGAGCTCCAACCTTCTGCTCCAAAACGAGACCGACCCCGTACTTTGGCGCGGTCCGGTCATCGCAGGCGCCATCAGGCAGTTCTGGAGCGAGACCTCGTGGGGCCCCATCGACTACCTGCTGGTCGACATGCCTCCGGGAACAGGCGACGTCGCACTCACCGTCTTCCAGTCACTGCCCGTCGACGGCATCGTCATCGTCACGAGCCCGCAGGATCTGGTCTCGATGATCGTCGCCAAGGCGGTCAACATGGCCGAGAAGATGAACGTCCCCATTCTGGGCATCGTCGAGAACATGAGCTATATTGAGTGCCCCGACTGCGGCAAGAAGATCGAGGTCTTTGGCAAGAGCAAGCTCCCCGAGGTCGCAGAGCGCTATAACCTCGACATCTTGGGCACGCTTCCCATTAATCCGGCACTCGCCGAGGCCTGCGATAAGGGCGAGGTCGAGACCGCGCTGCCCGATGGCATGTTGCCCAAGGCAGTCTCTGCCGTCGAGGCTATTACCCCGCACGAGACCGACGAGGCCTAAGTGAACACGAGCGCCTTCTATGACGTCCTGGTAATCGGCGGCGGGGCTTCAAGCCTCGCCGCCGCCATTACGGCCGCACGTGCTGGCAAAAGCGTCTGCATCGTTGAGCGCGATGTCGCCTGCGGCCTTAAGCTCCTTGCGACCGGTAACGGCCGCTGCAACCTCTCCAACGAATCGATTGATCCTCAGCGGTATAACCACCCCGCATTCGTCGAATCTGTCATGGGCCCCCAACCCGAACAAGAGCTTATGGGTTTCTTCTCCTCGCTGGGCATCATGACAACCTCCGAGGAAGGCCGGCTGTACCCGCGCTCCCTTCGCGCCGAATCGGTGCGCGACGCACTTCTCAATGTTTGCGACCGCCTGGGTATCACCTTAATCTGCGGAGCCAACGTTGCCTCGGCACACAAAGCTTCCGAAGGCTGGGCACTCCAAATAGACCGTCCAGCGCGGGCGCTCAAGGCAAAAAAGCACGACGACCGAAAATCGGAGCTCCGCTCGCTTCGGAAAGCGCTCGCCGATGTCCCTCGCAAGAACGAGGCCCTGGAGGCACATGCCGTAATTATCGCCACGGGTGGCAACCCCACCGGTATCGCCGATACGTTTCGCCTCCCCCTCACTTCGCTGCGCCCCATCCTCTGCCCCGTATCGGCAACGGTCGTCGGCGATCGGGCGGCACTCAAGACGTTGGATGGCCTGCGCGTCCGCGCCCGCTTGACGCTCGCCCGCAATCATAATGAGCTCTGGCACGAAGACGGTGAAGTCCTGTTTCGAACCTTCGGTATCTCGGGCGTCGCTGTCTTCAACCTCTCCCGTCGTATCCAGCGCGGCGATACGATCCTGCTCGACGTTTTCCCCGACCTCTCTAAAGACGAGTTGCTCGATATGCTTAACCGGCGCGTTGAGCTGCTCGGCGGCTTTTCGCCCCGCGATCCCCGTTGGCTCGACGGTATGCTTGCCCCGCAACTCTCCCGCGTCGTCTGCACAGCGTTCGAGCAGTGCCATCCAGGCTCCAACGATGTCATCCACCTGGTCTCGATCCTCAAGCACTTTAAGCTGCTCGTCGAAGGAACCGCCGAGGAGCGCTCGGCACAGGTCACGCGTGGTGGCGTATCTGTCGAGAGTATCTCAACACCCAGTCTGCGCGCGCGCAGCGTTGTCGACGCCCCGCTTTACGTCTGCGGCGAAGCGCTCGACATCGACGCCGATTGCGGAGGCTTTAACCTTGCGTGGGCATGGCTCTCGGGCATTCGCGCTGCAAGCAGCCTGTAGCCGCGCAGTCTATAATCAAAAACGCATTCGGGCCGTCTGGGATACCGGACGGCCTCTTTCTTGCCTCTAAGGAGACCTCGATGATCGAAATCACCCAAGTCAACGCTTCGCTCGATGAAGCCGGCGATGAAAATGCCTGCCTCATTGTTGGCAAGCGAGTCGCCAAGCGCGTCCTACGTTGCAAGGACTCCGAGATCAAGTCCATCGAGCTCCACCGCAAGTCAATCGACGCTCGCAAAAAACGAGACGTCCATTTTATCCTGAGCTTTCGTGTTGAGCTGACCAGTCCCCACCTCGAGCGAGAAGCGGTCGACAGCGTTTCCGAACGTGACCGCTCGCTCGTACGCGCGATAGAAGACGATGAGCCTTCATTCCCCTCCCCCATTTCCGACGCATCCAAAGAGCGCCCCGTCGTTGTCGGCGCCGGATGCGCCGGCCTTTTCGCTGCGCTCACGCTCGCCGAAGCAGGTCTTAAGCCCTTGCTTATCGAGCGCGGCGACCCGGCATTTCGCCGCTCGCAGGCGATCGACCTCTTTCTAAAGGAGCGCATCCTCGACCCCGAGAGCAATATCCAGTTTGGCCTGGGCGGCGCGGGGACCTTCTCGGACGGCAAGCTCAATACGGGAACCAAAAATCCCGCCCATCGCCTTATCCTCGAAACCTTCGTCGAGGCGGGCGCGCCCCGCGATATTCTGTGGGATGCCAAGCCGCACATTGGCTCCGACATCCTTCCCACGGTTGTCACCGCTATATCCCAGCGCATCGAGCAGCTCGGAGGTGTCGTCCGTTATCGAACAAAGCTCGTCGACATTCACATCGACGCGTCTGGCGCCATTACCGGTATTGATGTCCAATCGTCCCAAGACGCCGCTTGCGAGCCAATCGAGACAAAGCACCTCATCCTCGCCTGCGGGCATTCTGCTCGCGATATTTTTGAGCTCCTTAAGGACCACAACGTGGCCCTCGCACAAAAGACCTTTGCCATGGGCGTTCGCATCGAGCATCCGCAGCGCGACATCGATCGAGCCCAATATGGAGCCTTGGCGGGACATCCAGCGCTCGGGGCGGCCCCTTACAAACTTGTTGCCCATCTTCCCAACGGCCGCAGCGTGTTCTCGTTTTGCATGTGCCCCGGCGGACAGGTTGTCGCCGCCTCTTCCGAGCAGGGCCACCTGTGCGTCAACGGCGCTAGCCTCAATGCCCGCGACGGACGCAACGCAAATGCCGCCTTGCTCGTTAACGTCACGCCTGAGGACCTTCCCAACGATGACCCGCTCGCCGGCATCGAGCTCCAGCGTGCCTGCGAGGCGGCCGCCTATCGCCTGGGCGGCTCCAACTGGAACGCACCGGCACAGCTCGTCGGAGATTTCCTCGCAGGACGCGCCAGCAAGGCGCCCGGAAAGGTAAAGCCCACCTATCCGCTCGGTGTGACCTGGACGGCAATTGACGAAGCCCTGCCGCAGCATATCGTCGAGTCGCTCCGCCTGGGACTTCCCCTACTCGGAAAAAAGCTACGAGGCTACGACCGTCCCGATGCCGTTCTTACCGGCGTGGAGACTCGTTCGAGCTCACCTGTCACTGTCACCCGAGACCGAACGTGCCATGCCGTGTCGACCCCGGGCCTCTACCCTTGTGGTGAGGGAGCTGGATATGCCGGCGGCATCATGAGCGCGGCCACCGACGGCATCCGTTGTGCTGAAGCCCTGATCGCAGACCTCTAACGCACAAATTCCAGCGCGCAAAAGACATAGGCCCCGAGCTCCACAGAGAACTCGGGGCCTGTTCGCTATTTCTTAAACCGTGCACCCTGGCGTTTTCTGCCCGATGCGAACGTGGAACCCTTGCGGGCCTGCGAGCGTAAGCGCTCGATCGTCTCGTCCTCAGACGCACCCTCGAGCATCGCCCGAATCTGAACGACGGCATCGCGCAGGCGCGCCGCCTCCTCAAAGTCCATAGCGGCAGAAGCGTTACGCATATCCTCTTCCATGGTTTCGACGATCCGCACAAGCTCGTCATGCGGCAGTTCTTCCAACTGCTCCGCAAGTGTCTGCTCGGGCGCCACCGTTTCCGGCACACCGCCCTCGCCCGACTCGTCGGGCGTATAGAATGCGCCATGGCCAAGAGAGTCGCCCTTCGAGCGTCCCTTGGAGCCCACGGTTTTTTCGGCCTCGGCAATAAAACTTGAGATGTCGTTGATGGCCTTGCGCACTGTCTTGGGCACAATGCCATGTTCTTCGTTATATGCCATCTGAATCTCACGACGGCGCTGCGTCTCCTCGATGGCCTCTTTCATCGAATCGGTCACAACGTCTGCATACATGATGACTTCGCCATCGGCGTTACGGGCCGCACGGCCAATCGTCTGAATCAGCGAACGGCGGTTGCGCAAGAAGCCTTCCTTATCGGCATCGAGAATTGCCACCAGTGAGACCTCGGGGAGATCCAAGCCCTCGCGAAGCAGGTTGATGCCAACGAGAACATCGATCTTGCCTTCGCGCAGCGTTCGCAGGATCTCGACACGGTCCATTGTCGCCGTATCAGAGTGCATGTAGTTGACCTTAATGCCGGCATCAAGCAGATGGTCGGTCAGGTCCTCGGCCATGCGCTTGGTGAGCGTGGTCACCAGCACGCGCTCCTTGCGGGCCACGCGCTCGCGAATCTCGTCCTCAAGATCGTCAATCTGGCCTCGGACAGGACGAACGTCGATCTTGGGATCAAGCAGGCCGGTCGGACGAATGATCTGCTCAACGTCGTTTTGACTCACGCGCAACTCATAGTCGCCCGGCGTAGCCGAGACGTAGATGAACCGGGGAATCCTCGCCTCAAACTCATCGAAACGAAGCGGGCGGTTATCGAGCGCCGAGGGCAGGCGAAAACCGTGTTCCACCAGCGTCACCTTACGCGAGCGGTCACCTTCGTGCATGCCGCGAATCTGCGGCACCGTCACATGGCTCTCATCGATGATGCAGAGCATATCCTTGGGAAAGTAATCGATTAGGGTAAACGGCGGCTCGCCCGGTTTGCGACCGTCCAGATGACGCGAGTAGTTCTCGATGCCGTTGCAAAAGCCCATCGTCTCGAGCATCTCAAGATCATAATCGGTGCGCTGCTGCAGACGCTGCGCCTCGAGCAACTTGTCGGTCGCCTTGAGCTCTGCGACGCGCTTCTCGCACTCTTCGCTGATCGATTTCAGAGCCGCCTTGACCTTCGGCTTCTCGGTCACGTAGTGCGATGCCGGCCATACGGGGATGGCCTCGTACTCACGAAGCATCTCACCGGTGACCTCATCGATCTCGGCAATCAACTCGACCTCGTCGCCAAAAAACTCAAACCGCAACGGATGCTCGGCATAAGGCGGATACACGTCGACAACATCGCCGCGCACGCGGAACGTGCCGCGTGCCAGGTCATAGTCATTACGATCATATTGAATGTCGATAAGTGCATGGATAAAGTCATCGCGCTCGAGCGGCACCTTCTTGTCGACGTTTGGAGCTAGGCCCGCATAGTCCTCTGGAGAGCCAATGCCATAGATACACGAGACCGATGCAACGACGATCACATCGCGTCGAGAGAGCAGTGACGCGGTCGCCTGATGGCGCAGCATCTCGACCTCTTCGTTAATCGAGGAGTCTTTCTCGATATATGTATCGCTTTGTGGCACATACGCCTCGGGCTGATAGTAGTCGTAGTACGAGACGAAGTAGACCACAGCGTTATTGGGAAAGAACTCTTTGAGCTCGCTCGCAAGCTGAGCGGCGAGCGTTTTATTCGGAGCCATGACAAGGGTCGGCTTACCCAAGGCCTCAATGGTTTTGGCCATCGTAAAAGTCTTACCCGAACCAGTCACACCCAGCAAAACCTGATAGCGGTCTCCGTCCCTCACGCCCCGTACAAGCGACTCAATGGCCTTAGGCTGGGAACCAGCGGGCTCGTATGGAGACACGACCTTAAACGGCACATCAGCGCCCTCAACGCCAAAGCGCTTAAGTTCACCACCAACGCGTTCTACTTCAAATTCCGCCATGGATACTCCTAACTCATACATCTGCAGTATACGCAGGCGGTGGGCTTAGTCCTAAACGAACCGATCGGGATAGAGAGTCTTATATCGAACCCAGGCATTATTGACGCGGATCAGATAAGCCTGCGTCTCGGGAAAGGTGATTGCATTATGAAGCGACGTACTCTGCTGCGCCCATCCGTCGACATTGCCCATGCCGGCGTTATAGGCGGCAATGGCACTGTCAGTCGACCCGTTAAAATACGCTAGAAGATACGAGAGATACGCACAGCCAAACTCGATATTCGTAGCCGGATCGTTAAGGTTGTCGGCCGAATACTCGCCACCGTCGACAAGGCCTTTGGCGATCATATCCTGGGCAGTCTCGGGCATCAGCTGCATCAATCCCTGAGCACCCTGATTCGACTCGGCCTCGGAATCCCAATTCGATTCAGACTTAATGACAGCGCACACCAGATACGGATCCAGATTATGCGAAATACTGGATTGCTTTACATACGCCTCGTAGTCAATCGGATACAGCGGCTTAAAGAAAGCGGCAGGAGCATACGAGTAAACGAATGAGATAAGGCCGAAGGCAAAAACGGTAGCCAGCGGTATAAGGCGATACCACGTAAGGAAACGTGTCTTAGGCATCGGCCTCCTCCTTATCCACTACATCCCCGAACCCATGGCACGAAAGCCATGCGTCCAGTTGTTCAAAGAGCGAGTTATCGTCTGCCGCATTGTCAATCACAGTTGTAGCGAGATTGCACAGCGCAGACTCTTCGGGCTGGCAAGCAGAACGGGCATCGAAATCAGATGGCTCCATGCCACGTTGAATAGCGCGCTCGCGACGAACTGACAAAGGGGCGCTGATGACCAAAATTTCATCAGCCAAGCCAAATGCATCCTCAAAACCAGTCGGAGCAGAAACCTCGACCACCGCAAAGGGATAACGGGGAGACGAAACCGTACAACAAACCGGATCGAGAATCCTAAGCGAAAGCTGTTCAATGAGAACGGGATGCACAATGCCATTGAGCCGTGCGACCGAATCAGGAGAAGCAAAAGCTCGAGAAGCGAGGATGTTGCGGCGAATGCCGCCATCCTCATCCAAAATGTCCCAACCGAATTCATCCGCGAGAGCATTGACGATATCAGAGCCCGGCACATACAGCGATTTTGCAAGCTCATCCAGATCGATTAGCATAGCGCCACGAGATTCGAAATAGCGGCAGGCAGTCGACTTACCCGAAGCAATATTGCCCAAGACAAATACGGTAAACATCAAGCCCTCCCTAACGCCAATGCGAGTAATTATCGCTCAAATACACTAGAAGGACTCAAAATACAGCCAAACAGTAAGAGCGCATACGGGGGAACTAGGTCCCAAAGTACAACGTGTATATAACGCAAAAAAGGGGGAGGCCGCGAGGCCTCCCCCTTCTCAGTTCAAGCGTACGGCTCGGTGCCGTCCACCGGTCAG
>NZ_JADNNH010000021.1:0-41673 GCF_015556945.1 Collinsella aerofaciens | reverse complement strand
GCCTAGGATATCAACTGATTCCGGATATCGGACACAGGGGCCGCAAGGGCCCTTACACCAACTTTCTCGACACTACCGTGCGCGTCCATGCCCGCCTCACGCGAAAGCCTGCGGTCGTCGGCAAAGGCGTTGGCGCTCACGGCGATAATCGGCGTGGTCGCGGCATCCTCGCGATCGAGTGCTCGAATCTGACGTGTGGCCTCAAGGCCATCGATGCCCGGCATCATGATGTCCATCAACACCACGTCGTACTCGTGCGGCACGCTCGCGGCAAACATCTCGACGGCAGACTCACCATCCTTAGCATGCGTCACGATGGCACCGGCACGGCTGAGCGTAAACTGCGCGATCTCGGCATTCAGATCGTTATCCTCTACGAGCAAAACGCGCAAGCCCTGGAGCGCATCGCCGTCTCCCGCATCCGCGGGAACTGCCTGAGGAATCTCGGAGCGGTCGCACTTCTCGAACGGCAGGCGAATGGTAAACGTCGTCCCCTGCCCCAAGACACTCGTAAAGCTCATGGTTCCGCCCATAAGCTCGACCAGCTGTTTTGCGATAGGCGCGCCCAGGCCAGTTCCCGACGAAGCGCCTTCCACCTGCTGCTCCTCGCGGCAAAACGGCTCGTAGAGGTGCTTTTGGAACTCCTCGCTCATGCCAATACCGTTGTCGGCGATCGTGTATTCATAGACGGGGACGCCATCCGCTGGCTCCACCTCGCGGCACACCAGGCGGACATAGCCGCCCTGGCGGTTGTACTTGACGGCATTGCCGGCAATATTGAGCAACAAACGCTTGAGGTGCGTCACGCTCACCCGCGCATAGGGATGATTAAGCGTCTGCTGGTCGGAGATAATTGTCACCAGACGCTCCTCGGCCTGGCGCTCCAGAATATCGCGCACTTCACAGTTGAGGGCCACCAAATTTATGGGCACGAGGTTCAGGTCGACCTGCCCGCTCTCCAGGCGACTCATATCGAGCGCCTCGTTGGCAAGGTCGAGCAGCAGTCCCGATGCCGTCCAGATTTTTGAGCGGCACTCAGTCTGCTTTTGCAGATCGTCCGCATTGGCATCGCCAACCTCGACCATGCCGCGAATGCCGTTGATGGGCGTGCGCAGATCGTGGCTCATGCGACGCAGA
The DNA here is from genome assembly GCF_015556945.1 of Collinsella aerofaciens. GTDB lineage: Bacteria > Actinomycetota > Coriobacteriia > Coriobacteriales > Coriobacteriaceae > Collinsella > Collinsella aerofaciens_AO. Next base: position 40,536 of record NZ_JADNNH010000021.1, on the reverse strand, counting down.
AACTCCGTCTTTGCCGAGTTGGCAGACGAGGCCTCACGCGCCGCCTTTGCCAGCTTGTCGCCATAGTCGCGCTCCTGCTGCAGCAAGTCCGTCAAACGTCGACGATCAGCGCGGCGACGTACCGTCACAACAACGGCTATAACACCGCCGTAGAGCACCAGCACGCCGGCGGCAACAGCCGCGGCGACCTCAAAGTAGCGCTGCGCCGAGGCATAGGTGTACACATAGAATTTGTGCGCTTTTCCAAATGTACCCAAATACCACTCGCCGTCGGCGTTAACCAATCTGACCTTACCAGCCAGGCATCGATCCTTAATACCGTCGACAATAAAGACATCCGTCGCAGGCAGATCGAACACGCCCAATACGGTGGGTTCAACGGCATTGGTCGCAACGACCTTGCCGTCGCTTTCGATCACGATATTGCCGCTATCGATGGTTTCATAGCCATCAAGCAGGCTCTGCAGTTTGAGTGTATTGCTTGCAACCGCTTTCGCGCCCTGATGCCTTACCGCGATAACGATGCCCTCGCCATCCTGCCGAGTCACGCAGCCAATGTCTGCGACCGAATCATCCGCAAGCGTGATGCGGGCGGTATAGGACTTAAGCGGATGAGTTGCCACCTCAAGCACGGGTGATTCTTTGAGATACGTAGCGAGCGACCCGTAGTCCATATCGCCCGTCGAGGACTCGGACACCAAATTGCCCGATGCGTCCGTCACGATCAGCGCGCTCACGTTGAACTGGTCGGCGTATTGCTCCAGCATGGCGTTATCCACCGAACCGTCGCGCTCCATATCGCGGGCAGCCTCTCCGGCGATCTCCATAACGCGAATCAGGTTTTTGGTCGTATAGGCGCTGTTGAATGCATCGTAGGAAAGGCTCTGCGTCGCCACGTAATCGACAACGTCGGCAAAGCGCTGCTCGGCTTGGGCCGTCGTGTAACCGTAGCTCATCATGCCGGCAACAACCGAGAGCGCTATCCCCAGCAGAGCGACAAGGAGCCATGCCCCTGCCGAACGATTGCCCCGCTCCTGAGCGGCGTGGTCGGGCGCATCGATCATGACAGGCCCTCCATATTCAAAAATGGCGAAGGGTCATCAAAGTACTTTGACACCAGACGTTCCATGGTGCCATCGGCAAGCATTTCTTGGTAGGCATGGGTGAGCTTGACGTCGATGCCACGCGTATCGTTGATATCAAAAGCGGTGCCCAAACCGACCTCTAGCAGCGGCTCATCCAAAATGCGATACGTCACACCATAGTCTTTTTCGTAGGTGAGCAGCGAGGACTCATGCGCGGCGATGGCGTCGACCAGACCCTCGACGAGCGCCGGGTTCAGGTATGAGCGGTCCGAAAAGCTGTAGAGCTCTTTGATCTGCGGAACGTTTTCATTTGTACGATTGAGCAAAATGCCCTCGGGCTTGGTGGTGGACTGGACCGCCACGACCTTGTCCTCAAGATCGGCAAGCGTGTAGATATCGCTCTGGGGATCGACCGCGACCACCTGGCGGCTCGCAAGGTACGGGCCGGCCCAACGATACTCGTTTTCGCGACCCGTCATACTAAAGCTACCCATGACGCAATCGAGCTCGCCGCTCGCCAGCAGCTCTTTCTTCTTTTCCCAGTCGATCAGCTGGTATTTTGGCTTGTAACCAATGCGGGCCAAAGCCTCGGTCAATATCTCGACATCCAGGCCAACGATATCGCCGTACTCGTCGGTATACACAAACGGCGGGTAGAGGTCGCTGCCGACATTGAGCGTCTTGAGGTCGTCGTCTTTGGCCTGCGAGGCGTCCAGACCTTCTAATGCAGACGTCGAGGCCCTGTCATTCGACCCGGAACAGCCGGCTATCGCTACGACAAAGGCGCACGCTACCGCAAGCGCAACAAACAACGAAATGGCAACCGAGCGACGGGACCTTTTCATCGAGCTCCATACGATCCTGTTTACAGACTGAAATGGTAAAAAATAATAGCAAACAAAACCACACGAGTGCCCAATGGCTACAGACGTTTTACCATGTGGGGCCTTCCAGCCGACTTGGCAGAAGGCCCCGCATGCAGTGCTCACTTACCGTGCATTAAAAACGTAGCGGTCCAGGCGGTCGCACGCTTCCTTTACGCGCGAAAGCGGCAGCGCCAGATTCACGCGAATGTGGCAGGGCCCGTGGAACGGGCGGCCGTCCTGATATCCCACGCCCACGCGCGTCCCCTCGTCGAGCAGCCACTGAATATCGCGGCCATGCTCGCGACACCACTCGGTGCAGTCCAGAAACACCATGTACGTGCCCTGCGGACGCGAATAGGACACGCCCTCAAAATGCCCGTCCACGTAATCGCAGAAGTACTCGATATTGCCGGCAAGCACCTGGTTGAGCTCGTCCACCCACTCGTAGCCCTGCGGCTGGTAGGCACCGATAAGCGCATGCATGGAGAGGACATTCATCTCGTTGTAGTGGGTCTTGTTGGACACGGCGCAGATGCGGTCACGCAGCGTCTCGTTGTAGACAATGTGGTAGCTGCCGACAAGGCCCGCCAGGTTAAACGTCTTGCTCGGCGCATAGAGGGCAACCGTGCGCATGCGGGCATCCTCGCTCACCGACTGCGTCGGGATGTGCTTGTGCCCCGGCAGGATGATATCGGACCAAATCTCGTCCGAAATCACCACGCAATCGTGCTGGCGATAGATGTCCATGGCGCGCTCGATTTCGTCGCGCTCCCATACGCGGCCGCAGGGATTGTGCGGCGAGCAGAACACCGCGGCATGGATGTGGTTTTGGGCGAGTTTGCACTCCATGTCCTCAAAGTCCATGCGCCACACGCCCTGATCGTCGAGCTTAAGCGGGCTATGGACAATACGATAGCCCGCGGCCTCAATGGACTTGGTAAAGCCGATGTAGGTGGGGCTGTGGACCAGCACCGCATCGCCCGGCTGGACATACGCGCGCAGCGTCGACACGACACCGCCCAGCACGCCGTTTTCGTAACCGATATGTTCAGGGCGCAGGCCCTCGACGCCATTGCGGCGGCTCTGCCATTCGATGATGCGGTCGAAATACTCGGAGCGCGGATTGAAATAGCCAAACATGGGGTGCTGGGCGCGCTGAATGATGTGTTCCTGGACCGTGGGCACCGTGGCAAAGTTCATGTCGGCCACCCACATGGGAATGCGGTCGAAGCCCTCGTCGGGTGCATTCGGAGCCATACCGGGGATCTCACCCCAAGAGTCAACGGCAATGGAGTCCATGCCGTGGCGGTCGATGATTGAAGTGAAGTCGTATTTCATGCTGGACTCCCGTGCAGAGCGGAATGATTCGATAGGCGTTATTGTCCACCAGCGCGGGCGGTTTTAGCGCGGGGTTTGGCGCTTAATTTGACGGGTGCGGACGAATGGCTGGTTAGTCTTGCGCGCCGTTGACGGCAACTACGGTTAGCTGGGTTTCATCGACCGCAAACGATATGTCGAGCCCGGCGTAAGCCAAGTGATAAACGCGGTTTGGCTCGTGCTTGTTGCCTGCGCGGCGCGGGTCTTGGCGAAGGACCTCGACCAAGCCGGGGAGCTTTGCGGGCGGGACCATATCCTGCAGCGCTTGCGGGAACTCAACATCGAGCTCTTGCCACGGAGCATCCTCGATCCAGCCTCCGGTCGCATCCGGGTGGCAGTCCGCAAACGGAATGTAGGGCTTGATGTCGTAGATGGGCGTACCGTCGCGCAGGTCGGCCCCCAACACATGGATGATGGGGCCATCGTCGGTGAGCTCGACACGATCAAGCTTGACGCAGGTGAGCCCGATAGGATTAGGGCGAAACGGACTGCGCGTGGCAAAGACGCCCACACGCTCGGCCCCACCTAGACGCGGCGGGCGCACGGTCTTCGACCACTTGGCATTGGTGCCGGACCTGTCCTGCGCCTTGGCATCGGCAGCTATATCCTTAGCCGTGCCGCCGGGCGTTCCGTTTTCGAAGCGCCACAGCAGCCACAGGTGAGAGAAGGAGTCCAGACCCTCAACCGCCGCACTGGAGGCAAATTCCGGCTCAAAGACGATTCGTCCCTGCAGATGAGGCGCCAAAAAGCTGTTGCGCGGAATGCCGAACTTCTGCGGCAGATCGGTATGTATGTGTGCAATAGGTTCCATGCCGGCCATTGTACGGCATGAAGGTGTGGGGCGTTGCGCGCAATTCTTCGCCGCGGTCCCCCGTCGTGCAACCAACGGTTGCTTGGAAGGGCACCTGCTGCCGCGTATGCTTAAGCCATCAACCAGCAGAAAGGAACTGCTATGGCCTTTGCAGAAAAGCTCATCGCTATCCGTCGCGCCCATCGCCTTACCCAAGAGCAGCTCGCCGCCAAACTCTTCGTCACACGCCAAGCCGTCAGCCGTTGGGAACGCGGCGAGGTCACACCGGGCATCGACATGATGAAGCTCATTGCCGCCGTGACCGGCGAGCCACTGTCTCATCTGCTCGAAATGCCCGAGCATTATTGCCAGAGCTGCGGCATGATACTCACGCCCGACAACTGCGGCACCGACGCTGCGGGCACCGCGACCGATCATTACTGCAAGTGGTGCTACGACCACGGCAAGTACACCTACGACACCACCATGGAGGCGATGATCGAGGATTGCGCTCCGCGGCTGGCGCAAAACACCGGCATGTCGCTCGACGAAGCCGTCTCGCTCATGGGCGCCGTCCTGCCGCAACTGGAGCGCTGGCGCGCCGTGCAAGAAAACGAGGAGCGCTACGGTGCCGAGGCGCGGGCGCGCTATGGCGATGAGGCTATCGATGCAGCAAACGAAGCGCTGCTGGACATGGACCCCGAGACATGGAACGACATGAAGGAACTTGAACGCGCTATTCTGGGCCAGCTCTCGATTGCCATAGGCATTGGCGACCCAGAGAGCAACGAGGCTCGTAAGCTTGTCGCGATGCATCGTCGATGGATTGGCCTTAATTGGGGACACGAGCCCCAGAACGAAGCGTATCTGGGCCTCGCCCACGGCTATCTTGCCGACCAGCGCTTTGTTGACTACTACGACAAGCCCTGCGGCACCGGAGCCACGGCGTTTTTGGTCCAGGCCATCGAGTCGTCGTTGACGCGCGCATAGACCGCGGCGGCTTTGGGTATTTCAATCAAAACCTCAACCGATTGGAGACCTATGGCTACTGATCACGAGCTCGTGCTCTACGTTATGACCGGCTGCCCGTACTGCATAAAGGTCAAGCGCTTTTTGGCCGATAACGGCGTGACCATTCCTGAACGCAATATCTCGACCGATTCCGATGCCGAGCAAACACTCATCGCCGTCGGCGGAAAACGCCAGGTTCCCTGCCTGTTCATCGACGACAAGCCACTCTACGAGTCGAGCGACATCATCGCGTGGGTACAGGAGAACCTGCTCTAGTACGCGCATCCCGTCCGTCCCATAGTCATTGGGGACGCTCTTAAATGACCAGTCGTTAAAGAACGTCCCCGATGACTAGCTAGTCGTTAAAGAACGTCCCCAACGGCTAACTAGCCGTGGAAGCGGGCTATGGGCGCAAGCGGCTGTTCGCGAAAGACACGATCGACGGCGGCGCGGTATTCGTCGACCTTTTTAGTCTTGCGCACGAGCTTGTGAACGGTAGCGGGGTCGGCGAAGGCGCATTTGGCGTAGAACCACCACTCCTTCATGCGAAAGACCGCGTTACCGCCAATCTCTTCTGCATATGCCGCAAACAGCGTGTCATGGAAACGATGCAGTTCGGCTGCCGTGGCAGCAGGGCCGCCCTTGACTATGCGAGCCAGCGCGGGGTTCGCAAGCAAGCCACGCCCCAGCATCACATGGCGTGTGCCGGGATAGGCCTCCACCAGCGCATCCATATCCTCAAGATCAAAAATATCGCCGTTATAGGCAACCGGGAACGGCGCACGCTCCAGCGTCTCGCCATAGAACTCCTTGCGCGGCGAGCCCGTATAGCGGTCCTTTTGCACACGCGGATGCACGATTAGCTCTGCCAGCGGCATGCGGCAATACAGATCGAGCACGCGCTCATACTCGTCGTCGTCCTCGAGCCCCAGCCTAGTTTTGACCGATACCGGCAACGGCGACCGCTCGCACACATCGCTCAAGAACACCTCGAGCTCGTCCAAGTTGCGCAAGAAGCCCGATCCTTTACCCTTGGCAACAACCGTACCCGAGGGGCAGCCAAGGTTGAGATTGACCTCACGGTATCCCATGTCGGCGAGCACCTGTGCCGCCCACACAAACTCGTCCGCGTTCTTGGACATGAGCTGGGGCACTACGTTGAGCCCATGGTTATTGGCAGGATCGATCTCCTTAAACGCCTTGCCGCCAAAGCGGTTTCCCACCCGCGGCGGCGGCAAAAACGGCGTGTAATAGCAATCGAGTGCACCGAAGCACTCCGCATGCACGCGACGGAACACATGCCCAGTAATCCCCTCCATAGGGGCCAACGATAGAATCATCAACATCTACTCTCAGATCAATGCGACAAAGGGGCCGTCCCTTTGTCACATGCATTATGCCTTGTGCTTCAGATGATTCACAAGGCAGAGGTAGCTACTTGACGATAATCACCCTTCCATCCGTCGCCTCACGCAACGAAGGTGAAAGCTTTTCCGCGAAGTGAACGGGTGAAATCGGACCCTCGATGCATCGACACTTTGGGAAGGCCAATTCCTGCGGTTTTATCACTCAAATCCTGCGGTTTTAGCGTCGAAAAACGTGGGTGCTTCAGGGGTCCAAATTAGGTCGTTCACTTCTCGGGAAACCATTCACCTTCGATTTACTGGTGCTTATAAACAGCGAGGGGGTCGCCCGGCAGGCGGCCCCCTCGCTTGTTATTCATCCCTCGGCAGCGGTTTCATGCTCCAAAAGACAACGTTCATAATCACGACAACCACCAACACCACGCCGTTGGCCACCCAAAAGCCCATGTTAAGGCCGAGCCACTCCGTGGTGCCAAACAAGTCCATCCAAATCTGCGTCCAGTTCATGCAAACGCTCCTTTCTGCATCAATCCCCCACTACAGCAGCTCGCCGTAGCGCTTGACGTAGGCCTTCTTAAGGCTTGTCGCCAGCGCCATGTACAGCAAGATGCACGGAATCAGGAACAAGAAGTACTCGACAGGCAGGGCGCCCAGACCCAGCGTGGGGCCAAGCGGGCTAAACGGGATCAGCGTGAGCAGCGCGATGCCCGTCATCGTGAGCAGCATCACCGGAGCCGAGGCACGGCTCTGGATAAACGGCAACTTAGGCGTACGGATCATGTGGATGACCAGCGTCTGGCTCCACATAGACTCGACGAACCATCCAGCCTGGAACAGCGCGATGTAGGCCAGCTGCATCTGCTCCAGCGCGGCGCCCGAGTAGACGCTCGCCAGGTCGTTGAACAGCACGCCATGGCTCACGAACAGGGGGCAGAAAACGAAGTACATAAAGATATAGGTCATAAAGTCGAAGATGGAGCTGGTGGGCCCGATCCAGATCATGAACCTGCCAACACTCGAAGCGTCCCAGGTACGCGGCACGCGCAGGAACTCCTCGTCCACGTTGTCCCAGGGAATCGCCAGGCAGCTGCAGTCATAGATCAGGTTGAGCAGGATCAGCTGGATGCTCATCATCGGCAAAAACGGCAGCAGGGCGGATGCGGCAAGCACGCTGAACATATTGCCGAAGTTGGAGCTTGCGGTCATCTTGATGTACTTGATCATGTTGGCGTAGGTCTTGCGCCCCTCGATGATGCCCTCCTCGAGCACCATCAAATCCTTCTCGAGCAAGATGATATCGGCCGACTCCTTGGCCACGTCGACCGCAGTATCGACCGAGATGCCGATGTCGGACGACTTCATGGCCGAGGCGTCGTTGATGCCGTCGCCCATGTAGCCCACCACATGACCGTTTGCACGCAGCACGGACACGACGCGCGCTTTTTGATCGGGCGTAAGCTTGGCAAAGACCTGCACGTCCTCGGCGCGACGAGCGAGCTCGGCGTCGTCCATTGCGGCGATATCGCTGCCGAGCAGCATGTTGTTGACCTCGAGTCCCACCTGCTTGCAGATGGTGCGCGTGACCTTCTCATTGTCGCCGGTCAAGATCTTGGTGGCTACACCGTGGTTGCGCAGCGCCTCGATAGCATCGGCCGTGGACTCTTTGGGCGGATCCAAAAACGCCAGGTAGCCGATCAGCACCATGTCGCGCTCATCATCGGCGCTAAAGGCACCGACAGGCGACGGGTTGGACTTTTGAGCGATTGCCAACACGCGGAAGCCGTCGTCGTTAAGGTCGGCGACCGTTGCCAAAATGCGCTCGCGCACCTCGTCGTCCAGCACGTGAACGCCGCCGTCAATCTCGGCATGCGAGCACACCGACAGCATCTCCTCGACTGCACCCTTGGTGACCATCTGGGTTTTGCCGCTTCGATCGCGCACCACGGTGGTAAGGCGACGGCGCGTAAAGTCAAACGGCACCTCGTCGACCTTCACATAGGCCTCGGAAAGGTCGGTGAGACTCGGGTCGTTTTGCTCCTCTTCCTCGGTGCATTTGATGATCGCCAGATCCATCAGATTCTTGTAGCCCGTCTGGAAATAGCTGTTGAGGTAGGCATGGCGCAGAACGCGCGAATCCTCCTGGCCATCGATGTTCCAGTGATACTCCAGCACCACCTGGTCCTGCGTCAGCGTGCCAGTCTTGTCCGTGCACAGCACGTCCATCGCGCCAAAGTTTTGAATCGAGTTGAGGTTCTTAACGATGGTCTGCTTTTTGCTCATAGCCACGGCGCCCTTGGCAAGGCACGTGGTAACGATCATGGGCAGCATCTCGGGCGTCAGGCCCACGGCGATGCTGATGGCAAACAGGCCAGCATTAAGCCAATCGCCCTTGGTGACGCCGTTAATCATAAAGACAAACGGAACCATCACCATCATAAAGCGGATGAGCACCCACGAGACGCTATTGACGCCTTTGGAAAAGCTCGTCTCTACGGCATCCTCGGACAGGCTCGATGCCATAGAGCCAAACAAGGTCTGCTCGCCCACGCTAAAGGCGAGCGCCGTCGCGCTGCCCGAGATCACACTGCTGCCCATGAGGGCGATGTTCTCGAACGACGTTGCCGAATCGGACTCGGTGCACGTCGCGGGAACCTTCTCGACCGGCTCGCTCTCGCCCGTCAGGCTTGCCTGGCTCACAAAGAGGTCCTTAGCCTCAATGATTCTCACATCGGCGGGAATCATGTCACCGGCGGACAGGTGCACGATGTCACCAACCACCACGTCGTCGATGGGAATCTCGGTCCTAGGGGCATCCTCGCGGGTGACTGTCACGGTGGTCGTAATCATATCGAGCAGCTTTTCGGCCGCGTTGCCGCTGCGCGCTTCCTGGATATAGCGCAGCGTGCCCGAGAGCACGACCATCGTGGTGATGATGATCACCGTCAGCGGGTCAAAGTCTTCGGGCGTGCTGCCCATCATCGACAACGCTGGAAACACCATGTCGGTCGCTGCCGAAATGATGGCCAGGAAAAACAGAATCGCCGTGAAGGGATTGACGAACGCGTCCGCAAGCTTGCGGGCAATCGACTTCTTCTTGCCACGCGTGACCACGTTACGCCCGTTGTCGGCTTCGCTGTGCGCGACCTCGTCGCGATTAAGGCCGCCGAGATTCGAGCCGACCCAGGATAGGGCCTCCGTCAGCGGAATGGTCGCCGCATACTGGATGCGACCCTCCGCGCGATGCCTCATCAGTTCGTTTTGCGCCTGAACCGCAGACGGCGTATGGCGCATAGTCATCTTCTTCAATTGCCTCGCTCCGTTCTATCGATCGGACGCAGGGCGAATCAGCCGCGCGCCCCCATCAAAGTGGACCCGCGCCGGCAACTTCGTCCTGCGTTACTGGTACTGTCACTGCCGCTCACGGTCCTCACCTCTCTTTCGCGTCCGCGACTGTCTACAGAATAGAAAAGCCGCAAGACCGAGCACATGGCTGGTTTCTTGCGGCTTTCTTGCGATTTGGCAAGGATTGTCAAAGTGACTATTTGGATCGATGGGAGCGAATACCCGAAGCGTTACTCGGCCATTTTGTAGCCCACGCCCCATACAGTCAGCAGGTAGTGGGGGTTGTCTGGTTCGGGCTCAATCTTCTTTCGAATTTTGCGGACGAAGGCCATGATGTTGCTGTCATCGAGCAGATACTCGTTTTGCCACACCGCCCGGTAGATTTCCTCTTTGCTAAAGACCGTACCCCGGTTGCTCGCCAAAAAGGCAAGGATGTCGAACTCCTTGGGCGTGAGCGAGACCGGCGCGTCCGACACCTTGACGGTGCGCGAGGCCAGGTCGATCGAAAGCTCGCCGATAACGATGGGTCCAGTGGCGGCACTTGCCTGCGAGCCGGCAACCGCCAGCTCGATAGCAGTCAGCTTGCCCGATGCGATATCGGCAAACACGGGCGCGAGCTCCAGGGCGGCAGCGCTGCCAGACGAGAACAGCGCGCTGCTGAGCTCGGCGGCCTCGGCCGGCGTAATCGCGATGTTGGTTCTGTTGGTACGCATAGAACCGCCCTAGAACAAGCTGCTCGAGCGGGCCAGATAGACCCGCTTGATCGTCGAAGCAACAACAAGATACAACACGCTCAGCAGCGCAACGATGCCCAGATACCATACAGGCAGCGTGGCGAGCCCAAACAGCTGCGCCACCGGACTGAGCGCAAGGAGCGCCGTGACAACGAGCATGACGGCAACCATCACCACGAGCGGTGTGCAAGGACGATCCCCGTCGCGGACACTGCGCGTTCGCAACACCAGGAGCACGAGCGATTCGGTCCATGCGCATTCCAGCAGCCAGCCGGCTTGGAAGGTCGCGATAAAGGCCGCTCGACCCGCCGCGTCGAGCGCGGCAAAGGGCGCGCCGCAGACGGCGGGGCATACGCCCAAGAACAGAATGGCAAACGTAATGATGTCGAAGGCCGAGCTCGCAAAGCCAAAATGAAGCATAAAGCTGCCGAGCCCCTTACCCGACCAGGCCCTGGGGCGGGCAATCTCTGCATCGTCAACGTTATCCCACGAAAGCGCCAGGCAGGTGGCGTCGTAGCACAGATTGAGCAAGAGCAGCTGGGTAGCGGTTGCCGGCACAAAGGGCAGGAAAATGCTCGAGGCGGCAACCGAACAGATATTGCCAAAGTTGGAGCTCGATGCGATACGGATGTACTTGGAGGCATTGGCGAACGAAGTCCTGCCCTCGCTGACGCCCTCGGCGACAACACCCAAGTCGCGCTCGAGCAGCACCAGGTCGGCCACCTTTTTGGATTCGGCCGCAGCCGAGTCCACGACAATGCCGACGTCTGCCGATGTGAGCGCCGGCACGTCGTTCACGCCGTCTCCGATATAGCCGACGATGTGGCCGGAGAGGCGAATCAGGCTAACGATCTGCGCCTTCTGTGCGGGCGTAAGCTCGGCAAACACGCGAGCCTTCCCCACCCGGATCAGCGCTTCGGATTCCTCCATGGCCTGAAGCATGCTGCCGGTGATAACGCTATCGGCGGGAATGCCCAGGCGCGAGCATGTTGAGCGAGCGACCGAAGCCGAATCACCCGTGAGCACGCGCACCTCGACGGAAAGGTTAGACAGCGCCTGCACGGCGGCACGAGCGCTCGCCTTGGGCCGATCGAAAAAGCCCAAAAAGCCGCACAGCACCAGGTCATCCCAGTCCGCCGACGTCGTGCTATAGGCGACGGCGAGCACTTTGATGCCATCGGCGCGCATGTCCTCGGCAACCTCGTAGGCGCTCTGACGGCCATCGGCATCCATGGGCACCAGCTCGCCCTTAAAGTTTGCCCAGGCGCAGCGTGTGCACACGCTTTCAACCTCGCCCTTTACGATGGTCAGATGATTGCCGGGGCGAACCTGTAGCCCCAAACAACCAAGCGCCCCGGGCGTGGCGTCGAGCTTGACACCCGAAGCCTTGGTGACGTGGTCGAAGGGGTCAGAGGCATGCAGTGCAAAGGCGTGGCCAAGGTCTTTCGCGGCAAGGTGCAGCTCGGGTGCCGCGCACGCATCGGCAATGGCCCGATTGAGCTGATTGGCAGCGGCCCCCTGGCTCGTGCTCTCCAGATACGCCAGGTTGAGCGTCTGCTCGCTTTCGTTGCCCAGGATATCGGTGTAGTACTCGAGCACCGCGGCATCTTCGGTGAGCGTGCCTGTCTTGTCAACGCACACCACGTCCATGGAGCCCAGTGACTCCATGGCGTCAACGTTCTTAACGATGACCTGCTTGTTTTTTAGTCGATGGGCACTGCCCGAAAGGCAAACGCTCGTGACAACCGGCAGCATTTCGGGAACCAGGCCCACGGCCGTGCCCAGGGCAAACAGCAGTGCCTGCGCCCAGTCGCCCAGCACAAAGCCTCGAATCATAATGACAAACGGCAGTACGATGAGCATGCATCTTACCAGGGCGGCGCAGATGCTCTTGGCGCCGGCACCAAACTGTGTGCCCATTCGAGCGCGACGGCGCAAAACGGGCTGCTCATCGGCAATGCGGGCGAGGACGGTTGCCGACGCCTTGCCGTCGACAATGGTCGTTCCCGCGCGAACGGTCTCCCCTTCCCGCTTGGCGGTCTGACCGCTCTCGCCTGTAAGCGACGATTCCGAGACAAGGACCTGGTCGCCCTTGGCAAGGGTCACGTCGACCGGGCAGAGCATGCCGGCATATAGGCGGACGACGTCGCCGGGCACAAGCCGGTCGGCATCAACTTGAATCCAACACGCATCGACGCGTTTCCAAACGGCCGCGTGGTTCGCTTTAAACATATGGCGATCAAAGCTGCGCTTGGCCTCATTTTCGTAAAACAGGCGCACCAGGCCGCCCACCAGCCACATCAAAAAGAGCACAGCTGGCGCGAACACGCCCGTCTGGCCTTCCACCTGCGGCAGGACATCGACCAAAAAAGCCAGCCCGGCAAGCGCAAGCAGCAGCGACGAGAACGGATTAAAGAACGATTTTCTAATCATCGAAGCCTCTTTCTAGCACGGCTTCGATTGTATCCGAGGGCACTCGCCGACAACCCCGCCCCAACCCTTGCGACTTCCTTGCTTTTAGCCGTGACAAAGGGACTGCCCCTTTGTCACATTATTCGGAGCGTAGGGCTTCCACAGGATCCTTTTTGGATGCACTGCGGGCCGGCAGCAGGCCGGCAACGACCGTCAGCAGCACTGAAATTGCGATGAGCACCAGCGCATCCTGCACGGGTAGGCTCATCAGGTTGGGTACCTGCTTGGCAGCAAGTGCCCAGGTATTAACCGGGAAACTCACGGCCACCACGACGACAATGGCAAAGACGCCGGCAATGAGACCTTCGATAAACGTCTCGGCGTTAAACACGTTGGCCACGTTGCGCTTCGAGGCGCCGATCGCGCGCAGGATGCCGATCTCCTTTTTGCGCTCCAGTACGCTGATGTAGGTGATGATGCCGATCATGATGGAGCTCACCACCAGGCTGATACTCACGAATGCGATGAGCACCAAGCTGATGGTGTTCACGATGTCGGTCACCGAACCCATGATGATGCCCATGTAGTCGGTGTACGAGATTGCCTGCTCGTCGTGGCCGGCGGCTTTGACCTGCCTGTTGTACGCATCGATATGGTCGAGTACGCGCTCCTTGGCCTCAAAGTCGCGCGGGAAAATCTTGACCGAGATGGGGTCTGCCTCATCCGCATAGCCCAGCGTGGTCAGATTGTTGTCGTAGGTGAGCTGCGACGCCTTGGCATAACTCATCATGAGCGAACTCAGGTCCTCGGCGTCCATGTTGAAATGGATGGCACGAGCAAAGGCGCTCGCATCCACGCGCATGGCGCTCGCCAGGTTAGCAAAACTCGACGACATCTGCGTCGCCATCTGGCCCATGAGCTCTGCTGTGCCTGCCTTGAGCTGAGCTGACACCGTCGCCGCAATCTGATCGCTGATCGACTTCATCACCTGATCCATAGCCTGCTGCAGATACGGAGCCAGCTGCTTTTGCACATAGTCGGTCATCGCCTGCTGCAGACGCTCGGCCGGGGCATCGCCGCCGAGCGCTTTGAGCTGGGCCAGGATTTGCTGGGCTGTGTCATCATTCTCAAGATACGTCGAGAATGCGGCAGAGAGCTTTGACGCGTCCTTAAAATCATCGGGCGACAGCGCCTTAAACTGATCAGACTGCAAAAAGCCCTCAAACAGCTGGTTGGCTAGTGTTCCCACCTGCTGCATTTGCTCGGGCGTGAGTTCCAGACCGTCAAAGATACCCGAGAAATCTGGGGTTGGCGCCTTGGCCATGATGTCACTGATGTCGACGTCCTTGCCAACGTCCGAAAGGTCAATGTCCAGCCCGGACAAGTCAAGACCCGACAGGTCCATACCGCCGGCCGCACCCGAGAGCGCAGATGTATCGAACGAAAACGCGCTCTTGAGCGCTGCCTTGTCCACGCTGAACATGCTGCCCAGATCCACTCCTTGTTTGGCCTCGCCTTGTAGTTCGTCGAAGGTTTTGCCCGTAAAGACATCCGTCTCGGGGTGGTCGAGTTGCTCCTGCACAATCTGCGAATCGGCGGCGCGCTCCATAAGCTGGCGAGTCAGCGCATGCGTATAGGCAATGCCCGGAGACAACGCACTCGCATTGGCCGTCTCGTTAGGTCGCACCACGCCCACAATGTGCACGTCAATACCGTCGGCAACCTTGGCAGCCATAAAGTCGGCGTCGTCAGACATGTCGGTCCACATGCCGGTCTCTTCGTTTTTGCGGTAGGCATCGGCCGGCGACAGCACCTTAAACGTCGTGGACAACGCATCATCGTAGGTAAAGTCGGCGCCGGTCTCGGGCGTCTCGATCTTACCGTCGGCCGTCATGGCACTGTTTACCAGATCGTTGAGCTCATCGATATCCAGCGCACCGATGCTGTAGAGCGTATAGTCGCCCACCGTGCCGCGGCTCGAAAGCACCATTACGGCTTCGTTGGCAGACGTGGGCCAATGACCGGCGACGACATCGTACTGGCTGTCGAGCAGACTCTGGTCGTCGATCATCTCGTTAAAGACCGAGGTTCCCATGGATTCCATGCTCACCGTTGCCGCCGAGCTCGCGCCTCCGCTCATGGCCTCGGTCATGGCGTTGGGCACCAGCCGGACAGGCTTCTCATCGCCCTTGCCGGCACGATAGACAACCGGCGATACACCGTAGCCGTACTGAATGGCGTTGACATCTTTGTCGATGCCGTCGCCACCGGCATCGAGCCATGCCTTAAAGCTCGTCATGTCGTTAGACTTAACGCTCGCAAACATATCCTTTACGGCCGTAACCACGGGAATTTTATCGGTTCCCTTAGCCTTGCTGCCGGCACTGTCGTCGGACGAATCCACATATTCAGGCGAGTCATCATCCGCAGCCCCCTGACCACCCATCATAGACGACAGGTCGTAGTCCTGCTTGGAAATGGCGAGCGGATAGCTCGAGAGCGTATCCTCCTCGACCTTTTTGATGTAGCCGTTTACGCCATTGGAGAGCGCCAGGATCGCCGCGATACCGATAATGCCAATCGAGCCCGCAAAGGCAGTCATGGCCGTACGGCCCTTCTTGGTCATAAGGTTTCGGGCAGAAAGCCCCAGCGCCGTCACAAAGCTCATCGAGGTTTTGCGCGTAGGCTTGGCCTCGCGGCGCGTGGCGTCAGCGACATCGAAAGGATCGGAATCGTCGGTGATCTTACCGTCCGCCAGGTTAACGATGCGCGTGGCGTATTGGTACGCCAGCTCGGGATTGTGCGTGACCATAATAACCAGACGGTCACGCGCCACATCCTTGAGCAGATCCATGACCTGTACGGATGTCGTTGAGTCCAGGGCGCCGGTCGGCTCGTCTGCCAGCACAATCTCGGGATCGTTGATCAGCGCACGGGCGATGGCCACACGCTGCATCTGCCCGCCCGATAGCTGGCTCGGGCGCTTGTTAACGTGCTCGCCCAGGCCGACTTTCTCCAACGCCTCGCGCGCACGCTGGCGGCGCTCGCCATACCCCACGCCCGTGAGCGTAAGTGCCAGCTCCACGTTTTCCAAAATGGTCTGATGCGGAATGAGGTTATAGCTCTGGAACACAAAGCCGATGCGGTTGTTGCGATAGGCATCCCAATCGCGATCGTGAAAGTCCTTGGTCGAGATGCCGTCGATGAGCAGGTCGCCGGAATCGAAATGATCGAGTCCACCGATTACGTTGAGCATTGTGGTTTTGCCCGAGCCCGAGGGACCCAGAATGGCCACGAACTCGTTATCGCGAAAAGCCAGGCTCACGTTATCGAGCGCCACCTGCGTAAACGACTGTGTGACGTACCTTTTGCAAATACCTTTGAGCTCCAACATGGACGGCAACCTCTCCCACGCGGACGCACTTGCCCGCTCTCCCCCGCCGTTCGTATTCGACGCGTTTGTCCTACTCTATCCCCATTTTTTGCCGGAGCCAGTGAGGAATGTAACGAAGCACGCCAAAAAACGAACGGGACGACGCCCAAAAGAAGAGGTCCCGAGCGGGACCTCTGTATGGTGGAGATTATCTTGAAAGGCAGCGGACTACTCCGCACAGCGGCGCGCGATCCTCGCCATGCTTTACGCGTTTTCTACTGCTCGCTATTCGCAATCGCCTGGTCGATAAGCTTGTCGAGCGCTGCGCGCTGCTCAGCGGAGCTGATGGCTCCCACGATTGGATCCCCTACGATGTTGCCATTCTGATCGATGACATACGTTGTCGGGAACGAGAACAAATTTGACGTAAACTTACCGGCCTCGCTATCCGACTTGAACCAGATGTTCTTATATGTCACGCCCTTCTTGCTCAGCACGTCCTTGGCATCTGCGATCTCGCCCTTGTTGCCATCGAGCGTAAAGGAATTGACGCCCACGACCTGGCCGCCCTTCTCGGCAAGCTCCTGATTCAGCTTCTCAAGATCGCCCAGCTCGCCCACGCACGGCTTGCAAGTAGTGAACCAGAAGTTCATGACGGTGACCTTGTTCTTAGAGAACAGCTCGTCGCTGTTCACGTCGTTGCCATCCAGGTCCTTGCCCGTAAAGCTGGGGAACTTCGTCGCCTCGCTCGAAGCATTGGCACCAGCCGTCATGCCAGCGGTCGAAGCGTCGACGCTCTCGCCTGCACTCGGCGTGCTTCCACAGCCGGGGAACTCCTTCTCCAGGCTCTCGAGCTTGTCCTCGATCTCCTTGATCTGCTGCGCACCGGCCTTGAGTGTCTTAAGCTCATCCGTCGTGAACTCATCCTTGGCGCCGTCGATGGTCTTGAGCAGAAAATCGCCGTAATTGCTGCCGTCCTCAATCATTGCCGAGTCTTTATTGGCCGCATTGAATACCTTTTCCCACAGCGCGTTATCACTCGAAAAGATCTCGTTCTCCTTCTGCATGAGCTTCGCATACAGCTCGGCGGCCTCGTCGGCATTGGCCGGCTTCTGCGCAGTGAGTTCTGCGATCTTAGGATCGGAGCTCGCAGATTCGCTCACATTGCCACCGGGCGCCGAACATGCCACAAGGCACAAGGCCAATACCGGCACCATAAACAGGGCCGCAATCTTAGAAAGCTTCATAGTCATTCCTCCGTTTTGTCGAAGCTTGTTTACTTTTTATCGGCGGTCAAGGGAAGCTTTTCCGCCGACACATCCAGGCCATAGCGATAGCTGATGGCATCGACAGGACAGGCCCCGATGCACTTTCCGCACCGGATACATTCGGCATGATTGGGCGCGCGGACCACATCAACGTCCATCTGACAAACCCTTGAACACTTGCCGCACGAGACGCATTTGCACGCGTCGACCTGAATCCCCAACAAGGACACCCTATTCATGAGCGCATAGAATGCGCCGAGCGGGCAAATCCATTTGCAGAAGGGGCGATAGAACAAAACGCTCAGCACTACCACGGCAATGAGAACGGCAAGTTTCCAGGTAAAGAGCTGCCCCAGCGCAGATCGAATGCCGGCGTTGGCAATGGCCAGCGGAATGGCGCCCTCGAGCACGCCCTGCGGACAGACGTATTTGCAAAAGAACGGGTCTCCCATCCCCACGTCGTTAACCACCAAGACGGGCAGCAGCACCACGGCAAACAGCAGCACGACGTACTTGATGTACGTGAGCGGCTTGAGCCTTTTTGTCGAAAGCTTTTTGCTGGGAATCTTGTGAAGCAGCTCCTGCAGCCAGCCAAACGGGCACAAAAACCCGCATACAAATCGTCCCAGCAGCACGCCGAGCAAAATGAGCGTACCGGTAACGTAGTAGGAGAAGTTAAACTTAGATGAACCCACCACCGATTGGAACGACCCGATGGGGCACGCGCCCGATGCCGCGGGGCACGAATAGCAGTTAAGCCCGGGTACGCAGACTGTTTTTCCCGCGCCCTGATAGATGCCGCCTTTGGCAAAGTTTGGCAAGTGAATGTTGGTGATGAGCGTCGCCGCCGCCTGAATGAATCCGCGAAATCGAGCCAAAACATGCGACGCAGTGTTTTCTCTTTTATCCAATTCCGATACACTCCAAGCACAGCCTAATCGCCTTGGCCAGCACGGCATCCGCCTCGCCACGCATAACGCCAAAGCACACCATGGCAATTCCGACGATCAACAAAGCGACCTGTACCACGGGTTTTACCGCTTTGAACAACCTGACCACTCCTTTCGTCACACGACCTATTGGACCATATCGACTATAAAATCCGTGTTAAGCGCGATTTGAAATGTGCAAGGAGACTGTTATGCGTATTTTAATCGTCGAGGACGAGCGGGCGCTGTGTGACGCAATCGCGCACAGCTTGCGAAACTTGGCGTACAGCGTCGACTGCTGTCACGACGGACAGGAGGCGCTCGACCTACTGGACGTTGAGGCCTTCGACCTCGTGGTACTCGACCTCAACCTTCCCCGTATCGACGGCATGACCGTACTCAGGGAACTTAGGAAAACTGACTGCGAAACTAAGGTACTGATTCTGTCCGCACGTGGCGAAGTATCCGATAAAGTCGCCGGACTCGATGCCGGCGCCAACGATTACCTCACCAAGCCGTTTCATTTGGACGAGCTTGCGGCAAGGATTCGCAGCCTTACCCTCAGACGCTTTACACAAAGCGACATAGTTTTAACCTGCGGAAAGCTCAGCTTTGACACCAAGGCGCGCATCGCTTCCGTGGACAGCGAGGCTTTATCTCTTACACGCAAGGAAACGGGAATCTTGGAATACCTGATGCTTAATCAGGGACGTCCGGTAAGTCAAGAGGAGCTTATCGAGCACGTTTGGGATAGCAGCGTGAACAGCTTTAGCAACGCAACCCGCGTTCACATCTCGTCACTCCGCAAAAAGCTACGCAGCGCTTTGGGATACGACCCGATTCGCAATCGGATTGGAGAGGGCTACGTTATGGAGGATAGAGAATGAAAAGGCTTTCGCTGCAATGGCGCATAACGATTATGACGGCGCTGCTCACGTGCGCAGCGTGCGTGCTGACGAACTGCCTGGTCGGCTATACGGGCATGCGCTACATGGATGCCATCGGCAGTGACATCTCGGCTTTTAGCACGCCCGGCAAAGACGCGCCCCAGGCGTTTGACCCAACAAACACACCCCTCGATGACGAGGTCACGATCGTCGTAAACGACGCACAGGAGTCTTTTAGCACGACAGCCTGGTACATCACGGCCGGAGTCACACTCCTTGGCGGCGTGCTGGCATACTTTGTGAGCGGCCACGCGCTCAAGCCGCTACGGGATTTTACCGCCCAGGTAGAGCGCGTGCAGCCTGACAACCTAAGCGAAATCAGACTCAGTGAAGATGTGCCCACCGAGCTACAACGATGCAGCGCCTCTTTCAACGACATGATCGCCCGTCTTGGCGAAGGGTTCTCTGCACAGCGTCAGTTTACCGGCAACGCCGCACACGAGCTGCGCACCCCGCTCGCCCTTATGCAAGCACAGATTGAACTATTCATCTCCGAGCACCCCGGTTTGCAACCCGAAACAGCCGAGCTGCTCGACCTGCTACAAGAACAAACCGAACGGATGTCGCGAATGACCAAGGTGTTGCTCGAGATGAGCGAGTTCCGCAGCGTTCCTTGCGAGGACGATGTTGAACTTGGCCCCTTGTCCGAAGAGGTCCTCACCGACCTTGCGCCACTTGCCGAGAATAAGGGCATAGCCCTCAATTGTGCTGGAGACGCTTTAACAATCGGGAGCGACACGCTCCTCTATCGGCTGGTGTTTAACCTGGTCGAAAATGCCATCCGTTACAGCCGTCCCGACTCGACTGTCAACGTCTCCATCAGCGACAGCGACAGCCACGTACTCCTGCGAGTCAAAGATGAGGGCCCGGGAATACCCAAGCAGTACCGAGAGAGCATCTTCCAACCATTCTTCCGTCTAGACAAATCCCGCAGCAGGGCATACGGTGGCGCAGGACTCGGACTAGCACTCGTTTGGGAGATTGCAGCGCTTCACGGTGGCACGGTAGAGGTCGAAGCAAGTTCCGAGAACGGGACCACCATGCTCGTGAGCCTCTCAAAGGGGGCCACCACGTGATCCGACTGTCCAGGGGTTCCACTCGGCATTGTGAAACGCGTCCCAAAACTTGGATATGAGGAATGGGAGGCAGCTCGCATCTATGCCGAGGACGAAGTCCTGGCGGGGATTCAGGATGCGCAGAGGAAGCTTACGGCAGAAAACCCCGACAGAGTCGTGACCGTCGGCGGCAACCGCATGGTGTCGCTTGCCCTCTTCGATTACCTGCACGGGAAATACGAGAACGTTGGAATCGTCTGGATCTATGCGCATCCGGATGTATCCACGCTGGATGATGGCTACCCCAACGCTCACGCCATGGTACTTGGCAGCCTTTTGGGAGAAAGTCATCCTGGTCTTCGGCGGCGAATAACGCGAATGTCCGCAGGCAGACTCCAACCTGTGCGCGGAGAAGCTGGGCGACGCAAACAAGATTCCTCGATTCGAGCATGGAGATAAATCCGTCTATCAGTCTCATCGCATACTCAGAGGAGGATGCCAGATATAGATCCCATTGGGTAAAGTCGCCGTTCATAAAGGGAATCACTGCATTGCGCTCGGCGACTCTCAAGGCACTCAGGCTTTGTTCTATTTTCTCAGCTTCTTGTTTGAACTGTTCGCTATCCAAAATGCCCCCAAATGCCGGCTTCTCAACAAATCAGAAAAAGCATTGGCTATACTGATGCGGACAGTTCCGGGAGGGGTGCAAGAGACGGAAGGGCCGTAATGGGTGAGAAGGGCGAGCGGCCGGAGCGGGTGTTCCCCGGCAGGACAGACCCGTGGTTCATAGCGGCCATGGTGATTGTGGCGGGCGGTTTATCCGCGGCGTGTATCGCGTGTTTCCTGAGCTCGAGTCCCGCGCTCCTATGGGGCTGGCTCGCGCTGCTGTCCATCCCGGCCCTCGTGGCCCTGGCTGCCCTTCCCGTCCGCAGCAATCGCCTCGAGCTCTACGGCGACCGCCTCGTCGTCGTGTACGCTGGGACGCGTTCGGTGATACCCTACGCCCACGTGCGGGGCGTCCGGCGCACCAGGACGCTCTGGGCGGGGACGGCCAACTCGCTCGACCGCGTCTACATCGAGGCGCCCTACGACGGCGACGCCATCGTCTCGGTCAGAGACAACGACGCCCTCGTGGCGGAGCTGGGGCGCAGGTGCGGCCTTGGGCCCGGCGCCTGACGCCCCGAAAGGAAGAGAGGATGGACGTCCCGCACTGGCCCTACTGGAGGAAGTATTCCCTCGGCGGCACACAGGTCTGGTACGCGGACTGGGGCGACTGCCCCTTCGACACTGGTCTACATGAGCCCAGTTGAGTTCAGGAACGCAGGGCTGTCCCTGTAAAAAATGTTTAAGCAACCGTTGCAAATCCATTCTCCCGCGCAGAGAGCCCCGGGTAGGCCGAGCTCGCGTCGGACATGTAGCCCATACGCCTCCGGGCGGCGGCAAGCCCGCGCCCGCCGCGCTCGCCGAACAGCTCAACCGAGCCCGAGCTGGGGCTGGCGGTGCCAGTGACGATACAGATGAGCGTTGACTTCCCGGCGCCGTTTTCGCCGATGAGCCCGTAGACGCGCCCCGCCTCGAGGGCGAGGTCGATGGGGCCGAGGACGGTCCTCCCGCGGTACGCCTTCGTGACCCCGTGAAGGCGGAGGGGCATGGTTGTCGTCATTGCGTTCCTTTCTCCTCGGATGGATTTTGGGTATGCGTCATGGGCCCCCGCGCGGGACGGGGAGCGAATCGACGCAGGCTCGAGGCCGGTTGGGTTGGGGTTGAGGTCCGGGTTCCACAGGCTTGCACAGCCCGACGGACGGGGCGTCCGGGCACGCTATGCTTAGGGAGCGGTGGGCGCCTCCGGGGCAGCAGGGGACTCGGACGCGGTGATGCCGGAGGTGTCGACCTCGCCGATTCCGGCGAGCTGCTCGATGAGGGGGAGGCCCGTCGGGTCGTCCACCTCGACGCCGCCGAGCACGATGGTGCTGTCGCGCGTGTCGATTTGGGTTGTGAACACGGCCGGGTCGAAACCCGAAGCGATAAAGCCAATGCCCGCGAGGACAACACCCGCGGCAACGAGCCCGCCCGCCACGGCGAGGTAGATCTTCTTCGCGCTGGTCATGGTACTCACTCCTTTCTACGCCGCGAGATGCGCGGCAGCGCCGCCCTTCTCGCCCTTACCCTTCCAGAAGGGCGAGGCGGCCTTCCTCGCCCAGAGCGCCGAGAGGCGCGCAATTTGTTTTGAGGCGGCCCAAGCGCCAGCACCAACGAAGAGCGCCACGCCGACGAGGCCGAGCCCCACGCCCGCCGAGGCGAGGGCGTACGGGAAGTGGCCGATGGTGACGCCGCTTACGGCAAGCAGGAGCTCAACTACGCCCACGCCCCCGAGTGCCGCCGCGACGATCCACACGCAGAGCGCCAGCACCCAGATGCAGATATAGGCCGTGACGGCCACGGCGGCGAAGGCGGCGAGCAGCGGCACCCACACCGGGGAGCCCACGATGGTCAGCACCCACAGCAGCGCGGTGCTGCGCCGGCGCGTCCTCGCGATCGCGCGCGGCACGGCGGGCAGGTCGTCAAGCGTGGCCTCGGCAACCTCGCCGGGGGCGCCCATGGCGGCCACGGCCTCCTCCTCGCTCATACCGTCCTCCATGCGGTCGGCGATGGCCTCCGCATAGAACGCCTTGGTCTCCTCCACCTGCTCGGCCGGCAGGCAGGCAAGCAGCTCGCCCAACCGGCCCAGAAACTCATCGCGCGTCATGGTGCGCCCCCTCAACGTATGCGTAAATCTCCCGTACGGACGGCCACTCGGCCAGGAACCCCTCGATGCGCGCACGCCCATCGTCCGTGATGCGGTAGTACCGGCGCAGCCGCCCGTTGTGCTCGGCAGAGCGCGCCGTGATGCACCCGGCCTTCTCCAGGCGCTTGAGCAGCGGGTAGAGCGTCGACTCCGTGAGCCCCATGCTCGCGGGCACGTCCTTCACGATCTGGTAGCCGTAGGACTCCTCGCCGGAGACGGCCGCGAGCACGCAGGCCTCCAGGAAGCCGCGCTTCATCTGTGCCTCCATCCGCACACCTCCTCTCGTCATATACTGTGCTATACACACTATACGATGCAAGGTATTAGACGTCAACTCTCATCACGAAGATTCTCCGGCCCCTGCGCGCTGCGAACGTGATGTCGCGGGGCGGTTGGCATTATGCATGAAACGTCAAGTAACGCTCTTTTGATCCACTTCCACTCGGCCCCATATGCCTTGTACAACGCCCCCTTCGACCTAGGGTTCAAGAGAGCCGCTAGGCTGGACGTGCCGGACGGTAAGGTCCTGGACGCCATGGTGGACTTCTCCGATGCCATGCGGGTCATGGGTCTACGCCGATGGAGGCCACGCACGCGGCAGGGCTCGCCCGTCACCGCTGGTTGCCGGACGGTCCCCACGCCCCACTCGCCAACGCGCAGGCGACAGCAGCAGTCCAGCGCTGGCTGGAGACGCCGGAATGCCCAGAAGATGCGTTTCCCATCGCTGCGACAGAGCTTTTTGCAGGGGTGGCAATTTTTCCGAATATCGAGGTCAGCTAGGCTTCGGTAACCACCTTGGGAGCATCGCCAATAGGCTCTTCCTTTATACGTTCGGCATAATCGTAGGCAAGGCCCACAAATTCCAGTTCCGAGCAACAGGGGTACAATTGCTGCTATTGTTGCCAGCTGTTGGGAGATGGAAGATGGACTGCGATAGCTACCCATGCGTTCCCATGCCGTTGATGTGCACCGCCTTTGTGCCGGGGCAGATTGACGCTGCGGTTGCAGGCATTTCCGACCCCGATTCGCGCGCCATTGCTACGGCAGAAGCGCTGTACTTTCGCGGGCAGGCCACCCTCGCTGCCAAGACGGCGCGCCCCTATCTTGACGCCACCGATCCCGCACTGCGCTATTCCGCATGCTTTATCTGCGGATACGCCAGCCTGTCGCTCAACCGTATCGCCGACGCCCGCCGCTGCCTTGCGGGCATTCTCGATGCGCCCACCGACGAGGAATCGCCCGCCATCCACGCCATGCATATCCTGTTCGCCTCGGCCGCGAGTGTCCTGCTGCACCTGCCTTCCCCGTATTCTGCCGAAGAGTTTTATCCACTTGCGGCGCATCTGCCCGAAGGCCTGCGCTTGTTCGCCAGTTACGTGATGGCGCACGCCTTGTATCTGCGCGGCGAATACGGCCGCAGCCTGGGCATGGCGGAAAACGCCCTGATTATGAAACAGGGAAGCTATCCCATCTCGGAGCTGTTCCTGCACTTGGCAGCTTCCATGGCATGCATGAGTCTCAAAGACGTCGACGCCGCAAAAACGCACTTCGGAGCCGCTTGGAACATTGCGCGCCCCGACGGCCTTATCGAACTCATCGGCGAGCACCACGGCCTTTTGCAGGGACTCATCGAGGCATGCCTAAAATCGCAATACCCAGACGATTTCGCACGTATCATCGAGATTACGTATCGATTCAGCTACGGCTGGCGGCGCATCCACAACCCCGATTCAGGCGAGGACGTGGCCGACGATTTAACGACCACGGAGTTCACCATGGCCATGCTCGCCTGCCGCGGATGGACCAACGCCGAAATCGCACGCCACATGGAAGTTTCGCCGGGCACCGTCAAAAACCGCCTATCAGGCGTATACGCCAAGCTTGGCATCGGCACGCGCGCGGAGCTGGTCGCGCATATGTTGCGTTAGCAACCGGGCTGCCAAGCGCATCGAACACGTTCCGGAACCCGGCGCTTTCGCGCGCTCAAATTGGACATTTTGGCCCTCGAACGGCACTACCGCCACGAGGCGCCTTCTCGCAAAATTGGATTATTTCCACCGATACTTGCGGGATGGGAGCCCAAAATGCTTGATCGCCGTTCGCTACTTGTTGCCGGAGCGTCCTCGCTGGCGAGCATTATGTTGCCGCGCGTGCCGGGAAGCGCAAACGCCTTCATACTGCCATTCGCCCCCACCAAAGCCTATGCCGACGAAGAAGACCCCTTCAAGGTGCTCGTTCTCTCGCGCACCATGTTTGGTGTGGTCGTGGTCGACGTCGCCAACAAGAATATGCCCATCAAGGGAGCCCAGGTCACGCTCGCGTCGCGTTATGCCGCGGGCAAGCAGCTCTCCGCCACTACCGACGACGAGGGCACGGCCATCTTTGAGGTCGCCCCTCTTTCGGAAGGCTACGTGGACGAGGCAACGCTTCTCGACGCGTACGACTTTAACGGCGGCATCTCCATTAGCATGGCGGGCTACCGTGATGTCGAGATTCCCCTTGCGCGTATCCAGGGCGGCACCGCCATAACCGCGCCCACGCGTCCGCTTTCCGACGGCGAGCCGTACTTCCGCCAGCTCACGTTCGACGAATGGGACATCCAGTACGCTGAAGCCACGTTCATGGCATTGCCGAAGGACGACACGGCAAACGACCAGCCCAACACGCACGCTTTTACCGTGCAGGCCCATCTGCCGCAGGGCGGGCAGGCAACGTTACATATCAATAAAGTGATGCCCGCTGCGGGCAGCCCATCCGAAACCGTCACGCAGATTGGCCAAGTCAAGGCCAGCGCATCGGGCGCGGATAATCTGGCGACGTTCACGCTCGAAGACAAGTTCCTCGATGCAGCGTCAAACCTTCTGGAGGAAGGATGCAAGCTGCGCTTTGTCCTCGACTATCAGGGCAAGACCTATACACTCTCCTCCCCCATGGCCGTTGCTACCGCGCCGGCGGCAAAGGCGGAATCCGGATCGACCACTATCGTCCCCACCACCATGGACCAAGAGATCACTCCGTTTGATTTCCCCGCGGCGTTTCCCGGCATCGGCGGCAATAAGTTCACGTGCTGGATGCCCACATTTCCGATCCTCTTCGATTTCTCGTTTGCTGGATACGTGCTGTTTGGCGGAGGATACAAACCAGCCAGCTATATGAACGATTCGGGCAACCCTGATCCGGAATACTGGAAGAAATCGCCGCGCGAGTCGGGCGCCAAGCAGACAAACCGCTACCTCGACGAGATGGAGGGGAAGTGGAATCAGTACAAGAGTATGAGTGCCGGTTCGGGCACCGATCCAAGAAACACCAAGCTCCTTCGCCACCATTGCACGCTGCTGTTCACGATGGATATCGCCACACAGCTGTACGGCTCGCTCGCCTACGATTGGGTGGGCAAAACCTGGGGTAACAACAACGACCCCGCATACGGCAATATTAAGGCCCTCTTCCAGGTAAGAACCGACCTCAATTGGACCGAGCAGTTTACCCTAGGACCGGTGCCGTTTTTCCTAAACGTCAACCCCTGGGTGCTGGCGAAGCTGGCGCTCGCCGTGGGTGCCCACACGCACGGCAGCGGCGCGGCGTTTTTTAAAAACATTTCGCTCGACTATTCAAACACGTCTGGCTCGTTCACCATCCAGATTGGACTTGCCGTCACCTTTGGCGCCGGCGTTGCAGGCGTCGCCTCGTCTGCCGTGCGCGGCGCCGCATCCCTCACGCTGTTCATTGGGTACGAGAAGGCAGATGGACACCAGCTTCCGCGACTGCGCGTAGGTGCAGATGTCGATGTCGATGTGATACTCCAGTTCGTAATGTTCAAGTGGACCACCAAGGCTTGGTCGGGGTCGTGGCCCACACTCCTCGATTCGTGGAATATGTCGGTGAACAATGGCAACCAGTATGTGCTCCAGCGCTCTGAGCTCGCATTGGGCGGAGATGCGCCTTACACGCTGGATGCCTGTTTCGGCTCGGCCGGCAACGCCGAGGCGGGTGGTGTGCCGCAATTTATCGCATCGGCCACCATCGTCACCAACGCCGAGCTGCTCGCACGCGCCGAGGTTAAGGCCACTGCAAGGAATGTCGCGCCTACCGTACGCGATTGGGACCGGTCGGTCACGCGCATTGAGCTCGAGGCGGATGCAGAAAGCGACGACACGGGACAGGTCGAACATTTCGTCCACGCACTGATGGAAAACGACGAAAACGCCGCGCCGATGTATGAGTACACCTACATCGGCCAGGCAACGAACACCGTTGCCGACCCGAACGCCAATTCTGCCGGCGTGTCGGAGAACGAGCGTGGCGGCATAAAACCCTCGAGCGACAACGTACTGTTTTCCGGCGTGCTCAGCGAAGCCCACATGAAGCTAACGATGATTGCCGGCGTGGAGTGCCTATTCCGTATCGCCTCGGTGCGCTACGGCGAGAATGGTCGCTCGCGCCTGGTGGTGCATACAAAGACGAACGGCACGTGGTCCGCTCCCACGCCCGTGGACTTCTCCCTTGGGTTTGGCGAGGGCGACGTGGAGCGCAACGGCATATTCGATTACGACTTCGACGTGGTGGAATATACAGACGGGAGGAGAAACCAGGACGCCTACGTGCTGCTGGTCTCGGGCGAGCGCCCCGCCGGCGACAACACCCTTTTCGATACGGCGAGCACATCCGGCATACTGTCCGTTGTGCGCCTGCGCATAAGCAACGACGGAGTTCGCGTGATATCGCACACGTCGTGGCGCAGCATCTCGCGCGGCCGCCTTCAGGAGGATGGCTACCATTGCCTGCAGTGCCCGCGTATCACGGTGGGCAAGACGCTGGTCGACGGGCGCCTGTCGGGCGCTTACCTCCACCGCCGCGGAACCACCGCAGAGAAGGCGCTCGGCAGCGAGGCCGAGGTTGCGCTGGAATGCTTTACCCTGTGGTCGGATAATTTGGGCGACAGTCTCACGTTCCGTCAGGTCCTCCACTTTCCGCAGGCACCATCGAGCATCGAGCTGGGCGCGCCCGAGAATATCAACGGCAAAATGGTGGTGCCCGTTGCATACGAGACTGCAGGCGGTTGTGGCTGCGCGTCGTACGCCGTGATCGGCCAGTCCATCGCGGGTTGGGGCGTTATGTCGCCAGATGCCACAGTACCCCACGCGGTGCCGTGGCCGCAGCACACGGGCTTTTTGGCAACCGTCAACGAGCAACTGCAGCATATTGCTTGGACGCGAGGCGCATCGGCATTTGCAACGCAGCCCGTGGGTGCCGCAGGCTGTGGCCCGGCATCGTTTAGCGTAAGCAACAACGGCAGGTGCGTGCTCTATGTAGAGAACACCGATGGCAAGGTGGGACAAACCTACGACGAAGAAGGCAACCCGGTAGCAGTGATGGGCAAGCACTTCCGCATCTTCGCCAGCACCTTGGCAGGCGATCTGTTCACGGAGCCGTTCGTGATGTGCGAGCTGGACCACCCTGTCGATCAGATAACGACATTTTTGACGTCGGGAGGCATGCTCTCCGCGCTCGCCACGCACATTGTGAGCGCGGAGAAGAGCGAGGCAGAACTACACGGCATCGAAGTGCCCTTGGTGGCGTGTGCCACTCCGACGGGCGCGGTCGCTACCTCGGGCGCGGTGGTGCCCGGGGCAGCAGGCGAATCCTTCATGGTCACGGTGCGAAACGACGGCAACACCTTGCTGACCGCCGGCACGATCGATCTATACCGAGAGGGCTCCAGCCAGCCGTTCTCCAGCGCATCCATCGGATTCGGAATGAACGCACGCATGGCTTCGATCTACGATCCAGAGCTTGCCGAGGACGCTTCGGCCAACGACATGGCACACGTGAAGTACGCGCTCGAGACGCTGGGCACACGTTTTGCAACGCACCCGCTGGTAGCCGACAACGGCAACGCCGTGCTGGCACCGGGTTGCACGGCACAGTTCCGCATGAGCTTCGCCATCCCCGAGAGTTGGAGCGACGAAGTGGGCAAACGCGTAACGCTGTATGCGAAGGCACGTAATCTGGTGGCGCTCGATCCCGTAACGCTCGAGGAAATTCGACCGGGCGCAAACTCGACGCTGGGTGCCGTACTGCACGAGCTTCATGTGCCCGACGCGGCATGCGAACGCTCAGAAGTTCAGGTCGGCGTATGCGACAGCGCGGATACGACGGGGCTTCACGACGCCCCGATGACGGTCGACGGCGATGGCGGCTCAAGTGGCGGCGGTACTGACAAGGGCGGCGGCTCCGGCGGAAGCAGCTCCGGCAGTGGCAAGGACCACGGCAATAACAAGCGCTCCGGAAAAGCGGGCGCGCTTGCGGGCACGGGCGATGTCAACGCTCCCCTTACGGCAGCCGCTGCAGCACTCGCCGCGGCAGGCGCCGGGCTCGTCGCCTACAGCGCCCGCCGCACGGCGCTCGAAACCGACACCGCCAATGAGGTCAATTCGGATAGGCCTCGCTAGCTCCTAGTTACTTTTGTGAGAGACGCCGACTCGGCTCATCGAGCACCAAAAAGGGCTGGTTCTGGATACCCAGAGCCAGCCCATTACGCATTAGATGTCGTCAGAGGAGTCGAGTTCTGCCTCGAGCTTGGCACGGCGTCTTTTCGCCGTGAAAAACGTTGCGCACAGGGCAGCAAACGTGGCCGCGAAAATCGTCGCACCGCAGAACACGCCCGTGGCCAAGTTCGCCAACCAAAAAACGCTTTCGAGCGGTACGATCTGCGCCTCAGCGATACAGCGCATTGCGGCAATAACAAGCGCGAACGCGGCGCCGCTAAGACCGCTGACAAGCAGGAAATATCCAACAGGAAGATGCTCGGTTTGCCCAAAACGATTGGTATCGACATAGCCCTTCCGCGTTTGCAGTCCTGCGCAAATCAACATCACGAGAACGAGCCACAAATACATGGCTGCCTCGAACGGCGTTGCAAAGCCATGCGGCATTTCACTGGCGTCGCTGTGAACCCACGCAACCTGTCGAGCTATAAACTGGTAGAAAAAGATCATCAACATGCCAAACGAAAGCAGCACGAAACCAATCTTGTAGATCTTCGCGTTCTCAGCCTCCAGGCGTTCATCCTTTGGGCCGGCATATTCACGCCACTTTTGCACGATTTTCAGATCTTCATATTTCATAGTGAACTCCTAAAGAGCATTAGGGTCGGCGTCGGTTTCGTCTTCCCAAAACAAGTCGTTCAACGTAACGCGCAGCGCCTTACAGATTGCCACGCACAGATTGAGCGTGGGGTTGTAGCCGCCCGCCTCGATAAGGCCGATGGTTTGGCGCGTAACGCCCACGGCTTGGGCTAAGTCAGCTTGCGAAAGGCCAGCCGCCGCGCGTGCCGCCTTCATGCGTAGGTTCTTTTTGCCCGGCATGGAGTTCCTTTCGTAAATGTGGACAGATATCCGTTGCAACATGACAGAAATATATTGCATCAATCAAAAGATGTCAACTATATCTGTCATTATGGAAATCATGTTCGTCATCGCCATACGGCACAGCGATTTCGATTCGCTTTTCAATCTTACTCGGGCAGAACTGAGTCGGAAGGAACCGAGTAAGTGGGACTTATCGGCATGGCCAACGCGCACGCCAATAACCGGATTTGCCGGAACCATGCGTGCCCCATCGTTTGATAGCTCCGTTATTGTTCGATGATCTTCTTGACGACCGCGGGAACGCCTGCCGCCATCACGTTGTCCGGAAGGTCTTCCGTCACAACACTTCCCGCAGCGATAACGCAGCCGCTGCCGATGGTAACCCCCTGGAGTACGGACACGTTCGCGCCAAACCAGCAGTTATCGCCAACAACAATGGGCAGAGCCCTCTCGAGACCCAAGTTGCGCTCTTTTGCCCCAAGGGGATGCGAAGCGGTATAGAAGCCGCAAAACGGTCCAATAAACACGTTGTCACCAAAGGTAATAGAACCACCGTCCATAAAGTAGCAGCCATGGTTCACAAAGCAGCCGTCGCCAAAGGTTGTCTTGTCCCCGTAGTCAAAGTAGGCAGGCGAAAGGACCGTCAGCCCCGCCGGAAGATCGGTATCGAGCAAGGTTTTTAGGGCGTCAAGCTGCGCGTTGCTTCCGGGTTTTCCCATATTGAAGTCATAGCAGAGCTCCTCTGCCCTCGCCCGTTTTGCCAGAAGTTCCTCGTCAAAGTTGGCATCATGCCACTCCCCGCGCTCCATCTTCTCTTTCTCGGTCACTGTGAGCCCCCTTAATAAAAACATTTGTGGCGGCAATTCTATCATTTGATAAGCCGTCAGTTTCCATACCGATAACGAACGCGCGTTCGATGGATTTCGTGTTGGTTGGAATCGTCTGTGGGCTGGGCTATGCTACCTTGACTATCTATATGACTTAAACGCAGCAAAGGAGCACCGAGAGAGCGAGTATGGCAAAAAACACCGCAAACTATGGTAACGACAGCATCCGCCAGCTCAAGGACGAGGAGCGCGTACGTCTGCGCCCTGCCGTTATCTTTGGCTCGGACGGACTCGATGGCTGTGCACACGCCGCCTTCGAGATCCTGTCCAACGCCGTTGACGAGGCGCGCCAGGGCTACGGCAAGCTCATCACCCTTACCGCCTTTCGCGATGGCTCCATTCAGGTAGAGGACAACGGCCGTGGCTGCCCGCTCGACTGGAACCCCTCCGAGAAGCGCTTTAACTGGGAACTCGTTTTTTGCGAGCTCTACGCCGGCGGCAAATACAACAACAACCAGGGCGGCGACTACGACTTCTCGCTCGGCACCAACGGCCTGGGCTCATGCGCGACTCAGTACGCTTCCGAGTACATGGATGTCACGGTTTGGCGCGACGGCAACAAGTACTCCCTGCACTTTAAAAAGGGCAAGGTCGTCGGCGCCAAAAAGAAGGCGCTCGAGATTGAGCCCAGCGACGAGGACCGCACCGGCACCACCATCAAGTGGCGCCCCGATCTTGAGGTCTTTACCTCCATCAGCATTCCCCACGACTGGTATCGCGAGACCATGCGCCGTCAGGCCGTGGTCAACGCCAACGTGACCTTCCGCCTGCGCATCGAAGGCGACGATGGCGTGTTTTCCGAAGAGGATTTTTGCTATCCCAGAGGCATCGAGGACTACGTGCTCGAGAAGGTCGGTACCGACTACCTTACCGAGCCCTTCTTTATCGAGGCCGACCGTCGCGGTCGCGATCGCGAGGACCTGCCCGATTACAACGTAAAAATCACTGCTTGCATGTGCTTCTCGCGCACTTTCATGATGCAGGAGTACTACCACAACTCCTCTTGGCTCGAGAACGGCGGCTCGCCGGAGAAAGCGGCACGTAGCGCTCTGACCAGCGCCATCGATGCCTACATTAAGCAACAGGGCAAATACAACAAAAACGAGAGCGGCATTAAGTGGCAGGACGTCCAGGACTGCCTGGTGCTGGTGACCAACTGCTTCTCCACCCAGACGTCCTACGAGAACCAGACCAAGAAGGCCATCAATAACCGCTTTATCCAGCAGGCCATGACGGCATTCTTTAAGGAGCGCCTCTCGACCTACTTGATCGAGAACAAAGACGCCGCCAACAAGATCATGGAGCAGGTGCTCATCAACAAGCGCTCGCGCGAGAATGCCGAGAAGACGCGTCAGAGCATCAAGACCAACCTGCAGCAAAAGACCGACATGGCCAACCGCGTGCAGAAATTCATCGATTGCCGCTCCAAGGACAAGAGCCGTCGCGAGATCTACATCGTAGAGGGCGACTCGGCAGCAGGTGCCATTCGCACCTCGCGCGATGCCGAGTTCCAGGGTGTCATGCCCGTCCGAGGTAAGATCCTCAACTGCCTAAAGGAGGACTATCCACGCATCTTTAAGTCCGACATCATCATGGACCTCATGCGCGTGCTGGGCTGCGGCGTGGAGATCAAAGACAAGCGCATCAAGAACCTCGGTGCCTTTGACCTGGACAACCTCAACTGGAACAAGGTCATCATCTGTACGGACGCCGACGTCGACGGTTATCACATCCGCACGCTCGTACTCACCATGCTCTACCGCCTGGTGCCCACGCTTATCGACGAAGGCTACGTGTATATCGCCGAGTCGCCGCTCTACGAGATCAACTGCAAAGAAAAGACCTACTTTGCCTACACCGAGCTCGAAAAGAACGGCATTCTTAAGGAGATCGGCGACCAAAAGTGCTCCATCAACCGCTCCAAGGGTCTTGGTGAGAACGATCCGGACATGATGTGGCTCACCACCATGAACCCCGAGACGCGTCGTCTGATCAAGGTGGAGCCCGAGGACGTCACCAAGATGGAAACCATGTTCAACCTGCTGCTGGGCAACGACGAGGCGGGCCGCAAGCGCCATATCTCCGAGCACGGCAAGGAATACCTGGACCAGCTGGACCTGCAATAGCAGCAAATCGACAACGACGGCCCATAAGAAGTTCAAGAGGAAATCGTGGCAAAGAAGAAGACGAAGAACCAGCCAAAGAAAAAGCAGGTCAACGCCGAGAACGTCATCGGCCTGCACTCCGAGGTCACCGACCAGCCGATCACGCAGACGCTCGAGGTCAACTACATGCCCTACGCTATGAGCGTCAACGTTTCGCGTGCGTTCCCCGAGATCGACGGCTTTAAGCCCTCGCACCGCAAGCTGCTCTACACCATGTACAAAATGGGTCTGCTCAAGGGCGAGCGCCAGAAGAGCGCCAACATCGTGGGTCAGACTATGAAGCTCAACCCGCACGGCGACGCCGCGATCTACGAGACGATGGTGCGCCTGGCGACGGGTAACGAAGCGCTGCTTGCCCCCTTCGTGGAGTCGAAGGGCAACTTTGGCAAATACTATTCGGGCGACCTGAGCTACGCCGCCTCGCGTTACACCGAGGCCAAGCTCTCCCCCATCAGCGCCGAGATCTTCAAGGACATTGACAAGGACCCGGTCGACTTTGTCGACAGCTACGACGGCGCCATGAAGGAGCCGCGCCTGCTGCCCACCACGTTCCCCAACATCCTCGTCTCGGCCAATAAGGGCATCGGCGTCGCCATGGCGTCTGACATCTGTGGTTTCAACCTCAACGAGGTCTGCACCGCAACCATGCATTACCTGCAGGATCCCGATTGCGACCTACTCGAGTACATGCCCATGCCCGACTTCTCTACCGGCGGCGAGATCATCTACCGCCGCGAGGAGATGGAAAAGATTATCGAGACCGGCCTTGGCAGCTTCCAGATTCGCTCCCGCTGGCGCTGGATTCCCGAAGAGCGCATCATCGAGGTGTACGAGATCCCCTACACCACCAAGACCGATGTCATCATCGAGCGCATCGTCAAGCTCTCCAAGGAGGGCAAGGTCAAGGAAATCGCTGACATCCGCGACGAGACCGACCTCTCGGGCCTGCGCATCGCCATCGACCTTAAGCGCGGCGTCGACCCCGACAAGCTCATGGCCAAGCTCTATCGCTCGACCACGCTGCAGGATTCGTTCTCGTGCAACTTCAACGTGCTCGTCGACGGCTATCCCCGTGTTATGGGCGTGCGCCAGATCCTGCACGAGTGGGTCAAGTGGCGTATTGAGTCCACGCGTCGCCGCATTAACTTTGACCTGGGCAAAAAGTCCGAGCGCCTGCACCTGCTGCACGGCCTCGAGGCCATCTTGCTCGACATCGACAAGGCGATTGCCATCATCCGCGGCACCAAGCTCGAAGCCGAGGTCGTGCCCAACCTTATGAAGGGTTTCGACATCGATGAGACCCAGGCCGAGTTTGTTGCCGAGCTCAAGCTCCGCAACATCAACGAGGAGTACATCCTCAACCGCACCAAGGACATCGCCAAGCTTGAGGGCGAGATTGCCGAGCTTGAGGAGATCCTCTCCAGCGAGGAGAACATCAAGAAGGTCATCAGCGACGAGCTGGCCGCGGTCAACAAGAAGTACGTGATGCCGCGCCGTACGGGCAGAATCGAGCCCCATGAGATTATCGAGGTAAGCTTGGAGCCCGAGGTCGAGGAGTACCCGGTGACCATCATGCTCTCGCGCGATGGCTACCTTAAGAAGATGACGGACCGCGTGCTCAAGAAGGCGACCACGCTCAAGTACAAGGACGGTGACAAACCCTTTATCGAATTCCCGTCCTCCAACACCCACGAACTGCTGGTCTTTACCAACAAGAGTCAGGTGTACAAGTGCAAGGTTGCGGCGTTTGAGGACACCAAGTCGGCCCAGCTGGGCTCGTACCTGCCCACCGACCTCGAGATGGAACCCGACGAGAGTGTCATCTGGGTCATCGACCCCGAGGACTACAAGGCCGACGTGCTGTTTGTCTTTGAGAACGGCCGCGTGGTGCGCGTCGCGCTTTCTGGATACGTCACCAAAACCAACCGCAAGCGCCTCAAGAACGCCATCTACAGTGGCAGCAAGCTGCTGTATGCCCAGGTGCTCAAGGAAGATCGCGACATCGCGCTGGTCTCGAGTGACTACCGCCTGATGAACTTCAACACCTCGTTGCTCAAGACCAAGACGACCACCAACACGCAGGGCGTCCAGGCCTTTACGGCCAAGAAGGGTCGCTCGGTCACCACCGTCGGCACGACCGAGGAGATCCTTGGCGCCGGCGTCTCGGCCGAGAAGTTCACCGCGCAGAGCCTGCCCTCCGCCGGCGCCCTCATGAAGGAAAACGACATGCCGAGTTTGTTTGATTAGGACGACGGCAGAACCGCCATAGTTTTACAAAGCAGCGGGGCCCGGAGCGCAGCAATATCGCGCCCCGGGCCCCGCTCGTTGCGGAGGTCATCCTCGGAAATGTCGACGATACGGGGGCTTCCCGCACCGTCCTAAGCCGTTAGCAAAACTCGCAAAAGTTAGCAAAAGTTGCAAAAATTAGCAAAACTTGCAAAGGAGCTACCATGCAGTGCAGCAAGAGCCCCTTTACCTCGACGTTCCGAAGCGTCCCTCCCTTTCTAGCGGGTCGCGAACACATCCTCCGTGATATCAACCGTGGCTTTATCAACGGCCCGGGAGACCCCAACCTGTCGACCATTTTTACGGGCGCAAGAGGAACGGGTAAGACGGCGCTTCTCTCGCTCCTTTCAAAAAACGGCGCTTGAACACGGCTGAATCGCAGCAAATGTCTCCCGCCATGCCAGGCATGCTCGAAGATATTATCGAGCGAACCGAAGAAGCGGCAGATAGCTACCTTTCACAGTCTCACGCGCGCATGAACGGCGTTCAAATTGGTCCAGTGGGCATCGATTGGACATATGTTCAAGAAGCCCAGGGCAACTGGCGCACGTGCATGAATGGCATCTTCAGGCAACTCGAGAAGCATGGCATCGGGCTTCTCTCGAAACGACCTATCGAGAGCTTTCCGATAAAGACATTGAGTTTTTACTCGCGATGCTGCCCGATTCTGGCCCCAGCAGGGTCTCGGAGATAGCCAAACGCATGGGCGTCGCCAGCAACTACGCAAGCCAATACAAACGCCGCCTTCTCGAGGACGGCGTCATCGGGGAACGTGGGCGTGGTCTCGTTGGCTTTGACATCCCCGCATTCAGGGAGTTCCTGAGCGAGAAAGTCTCCTAGCACGCGAAGATTGTCCATAAGGACATCAACGCATGGCAATCAGTAATCCTCTTGGTAAGGGAAGTAGGCTTTCCGCCAACGCTGATTGCCATGCGTTCTTCTTGTCCTTAGGCGAGTTTGCGAGCGAGCTCTCGCACCTCTTCCAACTTGGGCGAGGAGACCATGCTGTCACGCTCGGTCATACCGCTGATGGTGACAATGCCCTGGTCCTCCCACTTGCAGTACGCACAGGTTGACTTGTACATAGCGATCGCCGCATCATAGACGCCCTCGCTATGGCTATCGAGCAAAAGGGCCGTCTTGGTGAACGGGAAGCCCGTAGCACCGAAGGCATACAGGCGGTCGATGGCGGCCTTCTCCTGCGCAGTGATATCAAACCAGTAGATAGGCGAAGCGAAGACAACCATATCGGCGCCTTTCAGTGTCTCGAGCACACCGGCCATGTCGTCCTTCTGCACGCAGGCACCCTCATGGGCAAAGCAGTACTGACACCCCAGGCAACCAGCAATCTTCTTGCCGGCAACGCGGATGACCTCGACCGTATGGCCGGCCTCGCGCGCGGTCTCGGCAAACGCCTCGACCATGGTGTCGGTATTGGCGCCCTTGCGCGGGCTACCGCTCAATACAACGATATTCATAAGAATCTCCCTTCTTCATGCCGCAGGCGCGCGGCATACATTTCGTTGTAACCAAAACGGATAGAGCTATTCAGTCGTCTGTAGATCGCATCTCTCGTTCGTGTTCTCTAGACACAATCTCATTGCCTGATAACTCCTCGGCCACCTTGATTTTCTCTCCGAGAATTGAACAGCAAATCGTTGCTCGCAAAGTATCGACTGTGAGAAAATTAGCTTGAGCTTTCTCCCTGCTCGCATAAGCGTTCGCGTGAAAGAGCCTAGCCGCATCGGCCAGGCGCAATATAGATCCGCGGAAACCGGCCTACGAACAAGGAGTGTCTTATGTATGGACAGCATGTTGCACCGCAGACCCATAACAAACGGACTGGCCTGTCTATCCGCGACGTCAAGCGTCATGCAGACGCCAGAATCGCCGCCTTCGGAGTAAGCATTCTTGTGGCAGGACTGCTTTTGCTACCCTGCGCAGCACTGGCGACAGAAATGCCCGAAACCGATGTCGCAGCACCCATTACCTGCGACGAAGCCAACGCGGAAGGCAGCCTCACAGCTACCACCGTTGTCGACCATAACTATGACCTGGAGCTCCCTCCTGCCTTTATGTTGGTCCAGAATGAGGCGTTTGTATACGATTTCCCCGACAAACCCGAAGACTTCATCTACGGGCTTAACGACACCGTCCTTCTCTTCAAGATCGACACCGATACCGAAGGCCTTATAAAAACCGAGAACCCCAAAGAGGCCAGCGTCTCTATTGCCCTGACCATGATCGACAATCACGTTAGAGCAACCGTAGTCTTTACAGGCAGTTACGCCGACGACCAAATCCCTTACAGGCTGAACCTCAACAGCTCAGCCCACCTTGGCACACACGTTGACCGTGACTTCGACAGCGGGCAAGGGATTATGCACGAGACGCGGCACGATTACTACATCCGTTACATCTTCGACAGTGACGTGCACTTGATTGCAACCGATACGAGCGGTTCCAAACCCGATCCAAGTGTTAAGCCGATCCCAGAGGTCAAACCCGAACCGGAAACCAAGCCCGAGCCCACACCGCAGCCCAAGACAGAAAAGCCCGCGGCAAATCCCGTTTCCACCAAGGCAGTAACGGCAGCTAAACCAGCCAGGACCACCCTACCCGCTACGGGCGACAACGGCGCGATAGCAGTCGCCCTGAGTGTTGCCGGTGGCGTAGTTGCATCAGTTAGCATTTCCGCAACAAGGCGTCGCAACCGCTAGCTAAAGCAAATACGCCATTCACACAGGCAAACAACCAAGCTCCAACGAAAACGGTCCAGTCATCCGACTGTGCCGCACTCCAGTAGTTCGTGGAAGATATCAAAGAGGTATCCCAGGCTCCCTTGAGCTGTGCGACAGACAGATCAGGTTTGGGAAGTAGAACGGCCCTTGCGCGAAGCGTGAATCGGGCAAGTCTGACGTTTATTCCCAGGGCCAAGCAGGGCCGGAGGTTTTATTGGCGGCTCTTACGGGCGTCGCGAGTTTTGGCGAGGACGTAGGCATCGGGGTCGTCTTTGAACCAGGGGCAACGGCGCTCGCCGGAGACCATATAGCGGTGGGGGCAGCCGCCCATGCACATGGGCAGAATGTGGTGCACGGATGATTGGGCGTCCGCAGGCTGAGTGAAGCCATAACAACACTTCGCGCATCGAGCAGTTTGAGCCGGCGTGCGCATGTCGGCGCCATACCGGGAAGAGAGGGCCTTCTTGTGGGGCGGACGACCCCATTGCAGTCTCCTTCCGCTCTAATCCTGCGGGAACGACAGCGGCCGTAGGAGTACCGCTATCGTACTCGTAGCGGCTCTCCGCCCCCCTAAGCAGCCTGTCCGCTACGAAACGACCGTCTTGTAATAGGCGCCGAAGTCTGCGAGCGAGTCCATGATGGGCATCATCTGGCGGCCGAGCTCGGTAAGGCCATACTCAACGCGGGGAGGATTCTCGCCATAGTCATGGCGAAAGACCAGCCCATCATCCTCCATCTGCCGCAGGCTGTCGGTAAGCACCTTCTGAGAGATCCCCTCAAGGTTGCGGCGCAACTCGTTGAAACGCCAAGGGCGTACGCGCAAGTTACGGATAATGAGCAGCTTCCACTTGCCGCCAATGAGCGCTACCGCCGTTGCGACCGGACACTCCGGAAGTTCCTCTTTCGCCATCACGGGAGACCCAACCTCCTTGACCATACCGGTTTCACAAAAAAGTACGCAGTTACAAATATGTGCGTACTCGTATTTGCATGCGCCTTCGCGTTGAATATAACTCACGCAGGAGATGCCTGCAAGGTAAATCAACCCAAAGAGAGGAACCATTATGGCTAATTATGCAAAGACCCACATCGGAAATGAGAGCCGTGTCGAGCTGCACGAGGTGCTCGGGCTTACCGGGGCAGAGGTGAGTGTCAACAATCTTCCCGCCGGCGCTGGCGTTCCGTTCGTCCATGCACACAAGGAAAACGAGGAGATCTATGGCGTGCTCGAGGGCGCGGGCTCGGTCACGATCGACGGTGAGGAAATCGAGCTTGCAGCCGGCGACTGGCTGCGCATTTCCCCCGCCGCACACCGCCAGTTCCGCGCCGCGTCCGACTCGGGCATCACATACGTCTGCATTCAGGTCAAGCAGGGATCCCTTGATGCCTTCACGGCCGACGACGCTATCATGCTCTAATTCGCGATCGGTGTGCAAGGGGCCAATGAAACCCCGTCCGTTGGCCCCTTGCGCAAATCTGCTGACGCAAAACTACCCTACATCCCGGCCGGCTTCACGCAAAAGAGGCGGAGGCACGCTTTGTCGGTTCCGGGAATAAAAGCCAAGACAGTTACAATAAAATCACTTCGAACTCAGGACGTTGAGCTTTCGTTTTATCCCAAACCCTTGCCAGCTCTGTGGCGGATGCCGAAAGCTGCAGATCGATTATCTGACGCTCCTATTTGGCAAGGTGTTTTTTAGAATCCATTTTGCGCTCGGCCTCGAAGGCTTGCCTGTCCCAATCGAGCGG
>NZ_JADNNH010000020.1:0-43105 GCF_015556945.1 Collinsella aerofaciens | reverse complement strand
AGCGCCCACGGGGGCTCCGTCTCGCTCGCCAACAGCCCCTCGGGCGGCGCGGTGGCCACCATCGCGGTCCCCCTGTGAGGGCCTGACGACTCAGGCCCTTGATTCGCGATTTCGGGAATGACTCAATTGATTCGCAAAACCTCAGGCCGCTCCTTTAATCACTCCCTGGTTTCCGCCGGGGTTCGTAGCGGGTGGCGTGAAAAGGGGTGATTCAAAGGGTCGGAGAGATGCGTCTTAGCCGAGAATAAGGTTAGCCTTATCTTACTGCATGATTCGTGTGTTATAGTTAGATGTCTCTAACTATTTGGGGGCGATAGCAATGCGCGAATGCAAGGGCTTCTGGGACAAGAATGCCGGTCGGTACGACCGTTTCATGCGAAAGGACCGGGCGGCGTATGAGAAGATGTATGAGCTGATCAGGCCGGTGGTAAAAACAAAAACCGTACTGGAGGTTGCCACCGGCACGGGGCTTATCGCAAAGAGCATCGTAAATGCGGCGGCGCACATCGAGGCTACGGACGCTTCTGCAAAGATGATCCTTGAAGCAAAGCGGGACAATCAATCCGCAAAGCTGCACTTTTCCGTACAAGATATGTTCCGCCTGCCCTATGCACAGAAGTCCTTTGATGTGGTGATCGCGTCCAACGCGCTTCACATAGTGCCGCATCCGGAAAAGGCCCCGCAAGAAATCAGGCGGGTGCTGAAGGACGACGGCGTGCTCATCGCGCCAACCTTCACCCACGCGGGGAGCTCAGTTTCCGGCAAGGCAAAAGCCTATTTCATGAGTATGGCAGGATTCCCCCTCCACAGCAGGTGGACAAGCGAGGAATACCTACGTTTCCTGCGTCAAAACGGCTGGGCAGTGCAGAAAAGCGCGGTGCTGAAGGCCTCGTTCCCGTTGACCTATGCGGAATGCACGAAATCGGAGGGGCCAGATGTCGTTCTTTGAAAACACCCGCAAGCCCGTGGGCCTCGGCGGAAAACTTATGGTTGCCATGATGAATCTGGGGCACAGCCCTGTGGCGCGGTGGGGACTTCGATTTCTACGACTTGCGCCAAATGCCAAGGTGCTGGATTGCGGCTGCGGCGGCGGGGCGAACATAAAACGGCTGCTGAAAAAATGCCCGCATGGCGTCGTCAAGGGCATCGACTATTCGCCCGTCAGCGTGGAGAAGACTAGAAAGCTCAACCGAACCGCAATTCGGGAGGGGCGTTGCGCCGTTCTGCAAGGCAGTGTGGCGGATATGGCATTTGAGGATAGCTGCTTCGATGCAGTCACGGCCTTTGAGACCGTCTACTTTTGGCCTGATTTGCCCCGATGCTTCCGTGAGGTCTGGCGGACGCTGAAGCCAGGCGGGACAATTCTTATCTGCAACGAGAGCAATGGCGATACGGACAAGGACGAGAGGTGGACGCAGATCATCGGCGGCATGACCATCTACAAGGACATTGAATTAAAAGCTTGTCTGGAGCAGGCGGGTTTTCACGAGGTGCAGATACACAAAAAGAAAAAGTGGCTCTGCGTCACAGCGCGGAAGTAAGGGCATCAAGCACGGGTGTTTTTGCATCCATCCTGCACATGGCGATAGGCATGACGGTCATAGCGGCTGTGCTGGCGGCAATTATGACAGTTCTTATTCACTGAGGAAGAAACCTATGAAATGTAAAATTGAGAAAAACACCGTGCAGGAGACGCTGATCCTCCCGCTGTATTCCCGAAAGCTGTGTACGGAGCTGTACCCGAACCTTTACAGGGATGAAACAGCGGTTCGTCTGCTCGACCAGATCGACTACGACTTTTCAGAGGCAGAGAAAAACTCCCGCAGCCTGATGCAGCGTTTTGGTGCGCTGGAGGTGGCCATGCGGCAGGGTGATCTTGCTTTCGAGGTGCGGGATTACCTGAAAGGCCACCCCAATGCGGCGGTGGTCAATCTGGGCTGCGGGCTGGACAACACCGGCAGAACCTGCGACAACGGTAGATGCAAGATCTACAATCTGGACTTCCCGGATGTGATTGCCTTGCGGCAGCAGCTACTGCCCGCCGGGAATCGAGAACAAAATATCCCCTGTGACCTGAAAGACACCGCATGGTTTAGCAAAATCGATGCCTCCGGCGGGGTGGTGTTCTTTGCCTCCGGGGTGTTCTATTACTTTCTGACCCAGCAGGTCCGGGAACTGGTGCGGGAGATGGCGGACGCTTTCCCCGGCGGTGTGCTGGTCTTTGATGCTGCCAATCGGACGGCAGTAAAGATGATCGCAAAAACATGGCTTAAGACTGCAAAAATCAAGGATGTTGGGGCATATTTTGCGGTTTCGGATGCCGCCAAGGAAATCGGCGCGTGGGACAGCCGTCTGCAGGTCACAAGTCGCGGCTATATGCTGGGTTATAACGATTTGAGAGACCCTTCTGTCAGCGGCTTTTTCCGGTTTCTCGCAAGGGTCGGTGACAACGGGATGAAAATGCAAATCGTGAAAATAAGATTTTGAGAGGCAAAAATGCAAAAGACGAGCACTTCTTGCCGCTCAATTGGCAAGAAGCGCTCGTCTTTTCTTAACGCGTCGTATGGCGGAGAGAGCGCAAGTTACGCGAGCGCCCTTCTTGCCAGCTCGGCCGCGCCAAGGATTCCTTGGTCGCCGCCGCAGCCCGGAGCGCAGATGTAGCTCTCTATGTCCTTAAGCTCGGCGGTCTGGATGTAGCCACCCAGATATTCGAGGGTCTTCTTGCGGACGATGCCGTAGAGCTGCTCCTGGTGCATCACGCCGCCGCCGAGGACGATACGGCGAGGCGAGTACATGAGCACGAGGTTCGCGCACATCTGCCCCAGATAATCCCCCTCGAGCGCCCACACCTCAGCGTTGTCCGCGAGCTCGGCCGCGGGCTTTCCCCAGCGCGCGGCGATGGCGGGGCCGGAGGCGAGGCCCTCGAGACAGCTCGCGTGGCTCGGGCAGACGCAGCGTCCCTCCTCGGTGGGACGGGTCCTTACCAGCATGTGGCCGGCCTCGGGGTGCAGCATGCCGTGAAGGAGCCTGCCCGCGCACATGACGCCCGCGCCCACGCCGGTGCCGATGGTCACGTAGACGGCGTCCTCGAGCCCCTTGCAGCAGCCGAAGACCACTTCGCCGAGGCAGGCAACGTTCACGTCCGTGTCGTAGGTCACCGGAATCCCGAGGGCGTCGGCGAACGCGGCGCGAAGACCATAGCCTCGCCACGCGAGCTTGGGCGTCTGGAGGATGGAACCGTAGCGCTCATCGTTGGGGTCGACGCAGGTCGGGCCGAAGGCGCCGATGCCCAACGCGTTCACATCGCGGGCGGTGAACCACTCGACCATTTGTGGGACGGTCTCGGCGGGCGTAAGCGTCGGGGTCTCCATACGGTCGAGAACCTCGCCGTCGCCGGACACCACGGCACAGACCATCTTGGTCCCGCCGGCCTCGAGGGCGCCGAGCCTCATTTGCTTTTCGCTCATGTGATCCTCCTTACAAAGGGACGCCCGCAGTCATGGTCAACCGCGGGCGCCCATAACGTTGGCTTGTTTCGAGGCGACCCTACCTGGGCACGCGGTCCTGCCTTGCGGCAAACGGGGCGAGCACGGCGTGCGGCTCGCTTTGGTACCAGTAGGCGACGGTGGAGATGTCGTCCTCGCGCTCGTAGAGCTTGATGTCGTCGTTGCCGAGGTCCTGGAACGTCACGCGCAGGTCCTCCTTGAACGAGATCGGGTCGGGAAGGTGCCACCTGTAGAGGCCGTGCCTGGGCAGCGCGTCGTCGTTGGTCGCGAGCATCGGGTTCGGGTTCGGCTTGCCCGCGCTGAAGCGGTCGCGCGTGGCGTCGCGCGTCGAGCGGTACGGGTAGCCGGCGAACAGCGTGTTGAAGCACTGCGCCTCGGGCAGCGCGTGGGGCGGCCTGTCGAGGAAGGCCCAGGCACCGCCGAAGTAGTCCTCGGCTCCCGTCGAGGTGACCGTGGGGAACTCCTCGTCGCCGTCGAGGAAGAACTTCATCTCGCCCTCGCCCCACCAATAGCGCTCCAGGGCGCACAGGGCCATGTAGGTGCCGACGTAGTAGCCCTTACCGCGCACGCCGTCGAGCACGGTGTAGTCGACGCCCCTGCGGGTGCTGCGCTCGCGGTTAAAACGGGCGTGGA
Organism: Collinsella aerofaciens; assembly: GCF_015556945.1. Classification (GTDB taxonomy): domain Bacteria; phylum Actinomycetota; class Coriobacteriia; order Coriobacteriales; family Coriobacteriaceae; genus Collinsella; species Collinsella aerofaciens_AO. Next base: position 38,966 of record NZ_JADNNH010000020.1, on the reverse strand, counting down.
AGTACATGGCGTCGTCCGGCACGTCGGTGAGCGCGTAGTTGAACGTGTAGAAGATGTACTTAATGAACCCGGGGTGCTCGCTCGTAAGCGTGACCTTGGCGTGCTTCCTGAAAGGCATCTCGAAGTAGCAGTTCATGCCGCCCGTCGGGTTCACGCAGATGGGCATCGAGTTGACGATGGCGCGCTCACCGAAGCCGTTGCAGAAGAAGTCGCCGACAGGGCACTCGACCGAGGGGGTCTCCTCGTCGTCCCAGTAGAAGCGCAGCACGAGGTCGCGCATGACGAAGCTGCCGGCGGCGGTCTTGTCGGGGACGGTCATCCAGATGTGGCGGATGATGCCGGGGCCCTCGATGTCCGCGAGCGTGATGGTCTCGCCGGACTCAAGGGGCACGCAGCACGAGCCCTTGCGGCCGACGCCGAGGTGGCTGGCCGACATGGCGGCACGGCCCTTCTCGCCCGTGATGTTCTCGGGGGTGATGGCGCGGCTTTCCTCACCGCCGTGCATCCACACGTCCTTAAGGAACTCTCTCATCGTCGACCTCCTCTATTCGTCGTCTTCGCACTCGGCGGAACTGGCACCGTTCACGTAGACGATCTGCTGGCGCGCCTCGTCGACGAGGGCGTCGAAGTCGAGTTTCTCGTCGGGGCGCGCGAGCGCGACCGTCATGGCGAGCGGGAGGTTGACACCCGCGATCACGTGGATCCGGTCGGAGGCGAAGCGGGAGAAGCGCTGGTTCACGCTGCCGCCGAGCGCGTCGGTAAGGACGACGACCTCGTCAGTGCCCGAAAGCGCAGCCTCGACCGCCGCGTCGAGCCCCTCGCCGTTGTCGTTCACGTAGGCGCACACGGCGTTGACGGCGTCGCTCTTACCCGTAAGGAACTCGAGGGTGTCCTTGAAGCCCTGGGCGAGAAGGGAATGGCTCGCCACAACTATCTTTCTCATTGATTCACCAATCTCTTGGGTCGAAGCTAGGCGAGGATGCCGGCGGCGGAGGCGACCATCGCGAGGACGATCACCACGAGGATGAGGGCCGTCATGCTCGCGTTCTTCTTGGTAAGAAGGTAATACGCGCTTCCCGTGATGGCGGCGGGGATCATGGCAGGCAGGATCTTGTCGAGCAGCGGCTGAATCTCCATCGAAACGTCGCCGAAGCTGAAGCTAATCGGGCAGGTGACGCCGATGACCGAGGCGATGAGGCAGCCGACCACGGTGAGGCCGAGCACGGAGGCGGCGGCAGTGAGGTTGGGAAGCTTCTCGCTGAAGTCGGTGACGAGCTTCACGCCCTGCTTGTAGCCGAACTCGAGGGCGTGCATGCGGACCCAGAAGATGGCCAGGATGAGCGCGAACCAGATGCCGGCTCCCACGGGGTTGCCCTCGATGGCCATGTAGGCGGCGATGGAGCCCATGATGGTCGGGATCATGGTCATGAGCAGGGAGTCGCCGACGCCGGCGAGCGGTCCCATGGTGCCGATCTTCAGGTCTTGGACGGCGTCCGCCGCCGCTAGGCCGTCGCGTTCCTCCATGGCCACGCAGGCGCCAAGGATGATGGCGGCGAGCCAAGGCTGGGTATTGTAGTAGCGGAAGTGGTTGTTGAGCGCTTGCTTATAGTCCTCGTCGTTCGTGTAGATCTTCCTCAGGACCGGCGAGAGGGCGTAGGCGACTGAGGCGCCCTGCTGGGTCTGGTAGTTGAAGGTGCACACGCTCATGAGCCAGCGCCAGTTCGCGTTGCGCAGATCCTTCTTGGTGACCTTGTAGCCGGAGGGCTTGCCCTCGGCGACGGCGGTGATGTTCTCGTTTTCCATGGTTACTCATCCTCTCCGATGAAGGCGTCTGCGGAAGCGTGGGCGGCGAGCTCGGTGTCCCTCTCGGCACGCTGGTAGAACGCGATCGCGAGGGCAACGCCGACGATGGCGGCGCCGATGATGGGCACGTTCAGGAAGGCCGAGAGGAAGAAGCCGACGAGCAGGTACTGGAAGTACTTGCCGGTGGGCATGTAGCGGAGCAGCATGGCGATACCGATGGCCGGGAGCATCTTGCCGGCGAGGGTGAGGCCGGAGAGGAACCACTGAGGCATGACCTCGAGGAGCCAGTTGACGGCGGGCTGGCCGAGCGTCACGGAGACAAAGACGGGCAGGGCGGCGCACAGGCCGAAGAGCGCGGGGCAGACCCACAGGATGGCGTTCATCTGATTGAACTTACCCTCGTTGCAGAACTTCTGGGACTTCTCGACGACGAAGCCGTTGAGGATCTTGACGATGACGTCGAGCTGGATGCCGAGCATGCCGACCGGCAGGCCGATGGCGAGGCCCGTGTCCGCGCCCAGGGTCACGCCGTAGGCGGTGGCGATGATGGCCATCGTGCCGTAGTCGGGAATCGACGAGCCGCCGAAGCCCGCGACGCCGAGCTGCATGAGCTGGATGGTGCCGCCGATGACGAGGCCGGTCTGCCAGTCGCCCATGACGACGCCGGTGATAAGGCCCCAGAAGACGGCATAGTTGACGAAGATCATCGGGATGCCGTAGTAGTCCACGTGCTTGATGAAGGCCAGCAGGGTCAAAAGGACGACCTGCAGGATAGTGAAGTTGACCATGATCCCTCCTTAGATGAGGTCGGCGACGGAGACGGGCTTGTCGGCGGGCACGAACTGTGCCGTCACCTTGACGCCGCGGGCGATGAGCGCCTTGTAGCTCTGGACGTTCTCGGCGGAGGCATAGGCGCGCTGGGTGAGCTGGACGCCGCCCTCCTTGACGAGCGAGCCGCCGACGATCAGCGACGGGAGCTCGATGCCCGACTCGACCAGGTGAAGGATCGTCTCGGGCTCCTTGGCGATGACAAAGACCTTCTCGCGGTCGTACTTGCCCGCCGCGAAGTTCTTGAGCGCAGTCTGCTCGGAGATGATCGAGACGGCCATGCCCGCGGGGCGCGCCATCCTCATAGTGGACTTCAGGACCTCGTCGCCGGCGACCTTGTCGTCGATGACCATGACTCGGGTCGCGCCCGACACCGGGGCCCACTGCGTCACGATGATGCCGTGAAGCAGGCGATTGTCGATTCGTGCCATAACAACACTCATGTTTGCTCCTATCAAATGAAGTTTTACGTTCGGTACTGCCTCGGCGCTATCCGGATTCGCGCCGGGCAAGGGGTTATCGGATTATTGAGGACGCGCAGTCAGCTTGCGGCGGCGCGGGGAAGGTCACTCGTCGAGCAGGAGGTCCGAGGAGCCGAGGCGCTCTTCTCGCGCCGGGGCGGCGCTCACGCTTATGTAGTCGAAGACATATGCGATCTCGCTTACGGGAACCTCTACGCGATAGCGCGTCGAGATGCTCGAGAAGCTCTGCCTGAAGGACTCGATGAAATCGGCACGCTCCTCCTCGAAGCGGTCCTGGCCAACGTAGGTCTCAATGGGGTTTCTGGTAACAAGGCGCTCGACGAGACAGCAGAGGTGGACGTAGAGCCCAATGATGGCGTTGCTGCCGATCTTCTCGCCTGTCCTGCGCTGAAGCTCGTGCACGGCGCTCTCGATCTCGTGGAATAGCCGCTCCGGGTCGAGGATGGTGATGGAGCGGATGACGTTCTGCAGCGTCATGTTCGAGAGCAGCTTCTCGTGGAAAGAAGAGAGCTCGGAAGCGTCAAGCCACCTGCCGAACACGGCATCAACCTTAGAGGCGGACGCCGTCGACATGATGTCCTCGAGGGCGACGAAGGGGACGGAGGCGACCCCGGGGTCTCCCGTGCCGATGACGGCGCAGACGCGGTGCTCGGAGAAAACGGCGTCATTCGACCCGTTCGCGACGAGCTGCTTGAAGGGCCTCGTGAGCAGGCGCGCGCCTATGGTGCGCGGGAGGCTCTGCGAGACGAGCTGGCGTATCCTCTCCGCGGCGTCGACCCCGGACTCGGAGCAGAAGACGATGGCGTCCTCACGGTTGACGCGCTCGATCACCTTGCAGTGCGTCACGCACGCGGCGGTCGCATCGCCAAGAACCTCGGCGATGGACTTGCCGCCGAGCAGCCCGACCCCGATCTCGAGCGCAAGACCGGTAGAGACGTTGTTCACCACGCCGATAGTGGAGTCGGTAACGTTCTCGAGGGCCTTATAGGCCTCCTCCAAGGAGCCCATGTCGACGAGGAACACGACCCCGGTGCAGTAGGAATGGCGGTCGACGAGGCGCTGGAGCGGACCGACGATGTCCTTCAGCTGCTGGTCGTAGGGCATGTCGACAGCCTCGTACACATGCATGCCGAGCATACGGTTCGCCGCGTCGGCGATGCTCGTCGCCGTTGAGTAGCCGTGGGACAAGATGACGCAGAGCGTCCGAAGGGCCTTCGCATCGCGAGACTCCGATGCGACGCACAGCGTCAGAAGCGTCTTCGTGAAGTGATCGAGCGAGATTCCCAGCGCCCCTTCCACGTCTGCGGCGACCTGATCGGAGACGCTCGAGGCAAACGGTAATTCGGAGGTCACGGCACCGAGGAGATGGGAGATTTGCTCCGCACAGGCAGACTTTCGCTTAGCCAGGCCGATGCCCGGCCACAACTGCAGGCAAATCTCCTGGGCCAGTAGAAAAGCGACCTTCCTCGAAAGCTCGATGCCATAAGAAGAGCCTGCGTCGGCAAGGACCGCGCCCACGATGCGCTCGAAGGCGCGCGACCTCGAGGAGGTAACGCCGCGGCCGAAGATCAAGTGATCCTCAACGCCGCGCACAGCGGAGACAGCTTGCGAGACGAGCTCGGAGACAGAGAGCTCCCCGGCGCAGAATCGCTCATCGAGAGAGCACAGGGCATCGAGCGCCTGCTCGACCGGCCCTGTGCTCTCGGCGGCATCCAGGGACGCGTCGATCAGAACGCCATCATCGGGCTGTTGATCGATCTGCGCGGAGGAGAGGAGCCCGCTGGGAAGAAGATACGGGCGAACGACGACGTAGTCGCCCTCGCGATTGAGGAACGCTTTGGCGCAGCAGTTCGTCACGCAGGCGCGCAAGCCGGCGATGTTATCGGAAAAGTCCGCGTTCACGAGGCAACGGTATGCGCCGCGGCTAATCTTCACATCAGAACCGATTCGGCACCCCTCGCTGCGCAGGAAGCTCAAGATGAGATCCTCGCGCTCCTCGGGGGTCCGCTCCTTGAGTGAGGGGACGCGGGCACAGATGGGCATTTTGCTGTAGGCCGAGGAAACCTTCAGGTCATCGGCGGAAAGCGTCGTCGAAAGAACGAGGCGAGCGCGCGGCGCATCCTGGGAGGCATCGAGCCCGAGGGCCGTCGCAAGGCAGTGCTCCATCGCAGAGGGAGAGAGTGCCTCGATGCCGTTGACAAAAACCACACCCCCGCGCGATTTCGCGATCGACTCGTCAAGAAGCCCGTTGAACGAGGCGGCGTCCGGGACCCCGGCGCAGTCGATGCGCACATAGGAGGAGTCGCGGGGCAGCAAGCCCTGGTTCTTACCGTACTCGTACACAAGACGAGAAAGGAAAGACTTGCCGACACCCACGCCGCCGCTCAAGAGGATGGGCAGGCCGAACGGAGGGTACTGAACCGCAGCCTTGCACTGCTCGACAACGGAGCTGAGGCTCAGGTCAAAGCCCACGGCACGCGCGAAGTCACGGTGATCGGCGATTCCCGTCGCCTGGATGAGGTCGGCGAGCGAGGCGTACTCGCTTGCAGAGAGCTTTACCTGAAAACGCTTCTGGAACGCGCGGCGATGAAAATAACGGACAGGCCTGCCCGCCACCTTAACCACAAGGCCGGCGCGAACAAGGTCGTTGAGGTACTGGCTCGCCAGACTCCTGGAGATGATGAGCGTCTCGGCGATGTCGGAGGTGGACAGACGGGCAAGGTCGTCGAGCGAGACGGCAGAGGTGAGGGCCTCGAGATGCTCGAGAATCCTGTCCCTCATGTCGACGGGCTTCTTTGCCAAGCTGTCCTGTGCGGTCTTGTCCATGACTTCTTACCTCCTTGTACAAGGAGTATAAGGGGAACACAGAGAACGGAAGGAGGCGCGTGGGGGAATCAACAGCCCCGAGGAGAAGTTCACCACTTGGGGGGCAGAAAACAACGGCCATTGAACATTCAGGGCCGACGCTCAACACTTCGGCTCGACACTTCGCTTTGGAAAGGGCCCTGCACGATGGTGCAGCCCTCCATCTCGCAGCACAGGTCGCCGAAGGTCGCGAGGATGCGCTCCTTCTGTTCCGCGGGCGAGACGACTCGGTGGGCAAGGTCCTCTCAAAAGGGGTCGTCCGACGCCGCAAGACCTCGATGACCGACTACCGCCTCGAGCAAGTGGCGGATTACCTCTGTACTATCGAACTTGCCTTGGTCAAGTACGAGGCCAAGGAGGACGGTGAGACGTACAACAAGTTCTTCGGAGGTATAGGCTCTTTCAAAAGGAACTGGTTCAAGCAAGCCCGCAGCAAGCGGATATAGGTGGCCTCGCGGTTTCGCAAGGAACGGCCAGCTCTCCTCTGGCGAGGAACACCGGGCGACGTGCCTCGAGCAGCGGAAGCTGAAGCGCAAGCAGAAGCAGCGCGGGCAATGATCGGTGCGGATATGGGCCCAGACGTGAACAGTGCTACGTCCCCTGTTCACGGGGCGCGAAACCGCAAAGGTTGCACAGAGGTTGCAAAATAAGAAGCCCCCGACCTGTTTTCGCAGGTCAGAGGCTTGAAATCAACGAATATCGTTTACTCCCACTCGATAACGGGTGCCGCAGGTAAATGAGGCGCTCGTTTTGCCTCAGTCCGTTCTATCAGGCATTCTCCCATCGCCGTTTGATACTCATTTGGTCCTCACGCCGGCTAATCTGACCACAATTAGGGCAGGGCATACCCCTTCTTAAATCGCTCGTCAAAGGGACAGAAATCGCTATAGACATAGCCGTCAATAAGCGATGAACCGTTCGGTTGGCGTATCTCATGCCGCCGGAACTTCTCGACATAGCCATCGGACTTATCGTGCTCGAAATAGTCGAACTGATCAAGCCATTCGTCGTATTCATCGGCCCGCTTCACGCGCGTTTCATACCTCTTCGCCCATTCAAAAAGAAAAGAGTCGGGAACAGGCGCTCTCGCTAGAAGCGCCGGCCCCTCTTCCAGCTGAACCGGAATCAATCCATATGAAGCCGAGAGCTGAAATAGCGCATGAGCAGCTTGAACAGGACTACCGAAATCGGTAAATACAAGCGCTCCCCTCTTCACCTCAAGAGCGCTGGACAGTTTTTGAAGCGCCGCATATTTCGGCACCCTAGCCCCCTGCTCATACGAACGTAGCGTTGCGAGGGAGAGATCGGCCTCTCGGGCCAAATCCAGCTGGGTCTTTGCAGGGGTACACCGCGCCCTTAGCTCTGGCAGCTTCTTGGACTGCATCCTATTTTGCCAGGGCGTAATCGGCACCCAGGACTCTCGCGGATCATATTCATATCGAAGGGGAAACTGGGACGGATCAAAGTCTGCAGCGTAGTTGTCCTTCCATCTTTCATAGTCGTCTCGGTCGGAGTCGCTCTCGATCTGAGCATACTGAGCGGCCCACTTTTTTAGAAACGCCTTCATGAAGGGCGAGGTCGGCTTGAGCGCAGAATAGCGCTCGTTTGCAACAGGCTCGAATCCGTATGTCGCGGCGAATTGGAAAAAAGCCTGAGCAATCAGATCCGTATCACTGAAGTCGTAATAGTGCAGCGACTCGGCCCGTATTCCGAAAGCGTTCGCAAGTCTATCCAAATGCTCCTCCTTCGGGGCGGACTTCATCAGCTCGTAATTTCTTAAGGCCGATTCCGGGATTCCCGCTGCCTGCGCGGCCACCTTTCGAGTCCATTTTCGCGTCGAACGAAGACGAAGCAGCTTCTGAGACAGCTGCTGCCTTCCCCAGCGTTTACTCGTCTGTTCCCATTCCCTATCGACCACATATGACGACAAAGCTTCCGAAATTGCACCGACGCAGTCGACGGCAGTCATCCAAATACACCTCCAACAAATAGTTGCCTCAAGTGTACACGTGAAACCTTATGTGTGCAGAAAATGTATTAGATGCGACTTTCGCAGCAAGATTGAAGCCAATTTCTAATTTTTGTCGCACTTAATGCTTTTTTTGGACATAATCAGGACAAGGGGGCAACCGGTGCCCCACCCCGGAAAGGAGACTACATATGACACGTCAGCTTATCGGCGCGGAGGAGGTTGCCGAGATCACGGGCATGAGCAAGTCCTATTCGTTCAAGCTGATCAAGACTTTGAATGCAGAGCTTGCAGCTCAGGGGATCATGACCATCCCCGGGAAGGTCCAGCGCTCGTATTTCGAGGCACGCCTTCTCTCCGCCCCTTCTAAGCAGAAGGTGGCGATGACTAATGTCAGTTAGCCGCGACAAGAAGCGCGGGACCTGGACAGTCGAGGCTTGGTATCGCAACTCTATGGGCGAGCGTCATAAGAAGACGAAGCGCGGGTTCGCCTCCAAGAAGGAGGCTGTGGCTTGGGAGCGCGACTTCCTTGCCTCCTGCGACGAGCGTGTCGAGGTCACCGTCGAGGCCTTCGTCAAAACCATGTACGCACGTGACATCTACCCTCGACTGCGAGTCGGCACCAGGCTCACCAAGGATGCCATTATCGACAAGTACATCCTGCCCGTTTTTGGCCCCATGCGCCTTTGTGACGTCAAGGCTGCGGACGTGGTGCGTTGGGAGAATTGGCTCCTTGAGCAGAACCTGTCGCAGAGCTATCTCCACACCATCTGCAACCAGTTCTCAGCCATCTTCAACCACGCCGTCCGATTCTACCGCCTGCCCCAGAATCCCATGTTGGCGGCGGGAAAGGTCGGCTCCAAGCGCCCCGAGAAGGAGATGCTCTACTGGACCCCTGCCGAGTTCAAGCGCTTCTCCCAGGCCATCGAGGACAAGCCGCTCATCTACCTTGCATTCCTCACGCTCTACCTCTCGGGCTGTCGCGAGGGCGAGCTCCTCGCCCTCCGTCCGGAAGACATCGACTTCAATCTCAACGTTATCCGTATCCGTCATTCCTACGCCCGCATCAAGGGCGAGGACGTTATCGGTCCACCCAAGACGCGCGCCTCGAAGCGGGACATCGTCATGCCGAGCCTCCTTCGTGAGGAGCTGCGTGATTATCTGTCGACACATCCCGAGATCGCCCCTACCGACCGGCTCTTCCCCGTCACGAAGCACGCGTTGTCGCATGAGATGAAGAGGGGTTGCGAGCTCTCGGGCGTGAAGCGCATCCGCATCCACGACATCCGCCACTCGCACGTCAGTGCGCTCATCAACAGCGGCTACTCGCCCACGGCAATCGCCGACCGCATGGGTCACGAGACCGCCGAGGTCACGGAGATGTATTCGCATCTCTTCCCCTCGACCCAGCACGACCTCGTGGAGGCGCTGGACGAGGTGATGTCGGATGTCTAGGCCGATTGTGGACGCCAAGGGACGCCGTCGCTGCAAGACCATCGCCTTCCGCATGTCGCCCGCAGAGGCGGACCAGCTCGACCTCCGCGTCGCTTTGAGCGGTCTGTCGAAGCAGGACTTCATCGCGAGAAGCCTGCTGGAAGGCACTTTTACTGTGGTCGCAACCACCCGCATGCGCAAGGCGGTTAAGGAGCGCATGGGACCTGTCGTAGCGGAACTCCGGCGTATCCGGCGCGCAGGAGACATGAACGACGAGCTCGTCGAGTCGCTCGAGACGCTCGCCGCCTTTGCCGGATCGTTCGCGCCCGAGCGCTCCCCTGTGGAGCTTGAAGACGCCCTAATCGCAAACCTGGGTCTGGACGACGGCCTCCCCTACCAAAGCTCGGCCGTCGCCCAAAAACATGAGCCCACACGTAAGGAGGACTCTGTCGATGAATCTTAGCATGATGAATTCCGCCCGACGCCGCGCCGTCTTGCGCGACTACCGCCTCGACCACCCCTTGTCGGAGGAAGAGCTGGTCGAGCGCCTTATCGACACGGAGCTTCGCCTCCGCCGGCTCGAAGCACTCGCCTCCGCCAAGAACCACCCCATCAATGGCCCTCGCCGTCACCATTCTTGTGAGGCGATCTGATGGGCACGCAGAAGCACGACGACGCCCCCGAGCCGCAGTCCCCGGAGCGCCGCTCCCCGCCGACGGTCAACGAGATCGTCGAGGAGCTCAAGTCTCTTCCCCTGAACGTCGGCTACAACCGTCTCGCGAACGAGCTCTTCAAGACTGGGCCCCTGCCCTGGGATGCAGATTCGCAGGAACGCCGGTGGCGCGATAGCGACGACGCACGGCTCTTCGCCCTCCTCCAGCAGATCATCTCTCTCCAGAAGGAGAAGTTCATGCTGCTCGCGCTGACCATCGTCGGCGAGGACAACGCCTATGACCCGCTCGTTGCCATGCTCGATGCCCTCACCTGGGACGGCATCCCGCGCGTAGGGACGCTCCTCAATGTCTACCTTGGCGCGGAGAGGAACGCATACGTCTCGGAGGTCGAGCGCATCTTGTTCTGCGAGGGCATCGCCCGCGTCTACAGCCCGGGCTGCAAGGCCGATTACATGCCCATCCTGTGCGGTGCCGGAGGCATCGGCAAGTCCTCCTTCGCGAGGGGCCTCGCCATGCGCGACGAGTATTTCAGCGACTCCGTGATCAACCTCGGCGACGTCAAGCTCACGGGCGAGCAGAACCGGGGCAAGTGGATCATTGAGATTCCCGAGCTCAACGGCATGTCCGAGCGCTCTATCGAGAGCGTGAAGGCTGGGGTCACCCGTCAGGTCGATGAATTCCGAGGGGCCTATTGCCGCAGGACGGAGGCGTTTCCCCGGCGCGTGGTCTTCGTCGGCACCACGAACGAGGCCGACTTCATCCGCGAGCGGACGAGCGGCGCAAGGCGCTTCCTCCCGGTGCTCTGTGGCATCGAGCGCACGGAGAAGTCCGTCTTCGACGAGGGCTTTCCTACCGCCATCCGGCAGGCATGGGCAGAGGCCCGCACGTGGATGAAGACGGGCGACCCCCGTTTCTCGACCGTCCTCACGCCCGAGATGGAGGTCGAGGCGGCCGCACAGCGCGGACGTTTTGTCGAGGAGGACCCCTGCGTGCAGAAGGTCCTCGCGTATCTCCCCGGCAACACCGACCGTCCCATGTGCACGTTCGAAATCCTCGACAAGGCCCTCCACCTTGAGAAGACCAAGGCCAACTGCAAGATGGTCAGCCGGATCCTCTCGTCGCAGTGCCCCGGATGGGTTCCGGGCAACAAGCGCCTCTGCCCTCCATACGGCAAGCAGCGCTGTTGGGTGTTCCGGGAAACGGATTAGGGCCAATTGGGTGCCGCAGCATGTCGCAGTGGCACCCTGTCCACCGCCCTTCACCTGCAAGACTCGGCAGACGGTGCCGAAGGTGCCATGGGTTCCAAAACTCTTGGCCGCTCCTCGGCACCTTCGGCACCACGCAGTCTCTCCGCAGCTAGAACCATCGCTAACCAAGACATTCAAGCGAGTTGCCGGCACCCGTGCGGCACCGGCAGAAAGGAAACACACGATGAAACTGATCGAGAAAATGAAATCGCGCCTCGCCGACCTCCTCGGGACAATCCCCGAGCACAAGGGCGACGCCGTCGACTCCGTACTCTCCCATCTGCTGGAATCCGGTCCCGGCCTGAACTTCACGCGAGCAGCGCGGGTCAACGAGCGTCCGGGTTTCACGCGCGTCGTTCGCGCCGGAATCGCCTACTACGCGAAGCCGGAGTGCAAGGTCTTGAACCCGTTCAAGGAAGGCGGGAACGGCGTCTACTTCGTCAAGGGCTGCAACGACGACCCGACCGGCCTCTACTTCACCGACGCCTACCAAGTCGACGATGCGGAATACGTCGATGCCATCGCGGCCTATCTCTTCGCCTACGGAATCCCCCGCGACGATCTCGTCATGGTACCCATCACCTTCTGGCCCAAGACCTACGAGCGCACGCCCGAGAACATCGCCGCCCTCCGTGCCGTCGGCGCACCCCTCCCGAACGAAGGGATCTAAGATGACCACCGGCAAAGACAAGTCGAAAGTCATGAGCCTTCGCCTCCCCGACAAGACCTATCGCCGCCTCCACGCCTACGGGGTTTCCAAGGGGCTCAGCGGCAGCGCAGCCGCCCGCGAGCTCATCGCCGCTGGGCTCGCCTCCGACGGCCTGGCGCTCTACTCCACCGAGCTCGGAACCTATCTGCGCGGCGTCATGCAGCCGCTACTCGAGCAGCTCGACCACACGCTCGACGAACGCAACGCCGAGCAGGAGGACCGCATCGCGCGCGTCGTGCACCGTGCTACGCGCGCCTCTATCGTCGCGGCAATCGCGGCAGTCGAGGTCGAAAAGGGCACGTTCGAGGGCTTGGATGGCGTGAGCGCCTCGGACATCTACGCCGCTTACGACAAGCAAGCCGGCCTCATGCAGCGCGGCATGACGCTCTCTGAGGCGAGGGGGCGCCTTTCTGATGGCAAGTCGTAGCAGCCTCGTCGTGAACGCCCGCGTGCACCTCCCCGGGTCGCGCGGGCGTTCCGCCGTCATCACTAACAACATCGAATACGTCGCCACGCGCGAGGGAGCCGACAAGTCAGCCACCGTCGACGACCTCAGGCGCTCCGAGCTCGCTGAGAAGATGGGGCTCGTCGGCTACTACGCCGAGAGGCCCGGATCGACCGCGCTCTTCGACCAGAACGGGGCCGTCCCGCTCCGCACGGCCCGCAGGGAGCTCGAAAAGGCTGACGGCGCGATTGCTACCGTTGTGCTCAGCGTCCGCAGGGACGAGGCATGCGAGCTCGACCTCGCGTGCAAGGAGGACTGGCAGCGCTTCTGCCGCCGAAACCTCGCGCCGGCGCTTGCCGAGGCAATGGGCATCCCCGAGTCCAGCGTCCGTTGGGTAGCCGCCGAGCACGAGAACCACCCGAATTCCAAGCACGTGCACGTTATTGCGTGGTCGTCCGATGGCTCGTTCGATTCACTCATGGCCCGCAACAGGCTCGACCGGGCAAGAAACGCGCTCACCGACGCGGCCCTGGCCCCGGCGCTCGCGGCCGAGTATGAGGCCCGCGACCTCACGAGGTCGCGGGCGGTCGACGCCGTCCGCCATATCCCCGCCGACGAGATTGGCGTCGCTCTGCCTGCGGACGGCCGAATCTCCTACGCGCACCTCCGCCGCTGGCACCCAGATGTCGCCAAGGCTGTCGATGTCGCAATCGCGGAAGCGGGGTCGAGGCATCCTGAAATCAAAGGGGCGAGCGCCGCCTACAGCAAGTCCGTGGAGCGCTGCGCCGACCTCAAGGGTCTTGAAGGCGTTGCGCGGGACCGCTACGTGAACGACGCCATGCGCGAGCTACGCGCGCGCCAGGGCAACGCCCTGCTGAGGGTCATCGCACCCGACCGGGCGACGGCCCCCGAAAGGGAACTGATGAGGTCCGCAAGGCCGGACGACGGGCCCGCGGCGGAGCGCAAGCGAATGAAGCCGCTCGTCGGCGAGGTCCGCGCCTGCGTCGTCGGTAAAGACCTGGAGAGAGCACGTGAAGCCGTGCGCAAGCGCAGGCCTATCCCAGAGAGGTGCCTCCGATCATGCCCGTCCTACGCGCTTTCTATGGCAAAAGCCCCGGTTGCCGCGAGCAGAGCCATTACCAAAGCGCTCGCGTTCGCAACGGAGAACCCCAGAAGAAAGAAGGACCTGTCAGATGAGGTCGGCCAGAAAGCCGAGCGCGCGCTCGCAAGGGCGCTCGCAGCCGCTGTATCGGCCGCGATTAGGGGCGATGCGGCGGGCATCGTGCTCGACTCAGCGAAAACAATAGTGAAGGGAATGATTCTATGAGCAAGCAGAAGAGCTTCAACGTCGACGAGGGCGCGCATTTCAAGCGCTGTGTCGCTGCCGGCACGGCCGTTGGGACCGCGATCGCGCTCGCCCTGCTGCCGGCGGTATGGCGCTGGCTGAAAGCACGGGTCATCGGCATCGCCGCAACGCTCACAAGCTTCGGGACGGCCGTAGCGCCCGAACCCCCCGGTACCATGTTCCAAAACCCGCTCGAAGCCCTGCCGGAGCTGATCCAGGACGATACTTTCCTCGTGGGATGCGCGGCAACCCTCACTGTCTCAATGGCTGCCGGCATCTGGAGCCACCTCGACTGGTCGCGCTGGCTCCACGACGGGACCTGGGTCGGTGGGCGCCGCGCGCCCGGCGCGCCCATCCACGGCGACGCGAGGCTCATCTCGGCGCACGGCGAGCTTAAGTGCCAGAGCGAGTCGTGGCAGGAGGGCGGCAAGCCCTCGGGCGGCACTTTGGTCGTGGGCGAGATCGGGAGGAGCGTCAGGCTCATCGACTCGGTCCACGCCTGCATCCTCGCCGAAAGCGGCGAGGGCAAGAGCCGCCGCGTCGCCATTTTATCAGCCATGGCTAACTTCGAGCAAGGCCGTTCCCTCATCATCAACGACATCAAGGGCGAGCTCAGAGCCTTCCTTGAGCCTGCGTTCGAGAAGGCGGGCACTCACCGCATCGTCGACGTGATGTTCGACGCGCCCGCATCCTCGGTTCGGTTCGATCCGCTCGAGAGGGCAAAGGAGGCCTTTAGGGCGGAGGGGGCCGGCGGCTGCGCGCGAGAACTGCGCGAGCTCGCGCGCTGCATCGTGCCCGCGCCGTCGAAAGGCCAGCCGTTCTTCTACGACGGCGCTCGGAACCTCTTCGTCGGTATCTCCCTCGCCCTCATCGAGGACGCGTCCATCCCGGAAGACGAGAAGACCGTCATGTCCGTCGCGGCCGCAATCTCGCCGTCGGGCGATCAAGGCCCGCTTGACCGCATCGCCGCCCTGGCGGCGTCTTTGCCCGCCGGAGACCCCGCCCTCCCCTTCCTCGGCGGACTCAACGGTGAGCACGGAGGCGGGCCCGGCATCGTCTCGACTCTGAGCAACTGCCTCACCGAATACGTCGACGGCAACGTTGCCCGGATGCTTCACGACGACGAGTGCGGCCTCGGGGACATCGGCGAGGAGCCCACAGCGGTCTTCATCTCATCGTCCTCGGCAACGGGCAACTACAAGAGACTCGTCCAGACGTTCGTTTCCCAAGCGCTCTCGGCGCTGCGCTCCTGCGCTGCGGGCCATGCCGGGCGCTGCCCCGTCGAGACCGTCCTCCTCCTCGATGAGGCGGCATCCCTCGGCCGCAACGAGAGGATTGTCCAGGACCTGGGAGAGATGCGCTCGGAAGGCGGCCATGTTTTCTGGTTCTGTCAGTCGCTCCTCCAGCTCCAGTCCGTCTCCGGCTACAGCCGAGAAGAAGCCGAGACGATACTCGACCTCCTCAAGGACAAGGTCGTTCTCTCCTGCTCCAACCTCGACACGGCGCGCAAGCTCTCGGAATCGATGGGCTCCTACACCGCGATCGCGCAGTCCACGAGTAGAACGAAGGGAACGAACACCGGGTCAACCGGCATGAGCGAGGGGCTCGTCCGCAGGCCGCTCATCACGCCCGACGAGCTCCAGCGTTGGACTGGCCGCGAGACGGGAGCCCTCGTGATCCACGACGGCGTACCTATGGCCTTCCCCAGCAGGGACGTCACCGAGACCTTCGTCGGGCCCATGCTCGGGATGACGTCCCCCGAGGCCGAACGGGCACTTATGGAGCAATCGACCGCTCGCCGCGAGATCAGGAACGAGACGGTACCGAAGATTTGGCAGGGCCCGACCGACCCCGGCGGCGCGGCGATAGCACCAACGAAGCCGAAAACGGTGGCAGGATACGTTCCCGAGGGCTTCTAGCCGCGTAATCGCCCATATCCAGCGGAAACGCCTCGATCAACTACGCGCCCGCACCCGCGTACTACACGCGGGTGCGGGTGTTTTTCGTTTTAGGTGCAGGCATCTACCTGCGCTTTCGAACTCGGCGCGCCGAGTTGCGCCGTTTGCCTCCGGCGAAACGTAGTGGAGCCTTATCCTGCACCGCCGCTTCGTGGCGGAAAACCGAATCCAAAATGACGCGTAGCATTCGAACCACAGCGCCGAAAAAATGACGTCAGAAGCCGGCAGCCGAACTATCCATCGAACAGGTCTGAATCGAAAAACTCTCTCAGGGAAACGCCGAGCCCGCCTGCGATGCGCTCGATATTCTCGATTGAGACGTTGCGCTTGCCGGTCTCGACTTCGGCGAAGTAGGTGCGCGACATCTCGATGGAGTACGCGAAGGCCTCCTGGCTCAGGCCGAGCCCGGCCCTTAGCTCCTTGATGCGGAGCCCCACGCGCATCTTGGGGTCCAGCTGAGTCATCGACACCTCCCATCCTTCGGTGTCAATGATTCAAGCCAACCCTATATAAGTCACACCTATATAAGTGACAATTTGAAATACAATGCAAATATTGAAGTATCGCAATCAGGAAGGAGCCATGGTGGTTACGGAGATTCCGAAGGTGACGGACGATATGGTCTCCGGGGATGCAGTGGAAAAGGAAGAGGGGAAACCTTTCGTGCTCTTCGGGCGCGAGTTTTCCCGTAAGCAGGTCTGCGCGGCTGGTGCGGGAATCCTCTGTGCGGCGCTTCTCGTCGGCGGCGGGGCTTACGCCATCTCACAGGCCAGTTGGACGGGAGATTCCAATGCTCCTGCGGTGTCCCAGTCAAAGGACGATGAGAAGCAGGACATGGTACTTACCCTTGAGGTAAAGGCTGACGGCTGGGATGCGGACACTTCCACGCCAGTCATCGCCCATATAGAGGATGCGGACGGGAAGGTGGACTTCTACACCGCCATCGCCGCGAACAAGCAGGTGACCGTAGAGGTCGGCAAGTCCGGCACCTACAGCGTCACCCTCATCCCGCCGGTGAACGCGGACGGCTCTACCTATAAGGCAGCGTCCAGTAAGGTCAAGGCCGGGAAAGATGACAAGAAAACGAACGGTACCGTCATCACGCTCGAAAAGGTGGATGCGGACAAGGTGACGAAGGATGACCTGACCGCCATCGCCAAGGACGTTGCAGCAGCCGTGAAGAAGGGCGATTCCACCCTGACCGGAGACAAGGGCGCGGCGGTCGCGAAGAAGTTCGAGGACAACATCAAGAAGAACCCGAACGCCGACGCGGATGCCGTCGAGAAGGAGACTGGGAAGGCCGAGGAGACCGCCAAGGAGGACAAGTCCGATGCAAAGACACCGGAGACCTCCGACAACAAGAAGAACGATTCCGGTTCCAAGAACGACAGCGGAAACAACGGTTCTGGAAATAAGTCGGACAGCAAGCCGAGCGGAGGTAGCGGAAACTCCGGCTCCGGTTCCAGTTCGGGCGGCTCATCAAAGAAGGATGACACCACGGCGCACCAGCACAATTGGGTTGCCCAGACCAAGACTGTCCATCACGACGCGCAGTACAAGACCGTCCATCACGACGCGCAGTACAAGACCGTTCACCACGATGCGGTTGTGAAGTATGTCAGCATTTGCAATAACTGCGGTGCAGATATTACCGGAAACGAAGCTGCTCATTTTAAGAACTCGTTGCTTAATGGTGGTAACTGTGGTTCTTGTCACGAAGAGTCTCGTACCGTGCAAGCGGCTTATGACGAACAGGTAAAGGTTTCCGATGCCTACGACGAACAGGTTCAGGTAAGTGCGGCTTGGGACGAAACCGTGACCACCGGGTACAAGTGCTCTTCCTGCGGAGCCACGAAATAGCGTCCGTAGCCGGATTCCGGGTCAGAGCGTGTATATGCCAGACAGGAGTCCATCGACGACAAACGCATAAATCCCAAAACTCGTCACGCACCCTCGAGTTTCCTTAAGCAAGGTTCCAAGGGGCAGCAGCCCCTTGGCGCGCAGGGGTGCGGGGATGGCGCGAGGCATCCCCGGAATAGCTGGCGCGGTCACGCCGATGGCATGCCCGCGCTCTCTGGATGCGCCTCACCCCTCTCCGGCGACGTACATGGTCCGCCCATTCTCGCAGTCGATGCTTTCCACGTCGCCGCGCCCGATGCGGACGGCGGCCCATCCGCCCTCATCCCCCACCAGGGCATCGGCCTCGCCGCACGCCTCCGAGACGAGACGCTCGAGCCCGGGCGACCCTTCCGGCGCGACACCCACCTCATACGCCCCTCCCTCGAGGTCCGTCTCGTACTCAACGACGACCGTCAACTCGTTTGCCTCGCCCGAAACCTCGCTAGGGCAACCTACGACACCGTACTCGAACATCCCCATGGAGCTACCTCCTCCTGACGGCGCTGAGCGGCTTCGGGGAGAAGTGTTCGTCGCGCTCGACGACGGCGAACCCCATCGAGCGATTCAACTCGACCATCTCCTTGATGCTGAAGTAGCCGAGCTCGTCGTCGTAGCCCTCGACGAGGCCGAACGCCTCGTCCGTTCCGTCGAACTCGAGCAGCCACCAGTCCCATCCGCTCACGCACGAGAAGTAGTGGGCGTAGACCGTGGGGTCCTCCGCCCCGTCCTGCCCGTAGAGCCTCGGCACCGTCTTGGCGATTTCCTCGGTCATCAGCTGCTGCATGTCTTCCTCCGTTCCGGGCACGCTGCCCTCAACATCTCGCCCCTGCGGGCAAAGCCGAATGGCGACGCCGCGCGTCGTCGTCGGCTTTGCTCCCTGCAAAGCCGCACCGGAGCGAAGACGGGTCAAGGGAGTCCATGACGACCTCCACCAACCGGAGCGGAGCGGAGGTTTGTGCGGGGTCTCATGGGCCCCTTGACGCGGCGTAGCGGAGGTGCCACCCACGTAACGGATACGAGGTCATGACCGGCGAATGCCACCGAAATGCTTGAAATCATTGGTCAAGACTGAAGAGAGGCGGCCGCCCCTAACGGACGGCCGCCTTAGCGAGCCTTACTAATTCGGTTCTTGTATATGATCCGAGACGCCCGCCAGGCAAATCCCGACAATCCTAGTGATAGTCGTTTGCGAAGGAGCCGTAGAAGAGCGCCTTACAGTCGACATCGCTGTAGCCCATCACGGCATCCTGCACATCGGATCGCAAGAGGTTGAGCACCTTGTACACGCCCTCGCCCATATCCCCGACGAAGAGTACCTGCTTGAACACATCGGGATAATCGCGCAGATAGGTCACATAGCCCCTAAGCTTTGCTAGCGTGTCGCCGAGGAACTCGCCATGAGGGTCAACGATGGACGGCCTGATGACGCCCGCTGCATCCTTCACGAAGAAGAGGAAGTCTGGATGCAGGGCCTTGCGTCCCACCGAAGACATGTACGGAATCGAAAACGCCTTAGCAGACATGCTGCCCGACGGATTGCGATAGAAGGCAACCGTGCGATTCTTTGCCAATTCGTTCCTAACGATATAGTCTTCCGCCGGGTTCAGGTCGAGCGGGCAGAGGCCGTCCTCTTTCTGCACGATATGGCACGGATATTTAGCGAAGTCGTCCGACGTGCTGGTAGACGTGGGCCACTCTATCTTTGTGAGGCGCTTGCCCTCAGTTTCACGGGCCAGCTCGTCGTAACGCTGCTTTGCCGAGTCGTTAAGGTAGTCATAATCGCCAGATCCATCGACCTTATCGAAGTATTCCTTTCGGCATTGAGCCGCCCAGCCCTCGAGCGCATCAACGATGGCCTGTGTGCGCACCGCTGCGGCAAGGCGCAAGTCGCACTCGGGGCGCCCAAGCTCCTTGAAGTTGGCGCGACGATACTCATTCGCAAACTCCTTAGTGAAATGCATGTCGGCGTCGCGGGCGGCCTTTCTGAGGCCCTCGGCGTCCGTGCGGGCCTCCTCCTGCTCCTGGTCCTCGGTCTCGTTGAGCTTGTCGAGCGTGATCTTGACGGTCTCGGCAACCTCTACGTCGTGTTTGGCTTCGCGGTACTCGTCCTCGTTAGCAACGATGTATCCCTTGAGCTTCTGGACGAACTGTTTTTTCACGTCGGCCGCGGCATTGACATCGAGGCCGGTCTCGACAAGCAGAGTCGCCGTCTTAACCAGGCTCTGGAATTCGTTTCTGGCCTTCTTCGGAATGCGCTGGACGGGTATGGAATCGAAGGCTGTGCGGATGCCCTGCCACTCCTGATGCGTGAAAGACTGCTCGCGTTTGGTGGGCGGCTTGGGCTTTGCCATGGGCACGGGTTTTACGACCGAGACGGGCTGGGTCGGCTCGGTCTGTGTGAAACTTGGCTCAGGTGTCGCAGGTTGCTGCGGGGCAGGCGCTGCAACGTAGTTGCCCGTTGCGGGCTGAGGCGCCGGCTCCGCTTCTGGCGCCGGAACGTCGACGGGCCTGACCGCCGAGGCAAGCGAGGGCTGCGTTCCCTGCATGTCCAACGGCTCTTGAATCGCGATGCCGGCAAGTGGCGCCTGGTAGCCGGGTTGTGCCCGCCGCGCCGCCTCAATGGCCTTCTCGTTCTCCTCGTACGCCTTGAGCTCCTGTTGGTAGTCGGCTTCGGACTTGGGCGCAGCCGCCGTGATAGTCACGGGGTTGAGAACGATGTTCTGCTTGCCGATGGAGCTCTCGCCCATGTCGTCCTTGCGGCCCATGAGGTAGTCGACCACGTCCTGAGTGCTCTCGGGATTGAACTGGGGCAGGTAGCAGGCGACGGAGTTCAAAAGATCATCGGATTCGATGCGCCGCGCGAGCGGGGTGCGTACCATACGTCCCACGAGCTGTGCGATATAGGTCGAGTCCGAACGCCTGCGCTGCGAGAAGATGACCTCCGCTCGCGGGCAGTCCCATCCGTTGGAGACAGCCTCCTTGGCGAAGAGCACGCGAATGCGCGAGGTGTCCTGAACGAACTCGGGCTCGACATAGGGGATGAGGTATTTTCCCGCCGCGATGTCCTTATGCTCGCCGAAGACGTTGGCGAACGACATCGCCTCGGAAAGGCCGGGGACCAGGCCCGTGATCTGGTCGCACATCTCAGCCAGGGCCGAGCTGCTCACGTTGTCCGCCGCTTGGATGAGCAGCAGCGGGTTGACGGGGCTCTCGCCCTCGCGGGCACAGTACTCGCCCCACTCGCGGCAGGCCAGGGCATAGCGCTCGCACGCCATAGTGAGGTACTGGTGCTCGACTGGGTCGTCCTTCTCTGGCACGCGCAACTCGATGATGTCCTTGAGCAGACCTGACTCCTGGACCTCGCGAGGGGTCACAGCGACCTTTGGCATACGCACGCGATCGGCGCGCTGGTCCATGGCCGCCTCGAACCTCTGCGGCGTGGCAGAGACCCCGACGACGATGGGCATCGCTGCACGGCCGTCGAGCCCATCAATGAGGCTGGCGTAGATAGTCACCGTGCCGCGCTCGCTCGAGGCATTGGCGCCCAAGCCGCGGTGCGCCTCGTCGATGAACAGATAGAGGTTACGCTCCGGGTCCCTGATGGTGCGGTCAAGGATGTCCCAGAACACGCGGCCGGAGTTGGCCTCACTACCCTTTGTGAGCAGGCCGTTCTTACTGAGTAGGTCCTTGCTGAGGAAATAGACGTGGCGCGGCTCGAGAATGTCGTGCGCGGCTCCGAAGTCGTTGGTAATTGTGACCAGGTGGCGCCTGTCGAGGATGCTGTCTGCCAGCTTGTCCGCCACGTTTGAGAAACGCACGCCCGTCTGCTCGTTCAGGCTCGGGGAATCCGAGAGCCAAAGAACGACGGCATTCTCGTCAGGCATGAGGCTCAGATCGTCGTCTCCGAAGAAGAGCGCTTCGATCGTCGCTGCGCACATGACCGTTTTGCCCGACCCCGTGGGAGATGCGAGGCATATCGAGGACAGCTCGCCGTCCTGCTCGTAGCGTCGGCGCATCGACTGCAACTTGTTCGCCAGGGTCGCGACCGCACCGGCTTGGAAATCCTTAAGTTCGACTCTCATGTTTACCTCACCGCATCCTCGGCGGCAATCTTGAACGATTGCAGGTAGTTCTCGTACAGGCGGACGACGTCGAGCCCAGGCAGTTGTGCCTTGACGGAGGCGTATCGAGCCGTGTCGTCCGTGATCACATAGGCGCACCCTATGCTGGCATTCTGCTTGACGGCGTCTATGAAAGCGCCGACCGAAGCAAAGTCGAAGAGGACGGCGTAGGCGTCGGCCATGGCAAAGCCCGGCTGCTCGTGCTTGATGATGCTGCCACGCGAACCAGCGCGCAGCCAGAGCAGGGGCGCGATCTCCTCGAAGGCCACGCCCAGCTCGACGGCGTCCGGGTCTTCGTAGGTGAGGTCAAAGAAGACGGCGTTTTCCTCGAAGCCGTCGGCCATGGGGAACTCGTCGGTGAACTTGTAGTCACCCTTGATGGAATCGCCCTCGGGCGTCTTGCCCGTGATGGCCGCCGTGACGCGTGGTTTGGTAACGTACTGGCAGATGCCCAGCGCCTCCCATTCGGGGTCGCCCTGGCGAAGACCGCGCTTGGTGAGCTTTTTGGATTCGTCCTCGGAGACCTCGTTATTCGTTACGCTGATGGAGCGCCTGCGCCCGCCGTCCTGATGGTTCAAGCGCATGACGGCATGTGCCGTGGTGCCCGATCCTGAGAAGAAATCGACTACAAGGGCGTCGGGCTTGTCGGCAACAACGGAAGCGATTGAGAGCTCGGTCGCATAAAGGGACTTTGGAAATGTGAAGCGCCTATCGCCGATGAACTTTTTGATATATCGGCTCCCGTATTCACCGGCAGAGAACTGCGTGCCACTCCAAACAGTTGTTGGAATGGCAGAGCGCTCTCCCTGCTCTTCGAGAAGCAAGGACCCATCCTCAGCCTTGCCGATGAGTTTAATTTCTCCATTCTTGAGACGCTCCTCTTGGGAATCTCCTAGGTAAAGGAGGGAGTACCGATCACTCTTTTTGTTGTACTCACCTACTTTTGCGCACCCGCGATCAAGCTTGGCCTGTAGAGCATTCTGGGAAATCCTCCAAGTCGCCTCTCGGCCATCGGTCCTAATAGGCCAAACTGCCCTGAGACCCGTTTTTGTCGGTATCTTTGTCCAGTCTTGTTCAAGGGGGAGAGAAGCGCCGAGCTCCTTAATGGTCGCGGTCTCCTCATCGATATAGATGGGATAGAAGAGGTTCGGCCTTGCGGTGCGAGCGGCATTGGGACCGCCCCTCAGCAGCCACTCCCAACGTACTTTACGTTGGGAGCGGCTGCTCGACGCGTCATCAGCCACTTTTTCCTCAAGTTCTCCGAACTCAACGGAATAGAGTCTGCGGTCCACTTGGCACGGCGCGGCGGTGCCAAAAAAGCAAAAGACAGCGTACTCGTCAGCTCTCTTGAACTGGTTGCCGCGGGCAACCCCGTTCTTGTTTATGGTGATTGAAACCGTCTGGATACCGGTCGCGTTGGGAAAAACGCTCTCTAAAAGAAGCTCAAGCCTTGCGTACTCCTTCTCGTCGATCGTCACGATGAGTACGGAATCGTTGGGATTGAGCAGCTGCTTGGCGAGCTTGAGGCGGCGCTCCATGAAGGCGAGCCACTTGGAGTGGCGATAGGCGTCGGAGCCGTCGACGTAATCGTTGTTGTATTTCCAGTCGCGGGCACCGGTGTTATAGGGTGGGTCAATATATATGCAGTCCACTTTGCCTGCATAGGCAAAGGCCAAGGTTTCAAGAGCATGGTAGTTTTCGCCGTTAATGACTACTTGATAGGGCTTATCGCCAGCGCGCTCGACACGCCCAGTCTCTTTGAGGCCAGCATAAATCGGCTGGTCATATTCAGCAACAGGCACGACATCGTTGACGGCAACGGAGCGGGGCTCACATTCGTTTTCGTCATATGAGGGCGATTGATATGGCTTTAGATCAGCAACCCCCCCCCGAACGGCATTTACCAACCATAGCAGTTGGGAGCTAGAGTCCTCTTTTTTACCACGCTCGGGAAGCACCTGTACGACATCGCCCTCCATGATAGGTTTGCCATAAAGGCGAAGTCGCTCTGGACGGTTGTGTTCGAACACAAGCCCAAACTGGCGCTGCGCCGCAAAGGCGCGGATGTCGGCAGCGAGCTGACGATCGCCCAACTTGACAGCGCGATCAACAAGGTTCTGAACGACCGCTTGCGCCGTCTGAGACATCACTTCTCCCCCTTGCACTTCTCGTCAATCCATTCGCGCAGGACTTTAGCCACCGTCTTATCCTGGCGCGCGGCATAGGACTTAAGAGCCCGCTTATCCTCGCGGGTTATCGAGAGCGTGAACTTATCTAGCTCCCTTTCGGCATGAACAGCCTGATCTTCCTCCATGATCGCCCCTCCGAATTGACCTGTTCTACGTTCCTTAATTGACCGAAATCATTTTACTTCAGAATACGTAATTACGTAATTACGTATGCCAATTTGAGCCATGCATCACTCAATCACTAGTCAGTATTCGTTGACGAATCGTTGGGGATAACGAATATATCGAGGTAGACAGTCGTTTTTTCCGTCTGTGAGTACCAGCAAATCGATACTCAAAACGTCGTGAGTACATTTTGAGTACCAGTCCGAGCGGCCTCTTGCGGGCGGACGCGATCTGCCGGTCAGCATTAATTGAAATAAATTGATGGCGTTACTTCGGTAATTGAAAACACTTTAAAAAATACCAGCAAACAATAATCCCAGCTAAACAGCTTGAGAGATTGCGTGGCTGGTTTGCATGTACCACATACACCACAATGCACAAGCATCCATGGCACGCAAATAAAAAACGAGGGAGGCCGCATCCGACCTCCCTCGCAAAGAGCTATTTACTATTCCCACTCGATGGTCGCGGGCGGCTTGGACGTGATGTCGTAGCACACGCGGTTGGCGCCGGGAACCTCGGCCACGATGCGGCCGGAAATGCGGGCCAGCACGTCGTAGGGCAGCTTGGCCCAGTCGGCGGTCATGGCATCGCTGGACTCGACGGCACGCAGGATGATCGGGCGCTGATAGGTGCGCTCGTCGCCCATAACACCGACGGACTTGATGTCGGGCAGGACCGCGAAATACTGCCAGCAGCTGTGCTCGGAGTTGCGCTCGCCAGTCTGCTCAAACAGACGCTGGTTGTAGGCGTCGAGCTCCTCGCGCACGATAGCGTCAGCGTTCTTGAGGATCTCGAGCTTCTCCTTGTCGACCGCGCCGATGATGCGGATGGCAAGACCCGGGCCCGGGAAAGGCTGGCGGAACACGATGTGACCCGGCAGTCCGAGCGCCAGACCAAGCGCGCGGACCTCGTCCTTAAAGAAGTGGTCGAGCGGCTCAATAAGGTCGAAGTGCACGCCCTCGGGGAACGGGATCAGGTTGTGATGGCTCTTGATGGTGGCCGCCTTGCCGCCCGTCTTGCGAGCGCCGGACTCGATGATGTCGGGGTAGATGGTGCCCTGAGCCAGATACTTGACCGGCTTGCCATCGGTCTCGAGCTGCTGCGCCACGGCGAAGAACTCTTTCCAGAACTGCGTACCGATGATGCGGCGCTTCTCCTCGGGCTCGGTCACGCCGGCCAGAAGCTCGGCATAACGGTCCTCGGCGTGGACGTGGATAAAGTCGACGTCAAACTGCTTGGTGAAGACCTCCTCCACTTGCTCGGGCTCGCCCTTGCGCAGCAGGCCGTGGTTGATGAACACGCAGGTCATCTGCTTGCCCACGGCGCGAGCGCCCAGCGCAGCCACGACGGAGGAGTCGACGCCACCGGACAGGGCCAGAATCACGCGGTCGTCGCCGACCTTCTCGCGGAACTCGGCCGTCATGGTCTCGACCAGGTTGTCCATGCTCCAGTTGGGCTCCAGGCCGCAGATCTCAAACAGGAAATTACTCAGCAGCTGCTGACCGTACTCGGAGTGCTTAACCTCGGGGTGGAACTGCGTGGTGAAAATCTTGCGCTCGACGCACTCCATGGCAGCAACCGGGCACACGTCAGTGCTGGCGGTAACGGTAAAGCCCTCGGGCACCTCGGAAACGGCGTCGCGGTGGCTCATCCACACGGTCTGCTCCATAGGCGTGGAGTTAAAGAGCTTGGCGCCGGCCGTGCGCATGATGGTGGCGCGGCCGTACTCGCCCACCTCGGAGTGGCCGACCTTGCCGCCGAGCGTCACGGCCGTGATCTGATGGCCGTAGCAAAAGCCCAGGACGGGAAGGCCCAGGTCAAAGATGGCAGGATCGATGGACGGAGCGTCCTCGGCATACACGGAAGCCGGGCCGCCGGAAAGGATGAGCGCAGAGGCGTTCATCTCGCGAATCTCGTCGGCCGAGATGTCGCAGGGGACGATCTCGGAATACACGTTGAGGTCGCGGACGCGACGGGCAATGAGCTGACCGTACTGCGCACCAAAGTCGAGTACGAGGACCTTTGCGGAAGCCTTTTGATCCATGGTTCCCCCTCTTGTTGGCGGGGAGCCGGTGCCCACCCGCGTGAATGAACGAAAATAGCCTTCATAGTGTACACGTTATATGGGGCTTCTCGCCCCTCGCAGCCATCAGCGCACGGCAAACGCACGACCTAGGCCCCTATTTGACGGCAATTGAAGTGTTACCGAACGTTACAGATGATGTAATACGTTTGAACATTGGACGCCCTGTGCCACAATACTGCCGAACGACTCCGCCCTTGCGGCGGCAAATACGATAGGAATACCAGCATGAAGCGCATCCTTCTCATCGCCACGGGCGGCACCATCGCATCGACCGAGGACGGCAACGGCCTCTCCCCCGCCCTGACCGGTGAGGAGCTCGCCCAGAGCGTCCCCGAGATCTCGGACCTCTGCGAGCTCGACGTGGTGCAGCCCATGAACATCGACAGCACCAATATGCGCCCGAGCGACTGGATGCGTATCCGCGACGTCATCGTCGAGGGCTATGCCGACCACGACGGCTTTGTGGTCCTGCACGGCACGGACACCATGAGCTACACCGCGGCAGCGCTTTCCTACCTGATTCAGGACAGCCCCAAGCCCATCGTGCTCACCGGCTCGCAAAAGCCCATGGGCAATCCCTTTACCGACGCCAAGCTCAATCTGTATCAGAGCCTGCTCTATGCGCTCGACGAGCATTCGCACGACGTCTCGATCGTGTTTGGCGGCGTCGCCATTGCCGGCACGCGCGCCCGCAAGCAGCGCACCATGAGCTTTAACGCGTTCATTAGCGTCAACTATCCGCCCATCGCCTATATCCGCAACGACCGCATCGTGCGCAACGGGCTCCACGGCACGCATCAGGGCGAAAACCCGGTGCGTTTCTACGACAGCATCGACCCGCGCGTGTTTGTCCTTAAGCTGACGCCCGGCGTGAACCCGGGTATCCTGGACGCCCTAGCCGATAGCTACGATGCTGTAATTCTTGAGACCTTTGGCATTGGCGGTATTCCCGAGTTTGGCGAGTCGGGCGAGTTGTTCCAAGAGGCAATTTTCCGCTGGGTCGATTCGGGTCGCACCGTCGTTATGACCACGCAGGTCCCCGAAGAGGGCCTCGATCTGGGCGTTTATGAGGTCGGCCGCGCTTACGCCGATCATCCGGGCATTCTGCGCGGCGATGATATGACCACCGAGACGCTTGTGGCCAAAACCATGTGGGCGCTCGGCCAGTCACGCGATGCGGCAGAGATTCAGCGCCTGTTCTACAGCCAAGTCAACCACGATCGCATCCCGATGGAGTAATTCAGTTGTCGACGGGTATCCCCTATTCGATACCCTCGAGAAGCTCTGACACCGTCATGCCGAGTGCGGGCGCGATCTTAAATAGAACCTTGAGCGTGAAATTTGCCGTCCCATCTTCGATTCGGTCGAGGTAGGGTCGGCTGATTCCTGTCGCCACACAAAAATCAACCTTGGAGATACCAAGGTCCCTGCGTGTCTCTTCGACCCGCCTGCCAAGAATCTGTTTCGCACGTTCGTCCATGCAGCCGAGTTTGAAATGGAGCCGAACATAAACGTAAACTATAGTTTACGTTTTCCCGAATACACAGGAGTTTTCTATGTCGGGTTCTTCGGTCCGCATGTACCGAGCCACGCTTCGCACAAACAGCGCGCCGCCCAAGCTCGTCGTCGTTGAAGCTGAATGCCTTTCGCCCGATGAGCGCACAGCATTTGCATTGCTATCAAGTCGCGTCGCCGCCGTTCTGGTCCCTTGCCCGGCGCGAGGTGAACTTGCCATCCGATGCCAAACGCACGGCTGCTCGCTCAATCAGGCTGCCGTGATCGCAACCAGCCAACGCGGTCTGCCCCTTCTCCTGGAAGCCGGTATCGCACTCGCCCTTCGCGGCGCCGGATACGAAAACGAGGCCGCCGCCGACATGGTCTTTAAACCACGATCGAGCGGCGGCCTCGCAGCAGCCATTGAATATGCGTGCAGGCTCGTTGCCTAAAAGGACAAGCTAGAAACCAAAGCCAAAGCCCGTTCCAGTAATCGCCGAGTACATAAAGTAAACGTTGATCACGTTGAGGAACACACCCGTGATGCAACCGTTGCGCAGGTAGCGCTCACACACGATGCGCGCCATGGCGGCGGAGTCATCATTATTTTTTGCCTGGCGTCCCGCCGTAAAGTACGTCGCCACGCTCAGCAGCAGATTGAGTACCGGCAGCGCCAACAGCTCGTAGCTCTTGCCCCAGCGCGTCACCTCGCCGGCGGCGTTAAACTTCGTTGCCACCTCGGGGCCAATGTTGGGGATAACACACGCTGCAACCACCAGCGGGATCACCGCAAGTACGAGCAGCGCAATACCCATGTACCCAGCTTTTTTGCCGTATTTAAACATATGCGTCGCCCTTACACGTTAAAGCGGAAGTGCACGACGTCGCCATCGGCCATGACATAGTCCTTGCCCTCAATACGCAGCTTGCCGGCGGCCTTGGCGCCCTGCTCGCCGCCGAGCTCGATGTAGTCGTCGTAGCCAATGACCTCGGCCTTAATAAAGCCGCGCTCAAAGTCGGTATGGATAACACCGGCGGCCTGCGGAGCGGTCGCGCCCTGGCGAACCGTCCAGGCCTTGACCTCCATCTCGCCGGCCGTAAAGAACGACTGCAGACCGAGCAGCTTATAGGCCGCCTGCGCGAGCACGTCCAGACCAGGCTGCTCCAGGCCCAGGCTCTCCAGGTAGTCGGCGGCGTCCTCGGGGTCGAGCTCGGAAAGCTCGGCTTCGATCTTGGCACAGATGGGCAGCGGCTTGACACCATCGATGGGCGCCAGGTCCTCGTTGAGCATGTCCTCGTCCACGTTGGCCACATACAGGATGGGCTTCATGGTGAGCAGGAACAGGCCCTTGGCGGCAGCACGCTCCTCGTCGGTCATCTCCATGGATGCGGCGCGCTTGCCCTCGTTGAGCCAGGCAAGCAGACGCTTGGCGACCTCGAACTTGGGCATGAGCTCCTTGTCGCGCTTGGCCTCCTTCTCGAGCTTGGGCAGCTGTTTTTCGAGCGTGCCCATGTCGGCCAGGATGAGCTCGGTCATGATGGTATCGGCGTCACCGGCGGGGTCGACGAACTCGCCCGTGCGGCCCACCTCACGCATGACGTTAGGATCCTTAAAGTAGCGCACGACCTCGCAGATGGCATCGGTCTCGCGGATGTTGGCCAGGAACTGGTTGCCCAGGCCCTCGCCCTCGTTGGCGCCCTTCACCAGGCCTGCGATGTCGACGAACTCGACCGTCGCCGGCACAATGCGGCCCGGGTTGACAATGTCGGCGAGCTTTTGCAGGCGGCTATCGGGCACGTCAACGATACCCACGTTGGGGTCGATCGTGGCAAACGGGTAGTTGGCGGCAAGGCCGGTCTTTTTGGTAAGCGCGGTGAACAGCGTCGACTTGCCCACGTTGGGCAGGCCCACGATACCGATGGAAAGGGACACGACAGCTCCTTTTGGTACAGGTACTTCAAACTTCATAAGTATAGCGCCGCCGCAGCATCCGGGCGAATCCGGACACCACGGCGGCGCAAATGAAGCAGAGATAGAGCTCGCTGACTAGTCCGCGAGCTTCTCCACCTGATCGAGCATCTTGTCAAGCTTGGCCTTTGCCTCGGCCTTGGCCTTCTGGGCCTCTTCGTGGGCCTTGGCCTTCTGAGCGGCCTTTTCCTCGGCCTCGGGGTCGACAACGACCAGATTGGACGCATCGTGCTCGACCAGCTTGAGCGCATGCTCGGGGCACACCTTGACGCAGGCTCCGCAACCTAGGCAATACGTGGACTCCAACGCAAAGCGGCCGCTTCCCACCAGATCACAGGCAAACGTGGGACACACGTTGACGCACTCGCCGCACGACGTACACTTTTCAAAATCGCACTCCGGCGTGCTCACCTGCATATTCTGGGCAAGCTCGGGATGGTTCTGCAGTGTCGAGAGCACCAGCTGCCGCCCGTGCGTGAGCGAACGTCGACGCTTGGTCGTCGTGGTGCCGCACATGGTGTTGAGCGTACGCTCGAGCTGGGTAATCTGATGGCGATGAGCCTTGAGCTTTTGCGTCACCGAGGCCAGCGCCGCCGTCGCCGGATTGAGCTTGGTCACCGTTAGGCCCGTGGTGCGGGCAATCTTTTCCATGTACTCCTTGCGCTCGTACTCGCGGCGCTTATGGCATTTGAGGCTCTTGGGGTCGACCTCCAGGCCCATGCCCGTACCCGCCCACTCCTCGGCGGTAGCAATGGCCTCGCCCAGAATGTCCTCGCCACCGGTGTTGCGGCACTTATCGCACACGCCCAACGGCAGGTAAACGCTCACGTTGGGATAGTCGGCCAGTACCGAGAACCAGGTCTCGGCCGTAATATCGCCCACGCAGGCAACGACGACCTCGTTTTCACGCGGCATGCGCTTGAGGGCGCGCGTGCAGGTGACGTAGGCGGTCTCGTGGCTCGTAGCAGCAGAGACGATATCGTCATACAGGTTTTTGGGCGCCAGGCGCGGCGAGATGATCGCCTCGGTCGGACAGGCAGCGGCGCACAGGCCGCACTTGCGACAGGAGTCGAGGATCTCGATGGCGTCTTCCTCGACCTCGATAGCGTTGACCGGGCACACGTCCATGCACGCGGTGCAGCCGCTCTTTTCGTTTTTGCAGGTCAGGCACGGAATGGTGTTGCCGCGCGGACGCTCTTTATAGTCGGCAGGATTCCACTGCGGCGCCGATGGATCGAGTGCATCGGTCACACCGCCAAGCGGGTTTTTAAGAAAGTCGAAACCCTTGCTGATCTCGATAATATCATCAAACAGATCGTGTTCCTGCGCCATGCGCGGCCCCTCCCTGAGCAGTGCAAACAAGCAAGAGATAATGATACGCCATCGGCCCACGCCTCGGGCAAATTACACGCGGTGCACCTTTGAGGCAGATAGCCCATGGCCTATCGCCGCCCCGATTGCACAAGGTCAATCAAGCGCCAAACTATGCCTCGCACATGAGCTGCACGAGTTTTTGTTTGGTCACCTTGGCCTGTTCGTTAGCCATATTGCGCTCGTTTCTAAAGACCGCATTTGCAACACCCTGCAGATCGGCATCGGAAATCTCGCCAAGACCCAGCTCCTCGAGCGTCGTCGGCAGACCAACGCGCTGGCAAAACTCGAGCACCTGATTAAGCTCGGGCGCACGCTCCAGGCGCAGCTGCACCACCAGACCAAATGCCACGGCCTCGCCATGCATGGCCTTGCACTCGGGCAGGATCGTCAGACCATTGGCAATGGCATGCGCCAACGCCAAGCCACCGCTCTCAAAGCCGACGCCCGAGAGCAGAATATTGCACTCGATCAGACGCTCAACCGCCGGCGATATACGTCCCTTTTTGAGATCGCGTTTTGCAGCGACGCCGCACTCCATAAGCATGTCATAGCAGGCACGAGCCGCAACCAAGGCCAAGTGTCCCGGCGCGCCACCGTGCTCGTTGGTGCCGTGCGCCGCGGCGCACGAACGCGCCTCGAAGTACGTTGCCAGCGCATCGCCCATACCAGCGACCGTCATACGCAGCGGGGCCGCCGCGACCACGTTGGTATCGACCACGACTAGGTCTGGATTCTTCTCGAGCATCAGATAGCGGTCGAACGACCCATCCTCGTGATACAGCACCGAAATCGCGCTGCACGGACCGTCCATCGACGCCGCCGTGGGGCATACGCACAACGGCAACTCGGCATAAAACGCAACGGCCTTGGCGATATCGAGCATTTTGCCGCCGCCAATACCCACTACCATGTCGCAATACTCGGCCTGGGCTTCCTTAGCCATTTCGACAACGGCCTCTTCCGTACACGGACCGTCATAAATCTTAAAGAACGGCTCGCTTAGATCGTCGTCCAGAAATCCATCGACGATCTGCCTGCACAGCCGATCCTCGGTGCCCTGGTCAAACAAGACATAGGCAGCGCAGCCCAACCATGACAAATACCTGCCCTGACGCGAGAGTTCGCCCGGCCCCTGAACATACCGGCCGGGACCGCCATAAACCATGGGAAGCGCCATGCGAGAATCCGCCCTTCATCAAACAACGATTGGTGCAAAGTAACCTGTCCCCCTGCACCAACTTGTGCATTGGGGACAGGCTACTTTGCACCATAGCAAAAAAGGGCCCCGCGCACAGAGCGCGAGACCCTTTGCAAGACAGTGAGAACCGATTAGAAATCGATGTCGGTGTCGTAGTAGCAGGCCTTGAGGATCTTCTCGAAGTCGGCAGCCTTGGTCTCACGCGGGTTCTCGGGCGTGCAGGCGTCCTGCTCGGCGTTCGCGGCGATCTCGGGCAGCTTGGCGAGGAACTCCTCCTCGGAAACCATCTGCGGGTTCTCGGCGTCGACCTTCACGCCACCATTCGCGTAATCCTTGATGGACTGCGGAATGTTGAGCTGGTCGTTGAGGTCGCGGATCTTCTGGACGAGCGCAGCGATGAGCTCCTCGTTGGTCTCGCCGGGAAGGTGCAGGATCTCCTTGGCCACGTAAGCGTAACGCTCGGCAGCACGGGGATCCTTGGAGTTCCACTGGATGACCTTGCCCAGGTACATGGCGTTAGCGGCACCGTGGATGATGTGGCCGTTCTCGAAGGCAGCACCGGTCTTGTGAGCCATGGAGTGAACGATGCCGAGCAGGCCCGAGGAGAAGGCGATACCGGCGATGCACTGAGCCTCGTGCATGTGCTGACGGGCCTCATGGTCGCCAGCATAGGACTTGGGCAGCCACTCGACGATCTCGCGGATGCCGTGCAGAGCGTTGGCGTCGGTGAACATAGAGGCGCAGGTGGAAACGTAGGCCTCCATGCAGTGGGTCAGAGCATCCATGCCGGTGTGAGCGCACAGCTTGGCGGGCATGGTGTAGGTGAGCTCGGGGTCGACGATGGCGACATCAGGGGTGATGTTGAAGTCGGCCAGCGGGTACTTGATGCCCTTTTCGTAATCCGTGATGACGGAGAATGCGGTGACCTCGGTAGCAGTGCCGGAGGTAGAGGAAATGGCGCAGAAGTGAGCCTTCTGACGCAGCTCGGGGAAGCTGAACGGCTGGATAATGTTGTCGAAGGACTCCTCGGGATACTCGTAGAAGACCCACATGGCCTTAGCAGCATCGATGGGCGAACCGCCGCCGATAGCAACGATCCAGTCGGGCTCGAAGTCGCGCATAGCGGCTGCGCCCTTCATGACGGTCTCGATGGAGGGATCGGACTCGACGCCCTCGAACAGCTTGACCTCCATGCCGGCCTCTTTGAGGTCGGCCTCAACGTCCTGCAGGAACCCGCCGCGGCGCATAGAGCTGCCGCCAGAAACGATGATGGCCTTCTTACCCTTGAGGTTCTTCACCTCGTGGCGAGCGCCCTCACCAAAGTACAGATCGCGAGGATTGGTAAAACGTCCCATACTGTGCCTCCTAAACAAGCCCCTCTTAGACTTGCGTATATAACGGAGCACCCAATTGGCTCCGTTAGGACCGGTTTGCGCGTTGCCGGCGATGACAATGCGCGATGTCTAAACGTCTCAACGCTCAGACAAACACTATTTTACCGTTCTGGTTGGTCAGTTATTCACCTAAAGCCGCCAATGATGAAACGTTTTTTCTATCCCTGAAGACCCTTGTGCGGCATTCATACTCCCAAGCTGGGCAAACGTTTTATCAAGGTTGACTACATATCCCGGGCAGGACCGTGCCCCTCCAAAATATGCACCGTTCGCCGCCAAAAATCGACCGTTTGCGGCACCGTGATACCACTCGGTCGTCCAAGGTGCCGACATTTGTGCGACATCCGTCTTCGTGGTGCAAAGGTGCAAGTCCAAGTGCGGCACCCCCGGTGTGCCACATGCGGGTAAACTAGAACCTTATATAGAGATATTTGAACCCTAACCGCAGCAAAGGAGGCTCCATGGCATTCGATCCCATTCAAGAGGATTGCCATCGCCTCGTTCTTGAGGCCTTGCGCCGCGACAATATCCCACTCACCGACGGTGCTGCCGTAGAGCGTCTGATGGAACAATTCACCCGCAACCCCGCACCGCTCATCGTGCACGACCGCGACCGCGCCGGGCACCTCATTGCCAAGGTGGTCGAGGCTGTCGACTACCGCATTCCCTTTATCCCTGACGATACCCAGGCAGAGCAAGAAGAGGCAGCTGCCGAAAACATGCTCCGCGAGGCAGCCGCACTCGACCCGGCCAACTGGGATGCCCAGCGCATGCTGACGGCGCTCACCGCCGAATCCAACGAGGAATACGTGCAGTATCTGGTGTCCAAGTGCGACGAGGTGGAGCACGATCTGGCGCTCAAGACCGCCTCGGCGCAGGACCCCTACGAGCGTGAGGCCGCAGGCGACCTTACGCGCCGCCCCTATCTGCGCTGGCTTGCCGCCTTGGCATCGCGCGCCCTCATTAGCGGCCGCTATCGCATGTCGCTCGAAGCCGCGAATCGCAGCTTGGACTTTGCGCCCAACGACCCCGCTGGTGTCCGCCACACCGCGATGCTCGCCATGGCAAAGCTCGAATACCCCGCCGAGGAGCTCAAGCGCTTTCGCTCCGCACACTCCGTCCCCTATCTCGCCAACACGCCGCTGCGCCGTCGTCCCAAGGATGCGGAGCGCGACTTGGACCCGTGGACGCTCATCGCGCTGATGAGCGCTGCCTGGCGCGAGCTGGACTACGAGGGCGCCGAGCACTATTTGCGCATCCTCGCACGCTCGTGCCCGCACGCGGCCGAGGCGCTCTACTTCCAAACCGAGTTTCCCGATGGCGTCTATGCCCGCGTCAACGTGGGTGTGGGCTCCACCGACGAGCTCGTCCTTGCG
The DNA here is from genome assembly GCF_015556945.1 of Collinsella aerofaciens. Classification (GTDB taxonomy): domain Bacteria; phylum Actinomycetota; class Coriobacteriia; order Coriobacteriales; family Coriobacteriaceae; genus Collinsella; species Collinsella aerofaciens_AO. The sequence goes on along the minus strand of NZ_JADNNH010000020.1, from coordinate 3,939 downwards.
CTGTCCGAGGCGACGCCGGTACTGCAGGAGGGCCTGGGCGCCCCCGACAACGCCAGCTTTGCCGCCTGGGTCGCCACCAACGATATCGTGCGTTCCCAGATCGACGAGCGCATCCTGCGCGCGGCCGAGCAGGGGCTTCCATTTAAGGGAGGGGACCTCTAATGGATCCGAGCGTCTACATCCCCGCCTACCTGGAGCGAACCTATCTGGCGTCGCACCCCGAGCTCACCGATGCAGCACGCGAACTTGTCCATAACGACGTGGGTGTCAACCCTCAAAAGTATGCGCAGTCCGAGCATGCCCAGGCACTGCTGTCCTACGCCGGTGTTCATCGCCACCTGCTCGACGAGCTCCATCGCATCGAGGACATGGGCAGCGACGAGGAGTTTGAGCAGACGCGCAACCGCCTGTTCGACGATATGCGTGATGAGCTGCTCAAGATCGTCCGCATCGATGCGCATGTCCTCGACGCGCAGCTGCTCGCCATCATTTTGGCGGACACGCCCGTCGACGCCTGCCTGGGCGACCTGATGAAGCTCGAGGCGACCACGGCCGATTACCTGCAGCAAAGCGTGCCCGGGTTCGACATGGAGGCCCCGCACTACTGGGCCAACAAGGTTTTGACGGACGGCGCGACAGCGGCCGATCTCACCGTAAGCGAGCCGGCTCTTATCGGGTGGCTTCACACACTCGAGGCCATCTCGCAGCTGTGCATGGCGAGCGCTCGCTACCGTGCTGCCGCCAACTACGCCCGCCGCGTCCTTAAAGCAGAAGGCTATCCCACCCGAGCCGCAGGCACCGTGTTGCTCGCCCTTGCTCGCTTGGAAGACGAGGACGGCTTTTTTGCCCTAGCCCACCAGCTCGAGGAGCAGATGGGAGCCGATGCCCTCGAGAACTCCCCCTGGTACCTACTCGCCCGCACGATTCTGCTGTTCAAAACAAACAAGATGCGCCCGGCGACACGCGCGCTGCGCGAGTTTGCCAACCGTTGCGAGGGCGGTGCGTTCTTCTTGCTGAACCCCATGTACCAGACGCCGTACCTTCCCTGCCGGCCCGAGCCGCGCGATCCCTGGGATCTTTCGCACCAGGCCGTTTGGGAAGCGGACGGTATTATCTCGGACACTCCCGACTTTGCCCCCTGGGCCAATGCCTGTGAAGACGTGTCACAGCTTGCCCAGGAATTTGCGCGCCGCTACGGTTTTTAGTGACGCACTCGACCCGACCATGTCGTTTACGTTAGGAACGGTTTCATGAACCTCCGCTCATCTCTCGCCTGTACCTCGAGCGATATCGCTCGCTGGGGGCTGCGCTCTGTCCTCAAACGCCAGGGCGGCGTACTCCCCGGCCGCATCGCCATGAAGATCGACCCCGAGTTACTGAGCGACCTCGCTGGCCTTGTCGACCGCAGCGTGGTGATTACGGGTACTAATGGCAAGACCACCACCTCCAACCTCATCGCCGACGCCGTTGCCGCCAGCGGCGCCACCGTGGTATGCAACCGCGCCGGCAACAATATGGAGCCTGGTGTGGTGGGTGCTCTGCTCGAGGCCCGCGACGGCCTTAAGCGAGCCGGTGGCAAGCGCGTGGGCGTTTTTGAGTGCGATGAGCTCTACACCGTGCGCGTCCTGCCCAAGCTCAAGCCGACGTACTTCGTGCTGCTCAACCTGTTCCGCGACCAGCTGGATCGCTATGGCGAGATCGATCACACCCAGGAGGTCATCGCCCATGCGTTGGAGCTCTCTCCGGCAACAACGCTCATCTACAACGCAGACGACCCGCTGTGTGCCGCGATCGCCGCGCGCGTTCCCAACGCGAGTATTGCCTTTGGCATCGATGGCGCCACCAACACCGAGTCCGACCGTATTAGCGACTCGCGCTTTTGCTCGCAGTGCAACGCCCCGTTGGAGTACGACTATGTGCAGTATGGTCAACTCGGCGCCTACCATTGCCCCTCGTGCGGTTGGGCCCGCCCTGCGCTTGTCCGTCGCGTGACGGGCGTGGAGCTCGGCTGCGACGGCTACGGCTTTGACCTGGTCTTTGGATCTGCGCCCGACGCGGCTGCCGCACACATCGCCACACGCTACAACGGCCTGTACATGGTCTATAACGTTGCCGCCGCCTTCTTTGCCGCACATGAGTTAGGCGTGGATGCGGCGCACCTGCAGCCCACGCTCGATGCCTATGTGCCCGCCGGTGGTCGTATGGGGCGCTGGGATATCGCCGACCGCACTGTCGAGGCCAACCTGGCTAAGAATCCCGTGGGCTTCGATCGCCAGATCCAGTCCATTAAGACGGCGGGCGGCAGGCTCTGTGCTTTCTTCCTCAACGACAACGACGCCGACGGACACGATGTATCGTGGATCTACGACGTCGACTTTGAGCGCATCGCCGACACGCCGGGTCTTGTCGCCTTTGCCGGAGGCACGCGCGCGCACGACATGCAGGTGCGTCTCAAGTACGCCGGCATCGATGCCGCGATTATCTCGGACGTCGCGCAGGCAATTGGCGCCGTGGCAGACGAGGCCGCCAATGACACCTTCTACGCCGTCGCCAACTACACGGCCTTCCCGCCGCTGGTCAAGGAGCTCGACGGGCTGAAAGGCGCCACCGCCGACGCTGTTGCCGGGCGCGCCGTAGCCCGTGCCGACGGCAGCGCTCTTCCTGTCGGCATCGCGCCAGTCGAGCTTTCGCGCCCGCTGCGCATCGTCTACCTGTATCCCGATGCCCTTAACCTCTACGGCGACGGCGGCAATGTTATCGCGCTCGAGCGCCGCTGCGTCTGGCGCGGCATTCCCGTGCGCGTGGACGAGGTCCGTATGGGCGAAACGCTTGATTTGACCGATGCCGATATCGTCATGATGGGTGGCGGCTCCGACCGCGACCAGCTAGCCGTGGCACACGAGCTGCTCGCCCAAAAAGACAAGGTCGCGGCCTATGTTGAGGATAGCGGCTCGCTGCTTGCCATCTGTGGCAGCTATCAGCTGCTCGGCCGTTCGTACTATATGGGCGAAAATCGCATCGAGGGCCTGGGCGTCATTGCCGCCGAAACCGTACGTGGCTCCGATCGCCTGATCGGCAACGTAGCCGTCAAAACCGATCTGGCACCTGAGCCCTTTGTGGGATTCGAGAACCATGGCGGCCGCACGCTTTTGGACGCCGATGCCACGCCGCTCGGAACGTCCGTCGTCACGGGCACCGGCAACAACGGCGACGATGGCTTTGAGGGTCTGATCTACAAGGGCGTCATCGGCACGTACCTGCACGGGCCGGCGCTGCCCAAAAACCCCGAACTCGCCGACTGGCTGATCGCCCATGCCCTCGAGCACCGTGGCGATGCACAGGCCGCCGCCCTGCTGCCGCTCAAGCCCCTCGACGACACCTACGAGCACGCCGCCCACGACGCCGCCATGAAGCTCCTCCCCTAGCACCTCACCACCACAAAGGGGACAGGCACCTTTGTGGTGGTTTTTCAGTTTGCCAACGATATGTGAACGGCTAAAAAAGTCTGCTATACTCTTTCCCGCTGTCCCCATCGTCTAGCGGCCAAGGACGCCACCCTTTCAAGGTGGATATCGCGGGTTCGAATCCCGCTGGGGGCACCATTTAAATTAAGAAGCCCGTTACCCCCGCGGTGACGGGCTTTTTGCTACCGATATGCCGGGATTCGAACCCGACAGGGTGCGGAGCTGAGGAAACGCGCAAGCGTTTTCCAGCGCAGCACGCAAGGAGCGAAGCGACGAAGCGGAAGCGGGCGGCGCCAGCCGCACGCGGATATCCCGCTGGGGGCACCATTTAAACTGAGAAGCCCGTTGCTCTCGCTGAACTGCCTCCCATTTCTTGGACATGAGAAATGGGAGGCTTTTGGAGTGGGAAGGATAAACTGGACTTTCTTTTAAGGATCCTCAAGCGTATTGCCGCTCGTATTCCACTGGAGACATG
>NZ_JADNNH010000001.1:0-171968 GCF_015556945.1 Collinsella aerofaciens | reverse complement strand
ACCACCGGTACGGCTCAATCGTATAGCCGTGCAACGGAAAAGAGCCGCCCTTTCGGACAACTCAAACTGTAATGGGGCTAAAAAGACTGGTGGAGTACACGAGCTGGCGGATCGGCGTGTCGATGCGGGTGTCGGCGCCGCGCCCGCTGTTTGTTTCCAGACTGTGTATCTGCGCGTTGGAGAACCCGTCTCGCGCGCACGCCATGTTGTCAATGGGTTACAGTATGAACGGCGGCTATGTTTCCGCCAACGCACGAGAGAGTCGTCAACAAGGAGGATGCACGACGATGCAGCGTGCCAAACAGATATCGGAGTCTATTGAGCTGGGCATCATCTTGGCGCTCGCCGGTGGCTTTATGGACGTGTATTCGTACATTGGGCGCGACCATGTTTTTGCCAACGCGCAGACAGGCAACATCCTGCTCGTGGGCGTGAGCATTTCGGAGGGCAACTGGGCCCTTGCGGGGCGCTACTTCTTTCCTGTGGTGTCGTTTGCCGTGGGTATTATGCTTGCCGATTTGGTGCACGAGCGGTTTGGCAGCGTGATCCACTGGCGTCAGGTGACGGTGTTCTTTGAAGCCGTCATCTTGCTGGGCGTGAGCTTTATCCCGGGCGGCAATTTCAACCTGCTCGCCAACTGCCTCACCTCGTTTGCCTGCGGCATGCAGGTCGAGAGCTTCCGCAAGATCCACGGTCACGGCATCGCTACGACCATGTGCATCGGCAACTTGCGCAACGCGCTGCAAAACGTGGACGATTACATCATCACCCACAGGCGCGGCTTTTTGGAAAACGGCCTGCTGTACTTTGGCGTGATCTTTACCTTTGTGTTTGGCGCCGTGTTGGGCAACTGGTGTATTGAGCGCATGGGCCTGCACGCCATCGTCGTGGCGAGCTTGCTGCTGTTTGTCGCGTTTGCCATCATGTTCATCGACCGCGAGCGCGACTTGCGCTTACGCTGGAAGGTTGCGGCCGAGGCTTGGAAAGAGGGCTGCCGAAAGTAACCGAATGCGGCAAAGGGGCTGTCCCTTTGCCAGATAGATCGATAATGGGGAGGGGACGGCCATCTCGGCCGCCCCCTTTTTTGAGTCTTAAGCCTAAGGTGCATGTTTGTAATGACAAGATTTGACGTCAGCAAAGCGTGCTGCTTAAGGCTATAGAATAAAAATGTCATCTTTCTAGCTATAATTATTAGTTGAGGGGATGGACATATGCCAGAGCTTTTTATTCAAAAATAAGACGACAGTAATCAAGTTGATAATCAAGGCGGGGAACTGCCCTCTTTATTGCTTTGTAGAGCCTTTCTGAGCAGCTATTCTATTATTAGTCTAGATGAGTTTTGCAACAATTTAGATAGTGTTTCGATATCCTTTTTGAAAGTAGCGTTTACGCAGGAGATGAAAAAACATACCGCCATTACTGCGGATCATGGACATGGTTTTGAACAATTTGCAGACTATGTAATACAGTTCCAGGAGCCAGAAAAAAACTATCTAGCTCCTGAATGTTGCTACGAACTGCTTTTTGCGATTTATTCGAGATGCTCTTCAATCCGAGCCCTAAGAAGGGCAATGGCTGTAGGTATTCCAATTGCGGCGGCTAATTCGGCTTTATCCAAAACCTGTATGCTAAAGCACGATTGTTTATCACATTGAAGGACGATAACTGAAGATAGTTTCACTTCCCGTTGGCTGAATATATCGTAATCTCCAAATAGGAAGTTACCTTTTATTGAGTAATTCGGTATGTTCGTTACGCACTTCATCTCAAGTCTGTTTAGGCCATAATCAAACACCGCAACTTCCTTGTGTTCGATGATGAGCGCAACCCTGGGCATGTTGCTAAAACCACCGTCGACGACAGTGAAGAGTTTTTCATTTGCATCGTCATAAACGGTATATTTAAGACTCAATAGCTGTCCTAGTGGACCCGTGAACCCATGTTTTTTGATGGTGAGGTTGTCTCCCGCTGGGTTGATGAGGGCCAGAGTATGCGGATAAGGGTTACCTTCAATTGAGATTCGATATTCGTTTGTAGCCGTCTTGCTCGATTTAGGACCAGTAGCCACCACGTGTCATCGCCTCGATCGAATTGGAACCGCCTTCTGCTTCGTGCGGAGAATTACGCTGTACGTTGCAGTACATGCAGCTGCAATAACCGCATGGGCAATTTCTAACAAAATGAATGACGCTATCTGCTTCATGCATGTTATTTACTATAAAGTATCCTTTTATAAACGTATTGTCAAACATATATTGCTAAAACAGAAACAATTTATAGACTGAGTTGGTCGTATTCTTTGGGCGATGCTCCTATAATCTAGCCTCCGCTGCTGTCGGGAGGGAAGGACTAGGGCTCCGTTATTCTGTTGAAACGCTTTAACACTTTTGACGTTCTCACGCGTTTTTTGTTTCAAAAGCGTTAGGATGGGAGCCATAGCGTGGGGCGTAATGGGTGCCCCGCACACGATGGGAGGCTATCAATGGCTAATCGTTTCGTTCTCAACACCATCTCTTATCATGGTTCTGGCGCCATCAAGGAGATCCCCGGCGAGCTTCAGCGTCGCGGCTACAAGAAGATCTTCGTCTGCTCCGACCCCGATCTGGTCAAGTTTGGCGTTACCGCTAAGGTGACCGACGAGCTCGACGCTGCCGGCATCGCTTGGAGCCTCTACTCCGAGATTAAGCCCAACCCCACGATCCAGAACGTCAAGGACGGCGTCGAGGCCTTCAAGGCCGCCGAAGCTGACGCTATCGTGACCATCGGTGGCGGCTCCTCCATGGACACCGCTAAGGCCATTGGCATCATTATCAACAACCCCGAGTTCGCCGATGTCCGTAGCCTCGAGGGCGTTGCTCCGACTAAGAACCACGCCGTGTTCACCATCGCTGTGCCGACGACCGCCGGTACCGCCGCTGAGGTGACCATCAACTACGTGATCACCGACCCCGAGAAGGTCCGCAAGTTCGTGTGCGTTGACACCAACGACGCCCCCGAGGTCGCTGTCGTCGACCCCGATATGATGGCCTCCATGCCCGCTGGTCTGACCGCTTCCACCGGCATGGACGCTCTGACCCACGCCATCGAGGGCTACACCACCAAGGGCGCTTGGGAGCTCTCCGACATGTTCCACTTTGAGGCTATCAAGCTGATCAGCGAGAACCTGCGCGACTCCGTCGCCGAGGCCAAGTCCGGCAAGCCCGGCTCCGGCCGCGAGGGCATGGCTCTTGGCCAGTATGTCGCCGGCATGGGCTTCTCCAACGTTGGCCTGGGCATCGACCATGCCATGGCTCACACCCTGTCCGCTCACTACGACACCCCGCACGGCGTCGCTTGCGCCATGCTGCTGCCGATCGCCATGGAGTTCAACAAGCCGGTTTGCGCCGAGCGCCTGGCCAAGGTCGCCGTCGCCATGGGCGTTGACACCACGGGCATGAGCACCGACGAGGCTGCCGACGCTGCTATCGCCGCCGTCAAGCAGCTTTCCGCCGACGTGAACATCCCGCACGTCTGCGAGGCCATGAAGGCCGACGAGATCGAGGTCCTGGCCAAGGACGCCATGGCCGACGCTTGCTTCCCGGGCAACCCGCGCGAGGCGACGCTCGACGACGTCATCGAGCTCTTCAAGAAGATCTGCCCGGCTGCCTAACTTGGTTCGGCGGGCCCCTGCCCGTTAGCCCCACAATCGTCCTCGGACATGTCGGAAGCCCCCGCTGCGCACTTCGTGCGGCGGGGGCTTCCTCCGTCCTGCGGAAAGATTGTGGGGCTAACGGGCAGGGGCCCGCCGGCTCGTTATCGTGGCGGGCGCAGTTCTGGGGAGCTCGATGGGTCATCTCGCTAGGTAAAAAGATGGTTCGCGGTGGTATTGTTGCTGTGGGTTTAACTCGATATGAAAGGGTGACTTTGGTGTCCAAGATGGATTCTACGCTCTCCTATATTACTGACCAGTTGAAGGCGCTGACTTCTATTGCTTCGCCTACCGGCTATACCCGTGCGGCGACTGATTATCTGATGGAAACGTTGCGCGATATGGGCTTTGGCCCCGAGCGTTCCAATAAGGGCAACGTGCTGGTCGAGCTTGGCGGCGAGGGTGAGCCGCTTGTGTTGGCGAGCCATGTCGACACCCTGGGCGCCATGGTGCGTTCCATTAAGGACAATGGTCGCCTGCGCCCCACGACCCTCGGCGGGCACCAGTGGTCTACGGCCGATGGCGAGAACTGCACCGTTTATACGCGCGACGGCAATGTCTACACGGGTGTGGTCCTCAATACCGAGCCTTCGGCGCACGTGGCCGACGAGCCGGTCAAGACCATCGAGAAGAACATGGAAATCCTGCTCGACGAGAATGTCGACAGCAAGGACGATGTGCTTGAGCTGGGTATTCAGACCGGCGACATCATCGCTATGGATCCGCGTACCACGGTGACGGAGAGCGGCTACATTAAGAGCCGCTTCCTGGATGACAAGCTGTCGGCGTCGATTCTGCTGGGTCTGGCCCGCGCCGTTGCTGACGGCGAGGTGTCGCTTTCGCGCAAGGTGTCGCTGCTCTTCACCGTGTACGAGGAGGTCGGCCACGGCGGCGCTTTCGTGCCGGCCGACACGCGCGAGATGATCAGCGTGGACATGGGCTGCGTGGGCGACGACCTGGGCTGCACCGAGCGCATGGTGTCGATTTGCGCCAAGGATTCGGGTGGCCCCTACAATTACGATTTGGTGACCGAGCTGTCCAATATCGCGCGCGAGCTTGAGCTTGATTATGCCATCGACGTGTACCCGCATTACGGCTCGGACGTCGAGGCCACGCTCTCGGCCGGCTACGACATTCGCCATGGCCTGATCGGCCCCGGCGTGTACGCGAGCCACAACTACGAGCGCAGCCACATGGACGGCGTGCGCAACACCTACGAGCTCGTCCGCGCCTACGTCCAGCGCTAGGGGAGCAGCTTGCGACTCGGCTGACCAATCACTAAGGCCCGATTTCTCGGGCCTTTTTTCTCTTTAGGACGTTTAGTATTATGATGTATGTAATCTATTAACTAAACGCGTAAATTACTTAACGAGGTGATGCGGCGTATGGATACGTCTGAGTACTTGTCTATGGGTGACGCCGCCCACCTGTTGGGCGTTACGAAAGCCCGCATATCTCAACTTTCCGCATCGGGAACGCTCGCGTGCGATATTGTGGGCGGACGGAAGATGGTTGAGTATGATTCTGCGGTCGCTTATCAAAAGGTCCGCAAACGTGGACGCCGTCCTGCGGCCGATGTGGGGCGCAAGTTTACGCTGATGTCCGCCGACCATGAGGTTGCGCGTGTTTCGTTTGATCCGACGCGCGAGTTTCCCTTCGAAATCGCCGAGGTCCTCGATGCGCAACGAATGCCGTTTGGCACATGCTCGAGCTCTTCTCTTACGGTGAATAAACGGGAGCTCAACGTGTGGTGGAGCCATCGGTCGGTGCCTGACGTCCGCCCCGGGCTCGTCTCGCGCTATCGTGAACTGGGAATTGCCAGTGGCATCGAGGTTCCGGTTCGGTGCCTGGGCCTATCACTTTCGGATTGTTATTGGCTGCGACCGGCAGAATGCGACGGGCTCGAATGGCGAAACCTCAATTACTTCGAGAATGATTTTGAGCGATCGGCGCCCGAAGAGCGTTCGGGTTGGCTGGAAGGCATCGGTCTTAAAAATCCGGATAACACGTCCGAGGGCGAGCTCCCTAAATCGTGGATGATCCGAAACGGCATTCGCGTTTTGGCTAAAGGGTGCGGGATGGACGATCAGCGTCCCTTTAACGAGGCGGTTGCAACGGCTCTGCATCGTCGCTTGCTGTCGGAGGGCGAGTTTGTTTCTTATACGGTTGAGCGGATGTTCGATGGCCCTGTGTGTCTGTGCGACGACTTTCTAGACGGCCGCGAGGAATATGTTCCGGCTGTTTACGTTAAGAACGCCCTTGGCGGCCAGCGAGGAAGCTCGACGTACGACCGGTACTGCCGCTACCTCGGCAAGCATGGTGTCGATGAGGCCGCTGTGAGAAGGTCTATGTCGCAGATGATTGTCTGCGATGCCCTTTTGGCCAACAGCGACCGCCATTGGCGAAACTTCGGCATCATCCGCAATGTCGATACCCTGGAGATAAGGCCTGCTCCGCTGTTCGATAGCGGCAATTGCCTGTGGTACAACGTACCAACTGCCGTGCTCGCAGCTGGGGAGTTTGGGTTTTCCGCTAAGCCGTTTGGGCCCGACCCTTCCGTCCAGCTGGCGCTTGCGGACTCGCTCGATTGGTTCGATCCATCGCGGCTCAACGGATTTGTTGATGAGGCGATCGAGATTCTTTCGCAGAGCGAATGGGCGACGGCGGAGGGTCGACTCGAGGCCATTTGCCGCGGCCTCGAGCGTCGCGTAATCGAGGTTAGTGCCGCTGTTGAGGTGCTTCGACACGTGCAGCGATAAACCTGTGGCTACTTAAGTGCGCCGGTCACCGTGCCGCCGCCCAGGACGACGTCGCCGCGATAGACGACGACGGCTTGGCCGGGGGCGATGGCTCGTTGCGGCTCGTCAAAAGTTAGCAGCATTTGCCCGTCTTCGTCACGCGTAAGGGTCGCTGCCTGGTCTTTCTGACGGTAGCGGTACTTGGCACCTACGCGAATGCCGCCGGCATCCAGCTCGGCCTCCATGCGTGCGTCCGGCGCGCTCCAGATCCAGTCATTGGCCGTGAGCGCTGTGGCCGTCAGGTCCTCGGCCTCGCCCAGAAGCACAATGTTGCTGGCGGCGTCGACGCCCGTTACGTACACGGGATGCGCCATCGCGACGCCCAAGCCTTTGCGCTGACCGATGGTATAGCGCAGCGCGCCGTTATGGCGTCCGACCACGCTGCCGTCGCGCCACACAATGTCGCCTGGCTCGGCGGCATGTCCGCAGCGGCGCTCGATATAGCCCGCGTAGTCGCCGTCCGCGATAAAGCAGATATCCTCGCTCTCGGTCTTCTTGGCGTTTATGAAGCCCTGCTCGGCGGCAATGCGGCGCACGTCGCGTTCTTTGTCTAGGCCTGCCAGCGGAAAGATCGTGCGTGCCAGGCGCTCTTGTGTGAGCGAATACAAAAAGTAGCTTTGGTCCTTTTTAGGGTCCTCGCCGCGGTGCAGCTGCCAGGTGCCGTCGGACGACTGGCTCGTTTTGGCGTAGTGGCCTGTGGCGATGTAGTCGCAGCCCATATCCAGCGCCGCATCGAGCAGCGCACCAAACTTAATATGGCGGTTGCAGATGATGCACGGGTTGGGCGTCAGCCCCTCCTGGTAGGCGGTCACGAAGCGCTCGATAACATTGCGGTCGAAGGTCTGCTGCAGGTCGAGCACATGGTGGGGTATCCCCAGGCGCTCGGCGACGGCCTTTGCATCGGCGATGTCGCGGTCGACCTTGCTCATGCCCGTGATGGGATCGGGCACGGGGCAGGTGAGGCGCATGGTGGCGCCGACGCATTCGTAGCCCTGGCTTTTGAGCAGATAGGCAGTCACGCTGGAATCGACGCCGCCGCTCATGGCGACGAGCACGCGCTTGTTGTGCATGGGGAGGTTCTCCTTGGTGGCATGTGGCCAAAAAAGAAAAGCGGCGCGGGAGGCTGGTTCCGCGCCGCAGACATTGTAGCAAGTTCGGACGTCTCGTGGGACACCCTGATGGGATGGGCTCAGACTGCCGGGAGAGAGGAGGCCGGCTCGTCCCTGAGCTCAACCTATGGGCGACGGGCCCTAGTCCTGGAAGAGTGCCGTGGACAGGTAGCGCTCACCGGTATCGGCGAGCAGCGCCACGATGGTCTTGCCCTCGTTCTCGGGGCGCTTGGCCAGCTGCAGTGCGGCCCACACGGCGGCGCCGGACGAAATGCCCACGAGCACGCCCTCCTTGTGGCCCACGGCGCGGCCGGTGGCAAAGGCGTCCTCGTTCTCGACGGGGATGATCTCGTCATAGACCCGGGTGTCGAGGACGTCGGGCACAAAGCCGGCGCCGATGCCCTGGATCTTGTGCGGGCCGGCCTGGCCCTTGGAGAGCACCGGGGAGGTGGCGGGCTCAACGGCGACGACCTTAATCTCGGGGTTCTGCTCCTTGAGGAACTCGCCCACGCCGGTCACGGTGCCGCCGGTGCCAACGCCGGCGACGAAGATGTCGACCTTGCCGTCGGTGTCATCCCAGATCTCGGGGCCGGTCGTGGCCTTGTGAATGGCAGGGTTGGCGGGGTTCACAAACTGGCCGGCGATGATGCTGTTGGGCGTCTCCTTCTGCAGCTCCTCGGCCTTGGCGATAGCGCCCTTCATGCCCTTGGAACCGTCGGTGAGTACGAGCTGTGCGCCATATGCCTGCATAAGCTTGCGGCGCTCGACGGACATGGTCTCGGGCATGGTGATGATCACCTTGTAGCCGCGGGCGGCCGCCACCGAGGCGATGCCGACGCCGGTGTTGCCGCTCGTGGGCTCGATGATGGTGTAGTCGCCGCCGCGCACAAGCTTGCCGGCCTTCTCGGCCTCGTCGATCATGTTCTTGGCGACGCGGTCTTTGACGGACCCGGCGGGGTTGAAGTATTCCAGCTTGACGAGCACGCGGGCCTTGAGGTCCTCATCGGCCTCAAAGTGAGTGAGCTCCAGAAGCGGAGTGTGACCGATAAGCTGATCGATGGACGTGTAAACATTGCTCATGGTGAACCTCCAAAGTGTTCAAATGACTGGATACCGTGTGGTTTTACGGTGTGTGTAACAGCGAAACCCATAAACCTTATAGGTTGTTCGTTTGCTGTTGGCAAGCATAGTAGGCACTAAAGCCTAGTAACGCAATAGGAAATAGAAGATTATTACGAGTCGATTAACCAGCTTGACGGGAATAGGTATTTTCAAAACCAATTTTTCGGCTAGAATTTCTACGAATTAAAAGACCGAAAGGCAGCAATATATATGTTGGTTTCCACAAAGGGCAGATATGCCCTGCGCGTTATGGTTGACCTGGCCGAGCACCAGGCGGCAGGCCGCATTCCCCTCAAAGAGATCGCTGCGCGTCAGGGGATTTCGGAGAAATATCTGGAGAATATTTTGGCCACGCTCGTGCGCGCCAATATGCTCTCGGGCATGCGCGGCAAGGGCGGTGGTTACGTGCTCACGCGCCCGCCCGAGCAGTACACGGTGGGTGAGATCTTGCGCCTGACCGAGGGCAGCCTGGCGCCGGTCGCATGCCTGGACGGCGACTGCAAGGGCTGTTCGCGTTCGGATGAGTGTCCCACGCTCGACGTGTGGAAGAACCTGGACAAGCTCATCAACGACTACCTCGACGGCGTGACGCTCGATGCGCTCGTCGCCCCCAACGAGGGCTACGACTACGTCATCTAGTCCCACCTGCCATTTGGGGACGGGGTAGAAATGGTAGATTTTCTTGCCCTCTGAGGCTTGACAAATGACAAGGCCGCCCATCGTTGCGATGGACGGCCTTCTTTTGGCGTGTTGCGGCGGTCCGTATCCGGTCGCTTTAGTTCCTGGCGATGCTGTCGAGAATGCTGCGCATGATGGATACCAGGATGCTGCCCATAAAGGCTGATCCAAAGCCGGCAATGGAGATACCCGCGCCCAGCAGATTGACCGACAGGTAGCTGGCCAGCTCGAGCATAAAGCTGTTGACTACGAGCTGAAAAATACCAAGCGTGATAATAGTGAGCGGCAGCGAGATGACCGTCAGGAACGGCTTGACGAGCGAGTCGACGATGTTGAGGAACAGTCCCACGAAGGCAAAGCAGACCCAGGCGTCGGCCATGCCGAAGGGCTGAATGCCGGGGACGAGAAACGTTGCTATCGCGATGGCGATTGAGGTCAAAAGCCAGTTGAGCAAAAAGCGCATGGTGGGAATCCTTTCTTGCGCATGGCGTGGTGAGGGGGCGTGAGGGGCACATACCTTTGCAACTCGGATAGATGCGCGGGCTCGGCCCTGTTCGGCCGCCCATTGTCTCAGATATTCGTGGAGCTTGCGTGCGCATTCGGTTTCAAAACGGCGTTCGTCCTAAAAAACGTGCCGCTGGCAGAGAGTCTTGTCGCTTTAGTTTGGTGGTGTGCTAAACTGCTACGGGCAAAAGCCACAGGCGTTGCCCTATTGCATATTACGGGTGAACGATGCCCGATGTCAGTATCAACTTCGATGCCTTTTGGCGGGTTTGGCGGTGATCGATGAATATCGAGAACATGTTTGACAAGCCTGATGTCAAGCAGCTGGTCCACGCATTTAGCCTTTTGGACGACGAGAAGGATATCCAAGCGTTTTTGACCGATATCTGCACGCCGCGCGAGATTTGCGATCTATCGCAGCGTCTGCAGGTCGCGCGTTACCTGGACGAGGGCGAGCCCTATGTCGAGGTTCAGGCACGTACCGGCGCTTCGTCCACCACGGTGAGCCGTGTGTCCAAGGCGCTCAACGGCGAGTACGGTGGCTACCGCAAGATCCTCATCAAGCTGGAGGATGGCGAGTAGGCCGCGCCAAAACGGATTGTGTAAAACCGCTCCTTCGGGGGCGGTTTTTTGATCCCTTGGGGACGGAGGAAAACGGATCATCGAGGGGATCTGGTGCAAAGTAGCCTGACCCCGATGCGCCAAAACATGTTGGTGTGGTGCCATGTTGTCCGTGCGGGCGGGTAGGATAGATGCGTTGAATATTGCGAACAGTTTGAGTGGAGGACCATGCCTGTTCGAATCTATACCACCAATGCCGGCACGGATTTGAGCGATGCCGAGGCGGCGCTGCTGGCCGACCTGGTTGCCCGCCACGGGCGCGCTGTTCTGTTGGCGCCCTCGTTTGCCGAGCTCGACTTGTGCCGTCATGATGCGGCAGAAGCCGGGGTTTCACTGGGTGTCGATTACAAGACGCCCACATCGTGGCTCCGCTCGCTGTGGGAGCTTATGGGCGATGGCCGCAGCTTTGTGGATAACCTTCAGCGCCAGATGCTGTTCTCGGACATGATCGACCGCCGCGACGACGCTGCTCTGCAGCCGCTCTCGCGCAGCCAAGGCACGGTACGCATGCTTGCGCGTATGGCCCGCGACGTGTTGCCGGGCGTGGCGGGGACGGGCGACGAACGCTGCCGCGATGCCGCCGCTCAGCCCGAGCCCAAAAGCGACGCCGAGGCCCGCGTGTTCGAGCTGTTGAGCGCCTATGCGAGCGGCTTGGACCGTCGAGGCATGGTCGAGCCCTGCGAAGCCGCCGATATGATGGCGGAAGCCCTGGCGAACAACCTGCCGGGGTGCGCCCGCGCCGTCTACGTGCGTGGTGTCACGTCGTTTACGCATGGTCTGCTCGAGCTGTTGTCGGCCGTGGCGAACCGCGGGGGAGAGGTTGTCGTGCTGCTCGCTTGCGAGCAGGCGGCGATGCGCGAGGAACTTGCTGCCGCCTTTGATGCCCGCGGTGTGCTGTTTGAGGCCGCCCCGTTGGGGGAGGACGCCGGCGCGTCCGAGACCGCTTCTGCGCCTGCTGCTCAGCCTATTTTTATAGAGGTGGCCGGTCCCCATGCCCGCGCCCGCGCTTATGTGGATGCTCTTGAGAACCTGGTCGCGGCATGCGAGGAGTCCATGTCGCGCGACGGCGCCGCGACGAACTACGACCCCGCGCGCGTGCTCGTAGTTTCCGCCCGGGCGCCCCAGCTGTTCGTCGAACTCGCTGCCCGTTTGGCGGCGCGTCACATTGCGGCCGAGACGACTGAGTTCACGGCGTTTTCCCAGTCCATCGCGGGCAGGCAGTTCACGGCACTCGCCAATCTGATCGAGCGCATGAAGGCTGCCGACGAGGGCACCGCCTCCAAGACCGAGTGGTGGCCCGCGCCGGAGCTTACCGACTGGATTTATAGCCCGCTTTCGGGTGCCGACGCCGCGAGCGCCCGCGGCTTCGACAAGAACATGCGCCTGTCGCGCAACAAGACCACTGCGGGCGTCAAGAGCCTGCTGCAGAGCGTGCAGGGCCAGGTGAGGGGCGCCCGCAAGGCCGCCAGCGAAGATAACTGGTTTAAGAACGTGCCATGCGTGGTCTCGGACGTGTTTCAGGCGCTGTGGCGCGACAAACCTGTGACGGCGCTCAAGGCCATGCTCGCCGTTGCCGAGGCGCTGCCCGATCGCGCTCTAGGCGGCCTTGACGGCCAGGCCCGTCGCCAGGCAGAGACGGCTTTGCTGCGCCATGCCATCGACATCCTTATGAACGATGCTCGCGCGCTCGACGTGTCGCAGGCCGCGACCGTGCCGGTTCTCGACGGCGTTCGAACCAAGGTGGACAAGCGCAGTACCGCTTACGATTACGAGACCTACGAGGTCGATCGCACACCACGGGCACAGGTGCGCTTCGTGCCGCTTGCCGATGCGTCGGTCCTGCGCCCTGGCAGCTACGATGCCGTGCTGTTTGCCGATGTCGACCTGGACAGCTATCCGCTTTCGCACGAAGAGGGCCCGCTTGCCACGTTGACGGCCGAGCTGCGCCGCGACGGTGTGTCTTTGGAGCCCGCCGCCCTGCTGCGCGTGCGCTTTGGCCGTGCAATGCAGGCGGCGAACGGTCCGGTCGCGCTCGCCCGCGTGACACACGATCGCCAGGCACGCGAATGCTACCCGGCAGCCGTATGGACCGAGCTGCGGGCACATGCCGAGGCCGCTGGCGCTGTCAAACCCACGCGCGTGGGCGAGGGCGATATCATCGCCGACTTTGATCCTGCGGCAGGCGAAGGTCTTAGGCGCGAGCGCGTGACCTGCGAAGCTCCTCAGCATCTGAGCGATGAAGCCATTCCGTATCTGGTCCTGCGCCGTCGCGATGGCGAGGGCGAGGATGCGCCGCTGGTGCCGCGCCTGACGTCCGCTTCGCAGATCGAGGCCTATTCGACCTGCCCGCTATGCTGGTTCGTCTCGTACCGCGTGAAGCCCCAGTCGATCGACGCCGGCTTTGGCAATATGGAGAAGGGCAACTTTGTCCACGACGTGCTGGAACACCTGCACGCCCGTCTGCCCCAGGAGGGCATGGAGCGCGTGACGCCCGAGAACCTGCCACGTGCTCAGGAGCTGCTGCGCGAGGTCTTTGACGAGACTTTGGCCGAGCATGCCTCCAAGCGTGGCAACGAGGGCCCGCTCGTGCCGCTCTCTCCGGTAGAGGAGCGCCAGGTGGCCGAGATTCTGCCGCAGCTGGAGGGTGTGCTTGCCTATGAAGCCGAGGCGCTGGCTCCTTTTGCTCCGCGCTACCTGGAGTTTGCCTTTAACGATCTTAACGTTGAGTATGCCGGCTGGCCACTCGGCGGGCGCATCGACCGCGTGGATGTGGACGCCGAGAACCGCGCTGTGGTGATTGACTACAAGCATCGTTCGGGTGTCGAGGAGTTTAAGCTCGCCGACCCCACGGTGCGCGACGAGGAGTCGGGCGAGGCCCCCATCGATGATCCGCGCTGGCTGCCGCCCCATACCCAGACACTCATCTACGCGCAGGCCATGCGTCGGGCACTGGGCCTAGATACCCGCGCAGCGCTCTATTTTTCGACCAAGGGCGGCAAGCCCGCACTGCGAGGTGCGTCGAGCGCCGAGTTGCTCGAGGAAGAGCGCGGCGACGGTCGCATCCCGGGCCTTAAAAAGGGCTTTCCCGGCGAGGGCGGCAACATGGACTTCGATGCGCTGCTCGACCGCGTGGAGGCCGGCATCGCCGAGCGCTTGCGCGAACTCGAGGCGGGCAACGTCGCCGCTGTCGACCCGACGTCGGCACAGGCCGCGCATGCGCGCTGCTCGTATAACCACGAAGGAACGTTTGTAAGGAGGGACGTGTAGACCATGGATCTTTCGACTTTGATGCCGCAACAGCTGCAAGTCGTCAAAACGCTCGACCGCCCGCTGTTTGTCTCGGCGGGTGCCGGCTCGGGCAAGACCTTTACCCTCACGCGCCGCATCGTCTACGCGCTCTCGCCCGAATCCGGTCCGTTTGTCGAGCATCTGGACCAGGTGCTCGCCATTACCTTTACCAAAGACGCCGCGGCCGAGATTCGCGACCGTGTGCGCCGTGCGCTTATCGAAGAGGGCATGGACGAGGAAGCACTGACCGTCGACGACGCGTGGATCTCGACCATTCACGGCATGTGCTCGCGTATCCTGCGCGCGCACGCGCTGGAGCTGGGTATCGATCCCGAGTTCACGGTGCTTACCGATACCGATGAGCTTATGGATCAGGCTGTCGAGCATGTGCTGGGGCGCGCGACAGCGCCCGATGCCGCGCCCGAGCTCGCCGCCTCGCTTAAGGCCCTCTACGCTTGGTATCCCATGGCGGGTGAGGGCGGGCCGTTTGGCGCCGGTACCACCATCAAAGGCCTGGTGCGCGACCTGTTGGAGCTATCGAGCCAGCTGCCGGGCGGCATGGACGACGTGTGCGTGGCGCGCGGCCAAGCCGACACCTCGGCGCTTGCCGATGCCTATCGTGCGGCGCTGGGCGCAAGCAAGGCCACGACCGAGAAAGCGCAGGTGGCACTCGACGCCATCGACGCGTTTGAGGCGAGCGGCAAAACCATGGAGGATGCGGCGCGACTCATGATGTCGTGCGGCATGCCTCGGGCGAGCAAGGCGTTTCCTAAGGAGCAGGTGGAGCTACTCAAGGCCGAGGCCGCCGATGCGTTTATCAATATCGTGCTTGCCTGCGGCGGCCCGGCGCTCGATGCGCTGGTGGGGCTTGCCCGTGCCGTAGAGGCGGAGTACCGTGCGCTCAAGGCCGACCAGTCCGCGCTCGATAACAATGACCTGCTGCGCATGGCGTACGAGGCGCTGCGCGACTACCCGGCTGTTCGAGCTGCCTATGAGGGCCGCTTTAAGATGGTCATGATCGACGAGTTCCAAGATACCGACCAGATGCAGGTCGATCTGATTCGCTATTTGACGGGTGCGGGCGAGCGCGCGCTGTGCACGGTGGGCGATGCGCAGCAGTCGATCTATCGCTTCCGTGGTGCCGAGGTCGAGGTGTTTCGCCGCCAGGAGCGCAAGGTGGGTTCGACGACGGCGTCCGAGACGGTCACCACGTCCGATGCTCCCGCCGGCGAGCTCGTCAAACTCGTGCGCAACTTCCGCAGCCACGACGAGGTGCTGCGCTATGTGGCGCGCGTCTTTGACGGCGACACCGGTGGTTTGATGCAGGGGTTCTTGGATCTTGAACCGAGCGACAAACGCAAGGACATGCTCAAGGCAAAGGCTTCGCGCCGCCAGGCGCTGTTCGTTGCCGGCGGCAGTATGCAGGAGCGCACGCAGGCCAAGGCCCGTGCGATCGCCGAGCGATTCCATGCGCTTGCCGATGCCGGCCAGCCCCAGGGCGGCATGGTGCTGCTGCTGGGTCGCATGACCAATGCCGGCGTCTACGCGCAGGCCTTCCGCGACCAAGGACTCGACTGCGTCATCGCAGGCGGCTCGGTCTTTGCCCAGGCGGCCGAGGTGCAGACGGTGCGTGCCCTGGTCTGCGCGCTCGCCAATCCGGCCGATACGGCCCAAGGCCTTATGCCGTTGCTGGCCTCGCCGATGTTTGCACTCGGCGCCCAGGAGTTCCTGGCGCTGGCGACCAAGCTCGACGAGCAGACGGGCGAGACGTCGCGCCGCAATATCGATGTGGGCATCATGAGCGATTCCGATGTGCCGGGTTTGCAGAACCTGCCGCTCGTGACGCGTGCCCGCGAGGTGCTGCGCTACGCGCTTCGTCGCGTGGGACGCGATTCGTTCGCCGCCATCGCGCGCGATGTGGTCAATGCCTCCGGCTGGTTCGTGCGTCTGGCGCAGCGTGGCCCCGAGGGCAAGGCCATTGCCGCCAACGTGCTCAAGGCGCTCGACGCCGTGGCCGAGGCAGAGGCCGAGCTCGGCAATTCTCCGCGCTCCATCGCGCTCGCCTTCGACCGCTTCTTGGCGGGCAAGGAGGCCCCGGGCGCCCTCAACGAGGAGGGCGACGGCGCGGTGCGCATCATGACCGTGCATGCGTCCAAGGGCCTGGAGTATCCGGTCGTGGCGGTTGCCGAGTGTTTTGGCGTGCGCAAATCGTCCGGTGCGGCACAGATGGGTCGCGTCGAGGGCGGAGCGCAGGTCGTGGCACTGCCGGCACGCTTCGACGGCGTTAAGCTCGCCGACGGTACCTTTGTGAAGGGCGACGACGTCAAAAAACAGTTTGAGCATGCGTTTAAGGGCAAGGGTACGTCGCTGTGGCTGCCGCCGGAGCTCATGGAGGACGTCTGTGCGTCGGGTTCTCCCGCCGAGGCATTTGCTCGCCTGCGCAACGACGACCTGCAGCTTTCGCTCGAGGAGCGGGCCCGCTTGCTCTATGTTGCCATGACGCGAGCGGGCGAGCTGGTGATCTTGGCGATGGATGCCGGTGTGAGCCGCGGCAAGGTGACGGCGCCGACCTTCGACGTCGAGACCGATCTGACCTACGACGTGCTGCGCCGCATCCTGCCGACTGACAGTCTGGACATGCCGCAGCTCGATAGCGACCGTTTGGTGTTCGACAACTCCAAGCCGGGCGACTACGAGCTCATCTCGCTGGCGGACTTTACGTTTGGCGAGCAGGCGTTTGAGGCCAACGCTTCGCTGGATGTCGAGGGCAGGCTTGTTCGTGGCGATGTCGATGCCGCCGATAATGCTGCGCACTCAACTGTGCCCGGTCCTGCCGACCCCGAGTCCGATGCGTTTGAGCTCGTGTATCCCCAGGCAGTGGGCGTGCGCATGGGCACCTGTCCATTCCCGGCGCGTGACTCATATAGCTACTCGTCAATCGCCGCGGCACTGCATGCCGAGACGGAAGACCGTGCCGCCGAGGCTCGTGTTCCCATGGACGAGTCCGGCGATGATGCAGAGTCGGATGGCTCGGAGATGACCGATGCAGACGTGGCCGCCGTTGAGCCCGTCGGCAATCCCATGGCCTTGGGTTCGGCCTTCCACGCCGCCTGCCAGTGGCTCATCGAGATGGGTGCCGACGCGTTGCCCGCTGCGCGCGCCGATGCGCTGGCGCGCCTGTGGTGCCTGACGCCGGAGCAGCGCGAACGCTTCGACGTTGCCCTGAACCGCTGGCTCAAGTCAGCTGTTCGTGCCGACCTGCTCGCGTGGCCGTGCGTTCGCGCCGAAGTACCGTTCTTCTCACTGGGCTGCGAGGACGAGGACATCGCTCGCTACGGTGCATATGCCGAGGGCGCCATCGACGCTTTGGCGACGAATCCGGCGGATTCGTCATGCGCGCTGGTCATCGACTACAAGACGGGCGGCACACCGGATGAGACGCCGGAACAGCTGCAGGAGAAGCACGCCCTGCAGGCGCGCGTCTACGCTAATGTTCTGCACAAGGCGGGCTTTGAGGCCGTGACCGTCAAGTTCGTCCGCGTGGAGCAGCCGGATCCAACCATCTTCGTCGAACCCGCCGAACCTCAAGTAGTCACCTACAATCTCTAGCCCTCAGATAACTTGCGGTGGAATACGGACTGTTTTGGCCAAAAAAGCCGCCAAACAGTCCGCATTTCACCGCAACTGCAAGAGGAGCCGTGTTGGTTTGGCTAGGTTCTGGTGCTGTCCGTGCCGTGCGGTAAAATCGTTCAGTCAGAACACGAACCCGCATCGGAGCTCATCACATGGCATTCGTCCATCTGCACAATCACACTGTTTTCTCCATGCTCGACGGCGCAACCCGTATCCAGGATATGGTCAATCGTGCCGTTGAACTTGGCATGCCCGCCGTGGCCATTACCGACCACGGCTACATGTATGGCGTGCCCGACCTAGCGCTGGCCTGCGACGCCGTCAATCACAACACGCCCGAGTACAAAACCTGGAGCCACGACAAGGCCTTCTTGGAAAAGGACCGCCGCGACGAGCTGGTGGAGCCCGACCCCGAGGCAAACCCGCGCGAGCATGCCCAGTACGTCAAAGACATGGCCATGTGGGACGAGAAGGGCAACATCGACGAGCTCAAACCGCCCCTGGTCATCAAGCCCATCTTTGGCTGCGAGGTCTACTTTACGCCGGACGAGACCCTTGCCCGCGACCACAAGCCCGAGCTCTACCACATGATCCTTCTGGCCAAGGATCAGGAGGGCTACGTCAACCTAATGCAGACGGTCTCCGAGGCCGCCGTGCAGGGCTTTTACTACAAGCCGCGCGTGACGCTCGACAACCTGCGCCGCCATGCCAAGGGCATGATCTGCACGAGCGCCTGTATCGCGGGCATCATCCCCAAATACATCGACCGCGGCGACATGGAAGGCGCCATCAAGTGGGCCGAGACCTTCCGTGATACCTTCGAGCCCGGTGACTTCTACATCGAGATCCAGGAACACGGCATCACCACCGACAACGGCCTGACTGACGAGCAGATGGACCGCACGCTCATCGACATCGCCAAGCAGGTGGGCGTCAAGGTCATCGCCACCAACGACTTCCACTACCTGCGCCGCGAGGATGCGCCCGTGCAGGACGTCATCATGTGTATTGGCATGAACGCCAAGGTCGATGACCCCAACCGCATGCGCATGACCGGCTCGGAGTTTTACATGAAGACCGAGGAGGAGATGCGGGCGATGTTCCCGTATTGCCCCGAGGCCTGCGACAACACGCTCGAGATCGCCGACAAGTGCTACGTGGAGCTGGACTGGGACTCCATCATTCTGCCGCGCTTCCCGTTGCTCGATCCCGGTGAGACGCACGAGAGCCAGTTCCGCCGTGAGTGCGAGAAGGGCCTGCGCCAGCACTATGGCGACGACTGGGCCACGCGCGAGATCGGTGGAGTCAACATCAAAGAGCGCTTTGAGTACGAATACAAGGTCATCTGCGACAAGGGCTTTGCCGCCTACTTTTTGATTGTTGCCGAGTACGTGCAATGGGCCAAGGACAACGGCATCGGCGTCGGCCCCGGCCGTGGCTCGGCCGCCGGCGCTATCGTCGCCTACGCCATGAACATCACCGCGTTCGACCCGCTTGAGAACGGCCTGATGTTCGAGAGGTTCCTGTCCCCGCAGCGTACCGAGATGCCCGATATCGATATGGACTTCGACGATGAGCGACGCCTCGAGGTCGTGGAGCACGTTCGTCAGCTCTACGGCCCCGAGAAGGTCACCCACGTCATCACCTACTCGACCATCAAGGCCAAGCAGGCCATCAACGACGCCGCGCGCGTCCTGGACTACCCGGTCTACATGGGCCAGCGCCTGTCCAAGATGGTCTCGAGCGACCCCAAGGTCAAGCTCAAGCAGGTGCTCGACAAACAACCCGGCAAAGAGGATCTGTTTAACCCCGATTTTGCCGAGGCCTATAAAAAGGACGACGACGCTCGCCGCATCATCGACACGGCGCTCTCGATCGAGGGCCTCACCCGTGGCGAGGGCGTGCACGCGTGCGCCGTTCTGATCTGCCGCGACCCCGTCAACGAGCACGTGCCCACCAAGCTCGACACCAAGGGCGGCGTCGAGATTACCCAGTACGAGGGCCATACCGTCGCCGACATGGGCCTGCTCAAGATGGACTTCTTGGGCCTGCGCACGCTGACGGTTATCTCCAAGGCCAAGGCAAACATCAAAAAGAACTTCGGCATCGACATCAAAGAGGAAGAGATTCCCTTTGACGATCCCGAGATCTTTAAGCTCATGGGCTCCGGCCACACCGCCGGCGTCTTCCAGGTCGAGTCCGCCGGCATGACGGCCACGATCAAGAACATGAA
The DNA here is from genome assembly GCF_015556945.1 of Collinsella aerofaciens. Classification (GTDB taxonomy): domain Bacteria; phylum Actinomycetota; class Coriobacteriia; order Coriobacteriales; family Coriobacteriaceae; genus Collinsella; species Collinsella aerofaciens_AO. The sequence continues at coordinate 152,294 of NZ_JADNNH010000001.1, read as the reverse complement.
GCCCACCGAGTACAAACACGTCGTGGCATTGATCGCCCTGTACCGCCCGGGCCCGCTGGGCGCCGGCATGGTCTCGTCCTACATCAACCGTATGAACGGCAAGGAGCCGGCCGTCTCCTACGACGACCGTCTGGACGACATCCTGGGCGAAACCTACGGCACCATGGTCTACCAGGAGCAGGTTATGCTCATCTCCGTCGAGATGTGCGGCTTCTCCAAGGGCGAATCGGACTCGCGTATCCGTAAGCCCGTGGCCAAGAAAAAGATTAAGCTGCTCACGTCGACGGTGCTCCACTGGGAGGATGGCTCGGACGAGACCACTTACGACCACTGGATGAATGGCGCTATCAAGAACAACTACACGCGCGAGGTCGCCCAGAAGATTTGGGACGATGTCCTTGAGTTCGCGTCCTACGCCTTCAATAAGTCGCACTCCGCCGGTTACGCCATCCTGGTTATGCAGACGGCATGGCTCAAGGCGCACTATCCGCATGAGTACATGGCGGCCGTTCTGACGTCCTATACGGGTAAGACCGACAAGATCGTGCACTACGTCTCGGCGTGCCGTCACGACGGCATCCCCGTGCTGTCGCCAGATGTCAACGAGTCCGGTACCGAGTTCACGGCTACCAAGGAAGGCGTGCGCTTTGGTCTGGCCGGTATCCGCGGCGTGGGCACCGGCGTGGCGCAGGCGATTATCGCCGAGCGCGAGGCGGGCGGTCCGTTTAAGACGCTGCACGACTTTGTCGAGCGCGTGGACTCGAGCCAGGCCAACCGTCGCGTGATCGAATCGCTGATCAAGGCAGGCGCCTTCGACTCCACGGGGTATCCGCGTCGCCAGATGATGCACTTTGTGGACAAGAACAACCCCGAGAACATCATCGATGCCGCGGTAAAGCGCCAGAAGGACCGCGCGAGCGGCCAGACGTCGTTCTTCGATATGTTTGGCGACGTTGAGGGCTCGGGCTTTGAGGTGAGCGTACCCGATCCGGATGGCCAGGAGTGGGACCGCCACCTTAAGCTGAGCCAGGAGAAGGAGGTCCTGGGCATCTATGTCTCGGACCACCCGCTGCGCCCGTTTGAGTATGCACTTAGCAAAGCGCGCGACTTCTCGTTCTCGCAGATCGACACCGGCTACGAGGTTCAGAATCCTACGGGCGGCACCATCAACCAGGAGATTCCCGAGGGTAAGGCGCTGTGGTGGGCCGGCATGGTCTCGAGCGTGTCCAAGCGCGTGACCAAAAACGGCGACCCCATGGGTATCGTGCAGCTCGAAGACATGGAAGGCGAGGCCACGGTCGTGGTGTTCCCCAAGACCTACAAGGAGGCCGAGGGGTACCTGTACGGCGAGGTCGATCCCGAGACCGGCGCGCAGCTGTCCGATGCGTTTGTGCGCATTAAGGGCAAGCTCGAGCGCTCGGACCGCGGCGACCAGATCATCGCGCAGGAGATCGTGCCGCTGGAGCTTAGCGAGGAGAAAAACAAGCCCAAGGTCTTTGAGGTCATGGTGCCCAACAGTCGATTTAGCCAGGGCAATATGGCGCGCCTGGCCACGGTGCTCACCACCAACCCGGGCGGCGACCGCGTGGAGATCTTTATTGAGCAAGTCGACGGGCGCGTGCTGCGTGCTGAGGTGCCGGCCAAGGTCAATGCACGCTCGATTCCGCTGCTGGCCGAGGCAAAGGCCATCGTGGGTAACCAAGGCAGAGTGACGGTAATTTAAGGACGGCGTTGGCGGGGTAGCTAATTTGGGACGGGGCTATTTTAGCTACCCTTTGACTGACGGCGAATGAGTCGGGGTCGGAATGCATCTCAACCGACATATGGGGGTAGCTAAAATAGCCCCGTCCCAAATTAGCTACCCCGGGTGAGATTGGAGGAAGTGATGGCGCAGGGGACGTTTGTGCAGGCGCTTCGCAAAGAGGCGGCGTTGAGCGGCACCTTTATGAAGGGGCGTTCGCTCATGCTCAACGGCGCCGTGCTGTCGATCGAGGACAGCGGCTCGCGCTTCTCCAAAAACGTGACGGTTGAGGGCTCGGTGCGCGGTTCGCGCGGCGACCTGTACAAGACGCACGTGGCGCTCGACATGGACGAGCACGAGGTGATCGACTACGACTGCGATTGCCCCGCCGCCTATCGTTACCCCGGTATGTGCAAGCACGCTATTGCCACGGCTCTGGCGTATTTGGATGCCAGCGGCGCCGAGCCCGTCGAAGGTTTGCGCACGCCGGTCCGCACGTTTACGGCGCAGCCGAAACAGCCCGCGCGCACCGCGCTCAAAGCGCCGGCCGTCAATCCCAACTTTCCCTTTCCGGCGCCCGTCCCCACGAGTCCCAGCCTCATGGCGGCGCTCTCCGATCTTTCGGACGCACGCATGGATGAGCTGGCGAGCATGCGCCGCAAGCTCGCTGGCAGTGTGGATCCCGATGCCCCCAAGGCGGTGTTGGAGCCCTCGTTGGTGCCGTACTACAATCCACTGTTTGCCAACCGCTTTAGCTGGGCGCTCGAGCTTCGCATTCGTTGTGGATCGGTCTCCTACGTGGTCAAGGATATCGACGGCATGGCCGACGCCTATGTCCGAGGCGGCACCTTCTCGTACGGCAAGAAGCTCACGTTTGTCCATACGCCCGAAGCCTTCGAGGACGTGTCGACAAAGCTGCTCAACCTTGTTGTGACGACAGTTGCCTATCTCGATGACATCACAAGCTCGCGTTCGGCGTCGTACGACTTTGCCCGCAGCGGTTTTGTCGCCGAGCGTCAGTTGCCGCTGTCCGAGCATAGCATCGTATATGTGCTGGACCTGCTGCGTGGCCAGACCATCTCCTTTGAGCCCGCCTGGTCGCGGGGGACGACGACGCATCGCACCTATGACGTGGCGGTTGAGATGCCTCCGGAAGGGGAGGACGAGGCTCTGTCTAAGCGCCCACCGCTCCTTGCCGCCAAAATCGCGCCGGCGGCTGGCGGCAGCTACGATCTACGCCTGCCGGCCGATGCATACTGCTTTGCTTCGGGCGACGTTGCCTATCTGGTCGACACCCGCCGTGCGCGCCGCGCCGATGTAGCGTTTGCCCAGCATGCGGCGCCGTTCCTATCGCGCTTACTGCCCTGTCGCACGCCGATCCATATCGCTGTCGACCAGGTGGGGGAGTTCTGTCGTATGGCGCTGCCCATTTTGCGCGACTACACCGACCTTACCGCGCCCGCCGTGCTCGACACCGTGGCGCCCGAGCCGAGCTTTGCCATGGCAATCGGTGTCGACGACGGGCTCGTGACCTGCAAGATTACGGTTTCCTACGGCGACTGGTCGGCAGATCTCTTTAGCCTGGGTGCTCCGGGAAGCCCCTTCGAAGAACAGCGCCCGGGCGTGCCGCCGCGCGACGAGATAGCAGAGTTTCGCGTTATGGACACGGCGGCCCTGTATTTCGACTTTTACGAGGGCGGCCTGGCGTTTGAGGAGCGCGACGACGAGAGCCTGTTCTGCTTGCTGACCGAGGGCCTGTCTGCCCTGTCCGAGCTGGGCGAGGTCATGCTCAGCGACCACCTACGCCAGATCTCGGTGCGCCCTGCGCCCAAGCTTTCGGTGCGTGCCACCGTCAAGAGCAACCTGCTCGATGTTGAACTGGGCGCGAGCGGTCTTTCGGCGGCAGATCTTGCCATCTACCTCGACTCCTACAAGCGCCATCAAACGTTTGCGCGCCTTACGTCCGGCGACATCATTCGCCTGGACGAGGGCGCTCGAGCCGCGTTTGGCCTCGCCAAGGACCTGGGCGTCGATGCCGTCGACCTGCTCGACGGCGTGTCGCTTTCCGCATCGAGCACCCTGTTCGTCGATAGCATGCTCGCGCGCACGCCCGCGCTCGAGGCCGATCGCGACGCTGCGTTCCGCCGTACCGTCGAGCGCCTGGACACGCTCGGCAAGATGGACTTTACGGTACCCGCCTCGCTCAAGGCCACGCTGCGTGGCTACCAGGTCGACGGCTACCAGTGGCTCGGCTCGCTTGAGCATCTGGGCCTCGGCGGTATCTTGGCCGACGATATGGGCCTGGGCAAAACGCTCCAGATGATCGCGCATATCCTGGTGCGCGTGGAGGCGGGGGACAACAAGCCCACGCTCGTGGTATGCCCGGCCTCACTCGTGTACAACTGGACTGCCGAGCTGGAGCGCTTTGCGCCCTCGCTGGATGTGTGCGCCATCGTGGGCGCCAAGGCTCAACGCCGCGTGCAGATAGCAGGCGCCGACGAGCATAACGTGGTCGTGACGTCGTATGACCTCATGCGCCGCGATATCGACGAGTATGCCGAGCGGGACTTTGCCCGCGTGGTGCTCGATGAGGCCCAGTACATTAAAAACCCGCTCACCCAGGTGGCGCGCGCCGCAAAGCGCCTGCCTGCCGGCGTGCGCTTTGCCCTGACGGGCACGCCCATCGAAAACCGCCTATCCGAGCTCTGGAGCATCTTCGACTTTTTAATGCCGGGCCTGCTCGGCACGCGCGAGTCGTTTGCCAAGCGCTTCGAAAGCCCGGTCGAGCATGCCGAGGGCGACAGTGCCGCTCGCCTGCAAGCGCTCGTGTCGCCGTTTGTGTTGCGCCGTGTCAAGGAAGACGTGGTGGCCGACCTGCCCGAGAAGATCGAGGATACGGTCATGGCGCAGCTCACCGGCGAGCAGCGCAAACTCTACCTGGCCAACCAGGACCGCATCGCCCAACAGGTGCAGCATCGCGAGGCATCCGAGTTTAAGAAGGACAAGCTCAAGGTGCTCGCCGAGCTCACCAAGCTGCGCCAGATCTGCTGCGACCCGCGTCTGCACTACGAGGATTACAAGGCGGGGAGCGCCAAACTCGATACGTGCATGGAGCTCGTGCACGGCGCACTCGACGGCGGACATCGCATCCTGTTGTTCAGCCAGTTTACGGGTATGCTCGATATTATCGGTAAGCGCCTGGCCAAGGAGGACATCGCCTTCCTTAAGCTCACGGGCGCTTCGTCTAAGGAGAGCCGCGCCAAGATGGTCGCGCAGTTCCAAGCGGGCGAGGTTCCGGTCTTTTTGATTTCGCTCAAGGCGGGCGGCGTGGGCCTTAACTTGACGGCTGCCGACGTGGTCATCCACTACGACCCGTGGTGGAACGTGGCGGCGCAGGACCAAGCGACTGATCGTGCACACCGTATTGGCCAGCAGCATACCGTGACCGTGTACAAGCTCATCGCCAAGGACACGATCGAGGAACGCATTATGCAGATGCAGGAGTCCAAGCGCGACCTGGTCAACAGCGTACTCGGCGGCGACGGCATCTCGTCGGCACTGTTCACGCGCGAGGATGTTCTGGCGCTTCTCGGCGGCGACGGGCGCTAGCCGCGCGCGGGGTGGGACTGCTGGAGTGGGCAGGACGGTCGACGCATTTTGGCCCGACCGCTTGCCTGATCCGTTATGTGTTCATTTGCAATGCCGTGGATGGTTTGTCTGCCTTTGGGCATAAGAACCATCAAGAACATTGGCACATCAGCAAAGGAGAACATCATGGCGAAATTCTTTAAGGACCCCGACGGTAAGCTCATCGCTGCCCTTGGCGACGACGTTGCGACCCCTGCCGGTTGCACGGAACTGACCGCAAACACTGAGGACGCGGCGCACGAGAAGCACGTGCCTGTTGTCGAGACCGAGCGCGACGGTCACGTGATTCGTGCACGCGTTGGCTCGGTCGAGCACCCCAGCCTGCCCGAACACTACATTGAGTGGATTGCGCTTGAGGCCGAGGGCCGCTTAGAGGTTCATTACCTTGAGCCCGGCATGAAACCCGCGACGTTTTTCGCGGGCGGCTCCAAGACCGGTACCGTCTATGCCTACTGCAACCTGCACGGGCTGTGGTCCGCGACATTCTAGGAGCGCGCCCCCGCTCGGGGTATCATAGCTAGCATATGCACATGCAAGCGCCGGCTGCATTATGCGGCCGGCGCTTTTACTACGATTTCGATGGTTTACGACGGAAAGGGCTGGGGCATGAAGCTCGCGCTTGCACAGATCGATATGCGCCTGGGTGATATTGAGGGCATTTGCGGCCGCATCGAGGACCAGGCTCGTCTGGCCCACGAGCGCGGGGCGCGCGTGCTGTGCGTTCCGGCTCCGCTCTTTATGGGTGCCATGCCCGGTGGCCTGGTGGGCGCTGCCGACTTTGAGCACGACGTGCTTGCCGGTTTGACTGGTGTCGCCGAGCGTATCCAGGAGCTTGACATGATCTGCATCGTGCCCGCGGCGGTTTCGTTTGAGGGCCAACCGCTGCTCGACTACATGATGCTCAAGGACGGTCATGTGGTGCCGGCGCGTTCGAGCATTGCCCTGCAGCGTGGCGAGAACAACGACACGCGTTGGGCGCCGCCGGTGTTCGACGTGGACGGCGTGCGCATCGCCGTGATTTTTGACTTGGACCGCGAGCTCGAGATGTTGCCGACCGGCGTCGACCTCATCGCGTATTTCCAATTCAACGCGTTTGACATGACCGACCGCGAGACTGCCGCCATTGCCGCCGTTCGCAGCGGCGCCTACCGCAAGATCGCATCCAAGCGCAGCGTGTGGTTTGCCTGCATGGCGCCGGTCGGTGCCTATGACGAGTCGGTGTATACCGGCGGTTCGTTTGTGCTCGACGACTGCGGTCGCGTGGTGGCCCAGGCGCCGTGTTTTGAGGAGAGCCTGCTGGTCCAGGAGATTCAGCGCGGCGTGATGCTTGATGCCCTGGAAGATCACGAACTGCCCGAGTTCCGTTCCGAGGAGTGGTTGTGGCAGGCGCTGGTGCTCGCCGTGCGCGACAACGCTCGGGCCCACGGTGCGTCGCGTGCTGTGGTGGCACTCGAGGGTGACCTGCCGTCATCCCTGCTGGCGGCGCTGGCCGTTGACGCTCTGGGTTCGCGTAACGTAATTGGCCTGGTGCTGGGGCGCAACCGTATCTTTACGCCGGCGCAGGAGGAGGCCGAGGCTGCCCGCTGTGCCGCCGTCCGCTCCATTGCCGAGCGTTTGCACATTCGCACCGTCGAGCGCGATGCACCGGATGCGGCGCGTGTGCTCGATCGCGACGTGTCGGCGGGCGATGCCGAGCGTCTGCGCTCGCGCACGCTGGGCCTCATGCTGGAGGACACGGCGCTCGAGCTGGGTGCGATGGCGCTGAGCCCGCTGTCCAAAACCGAGTATGCGCTGGCGGCGCCGGCGCTTTGCGGCGGCTACCAGGGCGACTTTGCGCCCTTTGGCGATGTGTACCTGTCGACGCTTGAGTTTGTGGCGCGTGTGCGCAACCGCACGTCTGCCGTGGTGCCCCAAGAGCTCGTGACGCTCAACGCGGTGGAGGATTGCATGGAGCGCGTGCTGGCGCAAGCGCTCTCGACGATCGACGGTCCGGTCGATATGCTCGACCGCGCGGCACAGCTGCTCGGCGGGCTTGAGCCGGGTGAGGTCGATGGCGCGCTCGAGGCGCACGTGGACCGCAATCGAGCTTTCGACGACATCCCGATGGCCGCTGGCAAGCCTGAGGCCTGCTCGCTGCTGCTGATGCTCGTTCGACAGGGTGAGGCTGCCCGCCGCATGTTGCCGATGGCGCCGATCGTCTCGGCCCGTTCGTTTGCCGAGCGTGCCTGGCCGTATATGCTCGCGTGGTCCGACCTGGGGCTTAACGGCAAGGAGCGTATGACGGTCGATTCGCTGGCGCGCGCCGAGGTGCGCCGTTTTGCTGACGAGGATACGAGCGAGCGCGTGCGAAACGAGATGATGGGCGTGCTGGGCGAGCTACTGGGTATTTCGCCCGAGCAAATGGAGGAGCTGCGCTCTGAGGACGGTCAGCGTCGTTTGCACGAGGGAATGAAAAAGTTCGAGGGCGAAGTTCAGGACGCCATCGATAAGATGATGGGCGGTCAGGGCGGCTCGCAAGGTAGTCCCCAGGGTGGCCCGATGCCGCATCCGCCGGTGGATCCGAGGCAGTTTCCCTTTTTCTCGCAGAACTAAACTGGGGATGGGATTTGCTCCCAACCCTGATACTTCAACTAAGCATCTTGACCCCGTTGTGTTATTCTAGAACAGACGTTCGTGAATGATGCGCGGGGCCTTGCCTTGCGCTGTGCTTGTGGCGAGGGGAGGTCGGCTTGGTTATCTTGGGCATTGACCCCGGTTTGGCTCATACGGGTTGGGGGATTATCGAGGAGCGGCGTGGCGAGGTTCGCTGCCGTGCCTATGGCTGCATCGAGACCAGTGCCGGAAGTCCGCTCGCGGTGCGCCTGTCGCATATCGCCCATGACCTTAAGGATGTCGTTGAGCGTTATCGACCCGACACGGCTGCTGTCGAGAGCATCTACTTTGGTGCCAACGTTCGTTCGGCCATTCCCACGGCGCATGCCCGAGGTGCTGCGCTTGTGGCGCTTTCGGAGTGCGCGCTCGAGATTGGCGAGTACACGCCCATGCAGATCAAACAGGCTGTGGTGGGCACCGGCGCCGCGGACAAGCGGCAGGTCGCCTACATGGTACGCACGCTAACACAGCTCGACCACGACCCGCATCCCGACCATGCCGCCGATGCCCTGGCCTGCGCCATCTGCCACGTAAACCTCAGCCGCACCCGCGCCCTCACCGGTGGCGAGTTCTATCAACAGAGAGGAACCGGATACTGATGATTTCCCAGCTCCACGGAACGCTTGTCGAGTCCACGATGAGCTCTGCTGTCGTCGATGTGTCGGGCGTTGGCTTTGAGCTCGGCATTTCGGGCAGCACTGCGGCCACGTTGCCGACGCCCGGTGGCGAGGTCCGCCTCTACACGCGTATGCAGGTGCGCGAGGACGCCATGACACTTTTCGGTTTTTCCTCAAAGGATGAGCGCACGATGTTCGACCGGCTCGTGTCCGTTTCGGGCGTTGGCCCGCGCCTGGCGCTTGCCGTGCTTTCCACCTATACCGTGGGGCAGCTGTATTCGCTGGTGATGGCCGAGGACGACAAGGGCATGGCCAAGGTACCCGGTGTGGGCAAAAAGACAGCTCAGCGCCTGATCCTGGAACTCAAGAGCACCTTTGCCAAGGATAAGGGCTTTGTGCCGGTCGACGTGATTCCCGGACAGGTTGCGATGCCCGTGCCCGCTGCCGCTCCCTCGGCGATCGATGATGCCCGTGCGGCGCTCCTTTCCATGGGCTTTAGCCCGCAGGAGACCGATGTTGCCCTGAGCGGGTATGATGGGCAGAATATGCGTGTCGAGGATCTGCTCGGCGCGGCGCTTAAGCGACTCGGAATGGATGCGTGATGTGGGAAGCCGATGACTCTCAGGACCTGTGGGCGACGCCCGGTAACTCGCCGGCGGCATCCATGGCGCACGGCGAGCGCATGGTGGGCTCGGAGCTGACGGCCGAGGATCTCGATGTCGACCGCACTTTGCGCCCTCAGCGCCTGGACGATTACTGCGGCCAGGAGCACATCAAGCAAAGCCTGCGCGTGTTGATCGAAGCGGCGCAGAGCCGTGGCGAGACGCTCGACCACGTGATCTTCTCGGGTCCTCCGGGCCTGGGCAAGACCACGCTGGCCACCGTTATCGCCAACGAGCTGGGCGCTCAGATCAAGACCACGAGTGGCCCTGCCATCGCGCGCACGGGCGACCTGGCGGCCATCCTTACTAACTTGCAGCCGGGCGATGTGCTGTTTATCGACGAGATCCACCGCCTCAACCGTTCGGTCGAGGAGGTCCTGTACCCCGCGATGGAGGACTTTGCCCTCGATATCGTGATTGGCAAGGGTCCGGCGGCGCGCTCGATTCGCTTGGATATCCCCAAGTTTACGCTGGTGGCGGCAACGACCCGTTCAGGCATGTTGACCGGCCCGTTGCGCGACCGCTTTGGCATTTCATATCGCCTGGATTACTACACGGTCGAGGAGCTCGCGCAGATTGTGACGCGCTCGGCGACTATCCTGGGCGTGACGATCGACCATCCCAGTGCACTCGAGATCGGCTCGCGTTCGCGCGGCACGCCACGTCTTGCCAACCGTCTGCTCAAGCGCGTGCGCGATTACGCACAGGTGCGCGGCAACGGCCCCATCGAGCTCGATATCTGTCGCCAGGCGCTCGAGTTCTTCGAGATCGACGAGCTCGGTCTGGACTGGATGGATATTCGCATTTTGGAGACGCTCGCCAAGACGTTCTCCGGTCGCGCCGTGGGACTTACGACCCTTGCCAGCGCGGTGGGCGAGGACCCGGGCACGCTCGAGGATGTCTATGAGCCCTATTTGCTGCAGTGCGGATTGATGATTCGTACGCCGCAGGGCCGTCAGGCAACCCTCCGCACCTTTGAGCACCTGGGGATTGAACCTACCGTTTAGGGCGTTTTGTTTTGGCGGGCTGTTGGACTATCGCTGGGCATCGGGTAAACATATCGCCGTTCATCGGTTATGGGCGTTTTACTATTGCGCGCCCGTGCTATGCTGAATTGGTCTTTTTCTCATTCGGTAACGAAAGGACCGCCCATGCCTACTGACATCGAAATCGCACGTTCTGTCACGCCGCTGCCTATTACCGAGGTGGCCAAGAACGCCGGCGTCGACGTTAAGCACCTTATTCCGTACGGCTTCGACAAGGCTAAGGTCGACTATTCACTGCTCAACGAGCCGACTGATCACCAGGCCAAGCTCGTCCTCGTGACCGCTATCAACCCAACGCCCGCGGGCGAGGGCAAGACCACCACGACCATCGGTCTGGCCGATGGCCTGCGTCGTCGCGGCGTCAAGAGTGCCGTGGCCCTGCGTGAGCCTTCGCTCGGTCCCGTCTTTGGCGTCAAGGGCGGTGCCGCTGGCGGCGGTTGGGCCCAGGTCATTCCCATGGAGGACATCAACCTGCACTTTACCGGCGACTTCCATGCCATCGGTGCTGCCAACAACCTGCTGGCCGCCATGCTCGATAACCATATCCAGCAGGGCAATCAGCTCGGTATTGACGTTAAGCGCATCACCTGGAAGCGCGTTGTCGACATGAACGACCGTCAGCTGCGCCATGTTATCGATGGCATTGGCGGTAAGGCCCAAGGTGTGCCGCGCGAGGACGGCTTCGACATCACCGTTGCCTCCGAGGTCATGGCAATCCTGTGCCTGTCTACGAGCATCAGCGACCTCAAGGAACGCTTGGGTGAGATTGTCGTCGGCTATAGCTTTGCCGGCGAGCCCGTCCGTGCCCGCGACCTCAAGGCCCAGGGTGCCATGGCCGCGTTGCTTAAGGACGCGCTCAAACCCAACCTGGTGCAAACGCTCGAGGGTACGCCCGCGTTTGTCCACGGCGGTCCCTTCGCCAACATTGCCCACGGCTGCAACTCTATCATGGCCACGCGTATGGCGATGCGCTTTGGCGATGTTGCCATTACCGAGGCCGGCTTCGGTGCCGATCTGGGTGCCGAGAAGTTCCTCGACATCAAGTGCCGCATGACGGGCGTTCGCCCCAGCGCCGTCGTGGTCGTCGCGACCGCTCGTGCGTTGAAGTACAACGGTGGCGTCGCCAAGGCCGACCTCAACGAGGAGAACCTCGAGGCCCTCAAGGCCGGCATGCCCAACCTGCTGCGCCACGTCGACAATATCCAGAGCGTCTATGGTCTTCCCTGTGTGGTCGCCATCAACCGCTTCCCGACGGACACCGAGGCAGAGCTTGCGCTCATCGAGTCCGAGTGCCAGAAGCTCGGCGTTAACGTTAAGCTGTCCGAGGTTTGGGCCAAGGGCGGCGAGGGCGCGCTCGAGCTGGCCGACGAGGTCATGCGCCTGATCGAGCAGCCGAGTGAGCTCAAGTTTGCCTACGAGGACGGCGCCGATGTTGCCGATGCCCTCGAGGCCGTTGCCACCAAGGTTTACCGCGCCGATGGCGTCGACTTTACGCCGGCTGCCAAGCGCCAGCTCGCCGAGCTGCGCGAGAACGGCTTTGGCAACCTGCCGGTGTGCGTCGCCAAGACGCAGTACAGCTTTAGCGATAACGCCAAGGCTCTGGGCGCTCCCGAGAACTTCCGCATCACCGTGCGCGAGCTCAAGGTTTCCGCCGGCGCCCACTTTGTGGTCGCGTTGACTGGCAGCGTTCTGACCATGCCGGGCCTGCCCAAGGTGCCCGCGGCGGAGAATATCGACGTCGACAACGACGGCAACATCACCGGCCTGTTCTAAGCCTGCTGCTCATAGCCGCTTGCCCGCCCCGCCGCGCCCACCAAGGCCCGGCGGGGCTTTTTGATCCTTGGGCACGCGCATGTCTTGTAGATACCGGCGGGCTTTGCCCATCATAGGCTTTTGCGCGGGTAGAATGCATGGATAACTTGATGCTTACAGGCGACGGAAAGGAAACGTTGCATGGACCAGGACAAGACGACCGTGATGGGCGGATATGGCTCCGCACAGGCTGGCGATAGCGCCGATGCGACTCGCGTTGTTCCCAACCCCGGTTATACCGACCCCGCCGCGACGCAGACGTCTGCCGAACCCACACGGGTTATAGGCTACGGCGATACACCACGGGATCCGTTTGATTATGCACCGCAGGACCCGTATGACAATGCGGCGCCGGACCCGTATGGCAATGCGGCGGCAGGCGCTTATAACAACCTGCCGCAAAATCCCATTCCGCAGCCTCAGCAGACGACGTATATGCCGCGCACGGCGCAGGCCCAGCCTCGCTATGAGTCGCGCGATCCGTATGCGCGCCAGCCCCATCGCGAGTATCCCAAATCGATTCCGCAGTATGGTGAGGACGAGGAAGAGACGCCGTCGCGTTCGTCGAGTGTGATCAAGAAGATCCTGATTGTGCTGGCAATTTTCTTTGCCCTCTCGATTGTGTTCGCCATTGTGACGGGCATGCTCAACAAACGAGGTGCTACAACCAGCACGACGGCCGAGCAGACAGAGGTCGACCAGACAGGTGCAGTAGAGCTGAGCGATATCCCGGGACAGTACTGGTCCAACGCCAAGAAGCTCCTCAAGTCGCGCGGAGCCGACCTTTCGAACGCCGTGATTCTGACCGACGATGGCTCAACGCCCGTCATCGATTCCAACTGGGTTGTTACGAATGCCTACTATAACGACAACGGCAACCTGGAGATTCAGCTCACGCACAAGAACAACTATGGCAACTCGTCCGGCGGCCAAAGCGGTACCGACAGCTCGAGCTCCAATACGCTGGAGGACTTGAGCAACAAGGCGCAGGAGTTGGGAGATAAGGCGCAAGAGCTGGGCGATACGGCACAAAACCTGGGTGATACTGCTCAGAATCTGGGCGATATGGCTACCAATGCCTGGGACGCTCTGCAAAACGGCATTTCGGGCGCACAGGGTAACTAGCTGTTAAGCGGGCTACAGCTGCCCTGCCGGACGCTCGGGCGAGCTAAAGCCCGAATCGAACGTGACGACGCATGACGCATCGGGCCGGCGCTCGTGCACGATGCGCGTGACGAGCTCCAGCAGCTCCTCGTCGGATATGTCAAAGCCGTCGGGACGCACCAGGTCAAACGAAACAAAGCCGTCGTGCTCATGTAAGTCGTGGATGGAGAGCGCAGGGTCGATCTGCGCTACGCCGCGCTTTACCCAGCCGCGCAGGTCGTCACCGGTTGTTGCAATGGGATCGCAGTGCAGCGTTATGGCGATGCCCATCTGGCGTTTGATGTCGTGTTCGATGGTGTCCAGAATCTCGTGGTGCTCAAAGGCATCGCCCTCGCCGGGCATTTCGACGTGTGCGCTGGCAAACTGGCGGCCGGGGCCGTAGTCGTGCACCATGAGGTCGTGCGTGCCTAGAACCTGGGGGTATGACATGATCCTGTCGCGGATTTCCTGGACGAGCTTGGGGTCGGGCGCTTGCCCCAACAGCGGGCTGATGGCGTCGCGCACCAGGCCCATGCCGCTGATGCAAATGAAGATGCCAACGCCCAGGCCCGCCCAGCCATCGAGGTCAAAGCCGGTCGTCTGCGAAATAAGCGCCGCCACCAAGACCGAGCCCGAGGTGATGACGTCGTTTTTGGAGTCCTGCGCCGTGGCGATGAGCGTCTCCGAGTCGATGCGATCACCCAACGTGCGGTTGAACGCGGCCATCCAGAGCTTAACGAGCATGGATGTAGCCAGTGCCGCAAGGGAAACAAGCGTGTAAGCGGTGGGGGAGGGCTTGATGATTTTGGTGACCGACTCCAGGATTAGGTTGATGCCGACGGCACAAACGAGGACGGCGACAACCAAGCCGGCGAGGTACTCGTAGCGGCCGTGGCCATAGGGGTGGCCTTCGTCGGCCGGGCGGCTGGCAAGTCGGAATCCGAGCAGACTCACGATGTTGCTCGAGGCGTCAGAGAGGTTGTTGAAGGCGTCGGCGATGAGCGAGACAGAGCCGGCGAGCAGGCCCGCCCCGCCCTTGGCCAGACACAGGGTGATGTTGAGGCCAATGCAAATGAGGCTTGCGGCAAAGCCCGCGTTGGTGCGGCAGGAGGTATCGACCGGTTCGCTTTCGCTGCCGGGAACAAGCGTATGTACCAGCCGATTTACAAATAACATAACGATCGTCCTCACAATCATGGTTAAGGGGATAGTGTAGCTCGCATGGGCGCACCGTGCGCCGGTGCTCAGAAAATGCAGCAATGGTCTGCCGGTGCTAACGAGCGCGAGGCGGAGGGGGACGACTGCCCGCGCGCCTTCCCGTCCGACCGAGTGCTCCATTTTGGGCCACATGGGTATGGGTACGCGCCGATTTGCTCGACATACTTAATGTCGACAGCCCCTGTGCAAAGGAGGACGTATCCATGGACGAGATGTTTGCCATTAAATGCCAAAACTGCGGCGGCCCTATGTACTCACACCAGGCTAAACGCAGCTTTGAGTGCGCCTATTGCGGCACGGTCGTTCCGTGGCAGGCCGATGCGGGGGAGCCCAAGAGCGCCCTGGGCATTCGCCATACGCCGCTGACGGTTGTCGATGGACTGCTTAAGCTCACTCACGTGTCGCAGCTCGAGCGCCCGGTAGACCCGGACTGGTATTTCTTTAATTCGCACTGGCGCAATCAGTCGGTTCTGGAGCATCTGCTGTGGGAGGACCGCGGCACGGCTCAGGAGTTCCAAGAGGCTACGCATGTGAGCATCCCGTGCCCCTTCTGCGGCGCGTCCTTTGAGGGGTCATCGACCCAGCGCGTGTTTGAGTGCCCGTCCTGCGGCAATAAGATCGGCGTTGCCGACCTGCTCAAGCCCGGCACCTTTAGCAAACGCTTGACCTTGGGCGTTGGTGCGGAGTATGTACCCGAGCAGGGTATTCCCTGCGAAATCTCGCCGCAGCAGGCACGTGCCAACGCGCTGCAGCTGGTGCGCCAGTACCCTGACGCCTTTGCCGGGCACGACGTGGAAGACGCGATTCAAAATGACATGATGCTTTTCTACTTCCCCATGGCGCTCGCGGACCTGCGCATGATGGCAAGCTTCCCGGGCAAGGGGCTGAGCAAGGAGACC
The DNA here is from genome assembly GCF_015556945.1 of Collinsella aerofaciens. Classification (GTDB taxonomy): domain Bacteria; phylum Actinomycetota; class Coriobacteriia; order Coriobacteriales; family Coriobacteriaceae; genus Collinsella; species Collinsella aerofaciens_AO. The sequence goes on along the minus strand of NZ_JADNNH010000001.1, from coordinate 136,856 downwards.
CTGGTGTACTACGAGGTGCTCGACTGGGCGTATCCGCGGGCAAACTACCTGGACGTTCGCCTTATGGGCATTCTGGAGCCGTGGGACTTTGCCAAGGTTGGGCCGTTTGACCCGGCCATGCAGGAAGGTGACTTCCGCGTTGTCTCCGTCGATGCGTCTACCAAGGACCAGGTGGTCATTGATAAGCTGGCGCTCGACATTGCCGGCAACGATGCCGAGGCGGTGCTGGGGCTCAATAAAAAGAGTATCCGCACGTGGGCGCGCAAGGCCCGCAAGCATAAGGACGGCCTGGTGATGGTGCCGGTCTACTTTGTCGATCGTCCGGCGACGGACAGCCGCGATGGCGAGCAGGTGCGCATTGCCGTAAACGGCCAGACGGGTCGCGCGGCCGCGGTGGTGTTTAGTGACAAGCGCGAGACGCATGTGGTGGCGCCGCTCAACCCGAGCCTGCATCTGTCCGGCGAAAGTACCGTGCATGCCACGCCCATCGAGGTCAAATACGTTAAATCGCCCTTCCTGTACCAGATCGTGCGCCGTGGAGGCGGCGAGCAGCTGCGTCAGGTGGCAGTGGCGGCAGAGGGTTCCTACCGAGAAGAAAAGCCCAAACGCAAGGGATTGCTCGCTGCGATTTTTGGTAAGTAGGGGAGCGGTGCCGGTTGGGGTCGTGATGCGATAACCAGCGACGCGGGGCAGCCCGCAGGAGTGCGGACTGCCCCGTTTTTTGCGGCGAGACATGGCGTCCGAGCTGCCGTAGAGACTTAGCTAAATGGCTATTTAGAAGAGTTGGCCGCGCTTGAGTTCTCTAGACGATTTGGCGAGATTGAATCGTCTATTGATCTCGGTAAGGTTCTCTCGATTTCAACAAAAACTTTGAAACCGCAAAACTGTCACGGAGAAATTTGGGAGCACTACAGCATTCCCGCTTATGATGCAAACCGTCGGCCTGTTTTTGAGTTGGCCGACGGCATCAAGAGCAACAAATATGTTATTGATGCCAATTGCATCTTAATTTCCAAGCTTAACCCTAGTATCAGGAGAATTTGGATGCCCGCCTGCTCAAGCAAGCAGGCTGTGTGTTCAACGGAATTCATTGTTTACAAGCCAAAGAACCCCGTCCATAAAGCTTTCTACTATGCCGCAATTGGCGCACCAGCTTTTAGAGACTTCCTTCTTGCGCATGTTACCGGTTCAACGGGTAGTCGCCAAAGGACGAAGCCTAAAGCAACGCTAACATATCCGATTCCCAACCCTGGTTTGGAATCTGTCGAAGATTTCTGTGCGTTTGCAAACCCGCTATATGAGCAGATAAAAGTCAATGAACGCAATTCGGCACAACTCGAGGAGCTTCGCGACACCCTTCTCCCCAAACTCATGACGGGCGAGATCGATGTCTCAGAGCTCGATCTCAAGCAGCTAAATAGCCATTTAGGCGAGTGTTGAGATTGATTTTTCGTTCTATCGCGGCGAGAAAGGAAACGATGGCGTCTTGCTTTTCTTTTGGGGGCAAGTCTAATCTCATGCCAAGTAGGCTTGTTTGGCTCAATTTTGGCTGTGTTGAGCCGGTAATATAGGCGGAGATGTCAGTTGAGTTTAAATAGAAGCGCAAATAATCAATGTTGCACTTATTCGTTTCGCACAGCACGTGTGCGTGATTGTTTACACGGAATTTGCCATCGACGGAATTGGCGATTGGGAGTTTGCGGCTCCTTAGGTTCTCTCCGTCTTCGGCAACCAATAAACGCTTGCCTTCGAAGGTATAGTCGCTTAAATAGTCGACTATACCCTGGGCTCCGTAATATGGATATTGACCTTTTCGGCTTGCCCTTTGCATTGACGATAGCGGCTCTCTTTTCGAATCTTCGAGAAGAATGATGTCCCCTAGAAATACGGGTGACGATGGCTTATATCCCATAACCAATCGCCTCCAGATTCTTCTTAATCTGCTCCTGCAAGCGGTTGGATTCTTCAAAGCACTTTGAAATTTCGCTGGTCAGGCGTGCCATCTTCTCATCAAACGGCTCACCGTCGTCTTCGACCTCGGCAATGCCTACGTAGCGACCGGGCGTCAGGATGAAATCTTGCTTGGCGATTTCATCCAAATCCGCTATGGCGCTGAACCCCTTCACGGGCTCGAACTCGCCCTTGCGGAAGGAGTCGAATGCGGATGCAACTTTGTTGATGTCCTCTTCGGTAAACTCGCGTAGTTTGCGAGAGACCATGGTGCCCATTTCGCGGGCATCGATGAATAGCGTCTTGCCGGACTGAGCCTTCTTCTTGTTCAGGATCCACAGACACACGGGAATTTGGGTGCTGTAGAACAGCTGCCCCGGCATGGCCACAATGCCCTCGACCAAATCGTCCTCTACGATAGCGCGTCGAATATCGCCCTCGCCGCTCGTCTGGCTCGAGAGCGACCCGTTTGCCAATACGAGGCCAATCTTGCCCGTGCCGTTAAGATGCCAAATCATATGCTGCATCCAAGCGAAGTTTGCGTTGCCCGTGGGCGGCATGCCGTACTTCCAACGTACGTCTTCCTGCAGCGCTTCGCCGCCCCAGTTCTTAAGATTGAAGGGTGGGTTTGCCAGTACAAAATCGAACTTTTCATTCTTGTGTTGGTCGGCACTGAAGGTGTCGGCGTAGTTGCCCAAGTCAGCCTCGATGCCGCGAATACCGAGGTTCATCTTTGCGAGCTTCCACGTGGTAGGGTTACTTTCCTGGCCAAAGATGGTGATGTCCTGTACCACGTTGCCGCCATGGTGCTCGACGAAGGCGGCGGACTGCACGAACATGCCTCCGCTACCACAGCAGGGGTCGTACACACGACCGTGGAAAGGCTGGAGGATTTCCACCAGCGTGCGCACGATGCACGACGGTGTATAGAATTCACCGGCGTTTTTGCCCTCCATTGATGCGAATTTCTGCAGGCAATATTCGTATGCGCGCCCTAACAGGTCTTTCTCGCTCTCGTTATCGGTCATTTGTACGTTGGTGAATAAGTCAACGACGTCGCCTAAGCGCCGCTTATCTAGTTCGGGACGAGCGAAGTTTTTGGGCAGCACGTCTTTGAGCTTATCGTTCTCGCGCTCGATGGCGCGCATGGCATTGTCAATGATCTGGCCAATTTCGGGCGTATGTGCCGCCTGTGAGATGTTCGCCCAACGTGCTTCTTCGGGAACGAAGAAGACATTCTGCTCCATGTAGCAGTCACGATCTTCCTCGTCGCCGTAACCCTCTGCGACGAGCTCTAGGTAGCGCTCGTCGAAACGGTCCGAGAGGTACTTCAGGAAAATGAGGCCTAATACGACGTTTTTGTACTCGGCAGCGTCCAAGTTGCCGCGCAGCACGTCTGCGGCGTTCCACAGTTGGTCCTCAAAGCCAACATCGGCCGTGTTCTTCTTGGTGTCCTTAGCTTTGCTTTTAGCCATGCTGTTTTAACTCCCTATGCTGCATTGTCGGCCCAAAGTTCGCACTGATCCATCACGGTGGCCAGTGCCGACTCCATGCCCTCTGGCGGATACTTATGATGTTTGAGCAGACGCTTAATTGCAACACGCATAGCAGCGCGTGCACTTTGCTTCTTCTGCCAATCGATCGTGCGCATTTCGCGCATCTTCGCAGCGAGCTCTTGCGTGATGGCGACCAATTCGTCATTCCTCTCGCGATAGTAATCGGCGACTGCTTGCGGTTGTGTTAGCGCCTCGTAAAACGCAAACTCCTCTTCGCTAAGCCCAAGCTCCTTTGCCTTTTGGTTTTCGGAAAGCATCTCCTTAGCCATCTTGAGCATTTCTTCAAACACTTCAGCGTTTGTGAGCTGCCCGTTGAGATAGCCATTTACCATGCTTTGCATGAGTTCTGAGTACTTCTTTGCCTGCGTTACGCTCTTCTTGCGGTAGCCCTTGATCTGGTCGTCGATGAGTTTTTTCAACAACTCGTAAGCCAAGTTCCTCTCTTTCATACGCGAGAGGCTCGACAGAAACTTGGGATCAAAAATCGAAACCGTTTCGTCTTCCACCTTAAACAGGTCTATTACGCCGTCGGTGTGGACGATGTTCTGTTCGAGCAGTGCATTGATGCGCTCATTTACCTGCTTAAGGGTAAGTTTGCCCCCGTTTTTGCTGCGGGTGCCGCCCTGCTCGGTGAGCTGAAGGATGAGCTCTCGAACAACCTGGAAATAGCCAGCCTCGATGCGCTGCATGTCTGTTGCGCGACTTTTGGCGAGTCCATAGGCCTTGAGCATGACTCCTGCCTGCTCAGCAAAGTCGCGGGCGGCATCTTCGTCGCCGGGTGCAAGGATATGATTTACTCCACCCGTTATGAGTTCGCTTCGACGTGCGGCGGACTCGGTGTTCATGAATTCCGAATAATCGTATCCGAACATTTTGTCGCGACAGACCGCCAGCTTTTCCAAGAACTTGGGATAGGCAGTTTTTCCGATATCCATGTCGCCGTATTTCTTTTGGTCGCGCTTGGTGTAGTCCTTCATGGCGCGTTTAAGGGCGTTGGCTATGCCTACGTAGTCAACAACCAATCCGCCAACCTTGTCTTTATATACTCGGTTTACGCGTGCGATTGCCTGCATCAGGTTATATCCGCGCATTGGTTTATACACATACATAGTGGCAAGGCTCGGCACGTCAAAACCGGTGAGCCACATGTCTACGACGATTACGATTTTGAGCGGGTCGGCGTCATCCTTAAACCGCTTTGCCATCTCCTTAACATGGGCCTTATTGCCTACGACGTCGAACCACCACTCGGGGTCCTGATTGCCCATGGTCATGACAACGCCGAGCTTGCCCTCGTCCTTCCAAGAGGGTCGCAGCTCGCATATACGTTGATATATAGCCATGGCAGCAGGGCGCGAATACGCAACGATCATTGCCTTGCCGGTGAGTTCGTGCGCACGGTTTATCTCATAGTGCTCTACGATGTCCTGACATAGGGCGTCGATGACTTCGGGTGCACCTAGAACGGCGTCCAGATTTGCAAAGTTGCGCTTGCTTGCGTCAATGGTTTCGGCGTTAGCCTGCTCGGTGAGCTTTTCGTACTCATCATCAACTTTTGCAAGGATGCCCTGATCCAGTTTGAGTGCGACGACACGGCTCTCGTAGAACACGGGTCGAGTTGCGTCGTCCTCTACTGCCTGAGTCATGTCGTAGACGTCAATATAATCGCCGAAAACCTCGCGAGTCGATCGATCTTCGGCAGAAATAGGGGTACCGGTAAAGCCGATGAAGGTGGCATTCGGAAGGGCGCGGCGGATGAGCAGCGCGGTGCCCGTGTGCTTTTTACCGTCACGGTCGTATTTTTCCTCGAACCCGTACTGTCCGCGGTGCGCCTCATCTACCATCACCACGACGTTCTTGCGCTCGGAAAGGGCGATGGCCTCCTCCTCGAACTTCTGCATGGTGGTGAAAATGATGCCGTTGGCACGGCGGCTCGAGATCTGCTGCGCAAGATCGGCGCGGCTCTGCGCCTGAACGGGCGTCTGGCGCAGGAAGTCTGAGCATTTGGAGAACTGCGCGAACAGTTGCGAGTCGAGGTCGTTGCGGTCGGTAATCACCACGATGGTCGGGCTGTCGAGTTTCTCTTCGAGCAGATGGGCAAGGAAAACCATCGAAAGCGACTTGCCCGAGCCCTGCGTGTGCCAGAAGACGCCGCCCTTGCCGTCGCCTCCGATGGCCTCATGCACGCTCTCGAGTGCTTTGTTCACCGCGAAGTACTGATGGTATCCCGCGAGGATTTTCGCGTCCTCGGAGAACAGGATGAAGTTCTTCAGGATGTCGATGAGCCGCTCCTTGGGGAACATGCCGTCCAGAGGGGTTTTCCAATCGGCGTACTGGGTGGCCTCGTAGCTCCCATCGACGCTCTTCCACTCAACGAAGCGCGACTCGTTGGCGGTGATCGTGCCAACCTTGGTGTGAAGCATGTCACTGGTGACGCAGAAGGCGTTGTACACGAAAAGCGATGGGATCTGTCGTTTGTAGTTTTGAATCTGTTGGTAAGCATCTTCGCTGTCAGCGTCGGCTCGAGCGGGTGACTTCAATTCAAAGAGAACGAGCGGAAGCCCGTTGACGAATACGATGACATCTGGACGTTTGTTGGTGCCACACTCGATGTAGGTCCACTGGTTAACAACGTGGAAGCAGTTCTTTTCGGGATTGTCGTAATCGACCAAGCGCACGATGTCCGTATGCTCTTCTTTGCCGTCAAACCAGCTTGTCTCCACGCCGTTCTGGAGCATGTCCATAAAGATGCTGTTCTTGGCGATGAGATCGCTGCCCTCGATTTCCTTTAGTCTGGTTATTGAGGCATCAATCGCTCGTCGATTGAGCGTGGGGTTAATGCTTTCAAGAGCGGGCCCAATGACGTCAGGTAGGAAGGCGTCGTCAAATGCGTCGGAGGAACGAGCGACATCAGGTCCATAGAGGTGCTCGTACCCCAGACTCGTTTGCAAGTGGTCAATGATGCCTTGTTCGAAAGCATCCTCATTAAATGACGTTGAGGAGCTGTAGTCGACAGCAATCATGCGCACTCCTTACCTTATGCTTCTACGACGCTGGTGAGCCTGTCCACCATTGCATTCTAGCAGTTAATCTTGCATATATTGGTATATCTGACACCCGTTAGTTGCCATTTGACTTATCGGTTGATCGCGCCAGAATGACAATTGGTGGCAGGGCTCTCTTGCTTATTTAAATCGACTTCTATTTATGGGTGCTCGTGTTGCGACAGCTGCCCAAGCGCTTGCTTGAAGCTGTTGTTAGTGATCTTGAGATCATTTCCCGCTTGCATTTTAATGAGTGTCGGGTAGTCGTCCGGATTGTTCTCGACGCGAGCGATGAAGCTCGAAGCTTCATCGGCGCCCGGAGTCTTGTGAGGCATGGGACCAGCAAGGATTGCGGCGTAGCCCATCGAGCCGCGTATTTTGCCGAAGTTGAAGTGCTTGAGTCGGGAGTATTCGAGTTGAAACTCAAATCGATCCGGATCGAACCCTTTCTTGCGGGCGATGCTGCGCAACTTGTCGACGTTAACGACGCTGGCGCCCACAACGAGGACCTTACCCAGAAAGCGTTCCTCATAGGGATCGTTTTCACTTACGAGAAGGTCGGACATTCCAAGGGATGCCAAAAGATCCTCAAGGGTGTTTTCGCGATTTGCCTTTGTTATGGCGGGCAGTAGTTCGAGACCCATGCGCCCCATCATCTCGTCGCAAAGGTCGGAGAGCTCCTGAATGGTGAGATGCGCCAAGGCTAACCCTCCTCATCGAAAAGGTCGGTAAGTTCCTGGCGAGCTCGAGATAGGCGTAGCTTTAACAACTTGATCTCGTCTGTCTTGGCGAGATAGGCATCGGCGATCGTCTTCTGACGATCGGCGTCCTCGAGGGGCACCTTGATGCTGCTGAGAGCTTTGATGGGCACGCTGGGTATGGTGGTGCCGACTGCTTCACGGGCAAGGAGTTCTTTGCCAGAAGGGCTCGAGAAAAACGCGGCGAGGTAGTGCGGATCAATCTTATCCCTGTTGACGCTCAACACGTACAGGTTTCCATTCGCGATGATTTTTCGATCTTCAGGGACCTCGGCAACCGCAACCTTGAACGGGGCGCCGGATTTCGAGATGAGGACGTCACCGTTGTGGATACGATACTTTTCAAGTTTCGTGTCGAGCGTGGAGAGATTTGGAAGGTCGTCGTCGATAGACCCATCAGAGATATTTCCCAGGTTGAGATAGCTGAGTCCGGTGTCTTCGTCACAGACAAGTGCATCGAGTTCTGCCGCGCGAACGCTTGCGCCTCGCATGATTTTTGCGACGCTCCCGAGTTCAACTCCATTCGGGATCTCGATTTCTTTTTCGAGATAACGCTTTGCAGAGAGATCGAAGTCGCGTGCCGCAATTTCATCAAGTGTTTTGAAAACGCTCTTTTCGGAATCGATGCCAAGGCGCTCGACAATCGCGTTAATGGCGGCTTCGTCAATTGAACAGCTGCGACGATCATTGGTGCCCAAATCAGTTGCGTCGACAAAACGGACCCCCTTGGAGGCGCCCGTGGTAAGGACGACGAACGACGTTTGGATCATCGTGTAGGGGGCAAAGACCCCCTTTGGTAGTGCGACGATTGCCTTAATGAAACCGTTTTTAACGAAGTATTCGCGAACTGGTTTATCCGTACCATTGAAGCATGCGCCATTTGACATGATTGCGGCGGCGGTCCCACCCTTTTTGAGGGAATCGACAAGCAGGCGGTTGAAAACCCAATCGGATGACGACGGACGCCTGTAGCGCTCCTGGCCCTTCATGACTTTCTCAATGTAATCAGAGTTCTTGGAGAACATCTTGGTCCGCATGCCCCAGGGGTAGTTGGAGAACGCCTTGTCTACGGGATTGTGCTCAATGCTGCTGTCGAAATAGCGGAACATATCATCATGGGCATAGCAAATCTGCGATCCCGTGACTTTGGATCGAAGCTTTGCGATGGCGAGAGTGCTTTGATTGAGCTCGACGCCCATGGGCTTCGCATCCGGGCATTTCGCCGCAGCAGCTTCGAGGAAATTGCCCGTTCCACAGCCGAAGTCCATGACCTTCTCGCCGGATTTTATATCTAGAACGGCAAGTGCGAGTTGTGCGATTCCCTCGGGGGTTGAGGACTCGCCGCCAAAGACTCCCTGGCTGATCGGACCGTTCTGAAGGTATTCGTCGATTGCTTCTCCGCTGAAATTTGAAAGAAAGGCAAGGAGTTCGTCGAATGGTCCGTCTGCGGAAAGGCGCTTATAGGCTCGATCGAGCAGTGCGGCGATATCGTCGTCTCCCTGGGATGCAAACTTGATCATCTCGGCGTAGTTATCGGGTCTGCCGGTTTTCTGAGCGAAGCGCGCGAGATAAACGAGCGGATAGAGATAGTCGGACGGCAATGAACTGCGGAGACGGGTCGTGAGAGTCCAGCCGATTTCCTTTGCCTGTGTGTTGACGTTAAACAATTTGAATCCTTTCATTGATTGGTTATCAATAACCTCTGATTGAACTATAGCACATAAGGTTATTGATAACCAGATGGTTTTCAGGTTATTTATAACCAAAGCCCTTGTTCTAGTCGCATTGATCCGTCGGAGCCAGCTGGTTTTGCCCACAAGCTAATGATTTGGTAACGGATAAAGGCATGAGAGCTGAATCGGAGCAGCGCGCAATTGCTGTTTCAATCTATTCACTGTTGAGGACGAGAGCGCACGGCATGCCATCTCACGGTTTTGGAACAGTGCCGATCTAACTGGTAATCTAGCAATATGACAGCTCGAACCGCAATCTAACCGACGTCAACAAAGAGGAGTAGAAATGGACAACGACACACTGCTGTTTAGGGATAAGGGTGCCGGTGTATTCAAGGAAATCTGCATCTACCCGAACCGGATCACCACGCTCAAGAAGAACCGCTTCTTCGGCACGCATGAAGAGGTGGTTTACCTGAATGACGTTACCGGTGTCTATAGAATCAATGGCAAGCAGGTGATCTTGAACAACAGGCTGCGGACGGGCTATGACTACAGGCTGAGCAGCCGCTCCCAGGCACAGGAATTCGTAAGGGTCCTGAACTCGATTATGTAGCCGATAGCTATTCCCCGCACGCGCGGTGGTGATCCCTCAGGTAATACAACGGGCATTGCGCTAGCCTGCTGTTTCCCACACACGCGGGGATGATCCCTGCCTGTCCGAGTATGAAGTCAGGCGGCCGAACCGTCTCGTCACGATGTGACTCGACACGCTAGAGGACAGGGTAGAGCGTCACGTTCTGACGAGCATGGAGGGCTGCGAGTGCCTGGGCAAGTCCGGGGAGTGGCTTAGACGGCGGGATGGCTTTAGCTCCGCTCCCTTGGGGGTCGAAAGATATGAAGACATACGTTTATCAGGCGGTGCTCACGCCCGATGAGGACGGTGGTTACGACGTGGAGTTTCCCTCGCTACCGGGATGCTTTGCCTGCGGTGACACGATTGCCGAGGCCGCCGAGCAGGCCGTGGACGCGGCGAGCACCTACGTGGCCGTGCTCGTGAGGGACGGCCTCGCCGTGCTGGAGCCCGAGTTTATCGAGCCCGCAGACGGCGGCCTCTCCATGATGGTCGCCTTCTCCACGGACGAGGGGTATATCGTGGAGGGGGAGACGGTCTCGGCGGCCGGAGCCGCGCGCGGGCTCTCCGTTTCCCCCGGCAGGATTACCCACATGCTCGACTCGGGAATCCTCACGGGCTACCGCAAGGGCCGCCGCACCTATGTGACCGTGGAGAGCATAGCGGCGCGCCTGACCGACACGCCCCGCTCGGGCAGGCCCAAGCGGGGCGTGGTCGCATAGCTTTTGTCCGTCATGAAAGGTGGCCGTAAAAAGGGCTCTTCGGCTGTCCCCCGGGGCGAACTTTTTATGCCGAGTTGAGGTAGCGATTGCCTCTCGAGAAGTCTGGGAAATGTCCCGAAAAGCGTTGCCGCTCTATCTGGCGCCTCGGTTATCTCCAGGATAGTGAGCCCAACGCCGCGCAGTGCCCTGACCCTCTCCATCATTTTCCTAGCATATGCTATGTAGACTCCAAGCCGAACCTCGATTGTCCAACTTCTTCTCCGTAATCTCGCTCCTTTCTGTCCATTCGGGGCGCAAACTTTTGGTTTTAGATCCCGATGTTGGTAGATGTAAATAAACGGTGGAGCGGCTGCAAAAGATCCGCCTCGCTGGGTAAAATCAGGATGTGCCGCGGAACCCGCTCCTCAGCTACTCAAACTTCGGAGACGCGGGCAACGCAGGTGCTAATGTCTAAAGGGCCGGCTGCAACCGGCCCTTTTCATGACTCCCTTCGCTATCCGTTACTGCTTATATTCCCGCCAGATCGAGTAGAGGTTCCGGGCAATGCCGGTCACATACATCGAGAGGCGCAGGATTTCAAGAAACAAGTTCATAGGCTTCACCCCAATCGGAGATCGGAGCGTTGCCCGCAGGCGGATTCCGCGGCAGTCAAGATTTTACCTCACAGGCCGCGGTGGGAGGCACCCTGCCCATCACCTGGTTTGGAGCAGTGTCGATCTAACGGGCAATCAAACCCCTAGCGCTCTTTGAATTGAGCAAGCATCTGCCCGAAGAAGCTGAGCCCGGATGGCTCATAAATGAGTGAACCGCCGTCCGCGGTCCTGTAGAGCCCGCAGGGGAGGTAGCGCCCGTCGGGAAGGACATAGAGGTTGGCTTCTTTCTTCAGTCCTGCTGGAAATAGCGGAATCCCGTTTTCGTCCATTTGGAACTCATCAATATTCGCTATCTCTCTTTCCATGGCGCCTGCTGGTCAGTTTCTATCGTAAGTGCGCCCTAAAACAAACACTGCTCTATCAGCTCTTTACCGCGCAAGGCGTCGATCCACTCTCGTGGAATTGCGTCGATGCCGTATGCCGTGCCGGCGAGCGCACCTGCGACGGCTGCGGTGGTGTCGGTGTCGTCGCCCAGGTTGACGGCGGCAAGCACGCAATCTTCGTAGCTGTTAGTGTTGACGAAGCACCAGGTGGCTGCCTTAAGCGTGTCGCGCACGAAGCCACCTGACCTGATCTCCTGCTCAGGCACGCCTTTCAGATGGAATGCCCACGAGTGGAGCGCGTCGTTCATCACATCCCTCATCAGCTCGACAAATATGATGCACGCGTCGGTCGATGTTCTGTGAGCGTGCGTTATCGCGGAGACCTCGCAGATTTCGTCGTCGGTCGCGTCGGTGAACGCCAGGGGCGCGATGCGCATGAGCGAACCGTTGCCGTTGTCGCGCTCGCCGGAGCCTCCTTTGCCGGTGTGCAAGGCGCGGGCGGTCGTGCCGCCATAATCGAAAACGCCGTCGATCGTATACTCGCCACGGGCAATCCAGCTGACGAATTTGTCGCGCATGTCTGCGGTGTCGATGTGCCCAAGCTCTCTAATCGAGTCGCAGGTAGCAAGCGTCATGGACGTGTCATCGCTCCAGGTGCCGGCGGGCTGTCCGTGCGTGCCGTAGCCGATCATGTCGGTGCATTCGAACGTGCCGCGAGGCATAAACTCGTATGGAACGCCCAGCGCGTCGCCGACGGCAAGCCCATAGATGCAATCGCGTAGTGTTGTTTTCGGTCTGTCTGTCATGGAGCGCTCCTCTTATGTCGGGGGATATGAAACGCCGTCGGGGGTATCGGTCGCAACGTGCTGCTACCCTTGCGCTTTGCCATTAGTCGCTTCGTTGATGGCGCGGTACTCGGCACTCAGCTCGCGCGCCAGCTCTTCCTTGCTTGGAAGATACGGCAGGTATTAGGCGGCAAACACTTGGTCGTTGTCTTCGGGCAGCGTGTACTCGACAATCGAATCGCTTTTGTCCGCGCAGAGCACGATGCCTATGGGCGGATTGTCGCCTTCGTTCATGAGCTCGCGCGTGTAGTAGTTCACATACATTTGCATCTGGCCCAGGTCCTGATGCGTAAGGTCATCGGTCTTAAGGTCGATGAGCACGAAGCAGCGCATCAGATAGTTGTAAAAAACAAGGTCAATATAGAAATGGCGCCCATCAAAGGTGATGCGCTTTTGGCGCGCCTCGAAAGCGAAGCCACGACCAAGCTCCAGCAGGAACTTCTGAAGATGCGTGATGAGCGCCTGCTCTAGATCGCTCTCGCGAAACGTAGCATCGTCCGAGAAACCTAAAAACTCCAGTACATATGGGTCGCGGATGATATCCTCGGGGCGACGAGCCGGGGCGCTCTCTTGGATTTCCTGGGTGACGGCCTCTTTGTCCTTGCTGGTAAGTAGGCGCTCGCGGAACATGGTGTTGATCTGGCGTTCGAGCTGGCGCGTGCTCCAGCGAGAAACGGCGCATTCGTTCATGTACCATGTGCGAGCATCAGGGTCGGGAATGCGCATCAACCTGCGGTAATGAGTCCAGCTCAATTCGCTACGCAGTGCGTCGCGAATTGGAAACGCAAGAAAGAACTGACGCATATTGCGAAGGTTTGCGATGCCAAAGCCTCTTCCGAAATCCGCGGTAAGCCTTCTGGAGAGGCCTGCAATCAATGCCTCTCCATATGCTGCGCGCCCCTCTCCGCCCTGCTCATCAACAATACTTTTGCCGATCTCCCAATATGCCTCAACCATCGCAAAGTTAACGGCGGTATAGGCCTTGTTGCGAGCGGCGTTGAGAATCGAGGAAACCTGCTTGTAAAAAACTTCTGGCACGATTGCCGATTCTCCACGGTTTACCAGTTCGCCCATCACTGTCGCCCCACTTTCCTCTTGTGGAATGCATCTTTATCGCATTTAGTTTAAAGCCTCGCGCGGACACGAATTGCTGTGCTGTCTGGCACCTTCGCATGGGAGCCTTGCGGTGACTAAAATGTGACCATAGAGGCAGTTTTAGCGAACCCCACGGGAGTGACGCGTATGGACAACAACACGCTGCTATTCCAGGACAAAGGTTCGGGTAGGTATAAAGACGTCAAGATCTACCCCAACCGTATTGAGGTGCTCAAGAAGGGCACTTTTGGTGGCAAGCACACCGAGATTGTCTACCTTAAGGACATCACGGGGGTCAACAGGATCAAGGGTCGCGACGTTTTCCTGCGTAACAGGCTGTTGACCGCTTGCGTCTTTAGCCTGAGTAGCCGTGCGAAGGCCCAGGAATTTGTGAAAGCGCTGAACATGGTGATGTAACCGATAGCGGCGTTCGGGCCAAGGTAAAAATCGGGGCGCAGAACGGTATTCTGCGCCCCGATTGAGTTAATGCGCCCAAAAGACTGGCTTGCCTATTCGTTAACGTCCTCGGTATTGTCGCGGTCACTGGCAAGCATTGCTGCACCTGCGACCGTTGTCGCCACGGCGGCAGCGGCGAGCCCGGCGGCGATGCCGGAGCCATCGCCCGTGCCGGCGAGTTTTCCGCCCGAGCTCTTGCCCTTGTTGCCCTTACCGTTCTTATCAGCGCTGCCTGCGTTGGAACCCGTGCCACCGTCGGTGCCGCTGCCGGTGCCGCCCGCACTGCCCGAGGCCGCTACGGTAAAGCTTGCGGCTCCGTCGCTGGCGAGCGTGTAGTTCTGCGCCGCGTTGCCCAAGAGACCGTTCACGCGCACCCAGTACGTCCCTGCGGCAAATGTTTCGCCCTCGGCCATCGCCGTTCCCGGAGCGCCGTTCGCGTCGTGCACAAACTCGAGCTGGGCCGTGCAGGCATCGGTTTCGAGCTTGCCCTCGAGTGATGCCGCAATCTTGGCGCGCACGTCTTCGCCGGCCTTAAGGCCTTCGAGTCCCTCAAAATGGGGCGTCAGCGCGCGTGGATCGATATCGATGGGTACGGAGCCCTGCAGCCCTGTAGCGGTCTCGTTGCCCAAGGCGTCGACATCAACGTATTCGATGGCAAATGCACGGCCCGAAGCCGCTACATTGAGTACGTTGCTGCTGTCGGCAAGGCGGAAATGACCCTCGCCAACGGTCTTGCCATCCTGGAATGAGGCATCGCTCAGCGAGTCGCCGTACGTCATGCGTATGCGGGTCGGGAGATAGTACGGGAGATAGTACGAAGCCGTCTGCTTGTGCTCCGTATCGTAATTGCGCTGATAGATGCTCCGGGCCAGCGCCGCATCAACAAAGTCGGATGCGATGATGCCAATGTGCTTGAGGTAATCTGACTTTGTATCCTCGATGCCGCTGGGATTGATGTACGGGCTCTTATACAGATGCTCGTTGACTACTCGTGCCGAGGTAAAAGGATTGCCTCCGTGCGACAAGCCCGTGCAGCTGGTGTAGTTGATAGACCAGCAACGCTCCAGGACTTTCTCCTTGGCCCCGTTATCGTCCTCGACATCTACCTCGTTGCGCGTGCGCCCGGACGTTTCCTTCAGCGCATTATCGACCCAGCTGAGCTTGTCGGTTCCCGTGAGTTTGTACTTGTCCTGGGCGTATACCTTGGTGCAATAGGGCTCTTTGTCGCCTGTTTCCCCCGCGGCTTCAAAGCCCCGCGCGTCTTGGACGAGACACATAGTGGCGCTGTCGGAGTGAGCCTTGATCTGGTCATCCCATTCGGTAAGGTCGAGGCCCCACGTGTGGCCGCTTACACTGTTGCCGGCGAGCCTAAATCGACGCAGCAGAACGATCTTTCCGCGCACCTCGTGTAGCGTGGGGATTCAGCTCGACGTATAGAACAGTTTGGGGTTGTCGTCCAAAACCTTGGCGAAAGCCGTCGTAACACTTTCGTCGGTAGCCTCGTCGTTGCCTCGTGATACAAGCATGATGAGCGCTTCTGTCGGGTTTTCGTTCAAAAACGTTTTGAAGTAGCCTATGACATCGGAAAGATGCATAAAGTACGCGTCTTTTTTGAGCAGGTAGTAATCCCCGTGGTCGATACCGGGGTTGTCGCCCTTTCCGAGCCGGATATCAAAATAGCGAATGCCTTCGAGCAACTGCGTGGGAATGTAATCCTGCTGGCATTTTACTTGCGAGGATTGGGGCTCGGTGTCGTTGTCCACACTGCAAGTGCTCGAATCGTGCGTGCCCGGGATGCTCAGCTCGTCGAGGAACTTATTGTCGTCGACGTATTTCATCCAACATGGCCCATCGACGTAGCTGCTGTACGTGATCCAGTCGAGGCTGCTAACCGTGGCATCGTTCTTTTTCATGTCGTAACCGATAAGTTCGAGCTCCCACGGAATGCTCTTACTCTTATGGCAGATCTTATTGTTGTCCTGGTCTTCGCCGTTCGATTCTATTGCCAGGTACTTAATGTCTTTTTTCTCGGTTTCTTTCTCGACCGTGCGGTCTCGGATGATATAGGTTCCGTTTGATTGACGCTCGAACGCAAAAGAGCGGCTGGGCTTGCCGTCATGCTCGCCACTCCATACGTGGATGACCTTTCCGTCTTTGTCCGAGTCGCCATCGACCGACCAAATGCTGTAGCCCGTCTTTTTATGCTCTTCGAAATTGAGCAAGGTGCGGATAGCATACCAGTTTGTATCGTCATTCTTGGTCGTTACGTTCTCAAGGATGAGCTTGCTGGACGTGCCGTCATTAAACAGATGGCAGACGTTGCCGATGACGTTGCCGTCTTCGTTAACGCTTGCGGTACGAAAATAGCCCGCGGGGCGAAGGCGAATGACGAAATTGTTGAGGCTGACTGCTGGCCCGGCCGTGCCGTCCGCAAAGGCTGCCCGCGGGCTAATGCCCAGCATGGCGGTTTCGGGCAGGCTTGCAAGTGGCGACAACGCCGCGAGTCCAAGGCCCAACGTAAATGCTCGGCGGCTGATGGCGTGATGTTCGGTCATAACTTCTCCATTCGCAGAGTGCGGTTATGCGATAGTTTTGGTCACTATACTGCTCAGATGTTTAAAGATGCTGGTTTAATTGTCTGCGCGGCACAATAAATCGGCGGGCGGACGTGTTGGGGCGTTTGTCGTTTTCGTACTGTTGCCACATTTGGGGCGGTTCCGACGTCCGGCATCCTCGCGTTCGTCGGCTACAGGCATAAGAAAGGGAGGGTCGGTTTACCGGCCCTCCCTGGGTACGAAGCGCTGGGGTACCGTCGCTTGTTTGCACTGCGACCGTGTTTTCCGTTGCGCTCGCCAATCGCTTAGCGCTTGATCTCGATATCGTCGAGCTTGACGTCCATGGCCTCGGTCTTGGCCTCGGCGATGTCGTCGGCAAATTCCAGAGACTTCATCATGGTCTCGACGGCGTCCTTGTGTTCCTCGACGTTGTCGATGCGCACGTACACGCTGCCGCCGTCAACGTCGGTGAAGTACTCGGTCGTCACGCCGCCCGAGTGCGTAAAGTAGGCGCTGCGCCAGGTCTTGCCGTTGTACTTAACGGGATCGCTCTCGGTCCATCCGGAGTTGGCCTTCCACTTTGCCTCGTAGTCGAACAGTTCATCGGCGTTCTTGTCAGGATCGAAGACGGGGATGAAGCGGTCGCTGGCATGCTCGCTCTCGGTGAACTTAAACTGGGCCCTGTCGGCGGTGTCGCCTGCGACGTCGGTGATCTCGACGCCCTCGGGGACCTCGACCTTAAACCAAATGAAGTCGGTCCTCATATCCACGGCTGGCTTTTCTGCGCCGCCGCCACCGCCACCGCCACTGCCGGTAGCGCCGCCGCTGCCGCCGCCACCGCAGCCCACCAGGGCAACTGCGGCAAAGAGGCTTATGCAGAGGGTGAGAATCGCAAAGGCCTTCTTTTTCATGGTCGTGTCCTCCTCGATCTGTAACCGCCCACGGATTACCTGCCTTTACTGTACGCGTGGACGGCTCGCTAGGGTGGGCCATGTGTCCCATTCTGGGGGCTGGAATTGCGCCGACAAGTGGCAATATGTGCGGTCGCAAAAGAGGGGAGGGCCGATGCTGTCGGCCCTCCCCGGGGTGAGGTGCCCGTTGATTTAATGGGGCGCGCGTGCGTGGGCGTTGCCCCAACAGGTTCCTTGTTTATAGATATGCCTCAGTTTTTGACGTCCGGAAGTCTCGAAAGGTGGGCCATGTGTCCCATGTTTGCGGTGCCGACGCCTATCGTTCGTCATAGAAATCCGCGAT
The DNA here is from genome assembly GCF_015556945.1 of Collinsella aerofaciens. GTDB lineage: Bacteria > Actinomycetota > Coriobacteriia > Coriobacteriales > Coriobacteriaceae > Collinsella > Collinsella aerofaciens_AO. Next base: position 119,338 of record NZ_JADNNH010000001.1, on the reverse strand, counting down.
GGCCAGGTGCGCTGACGCTCATGTACTTATGGGCTAGACTTAGCACCATTATGTGATTGATGCGGTCGGTCGGCGGTTGCCACCCGACCGATGTATATGACTTGAAGGTGCGTGCGTATGAGCCAAGAGATGATGGATAAAACCTGTCGAGAGTTTGCCCAAGCGCTGGCTGCTCGCGAGCCGGTTCCCGGTGGCGGTAGTGCGAGCGCCTTTGTGGGCGCACTGGGCGCCTCGCTTTGCGGGATGGTCGCCCGCTACGGTGCGACCAATCCCGCGCTTGCTGATCGTGCGGATGACCTGGCGCGCGCGTTTGCTCAGGCTGATGAGCTGTCCCAGGAGCTTGTCGAGTTGGTTGCCGAGGACGTTCGTGCCTACGGGCAGGTGTCCGCGGCGTACGGTATTCCGCGTGACGATCCGGCTCGAGCGACCGCGATTCAGGATGCGCTGCATGTGGCCGCTATGCCGCCGTATCGCATTATGGATGCCTGCGGGCGTGCGCTGGCGCTGCTCGAGGACATGGCGGACAAGGGCTCCCGACAGCTGCTGTCCGACGTGGCGTGCGGCGCCGTATTCTGCCGCGCCGCCATGCAAGGCGCGAGTTTGACGCTCTTTGCGAACACCACGTCTATGAAGGATCGCGCTCGTGCTAAGGAGCTCGAGACGGCGTGTGATGAGTTGCTCGACACATGGTTGCCGCGCGCCGATGCGCTGGCGCGCCGCGCCTCCGACGCTGCAAGGAAGAGAGGATAGCCATGGCTGAACTGCTGAAAGGTGCTCCCGTTGCTCGCGCTTTGACTGAGGAACTTGCTGCTCGCTGCGCAGCCCTGCGCGAGCGGGGCGTTGTTCCGACGTTGGCTATCGTGCGTGTAGGTGAACGCGAGGACGACCTGTCCTACGAGCGCGGTGCCCTCAAGCGCTGCGAGAAGGTTGGCATTGAGGCTCGCCGCGTTTTGCTTCCTGCCGATGTTTCGCAGGACGAGCTGTTGACGGCCGTCGAGGACATCAATACCGATTCGGCTGTTCATGGCTGTCTGATGTTCCGCCCGCTGCCCGCCGGCCTTGACGAGAACGCCGTCGCTGCAGCGCTCGATCCCGCCAAGGACGTTGACTCCATGACGCCGGCTTCACTGCTCACCACGCTTTCGGGGCGCGGCGAGGGTTTTGCCCCCTGCACAGCCGAAGCCGTGCTTGCTTTGCTGGATCATTACGGCGTTGAGCTGGATGGGGCCAAGGTTGCTGTGGTCGGACGCTCACTGGTAATTGGCCGCCCCGTTGCCGCCATGCTTACGGCGCGCAACGCAACCGTGACGACGTGCCATACGCATACGCGCGATCTTGCCGCCGAGTGCTGTGCTGCCGACATTGTGGTTGCCGCCGTTGGACGCGCGCGCACGATTGGCGCAGATGCGGTCCGCGAGGACCAGGCGATTATCGATGTTGGCATTAATTGGGACGAAGCCGCTGGCAAGCTGGTCGGCGACGTCGATTTTGATGCCGCGGAGCCGGTTGTTGGCGCAATCACCCCCGTGCCGGGTGGCGTGGGCGCCGTGACGACAGCAATTCTCGCCAAGCACGTGATCGAGGCGGCGGAGCGCGCATCGAAATAGGCGTTTTTGCCCACAGGGGCTGCCGAGGCCGTGGTTTCGCCCTTTCTGCGCCGAAGCGATACACTGTTGCCGTTTGATTTCTTCGCTCAAGGAGGATGCGCATGCCGTGCACAACGATTCTGGTCGGTAAAAACGCAAGCTACGACGGGTCGACCCTGGTCGCGCGTAACGAGGACTCGTCCAACGGGGTATTTGAGCCCAAGCGCATGCGCGTAGTGCATCCCGACGAGCAGCCGCGTGTCTACACGAGCGTCCTGAGCCACCTGACCGTTGAGCTGCCCGATAACCCCATGCGCTATACGAGCGTCCCCGATGTTGTCCCGGGCCACGGTATCTGGGCCGAGGCCGGTTTCAACGAGCTCAATGTTGGCATGTCCGCAACCGAGACGCTTACCACCAACGAGCGCGTCCGCGGCGCCGATCCGCTCGTGGACTACGTGCCCGCCAAGGGCAACGAGGGTGAGGACGGCTATGTGCCGGCGCAGCCCGGTGGCCTGGGCGAGGAGGACATGGTGACCCTGGTGCTGCCGTATGCCAAGTCCGCCCGCGACGGCGTGCGTATCTTGGGCGACCTGCTCGAGCGCTACGGCACTTACGAGAACAACGGCATCGCCTTTAGCGACGTGGACGAGATCTGGTGGCTCGAGACCATCGGCGGTCACCACTGGATCGCCAAGCGCGTGCCTGACGACGCCTATGTGACCATGCCCAACCAGCTGGGCATCGACAGCTTTGACCTGGATGACGCCGAGGGCGCCCAGGCCGACCATATGTGCTCCGCCGACCTGCGCGCCTGGATGGCCGAGTGGCATCTGGACCTGACGCTGGGCGTCGAGAGCGACGGCCCGGCTGCCGTCTTTAACCCGCGCGAGGCCTTTGGCTCGCACAGCGACAGCGATCACGTCTACAACACGCCGCGCGCCTGGTACATGCAGCGCTGCCTCAATCCCAGCGATGTGTGGGACGGTCCCGAGGCCGACTACACGCCCGAGAGCGACGATATCCCCTGGAGCCGCGTGCCCGAGCGCAAGGTGACCATCGAGGACATTAAGTACGTACTCTCGAGCCACTACCAGGGCACGGAGTACGACTGCTACGGCAGCAAGGGCACGCCCGCTACGCGTGGCGCCTATCGCCCCATCGGCATCAACCGCAACAGCCAGCTCGCCGTGCTGCAACTGCGTCCCTATGCGCAGCCGGCCTATCGCGCCGTGCAGTGGATGGCGTTTGGCTCCAACTCGTTTAACGCGCTGGTTCCGCTGTACGCCAACGTCGAGACCATGCCCGAGTACTATGCCGACACGCAGGCTCGCGTGACGTCCGAAAACTTCTACTGGGCCAACCGCCTGATCGGCGCGCTGGCCGACGTCCGTTTTCATGAGTGCGGCCGCGCCGTGGAGGACTACCAGGAGAAGGTCGGTGGCATGGGCCACAAGCAGATCCATGACGTCGACGCTGCCGTAGCCGCTCTGCCCGAGGCCGAGGTGCCTGCCGAGCTTGCCCGCGCCAATGAGACTTTCGCCGAGCTTGTGCGCGTGGAGACCGATGCCCTGCTGGGCAAGGTGCTCTACACCACGAGCTGCGCCATGAAGAACTCTTTCGCGATGAACGACAACGTGAGGTAGGGATTTCCCGTCGATCGAATAGCGCTAAAACGCTTTGTCGCTTTCGCTCAATCTTGGGTACAAGAACGCCAATGCAGTTGTTTGTGATTGGAGACAACCATGGTTATGAAACTCGATCAGCTTGTTAACGGCGCCATTAACGTGGGCTTTGGCGCTGCCGCCGTTGCCGTCGAAGGCGGCAAGAAGGTCCTCGACGACCTTAACACCAAAGGCGAGCAGGTCCGCAAGGACACCGCCACTCCCGATATCGCCCGCAGTGTGTCCGACATGTTCGAGCAGGCCGGCGGCACCATCTCCGACCTGACCGAGCGCTTGGGCATGCAGGGCGAGACCGCGGCCCAGCGCGTGCTTGACGAGCTCATCCTTGCCCGGGTCCGCGTCATGACCGCTCCCGAGCGCACGGCCTTCCTGGCCCATGTGCGCGACATCGTCGATTCGGTCGAGGACAACGTGACCTCGGTGCCCGTCGAGTCCGTTGAGCCCGACGATGCGAAGGATACCGAAGAGGCTGAGTAGCAGCGCAGATGGCAGATTCCACCACCGATTACAACAATCTAGATCCCTTGGGTGACGAGGCGGCGGTTGTCGATGAGGTCGACGCCGTCGTCTCGGGCGCTCGCAAGAAGCCGCGCGCCGTCGATATGGTGCCCGAGGAGCCCGACGCGATGGCGCCGGACGAGGAATACCAGCTCACGCCGGCGGGTCGCCGCGAGCGCATCGGACAGATTGTTCGCCTGGTCAAAAAGTACCGCGTGTGGGATAACCTCACGCCGGTTCGTTTGCGCCGCCTGCTCGAGGAACTCGGCCCCATGTTCGTCAAGATGGGGCAGATTCTGGCCAACCGGTCCGAGATTCTGCCGCAACGCTTTTGCGACGAGCTGCGTCGTCTGCGCTCCGACGTGGAGCCCGTACCGTACGAGGTCGTACTCAGTTGTCTGGAAGAAGAATACGGCCTGCGCCTGGGGGAGATGTTCGATGCTATCGACCCCAATCCGCTTGGTAGCGCATCGCTCGCGCAGGTGCACCGCGCTCGTCTGGTGACGGGCGAGGACGTGGCCGTCAAGGTGCAGCGCCCCGGTGCGCAGCAGGTTATGGCACAGGACATCGATATCATCCGCTCGGTGGTGCGTATCGTTTCCAAGTTCGTCAACACCGATCAATTCGTTGATCTGCACGGCGTAGTCGAGGAGTTGTGGACCTCGTTTCGCGAGGAGACCAACTTTTTGGCCGAGGCCAAAAACCTCAACGACTTCTACGAGTTCCATAAGAGCGTTCATGGCGTGACGTGCCCTAAATCCTATCTGGACCTGTGCACCGAGCACGTGGTGGTTATGGACTACGTCGACGGCATTTCGATCGCCGATCCCGAACGCTTGGTGGCCGAGGGCTATGACTTGGAAAAGATCGGTGCCGCGATTGTCGAGGACTACTCGACGCAGGTGCTCGATGACGGTTTTTTCCATGCCGACCCGCATGCGGGAAACATCATTCTCAAGGACGGCATCGTCTACTTTATCGACTTGGGCATGGTCGGACGCATGTCGAGTCACGATCGCGGTATCGTCAAGGATATGATTTTCGCCGTGGCCGAGGGTGACGTGCCCAAGCTCAAGGATTCGCTCATGCGCTTCGCCGTAACGCGTGGCGACTCGGCCGAGCTTGACCATTCGGCCTTTTTGTCCGATTTGGACTTTATCGTCGCCGACTTTGCGGGCCTTGACCTGAAGGATCTTGATATCGGCGAGTTTTTGACCTCGTTGTTAAACCTCGCGCGTAAGAATGATGTTGAGCTGCCGAGCGTGGTAACGATGTTCGCGCGCGGCATGGTGACGCTCGAGGGTTTGCTGACCGAGTATATGCCCAACGTCAACATGATCCAGATTATCCAGACGCACATCAAAAACGAGAAGAGCGCCTATGCGCGCGCGCGTGATATGGGACGCGATCTTGCCGCGAGCAGCTATCGCGCGGCAAAAGGCTCGCTTGAGGCAGCCGAGTATCTGGGCTTGGCTTCGCGCATGCTCACGCGCGGCCAGCTTAAGGTGAACACGCAGATCATGAGCAGCGATAAGGCGCTGCGACAGCTAGGTGGGATTATCGACCGCATGTCGATGGCTATCGTTATCGCCGGTCTGTTTATCGGTTCGTCGGTGGTGTACTACGCGCGCATCGAGCCGGTTGTGTTTGGTATCCCAGTCATTGGCTTTATGGGCTACGTGAGCGCGCTGGTGCTGGCGCTTATGCTGGGTCGCAATATCTGGCTCAACAGCCACGGCGGCAAGCACTAGAGGCTGCGACCGTCACCGCATTCTCCTATCGCAAACAATAGCTTTTACCTTGGGCTTCGCCTGCGTGCGAGGCCCTTTTGCGTGATAGCATATTGACGGTTTTAATCGATGGCCTAGATGGTGGTGCGGAGACGCACGAATGCGCGGTTTTCCTGCGCGTTTGGGAGAATCGGGGTGCAAGTCCCCGGCTGTACCAGTAACCGTAATTCCTCTTGGCTCGGGATGTTCGCGTCGCAGATCGGACGGCGCGCCCGAGTCGTTAAGGTTAAGTCGGATCGCCTCCCATCTTGCATGCGGCTGCGGCGTATGCCGCCGGTGTGCATAGGGCTCTGGAGGAAAGGGGGACCCCGATGGGGGAACTCGAGCGCAATATGCGCGATGACGTGGGGCAGCTTCAAGGCAACGCTCCAAGTACAGACAGTAGGAGACAAATGGATATGTTTGAGGACGAGTGCCAGCGTGCCTCGCTTCGTCGCCGTGGCGTAATCGCGCGCGGCGTGGCAAAGCGCTGCCTGGTGGCATTCCTGGCCTTCGCGATGGCCTTCAGCACCACGCCGGCTCAGCTGTGGGCCGAGGGCGCCGAGGGCATTGCCGATGCTGTGGCTCAGGCTACGACGCCGGGCGAGGACGCAGCGCTTGCGGGCGGTGCCGCTGAGCAGAGCGGCACCGAGGTCTCGGATTCCGAGGGCGCGCCTGCAGCTAGTGCCGCCACAACAGAGGCAGCAACTGGCGACGAAGGCTCGGCGACGGGGGAGAGCCCTGCCACGAGCGAGCAGTCTTCGACGGCATCCACTGGCCAAGCAGGATCTGCCGCCGCGACTGCCGTCCAGACAGAGAACCCGACAGAAACTGGCGATGTCGCCAAGAAGCAAGTCGAGGTCTCGTTCTCGATTATCGGCACCGATGCCGACGGCAAGGCTCAGACCTGGGTGGCACCCACGCAGCTCAAGCTCGACGAGGGCGCGACGGCTGCGGATGCCTTCGTTAAGCTGCAGCAGAAGACGGGCTTCAAGGCAGACTACGATCCGAACACGGCATACGGTTTCTACCTCAAAAGCATCACATCCCCGAGCGATGGCCGTACGCTTGCCTTCGATCCGACGACTTATGCCTTCTGGCAGCTGTTCGTCGACGGTGCGTCTTCCTCGGTTGGCGTGAGCAGCGTTAAGCTCACCCAGGGGCAGAAGGTTGAGTTTGCCTATACGGCTGGTAGCGCGTCCCCTGTCGTTAAGGACCAGGTTGCCGCAAATGTGACCGTCATTGGTCGCGATGCCCAGGGCAAGACTCAGGCTTGGGTCGATAACGCGCAGTATGTGGTGACGTCCGGCTCGAGCGCGCTTGATCTTACGAAGGTCGCACTCGAGGCGAACGACATTGACGCCGTTGCTGCGGGCTCCTTCATTCTGAGCCTTAAGTACAACGGTGTTGAGCTGGGTACGCCCCAAGATTATTCGACCTATTGGCAGCTGTTCATCAACGGCAAGTCGAGTGACTATACGGCGGACAATGTCACCATCCATGCCGGCGATACCGTTACGTGGTTCTACGGTGGCTGGGGCGACCAGCTGCCCTCCGATTCTGTCCATGCTTCTGTTCAGGTTCTCGGTAAGGACAAGGACGGCAAGCAGCAGGTTTGGGCTTCGACGGGCCAGACGAGTCTCAAGGCAGGCTCCACTGCCAAGGATCTCCTTGAGCAGACCGGCCTTAAGCTCGATGCTAGCGAATCGTCTTGGGGCTGGTTCCTCAACGGCATTTATTCGCCGTTCGATGGTAAGTCCTATGGCTGGGATGCTGCGACCAATAGCTATTGGCGCTTCTACGTAAATGGCAAGTTCGCCGACGTTGGCGCCGGTGCCTACGAGCTCCATGAGGGCGATGCCGTCACCTTTATGTATGGTGCTGACGCCGATGCCCTTCCTGGCCAGGTTCTTGGGTCTGTCGATGTTATCGGTCCCGATGTCAACGGCAACAATGCTCGCTGGGGCTCGGCAAGCAACGTTTCTCTGCCCGAAGGCTCTACTGCCCAGAACCTTATTGAGACGGTTCTGAAGGCCAAGGGCGTTACGTACAACGGCTCCCAGAGTGGTGAGTACTGGTTCCTCAATTCCATCAACTCGCCATTCGAAGACGAGACGTACGGCTATGATGGTGCGACCAACAAATATTGGCACCTGTATATCAATGGAGAGCCCTCCTTACTCTGCGCTAATCAGATTACGCTCAAGAGCGGCGATAAGGTCACACTTGCCTATACCACCGACGATTCGGCCATGCCCGATCCCGACAAGATTGTCGTGGACCCGGGTGCGACGACTCCTGATTGGGATGCCGAGTGGGCCGGCTACGGCAACAGTGGCAACGGTTCGACCGTAACGGATGCCAAGACGCCTGCGCAGGCCGCCGGTCTTAAGTGGGCCTTCGATTGGAAGGCCGAGTCTGGTCAGCAGTATGCCAACTGCAGCGAGCCTGTCATTGCTAACGGCTTTGTGTACATCGCGACCGAGAACGAGCTCATTAAGATCGATTCGTCCACGGGCAAAAAGGTTGCCTCTGCGCCGCTTGCCTCCAAGGTGAGCTATACCTCTCGTCCGATCTATACCAATGGCCTTATCATCGTTCCGCTCAACGGCGGTGCGGTCCAGGCGATTACTGCAGACAAGCTGATCTGCAAGTGGCTGACGCCTGGTTTGACGGACTTGACGCAGAGCTCCTGCACCGTCGTTTCGGACGGCGAGTACGTCTATGTAGGCTCGGTCGATATTTCGTATGACGAGAATTACAATGCGACCTACGGCAACGGCTCCTTTGCGCGCATTAAGATTGCCACGGGCGAAGTTTCTTGGCAGAACATCGACCCTGCCGAGGGCTATTACTGGACTGGTGCGGCTTTGACGGATAAGTATGCCATCGTTCCTACGAGCGCGGGTACGCTTAAGTGCATTGATAAGACGACGGGCGATGTCGTTTCGACCATGAAGCTCGGCGCTGTCGCAAATGCCGATTGCATTGCCGATCCGTCCAATGGCTCGACCTTCTATCAGATGACGCACGACGGAAAGCTCCATGTGATTTCGCTTTCGGCGAAGGGCGTGCTGAGTGAACAGAAGACGGTTGATCTGGGCCTTACGAATAATCTGAGCGCCCCTGCGGTGTCTGGTGACAATCTGATTGTCGGCGGACAGACGGCTACTGGCTCTGCTCTGGTTCTCTATAACCTGAAGACGGGTAAGACCACGATGGTCGCTGCTGCCGACGGCAAGGCGCTGCCGGCTGGCCTCAACGGTATTGCTGCTACTCCGCTGGTGAGTGTTCAGGGCGGCAAGACCTATGTGTACTTCACCGTTAACAGCGCGGATAGCAAGGATTACGTCAACTACTCTGCTGGTGGTGGCGTGTATCGCTATACGCTCGGCGATGCAGAGGCGACGCAGATTTATGATGCGGCTGGCCATTACCAGTACTGTGACTCTCCGGTCATTGCCGATGCTTCTGGCAATCTCTACTACATTAATGATTCGGGCACGCTGTTTAAACTTGGAGCTGTCGAGTCTTGGACGGTTGCCTTTAACTCCAACGGCGGGTCTGCTTGCGACACTAAGTTTGTTGCTACGGCCGATGGCAAGCTGGTCAAGCCGGCCGATCCGACGCGCGATGGCTACACTTTCGGCGGTTGGTATACCGATGAGGCTTGCACGCAGGCGTATGACTTTAGCACGCCGGTGACGGCCGATCTGACGCTGTATGCCAAGTGGACCAAGAATGCCGTTAACCCTGGCGGTAATGGCGGCGCTGGTTCGAATGGCGGCGGCGGTTCTGGTACCGGTACTGGTTCTGGCACTGGCACTGGCACGGATTCCGGCTCCGGCTCGAAGGGCGGCGCTGTCGCCCCGGGTCATAAGCCGACGACCAAGACGACGGTGTCGACCAAGACCGAGACCAAGGACAACAAGTCCGACAAGAAGGACTCCGATAAGTCCGATAAGAAGGACGAGAAGAAGTCTGACAAGAAGGACAGCAAGTCCGACAAGAAGTCCGATTCCAAGTCCGATACGGGTGCTGCTTCTACGACCACTGCTAAGAAGTCCTCTAGTGCTTCCGAGCAGGAGACTGGCACCAACCCGCTCGCCATTGTTGGCGTTGCCGCCGGCGTCATCGGTCTCGCCATCGTCGGCGTGTTCGTGTTCACCAAACGTCGGTAGGTGAGGGTTGTGTCCAATAAATCCAAGGACGCTGACCCCAAGCAACCAGATTCCTCGTTCATTCAGTTCGACGATGCAAAGCAACAGGGCGCCGCTTCGGCGGCGTCCGCCTCTCGTCGCAAGGCGCTCCTTGGCGTTCTTGCTGCCGCGTGCACCATTCTGATCGTCGTCTCGCTGGGCTTCGTCCATCCTTCCGAGAGCGGCGCCTGGTCCATTGACTGGATCGTTCAGACCGTGACGGGGGAGAGCGTCGTCGCCAAGGACACCAAGGGGTTTGGCTCGACTACGACTACGACTTCGGGCGAGGCCAGTTCCAAGGATTCCGAGTCTTCAAACAAGGAATCGGACAAAAACTCGGATAGCAAGAAGTCCGAGGACCGGGGCGGCAAGAAGTCTGGCGATAAATCCGCTGCCCAAAATACGGGAGCCGGTGATACTTCCAATGCGTCTGGCGGTGCTTCTTCGGGCGGTGGCCAGTCGTCTGATGGAGCCTCATCCTCTAATGGTGGAAACGCCTCCTCGGGCAGCCAAAGCGGCTCACAGGAGTCCAACTACGTTACGGTGACGGTTTCGGTCACATCGAGCGCTGTGGGCAATCCCGTGTCCTCTGGCGGCACCTTTACCTTTAACGAAGGCGCCACCGTTTACGATGCCCTGTGCGCGCTGGGCCTTTCTGTCAACGCACACGGCTCATCGTACGGCACGTATGTTTCTGCGATTGGTGGTTTGGCCGAGAAACAGTACGGCGGCACGAGCGGCTGGATGTACTCCGTCAACGGCACAACGCCCATGACGGCCTGCAGTAACTACGTTCTCTCCAATGACGACAACGTCGTTTGGTATTACGTAACGGGCTAGAGGCCTCGACATAGCGCGCCAGACGGGCGGTTCGGGCCAACATCCGGACCGCCCGTTTTTCATGCGAATGGGACTGGGTCGCCGGGTCTCTCTGCAAACAAAAAACCGGTTGGAACGGGAATTCCAACCGGTTATACATTCAAGCAAATAGTGAATCGACTACGACCGTGCGCCCTCGAGGAAGAAGCGACGGCTGAAGTAGTTGTACCAGGTGACAAGGAACGTGGCGATGGCCTTCATGGCTTGGTAGCCGATGCTCAAAAACGTGACGCCCACAAACATATACAGGTCGTTGAGGCCCAGGCCGATCGCCGACAGGATGGTGAAGATCGTGAACTCGCGCTTGCGGCTCATGCCTTCGCGGTGGTCGAACACGTACTTCATGCTGAGCCAGTAGTTGACCACGACGGACGTGATAAACGAAACCGTGGTGCTCATCAAAAAGTCGAGGTGGAACAGCTCGACGAGCGCAATGAGCATGCCCCAGTCGATGCCAAAGGAGATAAGACCCACGACAGCAAACTTGAGGAACTGCTTGGTATGAGGTTGTGCCAGCGCCTTGCGCACGTAATCACATCCAATGCGTTGATGAATCGAGCAGAGGATACTTTAGAGCTTTTACAAGGGAAACGTAAGGTCTTTGCCAAGAACTATATGAACTCGCCAAATTTTCAAGAGCTAATCCGCAAACGTTGAAAATTTGCCCGTAAACGAGCGGCACCCACGGACGATACTGCGCTGAGTGCACGTCGTCCGTGGGCGCCGTAATGCTGCAGGGGTTTCGAGCTACTTGGTCTCGTCGCCCTCCAGGAAGATTTTTCGGGTCACAAAGTTGTAGACCATGACAAGCGCGGTGGCGCAGATCTTGGCGATATTGGCCTCGAGTCCCAGGCCGGCGTTGAGCGCCAGCACGATGCCGTCGTTGAGCACCAAACCGATCACGGACAGCACGACAAAGATGATGAACTCGCGGCGGCGGCTCATGCCTTCCTTGTGCGCAAACACGTACTTCATGCTTGCGAGGTAGTTAAAGATGAGTGAGATGATAAAGCCGCTGGTGTTGGCGATTAGGATGTTGAGGCCCAGACCGTAGTGGAGCAGATTCATAATGCCAAAGTCGATAACCGTGGCAATGACACCGACGACGCCAAATTTCATGATCTGCGCAAGGAGCTTTTGCATGGTACCTGCCTTAGGGTGGCGCGGGGACGCCGTGGGGATGACAAACTCAGCAAGTTTAGCCAATCCCCGCGGGTGGGGCTAGACGCGCTCTTCGATAGCACCGTTTCTATATGCATCGAGCAGCTGGCGCAGATCCTGGATCTGGCTGCGAATCTTGGCGCCAGTATCGGTGTCGCTCACCATGCGGCGACGGTCTGCTTGGTCAAAACGGTTGGTCTCGCTTTCGATGTCCACGTTGCGCGTGAGTGCCTCGGCAACCGTCGTAAAGGCCCGGTGCGACTTGAGGCGGCAGCCGCGCGAGCTCGAGATGAGCGTATAGCCGGCGATGCCCGTCTTGGGATGGTAAGCGCGGCAGAAGCCGCCATCGATGACCAGCAGCTTGCCCTCGGCGCGGATGGGCTGCTCGCCCTTGGTGGTTTTAACGGGCGTGTGGCCGTTGATGATGTGGCCGGTCGGCGAGCATGCCATGGGCGCGACGCCAAACTCGCGCATGATATCATCGCAGACCGAGGGCGACTTGGTAAGCGTAAAGTACGGGTCCATCGGCTCGACCCAGGTGCTCTTATCGGCGATATAGGCGCGCTCAAAGGTACGCACCAGGCGTCCGCTGGCGGGTGAATTGAAGCCAATCCACAGGTACCACATCCAGTCGAGGGCATCGCGGTCGCCCACGCGCCACGCGCGGCGGGCGATGTGGTCGCAAAAATCGAGATAATCGCGGCCAGCGTGCCAGGTGCCCAGGCAGTTCATGCTGCTAAAGGTGCCGTCTTCGTTGAGCGGAACGCAGCCGTGGAAGAGCAGGTTGCCGTTGGCGACCTTGTACATCGAGCCGTGGGTGTAGAGGAAATCGATATGGCGATGCAGGTGATCGGCGGTTACAAACTCGGACACGAGCTTGTCGATGATGTGCTGCTCCTGAGACGTGAGCGTGTAGGGGTCCGCCGGGTCGACGGTGGGGAAGTCGTTGGTCGTGAGCGGCCACACGCTGCCGTCGGCGAGCGTGACCGTGCCGGTGTCGTGGTCGATCTTGTCGAGTAACAGGCGGTCGGTCATATCGAACTCGGGGTGGCGCTGGATAATCTGGCCCTCGAGCTTAAAGAGCAGCACGTTGATGGCCTTGATCAGCGGGGTGATGGACTCACCGGCGGTGTAGGTGGCATCGGCAAAGGCGACAAGCTCACGCAGCGAGATGCCGTAGTCGTTCTCCAGGATCTCGTAGTTGTCGTAGCGTAGGTTGTTGCGCAACACCGTGGCGATGCAGGCGGGCTCACCGGCCGCAGCGCCCATCCACAGCAGGTCGTGGTTGCCCCACTGGATGTCGAGTGAATGGTAGGTGAGCAGACGGTCCATAATTTTGGCCGCGCCGCCGCCGCGGTCGAAGATGTCGCCCACCAGGTGCAAGTGGTCGACGGCCAGGCGCTTGATGAGCGAGGCGAGCGACTCGATAAAGTCGTCGGCGCTGGCGGTCTCTAGGATGGACTCCACGATGCGCTCGTGATAGCGCACGCGATAGTTGTTCTCGTCCGGGTGCGTGTGCAACAACTCGTCGATGATGTAGGCGTAGTCGCGCGGGATGGCCTTACGCACCTTGGAGCGCGTGTAGCGGCTTGAAAGTGAGCGAGCGACCATGATGAGCTGGTCAAGCATCGTCTTGTACCAGGTTGGCGAGTCCTCGCGCCGGCTGCGGACCAGGTCGATCTTCTCGCGCGGGTAGTAGATGAGCGTACACAGCTCGCCCTTTTCGTCAAAGGAGAGCGTGTCGCCAAAGATCTCGTCGACATGTTCGCGCACGACGCCCGAGCAGTTGTTGAGGATGTGCATAAAGGCTTCGTACTCACCATGCACGTCGCTCATAAAATGCTCGGTGCCCTTGGGTAGGTTGAGGATGGCCGAGAGGTTGATAATTTCGGTAAATGCGGATTGTTCGGTGGGGAACTGTCTCGACAGCAGGCGCAGATACTTGAAGTCTTGCGGGTTGCGATCGAATGCGACCATGAAACACCTTCCGATGGGGCTGGTAAAACTGATAAACAGCGTCAAACGTTTACCAGTATGCGCCGCTTTTGTTTCGATTTTGCGCCAGCGGCTGAATTGTCGGCTGAACGGTTTGGTAAATCGATTTAGTGAAGGTAGATGTGTTGGTCGGGTGGAGACGACAGAGGGTGTTTTCTCAGATATTTATGCGTCGGGTCGGTGGAGACGATGGTGGTAAAGATGTTCACTATTTTTGGTTCGATTTGGTAAATAGTGGACATATGTACCGCATGTAGGCTCACTGTGCGATAATTTGCGCAGCAATGAGTAAGGAGCCTCATTTGAGTGATTTTGTCCTGACCTGTGAATCCGCCGCCGATCGAACCCGTGAGTTCTTTGCGTCGCGCAATATCCCTGTCGTGTGTTTTCATTACGAGATCGACGATGTTGTCTATACGGACGATCTGTATCAGTCGATTACGCCGGACGAGTTTTTTGCCCAGATTGCCGCGGGCGCCATGCCCAAGACGTCTCAGGTGAGCGTGGGTGAGTACGAGGAGTTTTGGGAGCCGTTTGTTGCCGAGGGTAAAGACGTGCTGCACCTGACGTTGTCGTCGGGTATTTCGGGCACGTATGGATCGGCCTGCGTCGCGGCGCAGATGCTTGCGGATCGCTATCCCGAGGGCGGCAAGGTGCGCGTCATCGATTCGCTGGCGGCGTCTTCGGGCTTTGGCCTGTTGTTGGAATATGCCGCCGATGTGCGCGATAGTGGGGCTTCACTCGACGAGACGGCTGCCTGGATCGAGGAGCACAAGCTCAACCTGCACCACTGGTTCTTCTCGACCGATCTGTCGAGCTACCTGCGCGGCGGTCGCATTTCGGCCGCGAGCGCGATCATCGGCACGGCGCTTAAGATTTGCCCGCTTATGACGGTCGATTGCGAAGGTAAGCTGTCGCCACGTGAGAAGATTCGCACTAAGAAGCGCGCGATTTCCGAGATGGCTAAGACCATGATGGCACACGTACAGGACGGTGCAGATTATTCGGGTAAGTGCATCATGTCGCAGTCGGCGTGCCGCGAGGATGCCGAGGCGGTCGCGGCGCTGATTGAGGAACAGGTTCCGCAGCTTAAAGGCAAGATTGAGATCAATGACATCGGTACTCTGATTGGCTCGCATACCGGACCTGGTACGGTGGCGCTCTTCTTTATGGGCGACAAGCGCGTGGATTAATTTGCCCCATCACGTCGCTGCATGATTGCTCAAACGAAAACGGCCCGCCTCGCGTTTGTGGGGCGGGCCAAGATGTTTTGCTAGCGTTTCTTTCCGCGGAAGAAAAAGCCGTGCAGTGACGGCTTGAGGCCGCGGTTGGCGCGATGCTCCTCGACGCGCTCGTGGATCGAAGCGACGCGCTCGATGACTTCGTCGGGAATCGGCACATCGGGATTCATGTTCTCGACTTGGCTGACCTCGGCGGCGGCGACCTGGTCGATAATGGGCACGTCGTCGCGCGAGATGACAGGTGTGGCGTCTTCCTTCATCTTGCGATAACGCTGCATCATGTCGGTCTGTAGCTGCTGGGCCGAAGGCGGTGTCCAGATGATGGCGTTGGCGCCGGCGGCGATGGTCTCGCGAATGCTCTCGGGCGTCTTGCCGCCCGGCGCGATAAGCGGCAGGTTGGGATAGTGCTCGCGCAGCTCGCGTAGGACCTGGGGCGTGTTCTTGCCGGCGGCGATGTTGAGAATCTTGGCTCCAGCGCGCACCTTGGCGTGGGCATCGTCGTCGCAGCGAACGACCGTGGCGATGACGGGGATGTCGGCGATGTTGGTGATGTGCTCGACCATCTCGGCAGTAGCGGGGGAGTTGACCACGCAGCCCGCCGCGCC
This sequence comes from Collinsella aerofaciens, assembly GCF_015556945.1. GTDB lineage: Bacteria > Actinomycetota > Coriobacteriia > Coriobacteriales > Coriobacteriaceae > Collinsella > Collinsella aerofaciens_AO. Next base: position 103,720 of record NZ_JADNNH010000001.1, on the reverse strand, counting down.
CTGCATCTCGGAGACGGCTGCCATCTGCACGGAGCGCTTACCGGTCGTAGTTCCGCCACCCACGCCTACAAAGACCGGGCACTCGGCGACGGTCAGCAGCGCTTGCGTAATGGCGGGCTGCGGCGTGAAAGGGTAGACCGCAAAGACGGCGTCGGCGTTGGAGTTGCGGATAACCGCGACATCGGTGGTGTAAATGAGCGACTTGATGCGTCGGCCAAAGAGCGTGAAGCCGCTGGCCTCCTCGATCTCGTCGGGCATGCGAAGGGCAGCCTTGCGTAGGCGTCCGTCGATGGGCAGGGGCTCCATAGGGAGCAGGCCGTTGGGCGTGACGGCTATTTGGGGCTCGGTGAACTCGTCTGCAAGCTCGACCTCGGAAAAATCGACCGAGGCGACGATGTCCTCGTGCACCTCGGCGGGCACATCGATGGGAGCTTGGTCGTTTGCCGCCGCAGGCGTGTCGAAGGAGCTGGTGCCGACGAAGGCGTCGACGCGCTCATTTAGATCGTTGAGGGTATCCATGGAGGCTCGATTCTATGTGATGATGGCCGGCGCGATGCAGCCGGAATTGCGAATGCTAAATCGTTTGACGAGTTGATTTTTCCCCGCCGCGCCATCCGTTAGACCGAAGGGCCGGCGAACGTGAAGGAGCTGTGGTGGCGGGTATCGAGGTGCTATCTTGAAAGCCCCGTTTAAAAGAGAGGTGACGCGGTATGGAATTGACAGCAATGTTTGGCTCGATTGGCCTGTGTGTGGCCGCAATCGTTGCCGCCGCGGTCATCTACTTTGTGGTCACGGCCATTAAGGGCAAAAGGGCCGAACGCAAGGAGCGCGCGATGCTTAAACAGCATCGCGACCAGCAGGGCAAACGCGCACAGAGATAGCTTGTTGAGTTTTGGATCCGTGCGCTAGCTGCGTTTTCGGATCAGGGCAATGTAGAAGCCCTCAAAGTCGCGGCTAGGCGGAATGGTCAGCGTGCCGGGCAGGCCGTTGGCGACGGCCGATACCTGACCCGCGGCGATGGCCTCGGTGAGAGCGTTGCTCTCGATATGCGGCTCCTCGCCGGCGTCCTGGGCGCGACGCGCTTCGCTTTCGCTCGGCGTGCCGTCGAGGGGGATAAGCTCGCAGTCCATATGCTTGTCGAGCGCCTCTTGCAGGGCGTCCTCGTTTTCCTGCGGCAAGATCGAACAAGTCGAATAGACGAGCGTGCCGCCCAGTTTAAGGGCTCCCATGGCGCGGTCCAGAAGTGCTCGCTGCGAGCGGGCACACTTGCTCAGCAGCTGCTCGGTCAGGCCGCGCAGGCTTTTCTCGTTGCCGCTGATGACGGTGCCCGTGCCGGTGCAGGGAGCGTCGAGCAGGATGCGGTCAAAGCGGAAGAACTCGTCGAGCTCGCGTGCGTCGATGCGCATGACGGGCACGTTTTTGGCACCTTGGCGGTGGAGGTTGGCTTCGAGCTTCTCGGCGCGGGGAATGCTCATCTCGCAGGCGGTGAGGTGCGCCTGTCCCTGGGTGAGGGCGGCGATCTGCGTCGTCTTGCCGCCAGGGGCTGCGCACATGTCCAGGATGTCCTCGCCGGCCTGAGCACCCAACACCAAAGGCGGCATCATGGACGACAGGCTCTGCAGATAGATCTTGCCGTCGCGGTAGATGTCGAGATCCCACAGATCGGAAACCTGGGCCTCGGGCAGGATAAAGGCGTCCGGATACCAGGTAACGGTTTGGTGCGCGATGCCGGCGGCATCGAGCGCCGCAGCGATGTCCTCGGCGGTTGCCTTGAGCGTGTTGGCGCGCAGCGTGACCGGGCGTGTGGCCGCGGCGCCGAAGCCCTCGATCATGAGCTCGGCATCGGTGGGGGCATAGGCGCCGGCGACCGTGTCGACCATAAAGCGCGGCAGGTCGGCGGCGGAGTGTTGGGCGGCAAGCTGGTCGGAAAGCTCGGTGGAGGCAAACTGCCTAAGCTTGAGCTCGGGCTTAACCTGCTTTTTCTGCTTACGACGACGCGGCTTGGACATCCGTCTTTCCTTCCCATTCCATTACATGTCGAGTGTTGTTTTAGTACTGGCTCTCGTGCTTGCTGAAGAAGTCGAAGCGCGGGGGCAGCGGCTTCACGCGGTGCTCACCGGGCTTCTCGCCCAGGCTCTCCACGAACTCGTCCGTGGAGGCAAAGATGTTGTCCCAGCTAAAGAAGGCGACGGGGTCGACGTCGAAGTACTCGCAGATGAGCTCGCAGCCGGCCGGCACAATACCGTGCATCAGGACGGTCGCCACGCGCAGCTCGGTAAAGGCGTCGACGAGGGCCTGCGTCATCGCGGCGTTTGCCTCATTACCCTCGAGCTTGTTGGCGGCCTTGGAGGCGTCGCTCCAGCGCTTGTTGGCGGCGCGCAGGTAGTCGTCGCACACGGCAAGCGCGCGGTGCGTCTCGAACTTGTACATGGCCCGCTCAAAGGCGAGGGCTGCCTGCTGGGCGGCTTCGACCACGGTGTCAGAAGCGGCACCGGCGGGGATGCAACCGTTGCGATAGGGGCTCTCGTCGCCTTCCTTGACGGCGACGCCGTAGAAGCAGCTGCGGGCCAGGCGGTTGAACACGCCGGTCAGCAGCGCGCTCTCCTTAAGGGCGGGGTCGATAACGCGCTTGTCGTCGCAGGCGCGCACCTCGTTGCCGTCCTTATCCTTGCCGGTCACGCGCGTGTCGTATGCCTTGGGGCTAAAGCTCACCGGCTTTTCGGACAGGCCGAGCGACAGCCAGTGCGCGCGCATCTGCTCGCAGGTGTAGTGGTTGAGCAGGTCGTCTGCCGGCGGGGGAGGAGTCTGCGAGGACGAGCTGGCCTTTTTGCCCATGTAGAGCAGGTGGTAGCAGGCGCTGACGGTGCTCTGCGTGAGGTCCCAACCCAGGGCCTCCCACATGGCGGTCTGAGCGATGCAGTAGAAATAGATGTTGTCCTGACCGATGAACTGGTAGATCTGAGCGTCGTCAGAGCACCACCAGTCGCGCCAGTCGAGCGAGCTGTGCTGGTAGGTGGGAGCGGGTACCTGCGTGGAATCGGCAGCGGGCTCGCCCATGAGGGCGGCATCCTGGGCGGCGACGCCCTCGGTCACGCCGGCGGCCTTGGCATCGCGTGCGAGCACGGTACGCGTATAGCTGATGGGCGCCCACAGGCTCTCGGGCCAGCACCAGCAGGTGACGTCGGAGACGCCATCGACCTCGGGCACCGGAACGCCCCAGTCGATGTTGCCGGTGATGCGGAAGGGCACGAGTGCCTTGCCGCTGCGGAAACGCACGCCACCGTTGGCGAGCACCGCGTGGGCATCGTCGCGCTCCTTCCAGCTGGGGAAGGTGACGGTAAAGCTGCTCTTGTTGCCCTCGGGCTCCAGGACGGTGTGCTCGGGAAGCTGATCCTCGACGGCATCGAAGGCCTCGCGGAACTTGTTCTGGATGTAGAGCTGAGCCGGCAGCAGCCACTCCTCCATGGTCTTGGAGACCACGGAACGAACCTGCGGGTTCTGGGCGAGCTTGGCGGTATAGGTCTTCATAAAGTCGAGGTAGGCCGGCAGGTCGAAGTAGAGGTTGTCGACCGGGCGCAGCTCGGGCACCTCGCCGGTGAGCTGGCTCTTAGGCGCGATGAGCTCCTCGGGCTCAAACTGGTGGCCCAGGTCGCACTCGTCGGCATAGGCCTTCTCGGACTTGCAGCCCTGGATGGGGCAGCGGCCGATCACCTGGCGGCCGTTGAGGAACGTGCCGGCCTTGGCATCGTAGAACTGCAGCGTGGAGCGCTTGGAGATGGTGCCCTGCTCGTGCAGGCGCTCGATAATCTCGGCGGTAACCTCGTTATGGATCTGGGCCGCCGGCTCAAGGCCCGAGCCGCCGTAGATATCGCAGCTGATGTTGTAGTTGTTGAGGGTCGCGGCTTGGCGGGAGTGATTGGACTCGACGTACTCGCTAATGGACTTATCGTAGCCCTCGTTCTCCTTGAGCTTGCGGTAGCTCTCCATGATGGGCGAGCCGTAGCAGTCGGTGCCCGAGGTGAAGATGACGTTCTCGCGGCCCAGACGGTCGCGCAGGAAACGGGCGAAGAAGTCGGCCGGGACAAAGACGCCGCCAACGTGGCCAAAGTGAAGGCCCTTGTTGCCGTAGGGCTCGCCGGCGGTAACGATGGCGCGGCGAGGCCAGCTGGGACGGTCGTTCATGGAGTATTTGGATGCCATGGGACTCCTTCGCATATGGTGAGAGCGCAGCCGGGCGTGGGGCTCGGCGGCGCGGTGGTCAATTCGTGCATATCGTTCGACATTATCGCACATGCGGACGGGTACGTGGCAGGGGCGCTATCCTAAGATGCTATGAATGAGATTTCCAACATACATGCGTTTGAAGACGAGGATTTTCTGCACGCTTGCTTTGTGTGGGGGATGGCCGTGCTTGTGGTGTTTGCCGTGTGCCTGGTGCCGGTGTTTATGCTGCTGGGCGGGCCTGCAGACTTGGATGTGGCTGACGCGGGCGGCTGGATGGCCGTCTTGGGCTGGATGGTCGGCTTGACTGCGGTTTCGGCGGCTTCATTTGCCGTGCACGAGCTGGTGCACGGTGTGTTTTTTAAGCTGCTGGCGCCTGCGGGCGCGAAGGTGACCTTTGGGGCGAATCGCGAGACGGCGATGATCTATGCCTGCGCCGAAGGCGTTGTGTATTCGCGCCGGCGGTACATGGCGGTTTGCCTGGCGCCGACGGTTGTTGCGACGGCGGCGTTTGCCCTGGGATTTGCGTTCTCGGGCTATCCGCTGCTGTGCTACCTGGCGGCCGGCTTGCATTTGTCGGGTTGTGTGGGCGATTGGTATTACGTGCGGACCATTTTGCGCGACCGCCGCATTGTCGCCTGCGAGGATACGTCCTTTGGCGTGCGCTTTTTTGGGTGAGGAGATGTCGATGAAGTCGTTGTTGCTGCATGCGTGCTGTGCACCATGCTCGCTTGAGCCGGTTCGCCTGCTGCGCGAGGAGGGGTTTGAGCCCACGATTTGCTGGACCAACCCCAATATTCAACCGCGCGATGAATGGCAGCGCCGCTTGGACGAGCTGCGCCGGTGGTGTGCCGATGGCGACATCGAGCTCATCGAGGCAGGGGAGGACCGCGATCGCTGGGAGACCGGCGTGGCGCCGCTGGGTGCCGATCGGCCTCGTCGCTGTCGCGCGTGCTATGCCCTGCGCTTGGCCGAGGCGTGCCGCGTGGCCCAGGAGCGCGGGTTTGAGTTTGTGGGCACGACGCTCGCCGTCTCGCCGTACCAGTTGTTCGAAACCTGCAATGATGTGTTGGAGCGTCTGGCTGCCGCCCGCGGTCTCACCCCGGTGATTCGCGATTTTCGCCCGTATTACCCCGAGGCGACACGCCGTTCGCGCGAGCTTGGCATGTATCGGCAGAACTACTGTGGTTGCCGCTTCTCGGCTGTCGAGGCGGCCATGGACCGCGCCCGTATCCGCGACGAGCGCAAAGCCGCCAAAAAGTAGTTCACTTGGGACGTCAGCCTGCTAGGATGTAGAGCGGACTTTAGCTATATAAGGAGTATCCGACGTGTCTATGCGTACCGATGATTTTGACTATAACCTTCCTGAGGAACTGATCGCCCAGGCTCCAGCCGAGCCGCGCGACTCCTGTCGCCTGCTGGTGGTGGATCGCAAGGGCTCCCAGGCGGGAACGCCGCTGGAGCACGGCGGTACCGTTGAGCACCGCATCTTCCGTGACATCATCGACTATATCGAGCCGGGCGACGTGCTCGTCATCAACCAGACGCGCGTGATGCCGGCCCGCCTGATCGGTCGCAAAGCCGGCTCGGGCGGCGTGGTCGAGACCCTGCTGCTCAAGCGCCGCGAGGACGTGGATCCGCTGGGCCATGTTTGGGAGTGCTTGGTCAAGCCGGGCAAGCGCCTGAAGCCCGGTGCTCATATTGAGTATCGCGCCGGTGGCGCCCATGCGCCCGAGGGGGCTCCCGTGGTGCTGACGGCCGAGGTCGTCGACTTTGTCACCGATAGCCGCGGCGGCCGTCTAGTGCGTTTTGAGCCGGCTGGTTGCAACGCCGCCGGCGAGCCGCGCACGCTCGACGAGGCCATTCACGCCGCCGGTCATGTGCCGTTGCCGCCCTACATTACCGATTACGAGGGCGATCCCGAGAAATATCAGACCGTGTACGCCATGAAGGAGGAGCACTCGGCTGCCGCTCCTACGGCGGGTCTGCATTTTACTCCTGAGCTCATGGCCGCTATCGAGGCCAAGGGTGCCAAGTTTGCCGCCGTCGAGCTTGAGGTGGGCATCGATACCTTCCGTTTGGTGGAGGAGGACGACCCTACGCAGCACGTCATGCACACCGAGCGCTACCACGTGTCGCAGGAGGTTGTCGACGCCGTGCATAAGGCCAAGGCCGAGGGTCATCGTGTGATCGCCGTCGGCACTACCGCGGTGCGCTCGCTCGAGAGCGCGTTTGACACGGACGCGCCGGTGTCCGATCCGGCCGTGACGGCGCGCTATTTTGAAGGCCGCGAGGACGGGGCCGATACGCTTGGCCGCGGTGACATCGTGGTGCGCGAGAACGCCACGACGCAGCTTTACCTCATGCCCGGCTCGACCTATCACGTGGTCGACGCGCTGATCACGAACTTCCACGTGCCGCGCTCCACGCTCATGATGCTCGTAAGCGCGCTTGCCACCCGCGACCAGATCATGGATGCCTACGCCGCTGCCATCGAAGAACGTTATCGCTTCTTCAGCTTTGGCGACGCGATGCTCATTCAGTAGGTTACGGCGTTTTACAAACGCCGTAACCGGCCGACGCTGCGCGGGCCGCATTTGGACAATCTGACGTTCAACTTCAAGGGCGCGACCAGAAGGTCAGCGCCCTTTCGTTTCACGTCACCTTGTCTCAAATGTGACCCGCTCGCTGACTCTGCCATTACATCGGTGTTGCCGTGGTTGTTGAGTAGTCATTGGGCACTTGGCACTTGGGGACGTTCCTTTTGTGCCGGCACCTGGGGACAGTCCTTATGTCATGAGATCGGTGCAAGAGGGATAGGTTGCCTTGCGTCGATCTAAATAAGTTGCGGTGAGATAGTTCTTGAATTGGCTTTTTGAGGGCTAAACAGGAACTATCTCACCGCAACTGCGTTGAGCGTTTTTTGGCAGCTGGTTTACTTGCTCGCGAACAGCCAGACTAGGATGATCACCAGGATTGCGGCGACGATGCAGACGATGGCGCCGGTGAATTTGATGCGTGAGTCGCGGGTACGCTCGCGCACCGCGTCCTCGGTGGCCTCGAGCTGGGCGACTTCTCGCTCGGTCTCGGCGTGTTCGGCTTTGTCTCGGGCCAAGGATCCTGCAAGCGACTCAGTGATCTCTGGGTGGTCGTGCACCTCGGTCGCCTGTTCGATAATCGACTGCGCATGCGCGGCATCTGCTTGGGCGTTGGCTATGCTCTGCTCTTGGTCGCGGCGTGCCTTGTCCTCGGCGGCGATCTTCTCGCGCAGTTCGCGCTGGCGCGTCGCGGCGGCGGTTTTTGCGGTCTGCAGCTCGTCGCGCGCGGCATCGGCCTCTGCCGTCACGGCCTGATGGGCTCGCTTGGCGTCGGTGATGGGGGCTTGTGCCTGCTCGACGGCCTGCTCGGCTGCGGCAAGCGAGTGCTCAAGGTCGGCGGTGATGCGCGGGACATCTTCTTCGGCTTTACGCAGGGCATCCGCCGTGTCGGAGATCTGCATCGAGAGCTCGCTGGTGCGCACCGTATAGTTGGCGGGATTTGCTGAGGGATTGCGTTGCAGCTCGGCATACTCATGACGCAGCGTCTTGAGCTGGGCGCGCGTGGCGTCGACGGTTTGTTGTGCAGCCGCAATGCCGGCGTCTCGCTCGGCCTTCACCTTGTCGCGGATGCGCTTGGAATCCTCAAGGCGTCGAACGAGGCGGTTGCCGGTCTCGCGAGAGCTCGCCTCGCGGGCCTCCACGGCGTCGAGCGCGGCCTTCAGGCGGAGCTCAGTCGCGTCATCCTCTGTCTTCATTTGTTCGAGCTGACCATTGAGCTCTGTCGCTTTGGCGCCGTGGGCATCACGGTCAATCTCGGCTGCCGCAGCGGTCTTTTGCGCTGTGGCGATCGCCTGACGCTGGTCGGCGACGATCTGCTCGTAGCGGCCTGCGATATCCTGGCGCGTCTCGAGTTCCTCGGCCTGATTGGCAATGCGCTGCTCAAGTTCGGCCAGGTGGGTGCGGGCATCGGCAAGTGCCTTTTTCGCGGCATTCATCTCACGCATGGCCGAGGCGCCCTGGGCGATAAAGGTGCCCACGGCGTTCGCAGTGTTCGAGACAGCGGTCCCCAGATCGCGGCTCGCGGCGGGGGAGTGCGGGGCGGTCGGGCGAGTGGTGTCGGCAGCGTCCGCATCGGCAGTCTGCGGCACGGCGATATTGCCGGTACCGCCCTCGACCACAGAAAAGCCTGCTGCGTGCGGATCGACCGCATCGGCGCCAATCGTGGGGTGCTCGAGCTGCAGAAACGAGGGCATGGTGCTGCCCTGGTCGGCAACCGGAGTCTCGCCGGGCACAAAGGTCGAGGCCGCCTCGGCGGCCTCCTCTTCCTCGGCATCAATATCGGCATCGGCGACGGCGTCTTTCATCGCTTTGACAGCATCCATCATGGAGTCCATGACGGCGTCGAGCTCTTCTTCCGAAGATACCTCGATGGGGCCTGCTGCTTGCGGGGCGGCGTCCTTTTCGGCGGCGTCGTCCTGAGCGGCCGAATTGTCGTTTTGCTCGTCGACATCTGCGGCCGTAGGGGTTTCCGTCGCAGCGTCGTTATCCAGAGTGGCGTCGTCGATGTCGGTATCATTGCAGGTCGCAGCGTCAGTCTCTGCGACGACGTCTGCTGAATCATCAATATGCTGTTGAGTCTGGGGTTCCAGCTCGTCTGTCATAGGCATGTGCTCCTCATCGTTGTTCGTCACCCTATGATAAAGTCTCGCGCCGACATCCCGCGCCCCGCAGCAAAGTTTCAAAACGTGTTCGATGACTCGCTTGGGTGACAAAAAATTCGGCCTCTTTGTCCGGTTCGTGCTTGACATTCCCTTCGCCGAAAGACGTTGCACCGTTCGCCTGCCATGGGCTTTATTTTTCACTTGAACCCGCTAAAGTTGCATTTCAGCTTTTGGCGCGTGAAGTTGGATGCGCGCAGTCGGCGGGCGTGCCCGTCGCGATTCGAAAGGACTTTGTATGGGACTTTTCACTGGTAAGACCGTGATCGTCACCGGCGGCGGCAAGGCCACGCTCAAGGACGGTTCCGCCGGCTCCATCGGCTACGGCATCGATATCGCTTTTGCCAAGGAGGGCGCAAACCTCGTCATTACCGGCCGCAACGTCGCCAAGCTCGAGGCCGCCAAGGAGTCTCTCGAGGCTGAGTACGGCGTTAAGGTTCTGCCTGTTCAGGCCGATGTCTCCGCCGGCCAGGACAACGAGGCCGTCGTGCAGAACGTTATCGACAAGGCGATTGAGGAGTTCGGTCGCATCGACGCCGTCGTCAACAACGCTCAGGCCAGCGCTTCGGGCGTGACCATTGCCGACCACACCATGGACCAGTTTAACCTGGCCATTTACTCTGGCCTGTATGCCACCTACCTGTATATGCAGAAGGCCTATCCGCACCTGAAGGAGACCAAGGGCTCCGTGGTCAACTTTGCTTCGGGCGCCGGCCTGTTTGGCAACTACGGCCAGTGCAGCTATGCTGCCGCCAAGGAGGGCATCCGCGGTCTGACCCGCGTCGCCGCCAACGAATGGGGCAAGGACGGCATCAACGTCAACATCGTGTGCCCGCTTGCTTGGACCGCTGCGCTCGAGAACTTCCAGGATGCCTATCCCGAGGCGTTCAAGGCTAACGTCCACATGCCGCCGGCGGGCCATTACGGCGATGTCGAGAAGGAGATCGGCCGCGTGGTCGTTCAGCTCTGTGGCCCCGACTTTAAGTACATGAACGGCGAGACCGTCACCCTCGAGGGTGGTATGGGCCAGCGGCCCTAAGAGTTACGGCGTTTTACCAAACGCCGTAACGGGCCGACGCTGCGCGGTCACCAGAGCGACAACTTGTCATTCAAAGAGGGCGGCATGACCAGAAGGTCTATACCGCCCTCTTTTCATGCCAATTTGTTCGCTCTGGTGACCGCTCGCTGACATTGCCAGAGCATCGGCGTTGCCTTGATGTGGTCGTTGGGGACGTTCTTAAATGACTAGTCGAAAGGGACGCTCTTGCCGGCACTTGGGGACAGTCCCTAAGTGCCGGCAGATTGGGACACTCCTTTGCAAGATGGCGCTGAAGACTGTCCCCAACGACTAGTTGTTTAAGAACGTCCCCAATGACTATGACCTCTTTGCACCAGTTTCTGTCGAGTCGGTGCGGTTTGCTGGTTGCTCGTATAATGGTCTGCGTATGAACCGCAACCAAGGAGTTCCAGTTTATGGACCAGAGCCTCTTTAAATTCGACCTGATCGCCGAGGATCCGACGACGCACGCGCGTGCCGGCGTGCTGCACACCCCGCACGGCGACATCGAGACGCCGATCTTTATGCCCGTGGGCACCAAGGCAAACGTCAAGGGCATCCCTACCGAGACCGTCAAGCAGCTCGGCGCCCAGATCGTGCTTGCCAATACCTATCACCTGTCCATGCGCCCCGGCGAGGACACCATCGCCGAGCTGGGCGGCCTACACAAGTTTATGAACTGGCACGGCCCCATCCTTACCGACTCGGGCGGCTTCCAGGTCTTTAGCCATAACGACGCCGTCAAGCTCACCGACGAGGGTGTGCGTTTTATCGTCAATGACTACGACGGTCGTCACGTGTTCTGGACGCCCGAGGACAACATGGAAATCGCCATGAAGCTCGGTTCCGACATCTGCATGCAGCTCGACCAGTGCCCCGGCTATCCTGCCACGCGCGCCTACGTCGAGCGCGCGGTGGAGCTGTCGAGCATGTGGGCCGAGCGCTGCTACAAGGCTCACACCCGCGATGACCAGGCACTCTTTGGCATTGTCCAGGGTGGCATGCATCTGGACCTGCGCCTGCGCTCGCTGCGCCATCTGGAGGAGTGCGGCGACTTCCCGGGCTACGGCATCGGCGGTTACTCTGTGGGCGAGGACCATGAGACTATGTTTGAGACGCTGGCACCGCTGGTTTCCGAGTACATGCCTAAGCACAAGCCGCGCTACCTCATGGGCGTCGGCAACCCTACCACGCTCGTGCGCGGTGTGGGCGTGGGCATCGACATGTTCGACTGCGTGCTGCCGACGCGTACCGGCCGCATGGGCACAGCGTTTTCGAGCGAGGGCCGCCTCAACTTCCGTAACGCGCGCTTTGCGCACGACGACGGTCCCATCGATCCCACCTGCACCTGCCCGGTGTGCACGGGCGGCTACAGCCGTGCGCTCATCCGTCACATGGTCACGCAGAAGGAGATGCTCGGCGGCATTCTGCTTTCGATGCACAACATCTACTACCTGCTCAACCTTATGCAGCGTGCCCGCCAAGCCATTATCGAGGGCCGCTACGGTGCGTTCGTGAGCGACTGGATGAACAGTCCTGCGGCGGTGGACTACTAAGAGCGGCGCGGGCGCTTGCGGGGCGTGAGTAACGGCAAAGGCCAGGCGGCGATCGGTCGTCGCGTTCGCTAACACCGTCTGCGCGACCGCTGACCGATGCCTTGCAAGCACTTGATGCATCGTGGGTACCATACCGAATAGTTGATGTTCGGGCGGGTGTTTGGCGCATGGCGTCGACCCCGCCCGTTTCTATTTTCGATAGGAGTACCCATGATTAAGAATGAGAACGTCGAGGGCGAGCCCGCCTACGACGAGACGTACCGGCGCGGCCCCGTGGTCATGCGCGGCCCCATGATTCCCAAGGACAACACCTACGCCAACCTGTTGGCGCCCGAGGATTCGACCGACTGGCTGCATGCCGACCCCTGGCGTGTGCTGCGCATTCAGGCCGAGTTTGTCGATGGCTTTGGCGCGCTTGCCGAGCTCGGGCCCGCGGTGACCATCTTCGGCAGTGCTCGCACGCCCAAGACCGATCAGCTCTACAAGGCTGCGCGCACGGTCGGCCGCAAGATCGCCCAGCGCGGCGTGGCGGTTATCACCGGCGGCGGCCCTGGCATTATGGAGGCGGCCAACAGGGGAGCGGCGAGCGCCAACGGCAAGTCGGTCGGCTTGGGTATCGAGCTTCCGCACGAGCAGGGGCTCAACAAATACGTGAACCTGGGTATGGACTTCCGCTACTTCTTTGTGCGCAAGACCATGTTCGTTAAGTACAGCTCGGGTGCCATTGTGTTCCCCGGCGGCTTTGGCACGCTCGACGAGATGTTCGAGGTGCTCACACTGGTGCAGACGCACAAGGTCAAGCGCATGCCGCTCGTTTTGGTGGGCACCGAGTACTGGCAGGGCCTGTTCGACTGGCTCAACGGCCCGGTGATGGATGCCGGCATGATCAGCCCACTCGATCCAGACCTCGTCCACATCACCGACGACCTCAACGTTGCCGTTGACATCGCTCTGAGCGGGCTGATGTAGGGCGCTGTGACTGTTGTTATAGTAATGTGAACGGCATACTGATGCTATTTAACATCAGTATGCCATCAAAACGGGGTATACTGATGCAAAAGACGAGGCGAGGAGGTCGCGTATGTCTACTGCAACGGTTAAGCCTACGACGGTTCGCATCGAAGAGGGGCTCAAGGAACAGGCGACTGAGTTCTTGGATTCGGTCGGCCTCAGCCTCAATTCCTATCTCAATCTTGCCGTTCGGCAGCTTGTAAATCAGCGAAAGATTCCTTTTGAGATTGTAGGAAGGGCGGAGGTGCCCAACGAGGCGACGAGGCGTGCCATGGTGATCGCCGAGGCTCATGAGTTGGGGATTTTGCCGGACGATAGCCCGTCATTCAACAACGCTGATGAGCTTATGTCATTCCTCGATGAGGAATAGCGATGTTCGAGATTAAAGTCGAGGCTCAATTTAGGGCGGACTACAAACGAACGATGCGCATGCATCCGCAGCTAAAGAGTGAGTTTAAGGCGGCAGTCGCAGAGCTTGCAGCTCACGGCTCGCTTCCCGCGGAATATGGCGCCCATGAGCTTTCAAACCCGGGCGGAAACTACAACGGCCACATCGATTTCCACCTATCCGATGGCTTGGTCGACGTGGTCGTTCTCTACTTACCGCATAAGACTAATCCTGTGATCCGGCTGGTCAGAATGGGCTCGCATGAGGAGCTGTTCCAGGGCCCGCAGGGCTGATTGCCGATTTCTAAGTTGCGGTGGAATAGGGATTGATTGACGGCTAATAAGTCAAAAACAGTCCCTATTTCACCGCAACTGCTGTGGGCGTCCCTAGTGAGTTGGCTGGTAGCGGGGGCAGTAGCTGATGGCGATGGCGTCGATGCCTACATGGGTGGCGATGGTGCAGCCGATGGGGCCGGTGCCGGCGTCTACATAGTCTTGGCCTGCGAGCGCTTGGCTGACGAGCTCTTGCTCCTCGGCGGCGCCGGTCGTGAGCACGCGCACGCTTGAACCCGGATGCTCAGCCAAAAACGCGAGGCAGTCGGCCATGGTGTTGACGACGATGCGCTTGGCGCCGCGGCCCTTCTTGATGGCCTTGATCTCGCCCGATTTCCACTCCGGCGAAACGGCCAGGCGAATGTTGAGCATCTGCGTGAGCTGGCCGGCGAGCTTGGGCGCGCGGCCGTTCTTAACGAGGTTCTCGAGCGTGCGGGGAATCAGCAGCAGGTGGGCGTCGGGCAGCGTCGCGCGGATCTGCGCCTCGGTCTCGTCCAGGCTGCGGCCGTCCTCGCGCATGGCCAGCGCGTACTCCACCAGCAGGCCCTCGGCACCCGAGCCGGTGCGCGAGTCGATGCAGCGCACGTCGAGTTCGTGCGTTTCGGCCGTCAGGCTGGCGTTGGCATAGCAGGCGGACCACTCGCTGCACAGTGAGATAAAGATGGCGCTATCATGGCCGTCGGCGAGCACGCGGTCAAAGAGTGCCTTGAACTCGCCGGCGCTCGGCTGCGAGGTGTGCGGCAGTTGCTCGGAGCCGGCCATGCGCGCGACGTATTCCTCGGCGGTAATCTGCACCTGGTCGAGCAGGTCCTCGCCCTCGATAATCACATGCAGCGGAATCACGTAAATGCCGAGCTCTTGAGCGTGGGCGGGGGAGATGTCCGACGTGGAGTCGGTTATGATGGCAAAAGACATAATTGCACCTTTCGTTGGGGCGCTTGCGCGCCGCCTTCTGAGAGCAAAGTGCGACAAGTATAGTAGAGTCGTTCCACATTACTAGGTTCAATTGTTGAATAGTCAACAGTTTGAAGTGTCGGTGTGGAAATCGTCAACTGGGGAAGAGGAATGCCGATGGAGGCGTTGGAGATAGGCAAACGGCCGGTCGTGTTGTTCGATTTTGACGGCACGGTGGCAGATACGGGCCGGGCAGTGATGACCTCGACGCGCAAGACGCTGGCTGCGCGCGGGTTTTCGGAGGCGCAGATGGGTGATCTGCGCCGTATGATCGGGCCGCCCCTGTGGAAGAGCTTTCACGACTTTTACGGCTTTTCCCGCGAGGAGTCGCTTGTGGTGGCCGACGAGTACCGCGCCTTTTTTGATGAGCTGGGGCCGGAGGAGTACCCCGTGTTCGATGGGGTCCCCGAGCTGCTGGATGGGTTGGCCGCCCAGGGCAAGCGTATGGCCGTGGCGACGTCTCGCATGGAGGCGAAGTGCATCGATATGGTTCATGAGCTGGGGCTTTGCCAGTTCGAAGCTGTGGTTGGCATGAATCCGCCGCAGGGACGCGAGACCAAGGCCGATTCGGTTCGCGATGCCCTGGCGGCGCTCGGCGCGACGGCCGACGATGCCGTGATGATCGGCGATCGCTTTAACGATGTGGAGGGCGCGCACGCGATGGGCGTGCCGTGCATCGGCATCTATTCGGGCGCGGCAGCGCCGGGGGAGCACGAGGCCGCGGGCGCCGATGCGGTGGTGCACTCGGTGGCCGAGCTTGCTAAACTTTTCGCTATCTAATAGACATAATGTGAGGGGCGGGCGTACCCGTCGCTCATTGGTAAGGAGGTCGTTCATGAATCAGGTGGAGCAGAGCGTTGCCGAGTATGTCGACGAGGTCTGGGAGGATGTCGTTGCCGATATCGAACAACTGGTGAGCTATCCGTCCGTGGCCGTTGCTGCCGATGCGGAGCCCGGTGCGCCGTTTGGCCGCCCGGTCCGTGACGCGCTCGATTGCGCGCTCGGCATTGCGCAAAAGCTCGGCTATCAGACGAGCGACGACGGGGGCTATGTGGGAATCGCCGATATCCCGGGTCGCGGCGACAAGCAGCTCGCGACTATCTGCCACGTGGACGTGGTTCCCGCTGGCCCCGGTTGGAACACCGACCCGTTTGCGATGGAGCGCCGCGAGGGCTGGCTGCTCGGTCGCGGCGTGATTGACGACAAGGGTCCGGCGGTGCTGTCGCTCTACGCCGGCGCTTATCTGCTCAAGCACGGCATTACCCCGCGCTATGCTTTCCGCGCGCTGCTGGGCTGCGATGAGGAAGTGGGCATGTCCGACGTTCACCATTATCTGGAGAACCACGCAGACCCCGACTTTTTGTTTACGCCCGATGCCGAGTTCCCGGTCTGCAATGCCGAGAAGGGCCAGTTTGGGGCGACGTTCGTGAGCTCCAAGATCGACGGCGGGCGCATCGTGTCGTGGAGCGGCGCCGAGGCGAGCAATGCCATTCCGTCGCAGTCCATCTGCGAGCTCGCGATTGCCGCCGATGAGCTGCCGGCGCCGGTCGAGAACGCCGATCGCCTTGAGATCACGACACTCGATAACGGGCATGCGCAGATTTTTGCCCACGGCATTGGCGGTCATGCCTCGATGCCTGAGGGCACTATCAACGCTGTCGGCCTGATCGTGGCGTATCTGCGCGAGGCCGAGGACGCGTTTGGCGCCCGTGACAAGCGCCTGTTGACGCCCGCCGAGCACGAGTTTGTCAAGTTTTTGGCCTTTGTGCATGCGGACGCCTATGGCCGCGGCCTGGGTATCGATGCGACGAGTCCGGCGTTTGGCCCGCTTACCTGCAACGCTGGCGTCATCCGCGTGGCGGATGGCCATATCGAGCAGGTCATCGACGTGCGCTTCCCCGACAGCACGAGTGCCGATACCATCCGCGAGCAGCTCGATCCGCTCGTGGGCCGTTTCGGCGTGACGTGCCAGCTGGGTCGCGCGAAGGTGCCGTTCTCGGTCTCTGCCGATGATCCGGCCGTGAAGGCGCTTATCGATACCTATAACGAGTTCACCGGCAAGCATGCTGAACCCTTTGCCATGGGCGGCGGCACGTACGCGCGCAACTTTGCCCGCGCCGTCTCGTTTGGCCCCGAGGAGACCGGCCTGGAGCTGCCCTCGTGGGGCGGCCAGATGCACGGCCCCAACGAGTGCGCCAACGAGGAACAGCTCAAGCAGGCGCTCAAGATCTATATTGTTGCGATCCTCCGTTTGAATGAATTAGAGCTTTAAGGTCTCGCGGTTTCCCAATCTAAGTTGCGGTGGAATAGTTCCTAGAATGGGCCATTTGATGGCCAAGCAGGAACTATTTCACCGCAACTTTGTTTTTATTGGTGTAAAAGGCGGGTCATGCTTGGTGGCGGGTTTGTTATTCGTTTGTAAAGGCCGTGCTGCGCTTGCGGTAAGGGTCTATCAGATGCCCGTAAAAAACCGCAGTTGGCGCGGGCACTGCCCGATCGAGGCCGTATCTTTCCAAACAGCAAAGCGGGCAGGGTGCCCGCGAATCGCATGTATGAAAGGAAGATCATGCTCGATCAGGCTTATTCTCGTCGTCAGTTCCTCGGCCTCGCTGGTGGTCTCGCCAGCATCGTCGGCCTCGGTCTCGTTGGGTGCGGCGGCTCCGGCGCTTCCGACGCCGCCGACAAGGGTAGCGCCGCTGCTGCCGAGTCCGTCTCCGGCGAGGTGACCTACGACGGTGCCTCCTCGTTCCAAGCTCTCGTCGAGGCTGCTGCCGAGAAGTTCATGGATGCCAACCCGGACGTCTCCGTTTCCGGCTCGGGTAACGGTTCGGGCAAGGGCCTGACCGCTGTCGCCGCCGGCACCGTCACCATCGGCAACTCCGACGTCTTCGCCGAGACCAAGCTTGAGGCCGATCAAGTCAAGAACCTCGTCGACCACGAGGTCGCCGTCGTGGGCATGGGCCCCGTCGTCTCCAAGAACGTCAAGGTCGACGACCTGTCCCTCGAGCAGCTCAAGGGTATCTTCTCCGGTCAGATTACCAACTGGAAGGAGGTCGGCGGCGGCGACGCCACCATCGTCGTCCTCAACCGCAAGGCCGGCTCCGGCACCCGTGCCACCTTCGAGGCCGCCGTTTTTGGCGACGAGGCCGTCGACTTTAAGGGTGACGCCGAGCTCGACAAGTCCGGCGATGTCCAGACTCAGATGGGCAGTACCGACAACGCCATCTCCTACCTCGACTTCTCGCACTTCGATGACTCCAAGTTCAACGCCATCAAGGTCGAGGGCGTCGAGCCCAAGAGCAAGAACGTCACCGACGACTCCTTCAAGATCTGGGCGACCGAGCACATGTACTGCTCCAAGGACGCCGACGAGGCCACCAAGGCCTTCCTGGAGTTTATGCTTTCCGACGACGTCCAGGGCAAGCTCGTCGAGGAGCAGGGCTTTATCCCCGTCTCTGCCATGAAGGTCGTCAAGGACGCCAGCGGCAAGGTCTCCGCTAAATAAGTAATCGCCCCCGGAAAGGTTTGCAATGGCAAAACAGCTGCCAAAGCGCGACCTTGAGAACGTGGGCCTGGGCGTCACAGGCGCGTGCGCTGCGCTCGTGACGCTTGTCGTTGCCGCGCTCATCTTTATGGTCGCCCAAAAGGGCCTCTCGGCTTTTTTCAAGGACGGCGTCTCGGTCGTCGAGTTCTTCACCGGTACCAAGTGGGACCTGGCCAACACGGCCGAAAACGGCCTGCCTTATACCGGCGCCCTGCCCCTGATCGTCACCTCGTTTGCGGTCATGGTACTCTCCACGCTCATCGCACTGCCCATCGCCATCGGCTCTGCCATCTTCGCGGTCGAGATCCAGCCTAAGTTTGGCTCCAAGGTCCTTCAGCCGCTCATTGAGCTTTTGACCGGCATTCCCTCGGTCGTCTTTGGCCTGATCGGCTTTCACGTGGTCGTCGGCCTTATGAAGAGCGTTTTCCACGTGAGTACGGGCCTGGGCATCTTGCCCGGCGCCATCGTGCTGGCCGTCATGATCCTGCCGACCATGACCACGCTTTCGGTCGATGGCCTGCGCGCCGTGCCCGATAGCTACCGTCAGGGCTCGCTCGCGCTGGGCTACACCCGCTGGCAGACCATCTGGCACGTGGTGCTCAAGTCCGCCACGCCGTCGCTCATGACCGCGGTCATCCTTGGCATGACCCGCGCCTTTGGCGAGACGCTCGCCGTGCGCATGGTCATTGGCGGCATCGAGGCCATGCCGACGTCGCTGCTGTCGCCGGCCTCGACCATCACCACCACGCTCACCACGTCTATGGCGGTCTATGCCGAGGGCTCGGCCCAGGACGATGTTCTGTGGGCACTCGGTCTGCTGCTGATGGGCATGAGCCTCATCTTCATCCTGATCATCCATCTCATTGGCCGCAAGGGGGCGAAGGCTCGTGGCTAGCACGCGCATCCATATCGAAGAGGCGAGACTCGGGCGCGTCCAAAAGCAGGACCGCATCGCCACGGGCGTGTTGACGGCAATCGTCGCCATCGTCATGCTCATCGTCGTCTCCATGGTGGCCTATATCCTGTTCGAGGGCATTTCGACGCTGTTCCAGCCGGGCTTTCTCACGCAGCCGTCGCGCGCCAACGGGACCCAGGGCGGCGTACTCTACCAGCTATTCGACTCGTTCTATCTGCTACTGATCACCCTAGTCATCTCGGTGCCCATCAGCTTGGGTGGCGCGGTCTTTCTGGTCGAGTACGCGCCGGACGGACCCATCCGCGACATCGCCTCCACCGCCATCGAGACGTTGTCCTCGCTGCCTTCCATCGTCGTCGGCATGTTCGGTTTTCTGGTGTTCTCGGTGCAGCTGGGCTGGAAGTACTCCATCATCTCCGGCGCCGTCGCGCTCACCATGTTCAACATCCCCATCCTGGTGCGCGTGATCCAGCAGGCGCTCGAGGACGTGCCGCAGGCCCAGCGCGATGCGTGCCTGGCCATGGGCCTCACTCGCTGGGAGGCCACGCTGCACATCCTGATCCCCGAGGCCATGCCTGCCATCGTGACGGGCATCGTGCTTTCGGCCGGTCGCGTGTTTGGCGAGGCCGCAGCACTGCTTTTTACCTCGGGTATGAGCTCGCCGGTTCGCCTGAACTTCTTGAGCTTTAACCTGTCGAGCCCCACCTGCGCTTGGAACGTGTTCCGTCCCGGCGAGTCGCTCGCCGTGCACATCTACAAGATCTATGGCGAGGGCAGCCCCGAGGCCCAGCAGATCGTCTGGGGCACCGCTGCACTGCTGATGATTTGCGTGCTGCTGTTTAACGTAATCGCCCGCATTGTGGGCAAGCAACTGGCAAGGAAGATGACGGCCGAATGAGCGAGATGAATGTAACGCCCGCAACCGAAGCGGCATCGTCCGACACCCGGGACTTCCTGTCGAGCGTGGGGGAGAGCGAGAAGCGCGTGCGCGTGAGCGGCAAGGCCGTGAGCGACGAGGTTGTGCTCTCCACCAAGGACGTCAACGTGTACTATGGCGACCACCATGCACTGCACAATACGTCGCTCGACTTCCACAAGGGCGAGATCACGGCGCTCATCGGGCCTTCGGGCTGCGGTAAGTCGACCTTCTTGCGTAGCCTCAACCTCATGAATCGCGAGATTCGCGGCTGCCGCGTGGAGGGCGAGATCAACTATCGCGGGCGCAACGTGAACACCAAGACCGAAAACACCTACGAGCTGCGCCGTTCCATTGGCATGGTGTTCCAGCAGCCCAACCCGTTCCGCAAGTCCATTCGCGACAACATCACGTTTGCGCCCAAGCGCCACGGCATCACCGACCGTGACGAGCTCGACCGCATGGTCGAGGAAAGCTTACGCGGCGCGGCGCTGTGGGACGAGGTCAAAGACAAGCTCGATAAGAGCGCCTATGCGCTTTCGGGCGGTCAGCAGCAGCGTCTGTGCATCGCGCGCACGCTGGCGCTCAACCCCGACGTGATTCTGTTCGACGAGCCCTGCTCGGCGCTCGACCCCATCTCGACGCTGGCGATCGAGGACCTCATGTCGTCGATTGTGGCCGACCGCGCCATCGTTATCGTGACGCACAACATGGAGCAGGCGTCGCGCGTGTCCAACCGCACGGCGTTCTTCTACATGGGCGATATGGTCGAGTACGACGAGACTGACGAGATTTTCCAACGGCCCAAGGATAAGCGGCTGAATGATTACCTCACCGGCATGTTCTCCTAGTCCGGGACATGCTTGAGGCCTGCAGCGGCCACGGTTGCCGCAGGACTGATTGGAGAGGCGGGTCATCTCTTGCGGGAGATGGCCCGCCTTTTTGTGTCGTGTGCGGCCCGCCTTTTCGCTGCTATCATGGACAACGTTGAATTTCTACGAAGGAGCAGGGCATATGGCGATTCTTTTGGGATGCGATTCCGTCAGCCTAGAGTTTCCCACCAAGCATATTTTCGATAGCGTGACGCTCGGCGTGGGCGAGGGCGACCGCATTGGTATTGTCGGTAAAAACGGCGACGGCAAGTCGACGCTGCTGAGCGTGCTCGCCGGCACGCTGGAGCCCGATGACGGACGCGTGACGCACCGCCGCGGCACGACGATCGGTCTGCTCGGCCAAAAGGACAACCTGGTCGATACTGATACCGTGCATCATGCCGTTGTGGGCGACGCCCCCGAGTACGAGTGGGCGTCGAGCCCCCGCACGCGCCAGATCCTCGCCGGCCTCATCAGCGATGTGCCCTGGGAGGGCACGGTGGGCGAGCTTTCGGGCGGTCAGCGCCGTCGCGTGGACCTCGCGCGCTTGCTGATCGGCGATTACGACGTGCTCATGCTCGACGAGCCCACCAACCACCTGGATATGCGCACCATCAACTGGCTCGCGCGTCACTTAAAGGCCCGCTGGCAGCGCGGCCAGGGTGCCATGCTCGTGGTCACGCACGACCGCTGGTTCTTGGACGAGGTCTGCACCAGCATGTGGGAGGTCCATGACGGCCAGGTCGATCCCTTCGAGGGCGGCTATTCGGCATACATCCTGCAGCGCGTGGAGCGCGACCGCATGGCCGCCGTTACCGAGGAGCGCCGTCGCAACATGGCGCGCAAGGAGCTCGCGTGGCTGAGCCGCGGTGCCCAGGCTCGTTCCACCAAGCCCAAGTTTCGCGTGGATGCCGCTCGTGAGCTGATCGCCGACGTGCCGCCCGTGCGTGACGAGCTGGAGCTCAAGCGCCTGGCCGTGAGCCGCTTGGGCAAGCAGGTTATCGATGTGGTCGACGTGGATGCCGGCTATGCCGATACCGACGGCGCGCCCAAGCAGGTGCTCACCGATGTGACCTGGCTCATTGGTGCGGGCGACCGCTATGGCCTTTTGGGCGAGAACGGCGCCGGTAAGTCGACGCTGCTCGACGTGATCCAGGGCAAGATTGAACCCACGCGCGGCCGCGTGAAGATTGGCCAGACAGTGCGCTTTGGCGTGCTGTCGCAGCAGCTCGAGGAGCTCAAGCCCTACATGGGCGACACGATCCGCGAGGTGCTCGGCAACTATAAGAAGTACTACGTCATCGACGGCAAGGAGACTTCGCCCGAGAAGCTCTGTGAGCGTCTGGGCTTTACGACGCAGCAGCTCTGGAGCCGCATCGGCGATCTTTCGGGCGGCCAGCGCCGTCGCCTGTCGCTGTTGCTGACGATTCTGGACGAGCCCAACGTGCTCATCCTGGACGAGCCGGGCAACGACCTGGATACCGACATGCTCGCGATTGTCGAGGACCTGCTGGACGGCTGGCCCGGCACGCTGATCCTGGTGACGCACGACCGCTTTTTGATGGAGCGCGTGACCGACCAGCAGTGGGCGCTGCTCGACGGCCACCTGACGCATATGCCCGGTGGCGTGGACCAGTACCTGCGCCTGTGCAACGCTACCGCCGAGGGCGAGCCCGTGGGCGCGCCGAGCGCCAAGACCGGCACGTTCGACACCGGTGCCGCGGCAGCTGCGGCCGAAAAGCCCAAGTCGAGCGGTCAGCCCAACGGCCTGTCCAACGCCGAGCGCCAGAAGCTCCGCCGCGAGGTGAGTTCGCTCGAGCGCAAGATGGAGACGCAGCGCACCCGCGTTGAGGAGGCCGAGGCAGCAATGGCCCAAGTCGATCCCACCAACTACACGGCGCTCGGCGAGCAGCAGGCAAAGATCGACGAGGCTCACGCTGCCATGGACGAGCTGGAGATGGCGTGGCTCGAGGCGAGCGAAAAGCTCGAGGGCGAGGAGTAGGCGAGAATGATCAAAGCCGCATTTTTCGATATCGACGGCACGCTGCTGAGCTTTAAGACCCACCGGATTCCGGCGTCGGCGCAGCAGGTGCTCGACAGCTTTCACGAGCAGGGGATTGCGTGCGTGATCGCCACGGGCCGTCCGACCTACCAGATGCCGGACTGGCTGTTCGACCTGGGCTGGGATGCGTACATTACGCTTTCGGGCCAGCACTGCTTTGATGCCGAGGGGGTTTACCGCAGCTGCCCGATCGATTCGGACGACGTCGCGGTGATTGTGGACCAGGTGGCGCAGGGGCGCTACGACTCGCTGTGCATGCAGGGCGAGAACTCGTTTGTGAACCGCCTGTCCGAGCGCGTGGTGACGGCTGGCAGCAACGCGGGAATCGTCTACCACGAGGAGCCGTTTGAGCACGCCTTTGACGCACCGGTCTACCAGTTTTGCGCCTTTGTGGACCCGGTCGACGAGCATATCGTGACCGACGCCGTGTCGCATTCGCTCACCACGCGCTGGTGCGACCTATTCTGCGACATTATTCCCGCTAACGGCGGCAAGGACCTGGGCGTGGCGGCGACGCTCGAGCGGCTTGGTATCGACGCGAGCGAGGCGATTGCCTTTGGCGACGGCGAGAACGACCTGTCGATGTTTGCCGCCGTGGGCACGAGCGTGGCCATGGGCAACGCACAGGACACGGTGAAAGCTGCGGCGACCTATGTGACGACTGCCGTGGACGACGACGGCATCTGCAACGCCGCGAAGCACTTTGGATTGATGTAACTGCGGGGCGGCACCCGGCGCCTGGGGACACTCCTTGCGGGGCGTCCCCATTTTGTTTTCGTCCCGCACGTTTTGTGAAACACGGCTAACTTTTAGACAAAGTAGTAAGACATGGGCAACTTTTGCGGTAAAGTTAGCCGTGGAAAGTATCCAAAGGCTAACTAGCAATCATCGCGAAAGGCGGCCCATGGCCCTACGTGAATCCGGAGAAGACTATCTCGAATCAATCTACGTTCTGTCGGAACGTCAGGTCATCGTGCGCTCGATCGACGTTGCGGAGTACCTCGGCGTAACCAAGGCGAGCGTTTCCAAGGCCATGGCGACGCTGGAAAGCAACGGCTATGTCGAAATGGGCAAACGAGATGTTCATCTGACAGAGCGAGGGCTGGAGGTCGCTCGCCAAATGTGGGAGCGTCACTGCTTTTTCGTGGGGCTGCTGGAGGATGCGGGTGTTTCGGCTGAGGTCGCGTCGCAAGAGGGCTGCCACATGGAGCACTGCCTGAGCGAGGAAAGCTTCGAGAAACTGAGGGCGATGCTGAACCGGGGCGAGGCGACGGGCCAAGCGGCGGAATCCTAACGAACCCCCAGTAGCGCGGAGTTCGCGCAAAGCGCGAACCAGCGACCGGGACCAGCGGCCCTTTCGGCCAAGTCCATTTCAGCAAAGGAACCCCGCCAGCAAGCGATGCCCAAGAACTGCCAGCTACGTCACCGCAGGCCGGGACCGGGCTTGGTTTTGAAAACATTCCACAGCGCGAGGCCCGCCTTTCCGTTGCTCCGCAGGAGCAGGAAAGACGGGCCTCATGCGCGAGGACGTTTTCAAAACCAAGCCCGGTCCCGGCCGGACAGCCCACGAACGCTACAGGTTCTTGACACCCATCGCGCGCATGGCATTCAGGATGGCGATAATCGCCACGCCTACGTCGCCGAACACGGCAAGCCACATATTGGCGATGCCCAGCGCCGCGAGCACCAGAATCAGCAGCTTAATGCCCAGCGCAAAGATGATGTTCTGCCAAACAATCGTCATGGTCTTGCGCGCCACGCGGATCGCGCGGGAGATGTTGGAAGGCTTGTCGTCCATCAGCACCACGTCGGCGGCCTCAATTGCGGCGTCGGAACCCATGGCGCCCATGGCAATGCCAACGTCTGCACGGGTGAGCACGGGCGCATCGTTGATGCCGTCGCCTACAAAGGCGAGCTTGCCCTTGCCCGATTCTGCTGCGAGCAACGCCTCAACACGCTCGACCTTATCGCCCGGCAGCAGCTGCGCGTGGAACTCGTCGAGACTGAGTTGCTTGGTCACAGACGCCGCAACCTCCTCGCGGTCGCCCGTGAGCATGACGGTGCGCTTGACGCCGGCGGCGTGTAGGTCGCGAATCGTTTGCTCAGCATCGGCCTTGACGGTGTCTGCAATCACGATGTGGCCGGCGTACACGCCGTCAACGAGCACATGCAGAATTGTTCCGACGACCTCGCAATCGGGCGCTTCGACTCCGGCCGCGGCGAGCATCTTTGCGTTGCCAACGACGACGTGCTTGCCGTCGATGGTTGCCGTCACGCCATGGCCCGCGTCGTTGGTGGAGTCGCTTACGCGCTTGGGGTCGACCTCGCCCTGGTAGGCGACACGCACGGACTGCGCGATGGGGTGATCGGAGAACGACTCCGCAAGGGCTGCGACCTCGAGCAACGACTGCTCGGTATAGCCAGCCTCGGGGTGCACCGCGACCACCGAGAACGTGCCGTTGGTGAGCGTGCCGGTCTTGTCAAAGACGACGGTGTCCACATCGGCGAGCGTCTCGAGGTAGTTAGAACCCTTGATGAGGACGCCCAGCTTGGATGCGCCGCCAATGCCGCCAAAGAAGCTGAGCGGGACGCTAATCACGAGCGCGCACGGGCAGCTGACGACCAGGAAGGTCAGGCCGCGCAGGATCCAGTCGGACCAGGCGCCGGTGACCAAGCCGCCGCCGAGCGCGAGTACCGCGGCAGCGCCGGTGACGGCGGGCGTGTAGACGCGGGCGAAGCGCGTGATAAAGTTCTCGGTGCGCGCCTTCTTTTCGCTGGCATTTTCCACGAGCTCCAGGACGCGTGCGACGGTGGACTCGCCAAAGGGCTTGGTGGTGCGCACGTGGATGAGGCCCGTCATGTTGATGCAGCCGCTGATGATGTCGTCGCCGGACTTGGCGGGGCGGGGGATTGACTCGCCCGTGAGAGCGGCGGTGTCGAGCTGGGTTTCGCCCTCGACGATGACGCCGTCGATAGGCACGCGCTCACCGGGCTTGACCACGATCACGGTGCCGACGGCGATGTCATCGGGGAAGACCTGCTCGAGTGTGCCGTCGGGGTGCTCGACGTTAGCGTAGTCGGGCGCGATGTCCATCATGGCACTGATCGACTTGCGGCTCTTGCCCACGGCGTACGCCTGAAACAGCTCGCCGACCTGGTAGAACAGCATGACGGCGGCGCCTTCGGCCATGTGCGGGTCGGTATCGGGGAAGAGCACCATGGCAAACGCGCCGATGGTCGCGACGGCCATGAGGAAGCTCTCGTCGAAGGCCTTGCCGCGGCGGATGTTACTGAATGCCTTTTGCAGTACGTCGTAGCCGGCAATCAAAAACGGCACGAGGAACAGTGCGAAGCTGGCGTAGATGTCGCCCGGGGTGCCGAATGCGGCAGTGAGGGTGCCGAGCTCATCGAGGGCGTACACCACGGCAAAAATGCCCAGCGCTACCAGGATGCGGTTGCGCTTATGCTCGAGTGACTCTTTTTTCTTGCGCTTCTTCTTTTTCTTCTTGGGGTCGGCGGTGGCCATGACTCGAATCCTCCCATTTGAATGTATGAACACTCACTCATATAATTTCGCGAGCAAAGGCCGCGGCAAGCGCGGCCTTGCGGGTTGGCGTAAACCTGGGCTAGAGAATGATCTCGCAGTCCGGCTCGGCGTCGGCGGTGAACTCCACAACGCGGTCGAGGACCTCGTCGAACTCGGCGTCATCGGCCTCGAGCGTCAACTTCTGGGTCATAAAGTTGACCGAAACGGATTTGACGCCCTCGAGCTTGGCCAACTCGTCCTGAAGCTCGCGCGCACAGTTGGCGCAATCGATCTCATCGAGCTTGTACTGCTTTTTCATGGTGGGTTCCTTTCCCGTTTTTGCGGCTTGGGTGCAGGCCGCGCTGGTACCGTGGTTGGTTGCTATTCGCAGATATGGCTCATGCCCTGGTTGAGCATGGTGTAGACGTGGTCGTCGGCGAGCGAGTATAGGATATTGCGCCCGTCGCGCCGGAATTTAACCAGGTGCGACTGCTTGAGTGTGCGCAGCTGGTGCGACACCGCGGACTGCGAGGTTTCGGTCGCTTCGGCGATGTCTGCCACGCAGAGCTCGCGGCCCATGAGGGCGTAAAGGATCTTGATGCGCGTGGTGTCGCTGAAGACCTTGAACAGGTCGGCGAGGTCGTAGAGAAGCTCCTCGTCGGGAAGGTCCTCGGGCGAGCAGGTGGTCGGGATCGCGGGTTCGGTGGCCTCGATGTCGAGTTTCGTTTCATCAACGCGGATGCTCATTGCAATATCCTTTCATATGAACATGCGCTCATATAATTTACTTTCGATTATATGAGTGCATGTTCATATGTCAATGACGTTCAGGTAATTCGTTGTACAAAATGATGGGGAATAGTGGACGAGATCCCGGACTGAGCGTTTTTTGATAGTCGATGCCAAGGTGGGTACCCTCGTGCCGTGCAAAAAATGGAGTATTCTGCAACTATAGGGGTCCGCTAATTTATTGCAGGTCATATAATGCAGTTCAAGAGTTATCTTAGGGTGTTAATCCGATGAGTTCTTCCTCAAATGTTGCCTAACGCTCTCACGCAAGAGTGATTTCGCTCCACATTTGGATCCACTCGAGGGTGATAGACACCCGACCCTGCTGAATACTCGCAATTTTGCACGTCGCTAGGGTACCCACCTTGTTAGCCGGCCTAGTCTCCGGCCCCGAAGACCCTGCCCTCGGGCGCGAGGCTGCTTGTTTGGGCAAATGATGGGCTGTCGGATTCGACTGTCTGCATGTCATCGATTGCTGTAACTTCATTAATTGTCGGGTCATCCAGCGTGATGCCTTCGAGTGTTGCTTTTTCGAGGTCGATTCGTTGGCGCTCTTCGGAATCCTGGCGAAGCTGCTTCTGAATTCGCCTTTTCTCTTCTATAAACCTTCTGAGCACAAACTGTCTCAGGTCCTCTTGCATGATTTGAAAGTCTTTTGGTAGACGCGAGGGGCGTACGCCCTCTTTCCGCTGGATTGCTTCCATGACCCTAACGAAAGAGCTGGCATGCATAAAGGAATAACGGCTGACGGTGATGATTCCGTATCCCATGGACGCAAGCGCATTCTTGCGTTCCTCATCGATGGCGCGGTCTTCTTCCGCGTCATGATAAAAACCGTTGTATTCAATGTCTGTGCGAGATTTCTTTAGATACGCATCCATAAAGAACTTTTTGCGTCTCGTGAGATTCTTTGCGGCGGCGGTGACCTGCACCTCGTAATCGGTCTCAATTCCCTTAATACCAAGCCCTCCTTCGCTTTTGGGCAGCGTTAGCATCATGACAAATGCCGTTTCCATGGGAGACCGGCATCCGTCGCGTACACATTGGATCGCCTTTCGGGCAAGGGCCAAACCGTCGCATCTGGTAATGGAATTAAAGAACTGCTTTAACCTCTCGGTCGAGGTGAGCGCGAAACGCTCGTTATAAGAGGTGGAAGAGCCGGTTCCAAGGGAGTAAGCGCTGCACAATTCAAAGTAGTACTCCACCAGTTCGCGAAAAGGGAGATAGGTGGCGGCTTGAAGTGCGCAAAGCTCAACGCCAACAATGAAGATGCCATCTTCAAGCTCTATAAAGCGTGAGTTCGAGAACCGTTTTGACGAAACGTGGCATTGACAGTTCATTGCATAGCGCGCATTCCTGCGATCAAACACCATCACCTCGAGGGAATCATTTGCGCCGAGGGAAACATCATGTTTGGTGAGCCATTCTGCGGCTGCGTCAAGGAGCGTTCCGGTGGGACATGATCCGTAAATCGCGGCAGGGTTACAGGACTCGATGCCTTTCGCAGACACCGAATGCACGGCCTGGTAGACCGCTTTTGCAGTGGTATGTGACAATACGATACTCATGGTATATATCGTGTCAGCTAATGCCGTGTTGATGGCGCTGAGTGAAAAAGTCGTTTTAGAGGTCTAACCAAATGCTGTCCAAAAGCTTGACGCAATTATGAGTTGGTATGCCCTAAATAAAAGTTTTCGCAGCTTAGCTATAGCATATAACTACTCAATTGCTGCACATTTGATTGTGATGCATCACCATTCGACAACGAATTACGTGTCGGGAATTGGCCAAAATCGTTCAAAATGAGGGTTCAGAATTTGTGATGGCAGATCTATCTGTGGAATGTAGGGCGGCCCCGCTGCGGGGTTTTCCGCTGCGAGGCCGCTCGTGATCTACGCCGGAGTTTGTCGTAGACGTTTCTACTTGGCAAACAGGTTCTTGAGGTTGAACTCGGCTTGGACGGTGCGGAGCATGAGGTCGGTGTCGTCCAGACCCAGATGCTGCTCGTTGGCATCGGCGGCGAGGGTGCCACGGCGGCGCGCCCAGTTCTCGAGCGCGGCGGGCGCGGACTCGCGGGGGAGCGAGCGCACGTCGGCGTCCAAGCTGCGGCAGATCTGGCGCGAGTCGATGACGATGATCTTGCCGGCGCGGCGTGCCTCGGCGTAACCGTCCAGGTGGATCTTGAACCAACTGTCCTCAAAGGCGGCGTTGTGCGCCATGTACGGGTACTTCTTCATAAGCTTGAGCAGCTGCTTCTGCAGTTCCTTGTTCTCGCGGAACGGCTTTTTGCCGTCGATGTCGTCCCAGGTGATGTGGTGGATATTCGACAACGGCACATCCTCGCCGCGGTAGATATCGGGCAGGCCGCAGTAGTGTGCCTCGGCGTCGTGCGGGACGGCGTCGCTGGTGAGCTCCATGATTTCCCAACCCACATTGATGATATAACCGCGCTCGGGTGCACGGCCGGTGGTCTCGATGTCGATACCGAGCACGGTGCCCTGGATGGGCTTGCGGGCGTAGGCCACGCCGAGCGCGTCGCGGTCGCCGCGGATCTCGCGCATGACCGACGCGGCGGTGCGCTTTTGCATCTTACCGATGGCGGCGCAGGTGTCGGCATCGGACAGGCCGCGCGAAAGCGTCGCGGGCGTCACGTTGCGCAGGCGCGCCTCGCCAATCTGGTCGCACAGGTCGCGGTTGCGGTCAGCCAGGTCGCGCACGGTGGCAAAGTCGAAGCTGGGGTCGCCCTCGGCGGTAAAGTACTCGGTTTCGAGCACCTTAAGGGCCTCCTCGCCCTTCTGGCGCTCGGACTCCATGGCGCCGTGATCGCCATAGATAAACATGGGGATAAACGGCTGACGCTCGTATTCGAGTGCTTGTGAAACGTTCATATAACTGCTCCTTGGACGGGCCGCACCGCGCGGCTCGGGTTCATTGAGATGTGGCGAGATGATAGTTTACCATGGGCAACTATTGGCATCGCGCCTAGGACAACTACAATACCCTAGTTGACCGCTAGGACTTTTACAATGCTGCCGAAAGACATGAAAGGTTCCATCCGTCATGGATTTGCTGATTGATATTCTGCTCGACGCCGGCAAGGACACGCTCTCGCTGGCGCCGTTTTTGTTGGTGACGTATCTTGCTCTCGAGACACTTGAGCACGTTGCGGGCGACCGCGTCAACGGCGCTATCAAGCGCGCCGGCGCTGCGGGTCCTGTGGCTGGCTCGCTGCTGGGCATTGTGCCGCAGTGCGGATTTTCGGCCATGGCAGCAACGCTGTACGCCGGCCGTGTCGTGACGCTGGGCACGCTGGTCGCCGTGTTCCTCTCGACCTCCGATGAGATGCTGCCGCTGTTGCTCGCCGAGCAGGTGCCCGTGCAGACCATGGCGATGCTTTTGGCTTCGAAGGCACTGATCGCGCTGGTCACGGGCTTTATCGTGGACGCGGCTATCCGCGGCCTTCGTCGTAATGCCCGCGCGCATGCGGCGATTCGCCGTACCGTGCTGGGGACCGCTGCCAATCCGGCTCATGTGAACTGCGCGCACGACGACCATACCGGGGGCGACATCATTGATGAAGTGGCCGAGGCGGGCGTGAGCGCCGACCACATCCACGAGTTGTGCGAGCGCGACCATTGCGGTTGCGATGATGATGAAGATGAACACGAGCGCGACCACGGACACAGCCATGACCACGGTCACGCAGGCGAGCATGAGCACCACCACGGCCATGGGCACGACCACGGTCACTCCCACGAAGGTGCGCCCGTCCTGTCGATTATCCGCAGCGCGATCTCGCACACCGTGCAGGTTTCGGTTTTTATTTTCCTGGTGACGCTGATTCTAGTTGCCGTGCTCGAGACCTTCGGAGAGTCCGCGATCGAGCAGTTCCTGCGTGGCAACGAGACGCTCGCCGTCTTGGGCTCGGCACTCGTCGGCCTGATCCCCAACTGCTCGGCCAGCGTGGTCATTACGCAGCTGTACCTGGAGGGCGCGCTACAGCTGGCGCCGATGCTCGCCGGCACGCTCATTTCCGCCGGCGTGGGCTATCTTGTCCTGTTCCGCACCAACCGCAGCGCTCGTGAAAACGCCGTGTTCCTGGTCATGATGTACGTCATCGGCGCCGGCTGGGGCCTTATCCTATCCGCCTTCGGCCTCTAAGTAGGCCTAAAAAATGGGCTTCAAATAGCCATGCTCGGCGCCTGCGCAATGCGGCGACGCATGGCATTTTGAAGCCCGTTTTTTGTTGAGCCATGGATTCCGAGCGCTCACACCGCTCAAAACAAAAAGGTAGATTTCCGGGCATGTCCCGAAAATCTACCTTGGTTAGCGCAGCAGCTCGGTGAGGTTGCGCTTAAAGCGGGCCCGGTCTTCGCTGGTAAATGCCGCCGGACCGCGAGTGCGACCGCCGGCGCGGCGCACCTTCTTTTCCTCGTGGCGAATAAACAGTTGCATGTCGATGGTCGCCTTATCGTAGACGCGCCCGCGCACGCCGATGGCGGCGGCATCGCGCCCGAGCACCATGCTCGCCAAGCCAATGTCCTGCGTCACGACTACGTCGCCCGCCTGCAGGCGTTCGACAATGGCAAAGTCGGCGCTGTCGGCGCCCACGCTCACATCGAGCGTCGTGACCCAAAATCCGCGTCGCGCATGCTCGACGTCGCGCGGATCGTTGCGGCGAATGTGGCGTTCCAGGTTCTGTGTGCTGTTGCCGGCGATAACGACGGCAACGCCCGCCCGCCGCGCGCAGTCAATCGACTCGCGCGTGACCGGGCAGGCGTCTGCATCAATAAAGAGCGTTCGCGGCATCTAGTGCACCAGTTTGCCAAATTGAATAGCGCGAACAATCAGCGTTACGCCAAACACCAGCAGTGCGGCGCCGCTAAAGATGACGAGCATCTTGGCCGACCACAGCGGATAGATAAACACGAACATGCCGGCGATGATGGAGAGCGCGCCGCTCAGGATGGCGAGGGCACGGTTGGACGAAAGCTCGGACTCCAGAATGGACATGACACCTTCGACGATCCAGCCAAAGCCGGCCACGATAACCACCATCGTGGTGAGCGTCGCGGTCGAGAAGGCCTGGTTGCGCAGGATTATGACGCCGCCCAAGATAATGAGTAGGTTGGAGATGATGCTCGTCACGCGCCAGCCGGTGGGCAGCAGTGGCTCGAAAACAGCGGTAAACAGCCTGATCGCGGCCGTGATCACAAAGTAGAAGCCCAAGACGGTCGTTAGGAAGACGAGGGACTTGGCAGGCGCAAACAGCAGTGCGATGCCGGCGACGAGCGCCAAGACGCCCGTGATGGCGTAAATCCAGCGCACGGCCTTGACGGCCTTGCCTGCCATGCTTTTCTCGTCAAATCCAAACTGGCTCGATTTTTGGTCATCATTCTTAAAGATGCCCATAATGTCTCCTTTCCGTGCGGCGTAAGCCTTGATCGTTACGACCAGTATCGCCTAAAGGCGCTGACGTATGGGTCGGGGAGGGTGAAACGTAACCCAAAGGCCCCGAATTGTTTCCGTTGTTCCCCACGTCGCGATTTTCTATTCAACAGGTGTAGAACATTGCGGCCCTGTTCGTTATTGCCTACGTTTTAGGTTAGATTTTCCTAAGAACAATTGCCCGAAATTGGGGGTCCCTATGAACGAAACAGTTCCCGCGGCGCCGTCTAGCGCGGAGTCGATGGCAAAGCAAGGTTGCGAAAAGCTCGGCCTGGACACGTTTGACGCGCTGGTCCGCCGCGCCCGTACGTGCCGTCGCTTTGACGAGTCCATGCGCGTGCCGCGCGAGTTTTTGCTCGAGCTGGCGGAACTGGCGCACCTGGCTCCCTGCGGCGCCAATGCTCAGCGTCTGCGTTTTCATGTGGTAAGCGGTTCCGAGGACTGCGCTCGCGTGTTTGACGAGCTTGCATGGGCCGGCGCGCTTAAGGACTGGTCGGGTCCTGCCGAGGGCGAGCGCCCGACCGGCTACATCGCGATTCTTGCTGAGCGCGCCGTTCCGGGCAAGCCAGCCGCTCCCATTACCGAGGTCGACATGGGCATTGCCGCGCAGACGATGATGCTCGCCGCCCGCAGCGCCACGCCCGAGGTGGCAGCCTGCATGTTCAAGGCCTTTACGCCCCACGCGATCGATGCCATGGGGCTCGATAACGACAAGTATGAGCTCAAGCTGATCATGGCGTTTGGCGTTCCGGCCGAGACACAGGTGATCGATGCGATCGATTCCAACCCCGACGGCTCCATCAATTATTGGCGCGACGAGGCGCGGGTGCACCACGTACCCAAGCGTCCGCTTGCCGACGTGCTGCTGTAGTTGAGCGTCGCCGCGGTGTGATCCGGCGGTAAACCACCACAAAGGTGCCTGTCCCCTTTGTGGTGGTACGAGGGGAGGGTGTGTGGCAGATTTGTATTTGGTGCGGCATGGGCAGACTGAGCTCAATGTGCAGAACATTTTGCAGGGCGGGCACGATTCGCCGCTTACGGCGCGCGGGCGCGAGCAGGCGCTGATGGCGCGTGCGGCGTTTGCGGCGCGCGGCGTGGCCTTTGACCGTGTGTATTCCTCCCCGTTGGGCCGGGCGCGGCGTACGGCTGAGCTAATTGCTGGTGAGGGCCGCTCGATAGAGCTGGTCGATGACCTGCGCGAGTGGCATTTGGGCTCGCTGGAGGGTACATCAAATCGCGAGATGCCGCCGCAGCCCTGGGGTGATTATCCGGTGGCCTTTGGTGGCGAGTCGGAAAGTGAGCTTCGCACACGTATGGTCGCGGCGCTGTCCCGTATCATGGCCCGGCCCCGGCACGACTGTGTGCTGGCCGTTTCCCACGGCTCAGCCTGCCAGGAGTTTCTTAGATGCGTGACTGGCGGGGGAGAGCAACCCGACAACGGTGCCGTGCTCCATTTTGGCTATTTCGACGGGGCGTTTTCGCTCTTGGGTTGGTAACAAACGAAAGGACCCCCTATGAATAAAGACCTGTATCTGGTCCGTCATGGACAGACGATATTTAACCTCAAGCGCATTATTCAGGGCTGGAGTGACTCGCCGCTTACGCAGCTGGGATGCGACCAGGCGGCGCGTGCCGGCACTTTCTTGCGTGCGCGCGGCATTGAACCCGATCATGCCTACACCTCCACACTTCATCGCACCGAGCAGACTATCGCCAACTTGTGGCCGGGCTTGGCGTACGAGCGCCTGGACGGCCTGCGCGAGTGGTTCTTTGGCGACTTTGAGGCCGAGCGCGTGATGCTGATGCCCGAGCGCCCGTGGCGCGACTTTTATTGCCAGTTTGGCGGCGAGGGCCAAATACAGGTGCGTGAGCGCATGGTCACAACGCTGGCCGAGCTTATGCAGCGTCCGGACCATACGTGCGTGCTCGCGGTAAGCCACGGCTCGGCTATCAAGGAGTTCATGGACCACGTGAAGGGTGCGGCGGCAGACGAGCGCGACCGCGTTCCGGGCAATTGCTCGGTGTTGCACTTTGCGTTTGATGATGCGACGGATACGTTTGAACTGGTTGAGATCTTTACGCAGGAAGACTACGCGCGCGAGCTGGGGCTAGAGCCGCTCGTGGCGGCAGCGGGTCCGCAGCGGGGGTAGCGTTAGAACCGTGCGATCTGGTGGGTGAGCAAGCCCGTCGGAACCTGCGGTGCGCCGCCGGCGACCTGCGCGGCGGGGAATAACGCGGCAACGGTAAAGTTGAACGGCTCTTTGCCGGTGTACGTTCCGGCGGCACGGGCCTCATCGGCCAGCAGCTGCGATGCCCCTACTAGCGCGGCAGCGTAGGCGGGGTCGTCGGCCAGTGTCGGCTCGGGTGCTTGGTCGAGCATGGCGCGGATGGCCCCGACGGCGTCCTCGCGCTTGACCTCCCACACACGGTGCGTAATGCCGGCGGGGTCGGTGACAGCATAGAGCGAAGCGCCCTCTTTGGCGGCGCCGAGGATGATATCCATGACGGGCGAGGCTTCGTAGGCGAGCGACACGGGGCGCGGCTGCACCTTGAGCTCGGCAATCGCGTGCGCAGCGGCGAGTGCATCGACGTTCTCGGCGACAGCCGCGTCGCTGCCCGTCAGCACGTTAACCGGGCAAATCGCCACGACACCCGTCACACGACCCGGCTCGCCCGAGCATTCGTACACGTAATACGCCGCGCCTGGATCCTTGAGCATCGGGCCGTCGGCGATGGCGGCGCGCAGGGCGTCGTTGCCGCTCAAGATACCGCCCATCGCAGGCAGCGCTTCGAGCACGCGGTCCTGAGCCGGGCGGATGCAGGGAAACGGAAGAGCTTTCATGGACGGTCCTAACGCGCGAGTCGGTTTGTTCGCGGCTTATTATGCCCCAACTTGGCCGCTTGCGTCCCAGAGCGTGTTGTCGGCGAGCGCGATCAGCACTTGCTGGCAGCGAACGATATCGGCGCGGGGCACATATTCGTTGGGCTTGTGAGCGAGCGCGAGCGAGCCTGGACCATAGCTCATGCAGTTGCGGTTACCCGTCTTGCCGGCAATGACGGCAGTGTCGGTGTAGCCGGTAAAGAAGCCGACGGTCGTGTCCGCGTCTGTCACGTCATCGGCGGCACGCTTGAGCGCAGCTAGAAGAAGAGAGCTTGGATCGCGCTCGATGGCGGGACGGTCGCCTGTCACGGTGCAGCTGCCATGGCAACCGGGAACCGCAGCCTCAGCAGCGACAATGGCCCACTCGACCATGTTGATCGCGGCGGCCGTGTTGGTCGGCGGCGTTAGGCGCATATCGACCCAAACCTTGGCGTGGTCGGGCACGACATAGGGGCGATAGCCGCCCTCGATCTGCCCAAACGTGATGGTCGAAGGCCCCAGCTCATCGTGTACGGGCAACGCCGCGAACGCATGGCGAAGCGAGCAGACGGCCTCGGCCATGGCAGCGACGGCGTCGGCGCCCTTCAAAGGCTGGCTCGCATGTGCCGTCACGCCGGTCATCTCAATCTCGAACCATGTGCGTCCCTTGTGCGCCACCTGAATCTGTCCATCGGTGGGCTCGGTGTCCAGTACCCATTCGCGCGAGCCGATCCAGCCGGCGTCGATGGCCGCCTCGGAGCCGCGCATAAAGTCTTCCTCGTCGACCGAGCAGATGAGCGAAAAGCCGCGGCGGGGCAGCGCGCCATCCGCCGCCACGCGCTCGAGCGTATGGACCAGTGCAGCAATGGCGCAGGCCAGGCCACCCTTCATATCGCAGGCACCGCGGCCATAGAGTATATCGTCACGCACGATTGCTCCGAGCGGCGGAATGCCTGCGTCCCAGCCGTCTCCCAAGGTGACGGTATCCATGTGGCAGATATAGACCAGCCGTGGCTCGTCGCTCAAACCGGGCACGGTGACCATAAGGTTGCGGCGTCCGGGGAGCACTTCGAGCTCCTCAATCTGCACGGCATCGAGCGCAGGACTATCAAGCTGCGCCAGCTGCTGCTCAACGAGCCTCTTAATGAAGTGCTCAATCTCGTTTTCATACGCGCCCGGGTCCGAGCTGTCGATCCGCACAAGCTCCTGCACAAGCCGCCAGGCAAAGTCCTCATCAACCATATGCAACCTTACAATCAGTCTGCTTTCCAAACCGATTGTAAGCCACCTGGAAGATTCGCGACGTGCACGTAGCAGTATTTACCGTTCGCAGGCCGAGCCATCGCGTTTGCCGTCCGGGCGGGCTCGCAAACGGCATAGTGGGTACGTATCTTTCATGGACGACATGCTGTGCGACATATCTGCCTTTCGGTATCACCGGATACCTCCACAGGTCTTGGCAATAATGCCGGACCTGCCCGATTCTGCGGACGATCCGCGCAGGGAGCGCCTTTGTGAGCATCCGCTCGTCAAGCATTTCTTGGACACCCCGTTACACGTGTTGGCGCAGGGCGGCTGCGGACGTAAAGGCGGTCGCATTGTCAGGCATGTTTGGAACGGGGAGAGGCCGTTTGACTCCGTACGGCAGACGGAGTTTGGCCTCGATGTCGCGTCCCCGCTCTTTACCCTGCTGACCCTGGCTTCCTCGGTTTCAAACGAGCGTCTGATCATGTGCATGTATGAGATGTGTGGCACCTTTGCCGTGTGCAAGATTGCGCCCCAGGTAAAGTTGGCACTTGAGCAGGCATATGGGGACCGGTGGGGTGACGCACGGTCGGGCTGGGAAAACGTAAAGGATACCTCGGGGAATCCAACAGACTTGTGGAAACGACCTCCCTTAATCGAGCTCTCCGAACTTACGGAGTTCGCCAATAAGATCCAGGGGCTCCGCGGTGCTAAATCGTTCACACGTGCCGCGAAATGCATTACGGGGGTTGTGGCATCGCCGCTTGAGGTTCAAGCTTCGATGCTGTTTGGCCTTACGAGGCTGCGCGGCGGCGAAGGGCTGCACCTCACCAATAATGTCGAGATTCGCATGACGCGCAGCGCCCGCCTGATTTCGGGGCTTGATAGGCGCTACGCCGATATCCTGCTGTCAAATAAGGACGGCAGCCGAGAGTGCTTGGTTGAATGTCAAGGTAAAGCCATTCACGGATCCATAGAATCCAAGATCTCGGACTCCGATCGAACGACGGCCCTGCAGACGATGGGATATCCTATCGTTCTGATGACCTATGGTCAGCTGGTCGACTCCGATGCCTTCCGCGTGGTGATGGAACTCATCATGTCCTATCTCGATGTGCCGTTGAAAGACAAGACGCCGCGGCAGCAGGAGCTCGAACGGCGGCTTCGTGAGGAAATTTTTATCGATTGGGCGGAAATATAGTCGCGCGGGTGGAAAACGGTCGCGCGAACTAGAGTTTTGGTCGCAAAAAAGGTTTCAATTTTGCCTTGTAGGGGCCCTAAAACTGCTATCTAGAATAAGTTGTTTCGGAAAATGGACAGTCAACTTACATTCGGCACAGAGAAATCGATTTTTACCTACTAAAGTCCCTGATAAAGCTGTTTATCATAGCGGGTGTGCTAAGCGATTTGGGTCTTACCGTCGATTATCCGAAAAAACTTGTTCTGGGTATCATTTTAAAGTCTTCCGGAGCAACGAAATCGGCCCCTCGTTTTGTGGAAACGGGGGGGCCGAATGGGCTTCGTGGCCTGTCTGACAGGCTTGGCGCTGGCGCTATTTAATCACGCGCACGCGATACATCGACGGAATCTGCTTAAGCGCCTCGATCGTGCTGCTGTTCAGGTGCTCGTCGGTGTCGAACATGGTGTAGGCGTTCTCGCCGGCGGACTCGTTGGTCATGCGCTGCACGTTGGCGTTGTCCTTGGCCAGGATGGCCGTGATCTGGCCGATCATGTTGGGCACGTTGGCATGCAGGCAGGCGATGCGGCTCGCGGCGCGCGCCTTGCCCATGCTGCAGGCGGGGTAGTTGACGCTGTGCGCGATATTGCCGTTTTCCAGGTAATCCTTGAGCTCGCTGATCGCCATGTCGGCGCAGTTGGCCTCGGCCTCGCCGGTGCCGGCGCCCGAGTGCGTGGTGATAAACGTATTGGGCATCTTGACGGTCTTGGGCGTGGCAAAGTCGCAGCTAAACCAGCTAAGCTTGCCCTCGCGCAGGGCGGCGTCGACGGCGTCCTCGTCAATGATGGTCTCGCGCGCGTAGTTGATGAGCACGGCGTCGGGTGCCAGCAGGTTGATTTGCTCGGTACTGATCATGCCGATGGTGTCGGCCTTGCTGGGCACGTGCACGGTGAGGTAGTCGCAGCCGCGGCAGAGGTCCTCGAGCGTGCCCACGCGCTGCACCTCGCGGCTCAGCACCCACGCGTGCTCGACGGAAATGAACGGATCGTAGCCGTAGACATCCATGCCCAGATCGACGCAGGCGTTGGCGACCTTGGAGCCCACGTTGCCCAGACCGATAACGCCGATGCGCTTGCCCTTGAGCTCGCGGCCCACAAAGGCCTTCTTGGCCTTTTCGGCGTCGACCTGAATCTCGGGGTCGTCGGCGTTGTCGCGCACCCAATTCATCGACTGCACCACGCCGCGGCTCGAGAGCACCAACATGCCCAGGACGAGCTCCTTGACGGCGTTGCTGTTGGCGCCGGGGGAGTTAAAGACGACGACACCCTTCTTGGCGTACTCTTCGACGGGGATGTTGTTGACGCCGGCACCGCAGCGGGCGATGGCGCGGATGCCCTCGGGCAGCTCGTAGCCGTGCAGGTCGGTCGAGCGCATCAGGATCGCGTCGGCCTCCTCGGCGGTGCCCACAAACTCGTAGCCCTCGCCAAACTCGACTTTGCCGTCTTTAGTGATGTCGTCGATGGTCTTAATCTTGCGCATGGAAAAACTCCTTAGCAGGTTTAAATCTAAACAGGGTGGTCTGAGGTGGCTGGTCGGCCCGCGTGTTGCGGGCTAGTTAGATCGCGGGCTCAAACTATGCTGCGTTTCGAAGTCCTTCATGTACGTGGCCAGCGCCTGCACGTCTTCCATGGTGACGGCGTTGTACACGCTGGCGCGCATGCCGCCGACGAGGCGATGGCCCTTGACGTTTTGGATCTGGTGCTCTGCCGCGCCCGCAACAAAGGCAGCGTCGAGGTCGGCATCGCCGGTACGGAACGTGACGTTGGCGATGGAGCGACTGTCTGTCTGCGCAGTGCCGTGGAATAGTTTGCTGTGCTCGAGCAGGTCGTAGAGCAGGTTGGCCTTGGCCCAGTTGCGCTCGGCCATGGCTGCGAGCCCGCCGGTCTGCTCGACCCAACGGAACACCTTGCCGCACACGTAGATGCCAAAGGTGTTGGGCGTGTTGAGCATGGAGCCCTTGGCGGCCTGGGTCTTAAGGTCCATGTACTGCGGCGTCTGCGCAAAGGCCGGACCGTCGGCGATCAGGTCGTCGCGCACGATGACCACGGTCACGCCTGCGGCGCCGGCGTTTTTCTGCGCGCCGGCGTAAATGAGCCCGTAGCGCTCAACGTCGAGCGGCTGTGACAAAAAGCAGCTCGAGACATCGGCGACCAGCGGCACATCGCCGCAGTTGGGCAGCTCGTGGTACATGGTGCCAAAGATAGTGTTGTTCTGGCAGATGTAGACGTAGTCGAGCCCGTCGCCCGCGGCCTCGGCGGCAATGCGCGCGTTGACGTCGGCCATGTCTGGGATGCGGTCGAAATTGGTGTCCTCGGAGCTCGCGAGCAGCACGGCCTCGCCGTACTTGGCGGCCTCCTTGTACGCCTTGTTGGCAAAGTTGCCGGTCACGACGTAGCCGGCGCGGCCGCGGCGCATGAGGTTCATGGGGATGCCCGCAAACTGCAGCGTGGCGCCGCCCTGCAAAAACAGGACACGGTAGTTGTCGGGGATGCTCAGCAGGCGGCGCAGGGTTGCCTCGGCGTCGTCGATGATCTGCTGGTACATGCTAGATCGATGGCTCATCTCGAGCACGGACATGCCGCAACCGCGGTAGTCCATCATCTCGTCGGCGATCTCGGCGAGCACGCTTGTGGGCAGTGCGGCCGGGCCAGCTGAGAAGTTGTGCACACGTGCCATCTTCTAGTTCCCCTCGTAGTCGTTTGAGCGTTCGGGATACTTTAGCACAGTGGAGCGCCGGGCGCGACCGCATCACGATAAAACTCGAGTGCGCCGCTATGATTTACAGGATGGTTACATGGGGGAGGGCGGTCGTTAGGTCTATATCACCGGGATATACCGTGACAAATACTCCTTGAGCGCTGGGTCGCATACATAAAGAAACGTTCCCAGCATGCCGCGCGTCATGAGAACGTAGTAGGCGTTGACGATAATCTTTCGTAGGTCGTCGTCGCTTGCCTTTTTCTTTGCGACGGTATCTTTGAAGTTTGCCTTGTTAACGCAGACGCCCCCTTTGTCGTTGTCGTAGTAAATGTCGGGACCCAGAATTACGAACCCGTAATTGAGGTCGTAGCCCTGCACTGTGTGAATGCAACCAACCTCATTGACGGCGTTGGCCGAGTTGACCCAATCCTTTTGAGTTGAATTCCAACGTTTGCGAATGCCCTCAATGACGATATCGAACGTATCTTTATTGGTCTTGGTTTCCCACTTCCAAGCGAAGCCGGCAGTCATGCGAGATAGGCTGGTTTCTTCTTCCTTAGCTTGTTGTAGGGAGCAGAAGTCTTCGAATCGGTTGACGATGCCAAATTGATAGCGTGGCACATCGCTTCCGGGGTCCTTGTCTCGCGAGTCGTAGGGCTGCGAGGCAAAGAGCTCATCAAACTTCATGCCGGCATGCATGTACGCTTTGTTATCAAGCAGGTCGTAGACAAAATCGAGGTACTCATCGCCGCCACGCACACGCATTTGGGTGCTCAAGTTGAATTCTTCGGTCTCGATTCCTGCTTCTTCGAGTCGGTTGAGTCGTTGCTCAAGACCGTCTCGATTGAGGCCGGATGCCCTGACTTGCTGCTTGGGGTCATAAAACAGATATGCCTTGTCGCAGCATTTGAATATCCAGTCAACTTGGTTGCTCGTATGCGGAAGGCCGAGACGATCGCAGGTGCTATAGAAGGCCTTGATGCCGGAGCCCATGCTTAGATAATTACCCAGTCGATGTGCTTCATCGACAAGTAGGATGTCATAACGATCATTTTTGGTTACGTCACTGGGGCTCAAGATATCGCCAGGCTTTAGCACTGGAAGGAAGTGCGTGAGTTTCCTGAGGGTCTTCTTCAGGGAATCCATGGGGGTGACAAAACCGACCCGTAGACCGGAAAGGTTCGGTTCATTTTTGATTTTGAACATGAGACTGATGGCGAGGATTGTTTTGCCTGTTCCCGGAGCGCCGTTTACGACGGTTACGCGCTCTTTCTTGGGGCCGCCGTGTTTAATGTCTTCATGCTCCTGTTCGAGACGTTTATAAATCGTCTCGATCGTTTCGTATTGGTCGGGCGTAAGCGTCTTGAAAGGCGAGAACTTGAACAGATCGGAGTTCTCGAGCTCTTCAATCGGATGAATCGCGTAGTTTTCTTCGCGAAGCTTTGTCCAGAGGTCTCGGAACCTCTGGCGATACTGAGGCCGCTCAAAATAATCGAATTGGGCATAGCCGTTGTTGGCATTGGTGACCTGGTATTTTTCGTCGGCACAGAACAGCTCAATAAGTCGATTCTCGAACTCGAACGTTGCGGATTGGTTGAAGGTGGGATTGTCGATCAGAAGGGTCCGGTCGAAGTCCTTGTCCACGTTTGCAGCGTGTTGTTTCATACGGCGCTGGTAGTTGGTTGTTTGGCCGATGTATGCCGTCTTGTTTCTGCTGTTGGTGAGAATGTAAAGGACGGGCCAACTCTCGTCATGATGGGCTCCAGGCTTTGGCGTGCCAAAGTCCTGAAGAGATTCGCTTGTCTCAAAGGGCTGGGGCAGGGGAAGCGTGTATTGCCGAAGGGCGAACTCATTACTCATGATGGTCCGCCTTTCTGTATTCATTAGATGATGCGTCGACGGGGTAGCGCTCGCCATTGCGTTTGAGCTTGGACGAAAGCGCCGCTGGCAGGTCGATTTCATTTAAATCTGCGAAACGCAGAAGGAAAAGGAGCGTGTCGGCGACTTCGTCTTCGATGGCTTGGCGTTGCTCGGTGTCTTCGAACATTTCTGCAATGCGCTCGTCGCTCATAAAACGAAAGAGCTGAAGGAGCTCGGAGGACTCAGTTGCCATGCCGATGGCGAGCTCTTTTGGCGTGTGATACTTGCGCCAGTCGCGTGCATCACAAAAGTCCCTGACTTGTTCCGTCATGGCATCGAGCCTATCCATCGTCCGCAACCTCCCTGATGTTCATTGTTTTATTATGGCGGTATCTGGGATTTATTGCACCTCACTTGGGGCATGCGGTTTGTTCGGTCGCGATTGCCGGTAGGGGGTTTCACCATGAAAATCGAAGTTGATGTAGACCAACTGCGCGAGAGTCTGCTCGACCGCGCGGGGAGTGCGGCGGGCGTGGGTTTTCCGGCCGCCATGCTCGACTTGATGGATATCGAGGACGAGTCGCCCCAAGAGCTCCTAGCCCGAGCCGAACGCGAAGGCCTCGACCTCTGCGACTTTGCCGTCGATGGTGACGCGGACGATGACTACGGCGCAGACGAGGAATGGTAGCCGCGATTGAACTTCAACCCCATCCCTTCAATAAGATGCGGTGAAATGGGGACTGTTTGGGCTGCTAGAAGGCCTATTCAGTCCCTATTTCACCGCAACTTATGGGTGGGGATGGCTACGACGCCAGCGTGGCGATGACGGCTTCGTCGCCGGCGTATATGAGGGTGTTGCCGTCGGGGATGATGGTTTGGCCGTCGCGCTTGAGCATCACGACGATAAAGGGGTGCTTGCCTTGTGGCACATCGCGCAGGCGCAGTCCTGCCAGGCGACCGTGGGGTGTCACGGTGACCTCGCGCAGCGTAACCTCGGCACGCTCTTCAAACGTCGGCGCGGCCATAACCAGAAGGTCGCCTTCTTCGATCACGGTATCGCCGTTGGGCAGCACCGGGTGCGCGCCGTCGCGCAGCACCAGGACTACGAGCATGTCCGTCGCACTGCCAATGTCCGCGAGCGAGCGCCCCGCAAACGGATGCCTTACACCCACCTTGAGCTTAACGAAAGACATGCCGTCCTCGTCGCGGTAGTCGTTAAACGTGCGGCGCACGTCGCCTTCCGCGTCGATCATATCGAGTTTCTTCGCCACCGCCGGCAGCAGCGAGCCCTGCACCACAATGCTCGACACGGCGATCACAAACACCAGGTCAAACAGGTCGTGACCACCGGGAACACCGACCACCACGGCAAAGAGGCTAAACACGACCGAAGCGGCACCGCGCAGACCCGCCCAGCTTACG
This sequence comes from Collinsella aerofaciens, assembly GCF_015556945.1. Lineage (GTDB taxonomy): Bacteria > Actinomycetota > Coriobacteriia > Coriobacteriales > Coriobacteriaceae > Collinsella > Collinsella aerofaciens_AO. Next base: position 60,048 of record NZ_JADNNH010000001.1, on the reverse strand, counting down.
AGCGCAACCTGGCGAGGGTTAGTCTTAAAGGGCGCCAACAGCAGGCCCACGGCGATGGGGCGGCTCACAAAGAGCATAAACGCCATGAGTGCCAGGCCCGGTAGCAGCATTTGCGGCAGGCGTGCGGGCGTCACGAGCAGACCGAGCAAGAAGAAGATAGTCATCTCGGCCATCTCGGTGAGGGTATCGAAGAAGTGTGCCATTTCGACCTTGCCGGTGATGTCGCTCGCGCCCAGAACGATACCTGCCAGGTATACGGCCAAAAAGCCGTTGCCGCCCAGGTAGCTCGGCAGCGCGTAGGCCACGATCGCCACGGCGAACAAGAAGATGGTCTGCGCGCCCTCGGCCGTTGCATGTGCGCGTTCAATCAGGCGGCTGGATGTCCAGCCGATGGCAAGGCCCAGCCCCACGCCCAGGATGATCTGCTTGGCCAGCAACACGGGAATGTCGATGTTGCCGCCCGCCGCGAGGGTCGCGAGCACCGCGGTGAGCATGTAGGCGACGGGGTCGTTGGAGCCTGATTCGACCTCGAGCAGCGAGTCGGTGCCGCCCTTTAGTGACAGGCTGTGCTCGCGCAGCACGCTAAAGACGCTCGCCGCATCGGTCGACGCCACGACCGAGCCTAGCAGCAGGCCGCCTATCCAGTCGAAGCCCAGCGCGAAGTGCGCAAAGGCGCCCGTGATGCCGGCGGTGATGACGACGCCGAGCGTGCTCAGCAGTACCGCGGGCGCGGCGACGGGCTTGGCACGGTCGATGTTGGTGTTAAAGCCGCCGTAGAACATGATGAACAGCAGCGCCGTGCTGCAGACGGTTTCGGTAAGCGCGTAGTCGCTAAAGTCGATGTGCGCGGGGCCGTTGACGCCCAGCAGCATGCCCAGCGCGATAAAGATGAGCAGGGTGGGGAAGGGGAGCTTTTTGCCGACGGGTTTGATGGTCAGGCACAAAATGATGACGAGGCCGATAAAGAGAAGTATCTGGTTCATGGATAGTGTCCGCTTCTGGGTGGTTTGCGTGGCACGGTCAATTATCTGTGGTTATTTGTACCCAAAGGTGGTGGGTTTATGGGGCCGAGCCGCGGGCGTTCGCATTATCGACACGAGGCCGGGGCGGGGGGTGGTGCTGGGTGGAGCGTTGATGATGGTGGCGCGGTATTTCCGGAGCGTGCGGGCGGCCGCTTGTGGCCGTTGGCTGTGGTGGCACTTTCCACCGTTATTGCAACGGAGTACAATGGGTAACGTTTAAGTTCAACTTGAAGTTTTAGTCGTGGCATCGGGCTTCGGCCGTAATGCAGGGAAAGGCGTTCCATGGCGATCTATGTGACATCTGATGCTCACGGGCACGTGCACGCACTGGACGAGGCCCTTTCCAAGATCTCGCTGACGTCCGACGACACGCTATATGTGCTGGGCGACATGATCGACCGCGGTCCCGATCCGGTCGGTGTCATCAACTTGGTGCGGTCGCTGCCCAACGCTCGCGTGCTTAAGGGCAACCACGAGCAGATTATGCTCGACGCGATCATTGGCCAGGACCCGCTCGATGCCGAGACCTGGGATATCAACGGCGGTTGGACCACGCGCCAGCAGCTCAACGAAATGGAGTTTGAGGCATACGAGGAGCTAGTGCGTTGGGCTGCTGCCCTGCCGCTCTATGCGGTGACAGAGACTGTCGAGCGGCCGTACCTGCTGGTGCACGCCGGTATTCAGACCGAGGCGGCGCGCGCGTTTTTGCTTGAGCATGGCGTCGATTGCGGCGACGGCAGGGGAGCGGTCGATGCCGATCGCGAGCTGCTGCAGCAAATGCTCGCCGTGCAGTCGTCCGATGACTTGCTCTGGATTCGCCATGGCTATTGGGATGCCCCGACGGGGCTGCTTTCTGCCGAGGGCAAGGGTCCGGTCGTGGTGAGCGGCCACACGCCCACGGTGTCGCTGGGGCGCTATTGCGAGGTTGGCGGCCTGGCAGGGCTCGATGAGGAGTCGGGCCGCGGGCAAATGGTGCGCTTGGGTGGCGAGGATACCGCCGGTGTGCCCGATCGCATCGATATCGACTGCGCGGCGGCCACCGGTTCCGAGTTCGGCCGCGTCGGGATCCTGCGTCTGGACGACGGGGCGGAGTTCTACGCAAACATTCTTCCTGGCGAATAACTTTGTTCCGCCGTTCTACCGAACGGCGGCCACGTTGACGCTGCGCAGCCCCGAAGCACCCCATCTTGTCGCTCAAACCGTCGCTCGCGTACGGAAGTACGCGTCGCTCCTCTTTCGCGCCAACCTGGGGCACTTCGAGACTGCTCGCTGTCGGTGCCAAAACATCGACGTTTCTTTTCTTCAAATTGATTCGAATTAGGCGCCGTACGGGTTGCGGGCTCGTTCTATGCGCTGGCGGATGTGGGCGTATTCGACAATCAACAGCACCAGCAGTAGGGCCATGATAGCCAGGTAGCTCACGACGGCACCCATCAGACCCAGCAGGTTGATCAGGATCACCGGGAGCACTACGCTCACGGCAAAGCAGATCAGGTAGATCTTGGTGACGTCTCCAGCGTGGCGCAGCACCGTGATGATGGCATAGATAAAGTCGATGGCCGCGGTTACACCGCCGGCGACGACCATCAGCAGTGCCAGCGTGCGGTAGCGCTCAAAGTTGAGGCCGTACATAAAGCTCATGAGGGGAATGCCGGGACCGGCCATAAATGCGGCGCACACGCCGGTGATGGCCACGATTAGTGCCATAACGGCAATAATAATCAAGTCAAAACGGCGGCGTTTGCGCGGGTTCGCCCAAATGCTCGACAGACGCAGGAGCTGCGGTTTATAGACAAATCCGATGCTCAGCAAAATAGCCTGCGCTGGAAAGAACAGGGCATTAAAGTACAGCTGGTATTTGTAGGCCAGCGTGCCTTCCATCACAAACTTGGGCATGCTCTCGATAAGGTTGAATAAAAAGAGCGCGCCAAAGAGCGGGGCGCACTGGACAAACAGGTGGCCGACCTCGCGCAGACTCACGTGGCGCGATTTTTCGGTCTCGAGCAGAGCGAGCGGCGCGGTGACCAGCATGAGCGAGGCGATGGCGGTGACACCCATGGCCATCGCCGCGATGGGCATGCTGCGCGTAAGGAACAGCGCCACGCTAAAGACCGCGATGACGCCGACGGAGCGTAGCGTTAGGCTCATGCCGGCCAGGTAGAGTTTATCGGCCTGCTGCAGGCGGCCCTCGTACACGTCCGCCACGCCGTCGATCACCTTATACAGGTAGACGCCCAGGCCGATCGTTGCCATCTGCGCGTCGTAGCCGCGGGCACTGCTGTATGCAAGGCCGCAGGCCAGCGCGAATGCTCCGCAAAGCCAGCGGTTGAGCTGATAGGAGGCAAAGGACGCCTTCTCGTCGATGTCCGAGACCTGAAAATTGCGCACGCCGTAGTTGCACGCGATCATGATGAGCGTGCCGGTGACAAACGCAATGGAGAACTTGCCGGCTTCCTCGGCGCCCACGAGCTGCGTGGACACGATGGTGAGCAGAGGAAACGCCATGCCCCATACGGCGGTGCCCAGGGTATTCCAAAGGTAGTCGCGACGGGTGGCATGATCTTCGTACTCGGCTTCTTGCGTGGAGAAGCCGCCGCCGTAGACGGCTCCGAGCAGGCGGTTCCACCAGGCATTGACCATGCGGTGGATGGGGCCGGGCTGGCGATTGCGCTCGCGGCGACGGCGTGTGGCCTGGTTGCTGTCGGGACCGCCGGCGTTACGCTGGCTTAGCTCTTGGATTCGTGCGAGCTCCTCGGCGGTGTGCGATGCGGGGAACAGGCCGTTCTCGATGCGTCCGCCCTGCCCGTGCGCCCCGCTCGATACGGTTGGGTCGGTGACGCCGTTGCGGCGGGCGATGGCGCGGCGGATGCTATCGAGGGGCGTGATGCTCAAGGCGATTCCTTTCTCTTACTGCGCTCTAGTATAGTCGCGGTGGTGTCCATTCGTGTTTTTGAACAGGTTGTTCAATATTTTCAGGAGGCGGCTGTAATTTGTCGGTAAACGTGCGGTATCCTGTTGAAGTTTTGTGACCCCCCCGATGCCGCTTGCGCGGTACCAAGGAGTTTTCACCCATGGATGTCGCTGCGTTTTTGCTGGCTCTTGTGCCGATCATCTGGCTCGTCGTGATGCTGCTGTGCTTTAAATGGCCGGCTTGGAAGGCCGCTATTGGCTCGTTCGCCCTTTCGTGCGTGCTCGCCTTTGCGTGGTGGCATTTGCCGGCGGCGCAGATAGCCACGGCCTCGCTCGAGGGCTTTTTGATGGCCCTGTGGCCCATCGTGCTCGTAATTATCGCCGCGGTGTTCACGTATAACCTGTGCGTGCGCACGGGTGCCATGGACGTGATCGGCAGTATGATCACCTCCATCAGCAGCGATCGTCGTCTGCTGGCACTGCTCGTGGCCTGGTGCTTCGGCGGTTTTATGGAGGGCATGGCTGGCTTTGGCACTGCCGTCGCCATTCCCGCCGGCATGCTCGCGGGCCTTGGTTTTGAGGCCGTGCCTGCCGTGCTGATCTGCCTGCTGGCCAACGGCGTGCCCACGCCCTACGGCTCCATTGGCATCCCCACGGTGTCCGTTGCCGACCTGGTGGGTCTGGATTCCCTGCATTTGGCGACCGTTCAGTTGGTGCAGCTCGCGCCCTTCTTTGTGGCGATACCGATGCTTATCGTGCTGGTTGCGGGTCGTGTTGCCGATGACCAGGGCAATGTTGCGAGCGTGAGCGAGCGTCTGCACGGCGTTGCCGGCGTGGCACTGCTTTCCGGTGTGTCCTTTGTTGGTGCGGCCCTGGTCGTTGCCATGTTTGTGGGTCCCGAGCTGGCCGTAGTCGTGGGCTCCATCGTGTCGCTTGCGCTGACCGCAGCACTTGCCATGCATGCCGAGAAGTCGGGGCATTTGGATGCGCGCTTCCATATGAATATCGATTCTGGCGAGCAGCTCACCCTTAAGTCGGCGCTTTCGGCCTGGTCGTGCTTCATCCTGATTTTTGTACTGCTGCTGGGTACGTCCAACCTGGTGCCCGCCGTGCATGCCGCGCTTGCGCCCTTTGCAAGCCACGTGCGGGTGTATTGCGGTGAGAACCCCGGTACGCTTACGTTTTCGTGGATCAACACGCCGGGTGTTTGGATCTTCCTGGCTGCGTTTATCGGCGGTGCCATCCAGGGAGCTTCGCCGCGTCTGATGGTCGAGGTGCTGGCCGCGACGGTGAAGCAGATGATGCCGACGGTCATTACCATGCTTTCCGTGCTGGGCTGCGCCAAGGTGATGGGCTATGCGGGCATGATCTCTTCGATCAGCGCGTTCTGCATCGCCGTCGCCGGTGGTCTGTACCCGATTCTGGCTCCGTGGATCGGTGCCGTCGGTGCGTTCGTGACCGGTTCGGGCACGTCCTCGGGCATGCTGTTTGGTCCCATTCAGAGCCAGGCGGCTACGGCGCTGGGCGTGAGTGACTACTGGATGGTTGCGTTGAATGCCCTTGGCGTCGCCGCCGGTAAGATGATCTCGCCGCAGACGCTCGCGATTGGCCTGGCTGCCGTGCACGTGCGCGGTAAGGACGCCGAGCTCCTGGGCGCGGTGCTGCCCTACGCCGCCGGCATGCTGGTCCTCATGAGCGCCATCGCCATGCTCGGCCAAGGCCTGCCGCTGTAACCGGCACTTTAGGAACGTCCCTAAGTGCCGGCATCTGGGGACACTCCTTGGCTGTTGCCTGTTCAAGAGTGTCCCCAACGACTAGTCGTTTAAGAACGTCCCCAATGACTAGGCCGCTTGCGTGCGATTTTTGACCGTTGGGCGGGCGCTTCGCCGTTGCCGCAAAAACGTTTTTGCATATCGGGTACAACGGGCTTTACGTGAGTAAAGTGCGCGCCGCGTCCACGTGTCGCGCTTTTAAAGGAGGCCCCATGCCTGGTGTTACCCCTGCAGAAGTTCTGTCCAACTTTGGCATTACGCTGGTCGAAGACCCCGCCGAGAACCAGCCTCGCCTGCTGGTCGATCTACCCGCTGCCGAGCTCGTCGAGCATGCCATCCGCCGCAACGAAGGCCGCATGGCCTCCAACGGCGCACTGGTGATCGAGACGGGGGAGCGTACCGGACGTTCGCCCAACGACCGCTTTATCGTCGATACGCCCGACGTGCACGACAAGATTGCCTGGGGTGCCGTCAACCGCCCGCTGTCTGTCGAGAGCTACGAGGCCATCAAATCCGGCATCGTCGACTATCTCAACGAGCGTGATGTTTTCGTCACCCGCGGCATGGCCGGTGCCGACCGCAATCACACGCGTCGCCTGCTTGTCGCCTGCGAGCGTGCCAGCCAGGCGCTCTTTATTAAGCAGATGCTCGCCCGCCCGCTTGCCCGCGAAATCGCACGCACCGGCGAGCCGGACTTCTGCGTCCTTGCTGCACCCGGCTATCAGTGTGACCCTGCCATCAAGGGCCTCAACTCCAGCGCCGCGGTGGTCATCAACTTCCAGGAGCGCGTGATTCTGGTCGCTGGCACCGGCTACTCCGGCGAGATCAAAAAATCCATCTTCAGCGTCATGAATTACCTGCTTCCCGTCGAGGACGATGTGCTGCCCATGCATTGCTCGGCTAGCATGGATCCCGTCACGCACGAGACCGCGGTGTTCTTTGGCCTGTCCGGCACCGGTAAGACCACGCTTTCGGCCAACCCCACGCGCCTGCTGATCGGCGATGACGAGCACGGCTGGTCCGATATGGGCATCTTTAACGTCGAGGGCGGCTGCTACGCCAAGTGCGAGGGCCTGGACGCGTTCCACGAGCCCGAGATCTTCAACGCCGTTCGCTTTGGCGCCATCTGTGAAAACGTGGTACTCGATGAGAATCGCAAGCCCAACTACGACGACGTCTCGATCACGCACAACACGCGCGTGGCCTACCCCGTCGAGCATATCCCCAACGCGTGGACCAAGGGCATGGGCACCACTCCGAGCGTCGTGCTGTTTTTGACCTGCGATGCCTTTGGCGCGTTGCCGCCCATCTCGCGCCTGACGGCTGATGCCGCCATGTATCACTTTGTGACGGGCTTCACCGCCAAGATCCCCGGCACCGAGGTCGGCGTCACCGAGCCCACGCCCACGTTCTCCTCGCTGTTTGGTGAGCCGTTTATGCCGCTCGATCCTATGGTCTACGCCAAGATGCTCGGTGAGCGTATCGCCGACGGCCGCACGCGCGTCTATCTGGTCAACACCGGCTGGATTGGCGGCGGCTACGGCGTGGGTCATCGCATCGAGCTGGCCTACACGCGCTCACTGGTCGCTCGCGCCCTCGACGGCACCATCGAGGACAGCGAGTTTGTGCACGACGATATCTTTAACGTCGACATTCCCACTACGTGCCACGGTGTGCCCGACGGCATCCTGGTGCCGCGCCAGTACTGGCAGAGCACCGCGCGCTACGACGAGGCCGCGCACAACCTGGCGGTGATGTTCGAGGAGAACTTCGAGAAGAAGTACTCGCACCTGCCCGACTCCGTCAAGGCCGCCGGTCCGCACGCCCAGGTGTCCGCCGACGCCCGCCATCGCGGCCGCGGCTTGCTGGGACTCCGCCACTAGCGTCGCCGCGAGTCCATATCCACCACAAAGGGGACAGGTACCTTTGTGGTGGTTTGCTCGCGCGAAAGACTCAGGTTACAATACGCCTGACATATCGCCCCCTTCTCCGGATGGGGGCAGCGTAAGCGCTCTTGTGGCGGCACCGTAGGACTTTGAAGGTGGCCGTCGTAAGGGCGCTTTTTAGGTGCCCTCGCTCGGGCGCGCACAATGAAGGGAGAGCGTATGAAGAGCTTTATTGCCGAGGATTCATTCTGGGAGCTGTTTCCGCGGGCAGCGGTCGGCGTTGTGGTTGTGATGGGCATGAAGCCCGCGGCTCAGATTCCTCAAGAGGACGTGGATGCGATTGCGGCGTTGCTCGACCGCGCCAATATCGACGCGGAGCGTCATCTGACCAGCGATACTATCAGCGAGAATGCGCCGGTTAAGGCTTGGCGTGACGCGTACCGGCTGTTCAAGACTAAAAAGGGCGCGCGTTGCTCAGTTGAGAACCTGCTCAAGCGCGTGCTCAAAGGCAAGCCGGTCGGCCACATCACGCCGGCGGTGGATATCTACAACACGATTTCGTTGACTTATGCGTTGCCCGTTGGCGGTGAGGATTTGCATGCTATTGAGGGCAATCTGCGCCTGGCGGTGACCGACGGCGGCGACGCGTTCTTGCCGCTTGGCGAGGAGACGGATGATCCGACGCTGCCCGGTGAGCTTGCCTATATCGATGATGCGGGCGCCGTCTGCCGTTGCTGGAACTGGCGCGATGGCGTTCGCACGGCGCTGTCCGATGATTCGGCGGACGCATTTCTGGCGATTGAGTGCGTGGAGCCCGAGCGGATGGGGGATTGCCAGGCTGCCATCGATCGCTTGGCCGAGCTGCTCGAGCGCTATCTGGGAGCGACGGTCGTCGTTAAGACCCTAGTGACCCACGACAATCCCTGCGTGGAGCTGTAGCGGCGCCTAGAACCTATTGATGCCCCAAACCACCACAAAGGTGCCTGTCCCCTTTGTGGTGGTTTTTATGTTGATGGGTTAACAATTGGGATATTTGGGTACGGGGGTTCGGACATGCGGCTAAGATGTTAACCCGTTAGCATCATGCAAGCGAAAGGCGGTCGTCTCCCATGCAGCAGAACGACGAGACACGTTTTGAGGATTTTGTCGGACTGATCAGCGGGCTCTACAAGGAGATTCAGCGCATCAAGACGTCCGAAGGTGCAAGGCTTGGCCTCAAGGGCTCCGATGTCATGTGCCTGTACTACCTAGAGCGCAGCAAGGAAGGCCTGACTGGCGCCGACCTCGCCCGCATGGCCGGCGTTACCCGTGCCGCCGTTTCGCGCACACTGGCGCATCTGGAGGAGGGCGGCTACGTCGAGGTTGATGACTCGGGCGATGCGGCCGTCAAGTACCGTGCCCCGGTGCGCCTGACTGCCCTGGGCGGCGAGAGCATGAGCGAGGCCGATCGCATCATTCGCGAAGTGCTCGACACCACCGGTAAGGCCATGGGCGTGGAGCAACGCGAGCAGATGTACGCGTCGCTGCGTACGATTCTCAACACCCTGCGCGAGATCTAAGGCCGCGCTGGCGCTAGCTTTCAGCCAACAACTGCATCGTCCCGTTTGAGCGCGTATGCCGTGCTGGGACATTGTTGTCAAAATTCCCTGCGCGAGACCTGCGCAAGAAAGGATTCGCTATGTCCGTTCGCATTATTACCGATTCCGCCAGCGATATGACGCCGGCTGAGCACCCCGCTCTGCGTGTTCTGCCGCTGTCTGTCACCTTTGGCTCCGACGTGTATATGGATGGCGTCGATATCGATCACCAGCGCTTTTACGAGATGCTCGTGGAGCGCGACGAGTTGCCCAAGACCGGTCAGGTCAACCCGTACGCCTTTTCGCAGGCGATTGCCGAGGTTCGTGAGGCCGGCGACGAGGCGGTGATAATTACCGTGGGCGCCAAGCTTTCGGGCACCAACCAGAGTGCTCGTACGGCACTTGCCGAGGCGCCGGGCGGCGACGTGTTCGTCGTGGACAGCAATAACGTGACCTTGGGCGAGCGCGTGCTGGTCGAGTATGCGCTGCGCCTGGTGGACGAGGACCGTAGTGCGGCCCAGATCGCGGCGGCGGTCGAGGCCGTCCGTGACCGTGTGGTGGTTATCGGCCTGCTCGAGACGCTGGAATACCTGGTGCGCGGCGGCCGCCTGTCTGCTGCGGCGGGCGCTGTGGGTACGCTACTCAACGTGAAGCCGGTCGTGGCCGCCGAGGACGGCCTCATCGTGCAGTTGGGCAAGGCGCGCGGTTCCAAAAACGGTCGAAACCTGTTGAACCAGAAGGTCGAACAGGCGGGCGGCGTCGACTTCTCCATGCCGCTGGCGCTTGGTTATACGGGTCTTTCGGACGCGGTGCTCAAGAAGTATATCGAGGACAGCGCCGCGCTGTGGGCCGGTCATGCCGAGAACGAGCTGCCCATCCACACCATTGGCGCCACCATCGGCACCCACGTGGGTCCCGGCGCCGTAGCCGTAGCCTTCTTCCGCCCCGCCAACTAACTATCCGGTCAAAACCACCACAAAGGGGACAGGCACCTTTGTGGTGGTTTATGCTGGTTCCGGTTGAAAGGAGCATGCGATGGCATCTGAAGGCTTTTTTGAGCGTGTGTACGAGGTGGTCGAGCAGATTCCCGAGGGGATGGTCGCCACGTATGGTCAGGTGGCGCTGCTTGCCGGTCGTCCACGAAGTGCGCGGTACGTGGGGTATGCGCTGCACAGCAATCCGCGCCCTGGTCAGATTCCCTGTCATCGTGTGGTGTTTGCCGATGGCCGTATTTGCGAGGGCTTTGCGTTTGGCGGCCCCGATGCCCAGCGTGAGCTCTTAATGGGGGAGGGCGTGACGTTTACCGATCCCATGCACGTCGACTTGGTCGCCTGTCGCTGGCCAGCAGGGCTCTAGCGGCTCCGCTGTGGCCAAAACCACCACAAAGGTGCCTGTCCCCTTTGCGGTGGTTTTACGTTGTAGGTTTTCCTGGGTTAACTTATGGAGACGATGTGTTGGCGTATATTCTCGCCAGAAAGTAAACCATGGTGAACTATATTGGTTTCAGCAACGGAGCAGGCAATAGGCGATGAAAAAGCCTGCCCTGTTGAGTTTGATTCGCATTCCTCCCCTCTGTGCGATTCAACGGTGTACTTCGGGAACAGGCCCGCTGGCAACTAACTGCCAGCGGGCCTGTTCCTGTTTCGGGGAGAAATCTAATCTCACCGTCTATGTTGCGCGAAAGCGCTTTGCCTAGTACACCATGCCCATGGCGTCCTGAACCTCGGCCAGGGTCTGCTCGGCGATCTCGTTGGCGCGACGGTTGCCCTCGTGCAGGACGTCCTTGACGTAATCCAGGTCGTTCTCGTAGCGCTGACGGCGCTCGCGGATTGGGGCGAAGTACTCGTTGACGGCCTCGGTCACGTACTTCTTGAGCTGGCCGGAGCCGCCCATGCCAATCTCCTCGGCAATTTCGACCTCGGAGCGACCGGTGCAGATGGCGGCCGTCGAAAGCAGGCCGGACACGCCGGGGCGGTTCTCGGGGTCGAACGTGATCATGCGCTCGGAGTCGGTCTGGCTCTTCTTGATGCGCTTGGCCGTCTCCTCGGCGGTCATCGAGATGTTGATGGCGTTGCCGTAACTCTTGCTCATCTTGCGGCCGTCCAGGCCGGGCAGCAGCGGGGTCTCGGACAGCAGCGCGTCGACCTCGGGGAACACTTTGCCGTAGCGGTTGTTAAAACGGCGGGCGATGGTGCGGGTGAGCTCGATGTGCGGCAGCTGGTCGCGACCAACCGGCACCACGTTACCCTTGCAGAACAGGATGTCGCAGGCCTGGTGCACCGGGTAGGTGAGCAGAAGGCCGGTGAGTTCGTGGCCCGATGCCTCCATCTCGGCCTTGACGGTGGGGTTGCGCGCCAGCTCGGCCTCGGATACCAGCGACAGGAACGGCAGCATGAGCTGGTTCGCGGCGGGCACGGCGGAGTGTGCGTAGATCATGGTCTTGTCGGGGTCGATGCCGCAGGCAAGGTAGTCCATGACCATGTTGTACACGTTGTCCTGGATATGCTCGGTGGTGTCACGGTCGGTGATGACCTGGTAGTCGGCGATGAGCACGTTGGTCTTGGCGCCCATGTTCTGCAGTTCAACGCGGCCCTTGAGGGTGCCGAAGTAATGACCCAGGTGCAAGCGTCCGGTGGGGCGGTCGCCGGTGAGCATGGTGAACTTCTCGGGCGTCTTTGCCAGGCCCTCGCGAATGGCGTTGCTCTTTTGCAGCGCGACTTCGTAGCTGTTCTCGTTTGGCATGATTGCTCCTAACGTATGTTCATGGGTCAAAATGATAACGCGTTTATTGGAGGGGCGGGGCGTAAGTAGGCGAGGGGCGGGAGAGGGACGGCTTGTGCGTTGGGAGCGGCGCGGCTGCGCTTGGCCAGCGTTGCCTGGGCGCATCCTCGGCAGCTTATCCTAGAGCTTGTGGTGACGCTCTTCTTTACGTCCCTCGGCTGCCTGCTCCTCCTGCTTAAAGGCGGGGTCGTCGGGGGTTACCAGCTCGTCTTCGTGCGTGCGTTTGTTGTAATGGTGGCGTAGCACAGGTTCAAACAGGTGCAGGTGCTTGGCGAAGGCCGTCGAGCCAATGGCGAGCACGACAAAGATGAGCACGCGCGTGGGCACCTCGACCTGATTGATTGCGGCGGCGCCGGCCGAAAGCATGATGCACCAGGCGTAAATGAGCAGCACGGCCTGCTTTTGGTTGTAGCCCTCTTGGATCAGGCGGTGGTGGATGTGGCCCTTGTCGGCCTGCCCGATGCTAATGTGGGCGCGCTTGCGACGCACGATGGCGCTGAACGTGTCGATGATGGGCACGCCTGCCACGATGAGCGGGATGATGAGGGAGGTGAGCGCGGCGGTGCGGCTCACGTTGAGCAGCGAGATGGAGCCCAAAGCGAAGCCCAGCAGCAGCGACCCCGAGTCGCCCAAGAAGATGCTCGCGGGGTTGAAGTTGTAATGCAGAAAAGCCACGCACGAGCCAAAGAGCGCGATGGAGAGCGCGGCGGCGTCGATACGGCCCGAAAGCATGGCCATCGTGAACATGGTGAACGATGCGATGCCGCAAATGCCCGTGGCCAGGCCGTCGAGGCCGTCGATGAGGTTGATGATGTTGGTGAACGCCACTAGGTAGATCACGGTGATGGGGTAGGCGAGCCAGCCAAGCATGATCTCGCCGGGGGCAAACGGGTTGATGATGACGCCGATTTTTAAGCCGCCGATGCAGGCGATGAGCGCGGCGAGCACCTGGCCGGCCAGCTTTTGCTTGGGCTTGAGCTGGAAGACATCATCGATCGCGCCGGTCGCAAAGATCACGGTAAAGGAGAGTGCCAGCACGGGGTAGCTGATGTGAAGGCGCGGGTGCGGTACCAAAACGGGCGGCCAGCCCAGGTACCAGGTGCCTAGGATCTGCACAATGCAGGCGACGACGAGGCCCAAAAAGACCGCCGTGCCGCCCATGCGCGGGATGGGTTTAGTGTTAATGCGGCGCTTTGAGGGATAGTCGACGGCGTCGAGCTTAATCGCCAGACGCTTGACCAGGGGTACCGTGAGAAAGGTCGTGATAAAGGCAGCGGCCGCCACGCATAAGTACGGTATGAAGCTCGTGGAGGAAGCCATGAATCAAAAAACCGCCAAGCGTCGAAGGAAAAGGTCAAAGGGCGCTACGCGCAAAAGGGCATAGCTGACCCATGATACTCGACCGAGGGGGTGCGGGGGTTTGTGCCGTGCGATTATCACGTGCTTATCAGATATTGGGATGTTGGCGGGGGTTCTGCCGAGTGCCGTTGGGTGTCATACGGAATCTGCGATGGCAATTTTTGGCAAAATCGGCAAAAGAAAACCACCCCCCACGTTACGAAAATGAACCCACCTAAAACAGGTGGGTGCCCTCATCGACTGTTCCAGCGTCCTTAACAACGAAGGATACCTGTACTAAGTACGACTGTGTGGGCTCCCTAAATAAACGCGACGGTTCACCCAGTTGCTCCGCGGGGGGCGGAATACCTACATCATAAAGCGGCACTTTGTTGATTCCAGTCTTGACATTACAAAAATCGTGTCGGACGATTACGGCGCCTTGGGCTTGGAACCGTCTGTGCTGTCCGGGGCTTTACGTTTGAGCTGCTGAATCGTTGTTTTGGAGCATGTTTTTATGCCGACGTCGTTGACCGAACTTTTTTCGTCCGCTTGCCATTTGTGTCCACGTCGTTGCGGCGCGGCACGCGACGAGGGCGCGCGCGGCGTGTGCGGCGCCGACGACACGCTTAAGGTCGCCCGCGCGGCGCTCCATATGTGGGAGGAGCCACCCATTTCGGGTGAGGCCGGCTCGGGCACGATCTTCTTTAGCGGCTGTTCGCTCAAATGCGTCTACTGCCAAAACCACGAGATTTCGACGGGCAATTTTGGGCTTGAGATTACGCCTCAGCGTTTAGTCGAGATTATGCTGGAGCTGCAGGACCAGGGCGCCAACAACATCAACCTGGTGACTGCGACGCATTATGCTCACCTGCTGCCGGTCGCGATTGCCGCAGCGAGGGAGCGCGGGCTGGACATCCCGATCGTTTACAACACGAGCGGCTATGAGCGGGCGAGTGCCGTAGCTGCGCTCGGCGATTTGGTCGACGTGTGGCTTACCGACTTTAAGTATGCAGATGCGGCGCTTGCGCAGTCGCTCTCTCATATTCAGGACTACCCGCGTGTGGCCGTGTCGGGCCTGGCACAGATGGCGCGCGAGATTAAGCGCCGCGGGGGAGAGCTGGTGGACGAGGACGGGCTCATGAAGCGCGGCATGATCGTGCGTCATCTGGTGCTGCCGGGTCATGCGGACGATTCGTGCCGCGTGCTGGACCTGGTGTGGCAGACGGTGGGTGACGTGCCGATTTCGGTCATGAACCAGTACACGCCCAATGCGCTCATGCGCGAGCAAGGCGGCGAGTTGGCGCGCGCCGTGACGCGCGAGGAGTACGAGCAGGTGCTCGATCATGCCGACGACTTGGGCTTTACGACGATGTTCTGGCAAGAAGGCGGAGCGGTAGACGAGAGCTTTACCCCGGCGTTCGACACCACTGGCGTCCTCACCAGCGCAAAGTAGTGCGTTTGCCGATGATTTTTCTGGGACGGGGATAAAAAAATCATTAGGTACGCAATGATTTTTTAATCCCCGTCCCAGAAAAATCATCGGTAGTAGTGCCTGCTCGAAAAGTAGTCAAAAAAGCCCCGTCCCAAAAAGACTGGGTATTGGGCGTTGACAGTTGGCGAGCCGTAGGTAAAATATCAACTTGTCCTGGGGACGTAGCTCAGTTGGGAGAGCGCTGCCGTCGCATGGCAGAGGCCGAGGGTTCGACTCCCTTCGTCTCCACCCTTGGATTTGATAAGCCGCTGACATTGTGTCGGCGGCTTTTTTTAAAAGAAAGGGCTGTACCATGGCCGAGCTTGAATCCCAACCACTGTCTGCCGAGGAGCGCGCCGAGTTGGAAGAGCTCCGCGCCGAGAAGGCTCGTCGCGAGGCCCAGGAAGAGGCACGCCGCGAGCGTGAGGAGCTGGCCGCCCTGCGCGCCGAGCGCGAGAAGGCCGAGGAGGCCGCTGCGAAGGCTGCATCCGAGCCCGCGCCCGCGCCCAAGCCCTCCACCGCGAAGCCCGCGCCCACTGCACCCAAACCTCAGCCTAAAAAGGCCGCTCGTCCCAAGCCCGTCGAGCCCAAACCGAGCCGTGACGAGATGACCTTTGCCCAGCGCATGGTCACCTCCAAGGAGCCTACGGGCGAGAATGAGATCCCCGGCATGGCTCCGGCTCAAAAAATCATCATCGTGCTCGCCCTCATCGCGTTTATCGTCTTTATGGTTTACACGATCACGGGCAGCATGGGCCTGCACTAACCTGTTCGCGCCGGGCTCCATGCCCGTACGTCCGCCTCGTCCAACCATCAACCTCTGCACCACACATCCGAAAGGTCGCCCCATGGCTTTGACCGACATCTCGCATCCCACCGACATTGCAATGCTCACCGATCTGTACGAGCTCACTATGGCCCAGGGCCTGTGGGAGAGCGGCAAGGCCAATGAGCAGGGTTGTTTTACCGCGTTTTACCGCGACCATCCCTTTGGCAGCGCCTATGCCGTCATGTGCGGCACCGCCGAGCTGCCCGAGCTCGTCGAGAACCTGCGCTTTACGCCCGAGGATATCGACTACCTCGCCTCGCTTGAGGCCCCTGCCGGCGGCGCGATGTTCAAGTCCGCATTCCTCGACTACCTGCGCGATTTTCGTGCGCATGTAAATATCGACGCCGTCCCCGAGGGCGAGCTCGTCTTTCCGCGCGAGCCCATGGTGCGCGTCACCGGTCCTGCGCTCGAGTGCCAGCTGCTTGAGACGGCGCTGCTCAACATCGTCGGGTTCCAGACGCTTGTCGCCACCAAGACGGCGCGCGTGGTGCTCGCCGCCGACGGTCGCCCCGTGGCGGAGTTTGGCCTGCGCCGCGCCCAGGGTCCCGATGGCGGCCTGGCCGTTGCGCGCGCGAGCTACGTTGCCGGCTGCTCCTCTACGTCCAATGTGCTCGCCGGCCGCCGCTATGGTATTCCCGTCTTTGGCACGCATGCGCACAGCTGGGTGATGAGCTTCGATTCCGAGCTCGAGGCCTTCCGCGCCTTTGCCAAGTCGAGCCCCA
Organism: Collinsella aerofaciens; assembly: GCF_015556945.1. Taxonomy (GTDB): domain Bacteria; phylum Actinomycetota; class Coriobacteriia; order Coriobacteriales; family Coriobacteriaceae; genus Collinsella; species Collinsella aerofaciens_AO. Next base: position 43,737 of record NZ_JADNNH010000001.1, on the reverse strand, counting down.
AGAACTGTACGCTGCTCATCGACACCTATGACGTGCGCGAGGGCTGCGAGCATGCCATTACGGTTGCCAAGGAGATGGAGGCGGTGGGCGAGCGTCTGTCGGCTATTCGCATCGACTCCGGCGACCTCGCCAAGCTCTCCAAGTATGTTCGCGGCCGTTTTGATGCCGAGGGCCTGCCCTATGTGGGGATCTCGGTTTCCAACGATCTTGACGAGTACACGATTCAGTCGCTGCTGGACCAGGGCGCGCCCATCGATAGCTTTGGCGTGGGTACCAAGCTCGCGACCTGCTATGACCAGCCGGCGCTGGGTGGCGTGTACAAGCTTTCCGCCCGCCGTGCGAGCGAGGCAGATCCATGGACGCCGGTGGTCAAGCTCTCCGAGCAGCCCTACAAGCGCACGATCCCGGGCGTGCAGCGCGTGCGCCGTTATTACGACGGCTTTGGCGGCCCGGTCTGCGACATGATCTACGACGAGGACCATCTGGCGGGGGAGGGCGCCGCGCGCGGCAATACCCTCGTGGCCGTGAATGATGCCGCCCTGGTGACCGATGTGTCGGAGCTTGAGTATCGCGAGCTGCTGGTGCCGATCGTGCGCGATGGCAGTGCAGTGGCTCCGCGTGAGAGCATCCAGGACGCGCGCGAGCGCTGTGTTTGGGCGCTCGATCATCTGGACGCAGCTTTCAAGCGCTTCCTGTACCCGCAGACCTATGTGGTGGGCATGGAGCAGGGCCTGGCTCAGGTACGCGACGAGCTCGTGCGCAAGAACATGGCCGCGGCCTCTGCCTTTCCCTGGGCAAAATGATCCGCATGCGACGGAGGAAAACGGATCATTTTTCTCGCTTGCCCGTTCGTCCGTTCGCTGAACAGTCGATTGGTTTGACGTATGACGACTTCTTATAAAACGATGGTGGTAAAGATCGGTTCGTCCACGGTGGTGGGCGCCGACGGCAAGGTCAACCGCACCTTTATCGGCGGGCTTGCCGATCAGGCCGCAGCCCTGCGCAAGCTCGGCTGGCGCCTGGTCGTGGTGAGCTCGGGCGCTATCGCCTGCGGCTATCCCGTGTTGGGCTTCGACCGCAAGCCGGTCGGCGACCTGCCGAGCCTGCAGGCCTGCGCCTCGGCTGGTCAGTGCATCATCTCGTCGGCCTACGACGAGGAATTCCATGCACGGGATCTGCTCACCTCGCTCGTGCTGCTCACGCGTCACGACACGGCGCGTCGCACGTCCTACCTGCACGCGCGCGACGCCCTGCTGCGCCTGGTGGAGCTGGGCGTGGTGCCGGTCGTCAACGAGAACGACACCGTTACCGTCGACGAGATCAAGTTTGGCGACAACGACACACTGGCGGCGCTTGTGAGCTGCCTGGTTTCTGCCGATCTGTGCGTGACGCTCTCGGACATCGATGGCCTCTATACTGCCAATCCGCATGAGGACCCCACGGCCGAGTTTGTTCCTGTCGTGCATAAGATCGATGCCAAGATTATTGCCTCGGCGGGCGATTCTTCCACATCGGTGGGCACGGGCGGCATGATTACCAAGATTCGCGCGAGCCGCATCCTGATGACGGCGGGCATTCAGAGCGTGATTTGCTCGGGCGAGGAGCCCGATGCGCTCGTGCGCCTCGCCCGCGGCGAGAGCGTGGGCACGCTGTTCGATCCGCCGGCGGAGCGTCTGGACATCGCACCCCGCAAGCTGTGGATCGCACTGGGCGACAAGGCGCATGGCTCGGTGACGGTCGATGATGGTGCTGCGAAGGCGCTGGTCAGCCGTGGTTCTTCCCTGCTTGCGGTGGGTATTCGCGAGGTCGATGGCCAGTTTGCCGAGGGCGATGTGCTCGACGTGTGCGACCCGAGCGGTATGGTTGTCGCCCGCGGTATCGCCGAGGCCGATTCGGACGTGCTGGAACTTGCTGCCGGTCGCCGCCAGGACCAGATCGCCAGCAACCGCCTGCTCGCTAACCTGGCCGAGAAGCCGGCGATACACAGGGATAATTTAATCGTCTTCGCATAACCAATTGACGCTGCAAACGCCCCTAAGCGGCAATCTGACGTTCAATCGTCGGGCATGACCAAAAGGTCAATGCCCTCCTCTTTCACGTCACCTTGCTCGCTTAGGGGCGTTTTCGCTTTCCGTTCTCTACCTGCGGCATTGTCGTTGCCGGCACTTGTTCGGCACTTGGGGACGTTCTTTTTGTGCCGGCAGGTGGGGACACTCCTTTGCTAGAAGATCCGGCGCAGGTCTCCGCGGTTGAGGGCTTCGTCGAAGAGGTGCTTGAACACCACGCTGCCGTGCAGACCGTCGTGCTCGAACTCGTTGGTCACCCAGGCATGCGAGTCGCCCACGCGGCTGAGCGTATCGAGCTGCAAGCCCGAATCGACGTACATGTCGTCGAAATACACCGCGGCCTGGAGCGGCACCTCGTTGCACGCCAGTCGCTGCGGGTCGTAGATCTTGTCCCAGCTGGTGTCTTCCATCAGCAGGTCCATGGCGGGTTTGAAGGGCTTGAGCTCGGGCATCTGCTCGAACATCCACGGGAACATTGCCTCGCCGGTAAACATGAGCGGGCGCGCGAGGGTGTCGAACTCGGCGCGGTGTGCCTTCTCTTCGGCCGCGGCCCAACCAATGGGCATAGTGTCGCCGTCGGCGTAGATGAACTCCTGCAGTGTCCAGTACAGCGGGTTTGTACGCGTGTTGGTGCGCTCGAAGGCGCGCATCAAAAAGCTGTCAGATACCGAGGCGCCGCAGGCCAGCGTGCCGTCGCCGTCGGCAAAAGCGTGATCGACAATCCAATGCATGCGCTCAAAGCTCGGCTTCATACCAAAGTCGCTGCCCATGAGCTGTAGGCGCTCGACCGTCATCGGTGAGCCGTCGGGCAGCACGGGCTTCTGGGCCTCGAGCGCATCGGCCAGTGCCGCCACGCGCTCGACGTCGGCGGGGTAGCGGTCGTAATACTGCTGAGTCTTGGCCGCCATGCGCGGGAAGGTGTGCGCGTAGACCTCGCTTGCGCTCGCTGGCACGTGTGGAATGCCGCCGCAGGTAAAGCTCGCCGCCACGCCTTCGGGGAAGAGCGACAGATAGCTCAACGTCAAAAAGCCGCCGTAGCTCTGCCCGAGTGTGACCCAGGGCTTGCCGCCAAAGCCCACCAGGCGCAGGTACTCAAAATCGCGCACGATGGAGCTGGCGAGGTGGCGCTTGAGGAAGTCAGCCTGCGAGCGTGCGGCATCGGAGCCGGCCGCCGTCGCGCGCTCGCCCAGTGCGGCAATCGTGCGCCCGTCCACGCAGCAACTGCGTCCGGTGCCGCGCTGGTCGGGAAGGACCACGCGGAAGTGCTTGACGGCCTCCTCGATCCAGCCGTCGCTTGTGGGCGACAGCGGACGCGGGCTCTCGCCGCCGGGGCCGCCCTGCAAAAACAGGAGCAGCGGCAGATCGTCGTTGATGCGGTCGGGCGCGCAAACCACGCGGTAGAAGAGCTTGATGCTCTCGGGCGCGCCGGCGATGGGTGCCGGCATAGCGCCGCGGCGCATGGTGCTGCCGACGGCCAGGAGCATCGGCTCCAGGCCGCGCCAGTCAAGGGGGACGTCGATGCTGTGGTCCTCGACGTAAAGGCCGGGGACGTGGTACGAAGTGATGAGGGCCATGTGAGTCTTCCGTTCGTTGCGGTGTTTCGGGTTGACCAATTCTACCGCCGCGGGCGAGGCCATGCGCAAATCGGCTACCATGGTTGCAAACTTCTAGGAGAAAGGGCCGCCCATGTCGGTCGATATAGCCACGTATGTCCACGATCTTGCCGTTGCCGCCAAGGCAGCGTCGGCCTCGCTTGCCACGGCGAGCGATGAGCAGCGCCAGGAGGCCGTGCGCGCCATGGCCGCAGCACTGCGCAACGGTGTCGACTCCATCGTCGCCGCCAACGAGCTCGATATGTCCGCCGCGCGCGATGCGGGCACCTCGGCCGGACTGCTCGATCGCCTGCTGCTGACGCCCGAGCGCGTCGAGGGCATGACCGCCGGCCTGGAAAAGCTCGCCGAGCTGCCCGATCCCGTGGGCCGCGTGCTCGACCACCGCGTGCTTGCAAGTGGCGTGGACCTGACCCGTGTGAGTGTGCCGCTGGGCCTGGTCGCTATGGTCTACGAGGCGCGCCCCAACGTGACGGCCGACGCCGCAGGCATCTGCATCCGTACCGGCAACGCCTGCATTCTGCGCGGCGGCTCGCTGGCCTATCACTCGTGTGCCATGATTTCTGAGCTGCTGGCCGATGCGCTCGAGGCCAAGGGCTTCCCGCGCGAGGCTGTGTCGATGATCGAGTCCACCGACCGCGAGGCCACCGGCGAGCTCATGAAGCTCCGCGGTATTGTCGACGTACTCATTCCGCGCGGCGGTGCAGGCCTGATCCAGCACTGCGTGCGCGAGTCGCTTGTGCCGGTGATCGAGACGGGCACGGGCAACTGCCACATCTACGTGCATGAATCCGCCGACTTTGATAAGGCGCTCAACATTATCGTTAATGCCAAGACCCAGCGCGTAGGCGTGTGCAATGCCGCCGAGTCGCTGCTGGTCGACCGTGCTGTGGCCGATGCGTTTTTGCCCGCGGTCGTGACCGTGCTGCATGACCACGGCGTGCTGATTCACGGCGACGAGGCAACCTGCGCCGCATGCGCCGATGCCGGGCTTGTGGAGGGCGATGACTACGTCGCCGCGACTGAGGAGGACTGGGGTCGCGAGTACCTGGCGCTCGAGATGAGCGTGAAGGTCGTGGCAAACGAGGACGAGGCCATCGCACACATCAACCGCTACGGCACGATGCACTCCGAGGCCATCGTTGCCGAGGACACGGATGCTTGCGAGCGCTTCCTGGATGCGGTCGATGCCTCGGCCGTGTACGCCAACGCCAGCACGCGCTTCACCGACGGCGGCGAGTTTGGCCTGGGCGCCGAGATCGGCATCTCGACCCAAAAGCTCCACGCCCGTGGCCCCTTTGCCGCCGAGGCCCTCACCACCTACAAATACAAGCTCCGCGGCACCGGCCAGGTCCGTCCCTAACGCCCGCGCAAACAAAAACCACCACAAAGGTGCCTGTCCCCTTTGTGGTGGTTTTAGGTGGCGTTGACGGTTAGGCCTGGAAGGTATCTCGGTCGGGGGCGAAGGACTGCATGGCCGCGATGGTGCGGTCAAAGAGCTCGGGGAGCTCCCAGCCCAACATCTCGGCGCCCTGCGAAATCACGTCGCGCGAGCAGCCGGCGGCAAAGCGTTTGTCCTTGAACTTCTTCTTGAGCGACTTAGTCGTAAAGTCCATAACGCTCTTGCTCGGGCGCATGATGACGGCAGCGCCGATCAGGCCGGTGAGCTCATCGCAGGCAAACAGGATCTTTTCCATCTGCAGCTCGGGCTTGGGTAGTGAGGTGTTGAAGTCCGACGTGTGCGTCTGGATGGCGCGAATGAGCTCGGGAGACGCACCTTCGCCCTCAAGAATCTCGGCAGCATAGATGGTGTGGTTAATGGGGTCGTCCTCATGCTCCTCCCAATCCAGGTCGTGCAGCAGACCGACGATGCCCCAAAACTCCTCGTTCTCGGGGTCGAACTCGCGCGCAAAGTAGCGCATAGTGCCCTCGACCGTCTCGCCATGGGTGATATGGAACGGGTCCTTGTTGTGCTCATTGAGCAGTTCGAACGCGCGGTCGCGGGTGATTCCGGCGGTAAGCGGCTCTGCCATAAGAGACTCCTTGTGCTCGTGGGTATCGATAAGAATGAATACTACTAGAACAAGAAAACCACCACAAAGGTGCCTGTTCCCTTTGTGGTGGTTTTTGGCGCGGATGGGTTAGTTGAGGGCGGCTTGGGCTAGGCGGGCTTCGGCGGCCTCCTCGGTGACGCCAAGGGCCACGGCGAACTCCTCGATGGAGCGGCGTTTGGCCTCCTTGAGTACGCGCATGTAGTAGGAGCTGGGTTTTTTATCAGCTTCCTCGGCCTGGCGAATGCGGTGCATCATGGTCTTTGCCACGCGGACCGTCTCGGGCGCGCCCAGCTTGAGCTGCTGCTTAAAGTGTGTCTCCTCAAGCGAGCTGTTGCGCTCGGTAAAGGTGTCGCACTCCAGCTCGTCATAGTGGCTCAGCAGGTGCTCGGCATCTTGCTGAGAGATGGCGGCGTGCAGACGGTCGGCCTGCGCCACGGGGTACATGAGGATCGTCTGCGCATGTCCCTGCTTGGTCTCGAGCAGCAGCATGGGCTGCGGTGTGTCGTCCCTAAAACCGACGACGGTGCAGACTCCCTGGCCCGGATGAATGACGTGTTGACCGATTGAGAACATGCTACCTCCAACTTATACGAATTTACGTATGTCTAGAATAACACGCTGACGTGCGCAAACCCGTACTTTATGCAGGAAAAGCACACAACTCTGATAGGTAAGAGTATTCGATAACAGACGCAGCTCATTCACACCTTTATGCATTTTCAACGCCTGCATAATCTGCAGGCAGACCGGCATCTTTGAGTGACTCCATACAAGCTGTAGTCATTTTTGTGCATATGCAATATCTATTAGCTTTACCCTGCGACAGTGCCCGTCGCTTGTGATAGAGTGCTACAAACTCTGGCTTTTGCCCTACGAGTGACCAAGAGCTCGGGGGCTTTAACACAAGGAGGATCTATGCCCGAGAAGATTGAAGAGCTGGTACGTGCTGCGCTTGCTGCGGCCCAGGAGGCCGGCGACCTTTCCGCATTTGAACTTGACGATTGCGCTATCGAGCGACCGGCTGACACTTCTCATGGCGAGTGGACCTCTACCATGGCCCTGAAGTCCGCCAAGCTGGCCCACTGCGCCCCGCGCAAGATCGCCGAGGCCATCGTTGCCCATATGCCCGAGGACCCCGCGATCGAGAAGGTCGAGATCGCAGGCCCCGGCTTCATCAACTTCTACCTCTCCGTTGCCGTCAAGAATGCCATCTTTGGCGAGGCTCGCGAGAAGGGTATGGACTTCGCTAAGTCCAACGTCGGTGGTGGCCTGAAGACCCAGGTCGAGTTCGTTTCCGCCAACCCCGTCGGCCCCATGCACATCGGCCACGGCCGCTGGGCCGCGCTGGGCGACTCGCTCTGCCGCGTTATGGATCACGCCGGTTACGACATCCAGCGTGAGTTCTACATCAACGACCACGGCTCTCAGATGAACACCTTCGGCAACTCCATCAGCACGCGCTATATGCAGCTTGCCGACATCATCGCCAAGCAGGGCGTGGATATCGACGAGGCTCACAAGCTGCTGATCGCCGACCGCGACGCCTTTGTTGCCGACGAGAACGACGAGCATCCCGAGACCCATCCGTATCAGGACAACTTTGCCGAGACCCTGGGCAAGGACTCCTATGGCGGCGACTACATCATCGACGAGGCTGCCGAGTTCTGGCGCACCGACGGCGACAAGTGGGTCGAGGCCGATCCGCAGGAGCGCATGGAGAGCTTCCGCGAGCGCGGCTACGTTAAGATGGTCGACAACATGCGCGACCTCTGCCACGCCGTCAATTGCGACTTCGATCGTTGGTACTCCGAGCGTTCGCTGTACGTGAAGGACACCGAGGGTGAGACCGCCGGCACCTCCGCCGTCGACCGCGCTTTTGAGAAGCTCGACAAGATGGGCTACCTCTATACCAAGGACGGCGCCCTGTGGTTCCGCTCCACCGACCTGGGCGACGACAAGGACCGCGTCCTGATCAAGTCCGATGGCGAGTACACCTACTTCGCCTCCGACGTTGCCTATCACTGGGATAAGTTCCAGCGCGTCGACCATGTCATCGACATCTGGGGCGCCGACCACCACGGCTACATCGAGCGCGTCCGTTGCGTCTGCGACGCTCTGGGTTACCCCGGCAAGTTCGAGGTTCTGCTGGGCCAGCTCGTCAACCTGCTGCGCAACGGCAAGCCCGTCCGTATGTCCAAGCGCAAGGGCACCATGGTGACCCTGCAGGAGCTCGTCGACGAGGTTGGCTCCGACGCCGCTCGTTACACGCTCATCTCCAAGAGCTCCAACCAGATGGTCGACTTCGATATCGAGGCCGTTAAGAAGCGCGACAACTCCAACCCGGTGTACTACGTGCAGTACGCTCACGCCCGCGTGTGCTCCATCCTGCGTCGTGCCGCCGACGTTACCGCCGAGCAGGCTGACGAGATGGGCATGAAGGCCGTCGCCGCCAAGGCCATCGGTGAGAACGTCGATTACTCGCTGCTGACCGACCCGACCGAGCTCGCCCTTTCGCGTAAGCTCAACGAGCTCACCGACCTCATCGCCAGCTGCGCTCGCGACCGCGCCCCGTTCCGTCTGACGCACTTTGCCGAGGAGCTCGCCGGCGACTTCCACAGCTTCTACGCTGCCTGCCAGGTGCTGCCGAGCGAGGGCCGTCCCGTCGACCCCGAGCTTTCGCGCGCCCGTCTGGCCGCTTGCGACGCCGTCCGCGTAACGCTCGCCCTGGTGCTCACCCTTGTTGGTGTCTCCGCTCCCGAGCAGATGTAAGCTGCGGGTCATTTGACCGTGTAGGTTCGGCTTTGCTGAGCCCTATAAGCCCGATCTCCATGCGGAGGTCGGGCTTTTTGCATAAACGCCGGCGTATTGACGAATTTGGGGCTGCTGGAAATACGAAACTATGCCGGTTTACTACGATGAATTGAGAAATGCCAACCACGCCGGCTTTTCGCTAAAAAGTGCAAGGCATCTACCTGCACTGATAATTGTTCTCGGGGGAAGCGGGCACTGCGGGGCGCGGCGACAGCGCGCGATTTCCGCGTCGCAGCGCTACCCTGATGCTGAAAGCCGGGGCGATGACCCACTGACCTGCTGACGCCTCTTCGGCCGTCCTCAAATCCGACCTGTCTCGCCCCGGCTTCCGCGACCCGGAGTCCTGCCATGACCTAATAGGAGCATGAGCGCGGACAATCGGACAAGCCAACTGGATTGTAGCGCTCCCGTCAGTGCAATGTCTGGGAGACTCGGGCGCGGGGCAGGCGGCAGACCGAGGGGAGCGAAAATGGAAGGCGAAACTGTCATCGCAGGCGTCGACACGCACAAGGACGTGCACGTCCTGTGCCTGCTCGACGGCCTCGGGAGGAAGATCCGGAGCGGGAGCTTCAGGGCCGACCCCGAAGGCTACGACAGGCTGGCGGAGGCGATAGGCGACCCGGGCAGCTGCTTGGTCGTCGGCGTCGAGGGCACGGCATCGTACGGGGCCGGGCTGACGAGGAGGCTCGCGGAGCTCGGGTACAACGTGGTCGAGGTGCTCAGGCCCAAGAGGGACAAGGCGAGGCCCGGCGAGGGGAAGAGCGACCCGCTGGACGCCGAGCGCGCGGCGCGCAAGGCGGCGTCCGGGAGGGGCTGCTCCGTGCCGAAGTCGCAGGACGGCTGGGTCGAGGCGGTGCGCCAGCTCTACGTCGCGCGCAGGCTGGCCGTCGCGACGTCCACGTCCTGCGTGGCCTGCGCGAAGTCGATGCTCACGACGGCCCCGGGCGCCCTGAGGGAGCGGTTCAGGGGCTGCGAGCGGCCGAAGGACCTCATGCCGCTGCTCGCGCGCAGGAGGAAGGCGGCCAGCGCGCTCGAGGAGAGCGTGCTGGCCTCGCTGCGGTCCGTCGCGACGGTCTGGAAGGAGGCCCGCAGCCAGGTCGAGTCCCTCGACGCGCGCATCCGCGCGCTGCTGGAGGCGAACGCGCCCGCGCTGCTCGGCGTCGAGGGCTGCGGCACGACGACCGCCGCCGCCCTGGTCGTGGCCGCCGGCGACAACCCCGGCAGGCTGAAGGGCGAGGCGGCGTTCTCGATGCTGTGCGGCGTCTCCCCGATCCCCGCGTCGAGCGGGAAGACGGACCGGCACAGGCTCAACCGCGGCGGCAACCGGCAGGCGAACTGGGCGCTCTACGAGATCGCGATCAAGCGCATGGCGTACGACGAGAGGACGAGGAGGTACGTGGCGAGGCGGACCTCCGAGGGGAAGTCCCGGCGGGAGGCGGTCCGCTGCCTGAAGCGCTACATAGCGCGGGAGGTGTACCGCGTGCTCATGGACCCGAACCCCGACGGCGCCGCGCCGGAAGGCCCCGAGCTCGCGAAGATGCGCAAGGCGATGCGGGTGACTCAGAAGAAAGCCGCCGCGGAGCTCGGCCTGTCCGCAGCCACACTCGGGCACTTGGAACGGGGGAAACGGCGGTCGACGAAACTGGAGAGGAGGTATTACGAGCTCCTGTGCGAATTGGAGAGAGCGCTCCCGCAAACTGCCTCTTGACAACTTATGGGAGCGTCGGTTTTAGTTCAACAAGTTTCGGAGTGGTCGCGGTTGAGCGATTCATCGTAGTAAACCGCCATAGTTTTGGCGGAGGCAGTCAGATTTGTGGGCGGTAAACCAAAGAGTGTCCCTTTTGAATAGTCGTTTAAGAACGTCCCCAATGACTAAGTTGCAGGTGACGGCGGTTGTGTTACACTAACGCTGCGTATATGACGCAAATATCTCGATACAGATCAATGATGTCCGTCGGTATTTGACGGAGCTAGACTGTTTAGCCGCCCTGAAGGTTTATGCAGGGAGCATGTGATCACAGGGCTTGAAAAGAAAGTTGAGCAAACACTGTGTCTGATCAACAGCAAGAAAACGAAATAACGACGACGCAGGCCGCTCCCGCTGCACCGGTTGCGTCGGACCAGGTCGCGGCGCCCGCGCAAGCCTCGGCTCCTGAGACGCCTACGCCTGCAACGGCTGAGAAGGCCGTGCCTGCAACTGGTGAGGAGGCTGTTCCGGCAAAGCCCAAGCGCACGCGCCGCGCGGCCAAGCCTGTCGCTGACGGCGAGGAGGTCACCAAACCCAAGCGCCGTACCACGCGCACGACGCGCGCCAAGCGCACCGTTGCAGCTGACTCCTCGGCGCCGATTTCCGATGAGGTCGCGCAGGCACGTGCGTTGGCGCAGATTAGCGAGGCTCAGGTGGTGCGCGCCCGCCGTCGTGCTGCCGAGCGTGAGGCCGCGGCTCTGACTGAGCTCGCAGCTCCGTCTTTACCCGAGACGTCTGCCGCCGACCAGCCGACCGAGAAGCCGGCACCGCGCACGCGCCGTCGCACGGCTGCTAAGGCCGAGCAGGTTGCTGAACAGGTAACCCCCGAGCTCACTGAGGCTTCGGTCCGTTCCGCAGCGGGGGAGGACGCATCGCCTGCTGAGCCCGCTGCGCCTGTCGAGGCCAGCGAAGTTCCCGTTGTCGATCCGGCTTTGCGCCCGCACCGTCGCGGTCGCAAGCCCAAGGCCTTCGTCGAGGCCGAGAAGGCCGCAGCCGCGGCCGCCGCCGCTCGGGATGCTGCGGCGACCGCCGAGTCTGCAACCGCTGCCGACGCGCCCGTCCAGGATGCTACGACTTCCGAGGCCGCTCCCGCCGATGCCGAGCCCGCCGACGTCCGTCCCGGTCGCAGCCGTCGTACTGCTGCTAAGCGCACGTCCAAGGCCAAGGCTGCCAAGAAGGGCGCGTCCGAGGATTCCGCCGAGACGACCGCCGATGCATCGATTGATGCCGCTGAGTCCCAGGACGTCGAACAGCCTGCGCCCGAGAAGCCCAAGCGCGGTCGTAAGAAGTCCGCTAAGTCCAAGGCGTCCGAGCGGCAGGCTGATGTCGAAGCGCAGATCGATTCCGGCGCCGAGGCCAATGACGCCGCTGCGGCCAATGCCGACGCCGCCGCAACCGATGGCGCCGCGCCCGCCGAGGCCGAAGACGGCGTTCGCCCCAACCGTCGCCAGCACAAGCGCAATGACGACCGCAGCGACCGCAAGGACGAGCGCAACAACGACCGTCGTAACCGCCAGCGCGATCGCAAACAGCGCAACAAGGAGCGCAACGCCGCCCCCACCGAGCCCACGCTTTCGCGCGAGGAGCTCGCGGCCATGAAGGTCGCCGAGCTGCGCGAGAAGGCCAAGGAGTTCGAGATTGAGACGACCGGCAAGAAGAAGGCCGAACTCGTCGAAGAGATCTACACCACCGCCGCGAAGGCCGAGGGCTTCCGCGACATCAAGGGCATCCTGCAGATTCGCCCGGATAGCTCCGGCATCATCCATGCTCACGGCTACATGAAGTCCAACGACGACGCCTTCGTGCCCGCCTACCTCATCCGCTCCGCGCGCCTGCGCACGGGCGACGTCATCGAGGGCTCGCTTCGTCCTTCGCGCGGCGGCGACAAGCGCGCCGGCCTCGCCAAGATCACGACCGTCAACGGTCTGGACCCCGAGCAGATTCGCAATCGCCCCAAGTTTGGTGACCTCACCCCGGTCTATCCCAACGAGCCGCTGCGCATGGAGCACGGCAAGGACTCCATTACCGGTCGCGCCATCGACATCGTGTCGCCGATCGGCAAGGGTCAGCGTGGCCTGATCGTGTCCCCGCCTAAGGCCGGCAAGACCACGATCCTCAAGAAGATCTGCCAGTCTATCTCGATTAACAACCCCGAGGTGCACCTCATCTGCCTGCTCGTCGACGAGCGCCCCGAAGAGGTCACCGATATGCAGCGTTCCATCAAGGGCGAGGTTGTGGCGTCGACCTTCGATATGCCCGCCGACAACCACACTCGTGTGGCAGAGCTCGTCATCGAGCGCGCCAAGCGCATCGTGGAGCTGCGTGGCGACGTCGTGGTGGTGCTCGACTCCATCACGCGTCTTGCCCGCGCCTACAACTTGGCGGCGCCCGCCTCGGGCCGCATCCTTTCGGGCGGCGTCGATTCGGCGGCCCTGTATCCGCCCAAGCGCTTCCTGGGCGCAGCCCGTAATATCGAGAACGGTGGCTCGCTCACCATCCTGGCCTCTGCCCTCATCGACACCGGTTCCAAGATGGACGAGGTCATCTTCGAGGAGTTCAAGGGTACCGGCAACATGGAGCTTAAGCTCGACCGCGACCTGGCCGACCGCCGCATCTTCCCGGCTATCGACCCCGTTGCCTCCGGTACGCGCAACGAAGACCTGTTGGTCGACGAGCAGATGCGTCCGTTTGTCTTTGGTCTGCGTCGCATTCTTGCCGGCATGAACAACACCGAGCGCGCAGCCGCGTCGTTTATCAAGGGTCTTAAGGGCACCAACACCAACCAGGAGTTCCTGGTGCGTTCGGCCAAAAAGCACAGCGACTACGAGCAGACGTTCTAGGTTGTCATCCACGCGCAGCGATAGTCATCAATGCGATAAAGGGTCGGGGCTTTGAGCCTCGGCCCTTTTCCATATCGCCGCTCCGCGCTTATTTTTGACCATAAGACTGGCAAGCAGCAGGTTTCCCGTTTCAATCCGACATCGTCGCTTGCAATCGACAGGGCGGTTTCGCATAATAGCTTTTAAGCTTCGCGACGGAAAACGCAGATGAAACGAACCATATACCGTTGCTTTGGGGCATAGCCCCGCTTCATCTTCTCTCGCGCAGCCAACTGAATGATGCGATTTGGGTGCTGGAAGATGGGGAGAGCTCATGGCTTCTTCTGATGCAACACAACGAGCAGTCCTTGCCGGACTTTCGTGCGGGATCGGCCTTGCCGCTCCCGTGGTTATGTATGCCGCGACGCTGCCGTTTTCGTCGGTGAACGAGACGGTCGTGGCGGGTGCGGTTCCCTTCGCCGTGGGCGCGGTGGCGGGCGTGGGTATCTATGCCGCCTCGCTGGGTATCTCCGAGTACCGTGCGCAGCGTGAAGAGCGTCTGTTCCAGCCTGATGCCATGGGCGGTGCCGCCAATCTCAATCAGCATCAAAGCGAGTTCAAGACCGCCTCGATTCCAGCTCAGCAGCAGGATGCGACTCCTTACGCTGCGGCTTCTGCTTCTCAGGCTCAGGCGGAGCAGTCTACCTCGGCATTCCTTTCCGGCCTGACTGGTGCGTTCCAGCGCCGTCATGCCGATGATGGTGTCCCTACCATCGCTCGAGCCGCAGATGCCATGGACGAGGCCGAGGCTTGGTCCATGATCGACAGTATGCTCGACGACGATTCGCCGGTGAGCTGCGACCCTGCGCACTCGCGCGACGTCTATCAAGTCGCCATCGACGAGCTCACCAACGGCGGGCAGACCGGCTCCTTCAATCGCGACGACATCGCCGCCGCGGCACGCGCCGTGTCTGGCTCCCAGGCCGCCCCTGCGGGCAGCACGGCGGCTTTCGTGGCACTCGTCGCCAACGCGGCAGCCAATAACGCCTACAGCGCTACCTCGGCGGACGCGAACGCTTCTGCCGACAATTCGTACGTTGATGAAGCCATGGCCGCGGACGAGGAGGCCGTTGCCGCCCGCCGTGCCGCCGAAAGCTCGTTGTGGGGCGCTCCTGCCCAGCAGCAGGCGGCTGAGGCTGCGCCGTACAATGCAAACCTCGCCAGCATGCCTATCATCTCCGGTGCCGCGGACATCGATCTCGATGACCTCGATGAGCCTGCAGCCATCACCGCATCGATTGATGCCCAAGATCGCATCAACACCGGCGACCTTCCAGATGCCTCGCTCGAGGTTGATGTCCCCATGGCCGATTACTCGGGCCACGAGGACATGTGGGCCGCCGCCACCGCGATCCTGGATGAGATTGACGAGCCTGCTCCTGTTACGGCCCCCGCTCCCGTCGCTGCCCCTCAGCCTGCTGTCCCCGCCTATGTCGGCCGTCACAGTGCTGTGTTCCCCGAGGATACTGCCCGTATCTCGCGCGAGAGCATCGAGCGAGCCGAGGCTATTGCCGCCGGCATTATGGAAAATCGTCGTCACGAGCGCGTCAATCAGATCCTCGAGGAAGAGATCGAGCGCCTGCAGTCCTCTACCGCCAAGCGTACGGGCCGTGCCTATCTGAGCGTTATCGAGGGCGGTACCGCCAGCTTTGCGCCGCTCCGCGCGGAGGCATAACTTCTGCATGGTTAAGATCAATCGAAAATGGGCGGTCGTGACCTGCCTGATGGCGCTCTTGATCTGGGGCAATTCGCTGGTTCCCGGCTCGGGGTCGGGCTCACTGAGTCTAACGGTCATGGAAGCTATCCGCGGTTTCCTGCACGGCGTGGGACTTCCATATGAATGGGTGACCAACTTTGTTGTTCGCAAGTGCGCGCATTTTACCGAGTATATGGTGCTCGGCATCCTGGCAACGCACGCCTTTGATTTTGAGGGCCGGCGCACCTTTGACGTGCTGCTGCCCACGGCGGTGTTCCTGCTGCTGATTCCTTCGATCGACGAGACGATTCAGCTCTTTGTGCCGGGACGCGCTGGAATGATCACCGATGTGATGATCGACTGCTGTGGAGCGGCAACGGGCGTTGTGCTCCGATATCTCTTACGGTCGCTGATGTGCGCCAAAAAGGCCGCCTAGGACGTATTGTTTGGTCCTAGGCGGCCTTTTTTATTTGAGGGCTTATATGAGGCGTGGTGGCGTCGTTCCGTAGGTCGGATTTGCCGGGCGTGCCACGCCCCGTGGGTGCGTCTGCTACTGAAGCGCCTGTGCGCCCAGGGCCAGGCAGCCCATGATGCCCTGCTTGCCCTCGAGGCTGTTGTTGACGATGTAGCTATCGATGTCGTTGACCTCGGGCGTGACGATATAGCCGTTGAGCATCTCGGCGCACTTTTTGCGTGCGAGCGGCACGATGGGAGTGTGGTCGGCCACGCCGCCGCCGATGATGATCTTTTGCGGCGCGTAGCACAGCGTGTAGGTCATGAGTGCCTGTGCCAGATAGCCGGCGAGCAGGTCCATGGCCTCCGAGTCATCGGCCATGTCTCCGGCGCTCTTGCCATCCCAGCGCTTTTTAACGCCGGGGCCGGCGATGAGGCCCTCGAGACAGTTGTCGTGGAAGGGGCAGGCGCTGTGCTCGCCAATGGTGTCGCGCGGGTCGCGCGTGACCAGGATGTGGCCGGCCTCGGGATGCATCATGCCGTGCACGAGCTGGCCGCCCGAGAGCACGCCGGCGCCCACGCCGGTACCGATGGTCAGATACACAACGTCAGTGAGGCCCTGGGCGCAACCAAAGGTGACCTCGCCCAGGCAGGCGACGTTGACGTCGGTGTCGTAGCCGCAGGGAATATTGAGCTCGTTTTGGATGGTGCCCAGCAGGTCAAAGTAGCGCCATGCCGTTTTGGGCGTCTCCAGGATCTTGCCGTATTGGGGCGAGGCAGGGTTGACTGCGGTGGGGCCAAAGGCGCCGATGCCCAGCGCGGCGATGCCCTTGTCGGCAAACCATGCGTTGACGGCCTCGACGGTCTCCTGCGGAGTCGTGGTCACGATCTGCTCACGCTCCAGGACCGTGCCGTCTGCATAGCCCGTGGCGCAGACCATCTTGGTGCCGCCGGCCTCGAGCGCTCCGATAAGTTGCTGCTCTTCCATAATATTCCTCTCACTGGGACGAGTTGCTCCATGACTAAAGTATAGAGCTCTAAACCATTTAAGAAAGCGCCATAAAAAGAAGCCTCGCAACGCGGCAGGCGGTGCGGGGCTTCTTTAGTTACTTTAGTTGCCGGGCCGTCCTTACCCGCGCGGTTTGATTTTATCACGCAGGGACTTGAGGTTCTCCAGTGCCGCGTTAAGCGTCTCGTCTCGCTTGGCAAAGTGGAAACGAATCAGGTGGTTGACGGGCTCGCGGAAGAAGCTCGAGCCGGGCACGGCGCCCACGCCCACCTTAGACGCGAGGTCCTCGCAGAATTCGAGGTCGCTGTCATAGCCAAACTCAGAGATGTCCATCATGACGTAGTAGGCGCCCTGCGGCACGTTATGCTCAAGACCGATGCTGTCGAGTCCCTGGCAGAACAGGTCGCGTTTGGCGGTATAGAGGTCGAGGACCTCATCGTAATAGCTGTCGTCGAAATTGAGGGCGGTGACGACGGCTTCCTGCAGGGGAGCGGCGGCGCCCACGGTGAGGAAGTCGTGGACCTTTTTGATACGCTCGGTGATTTCGGCAGGGGCGATAGTGTAGCCCAGGCGCCAGCCGGTTATGGAGTAGGTCTTGGACAGCGAGCTGCAGCTGATGGTGCGCTCAAACATGCCAGGCAGCGTGGCCATGTAGACGTGCTCATGGGGTGCGTAGACGATGTGCTCGTATACCTCGTCGGTGATGCAATAGGCGTCGTACTTTTTGCAGAGGTTGGCGATAAAGGTGAGCTCCTCGCGCGTGAAGACCTTGCCGCAGGGGTTGGAAGGGTTGCACAGGACGATGGCCTTGGGGTCGTTGTCGCGGAAGGCAGCCTCGAGCGCCTCGCGGTCAAAGTCGAATGTGGGCGGGTTGAGCGGTACGTAGATGGGCTCGGCACCCGAAAGGATCGTGTCGGCGCCGTAGTTCTCGTAGAATGGCGAGAAGATGACGACCTTGTCGCCGGGGTTCGTGACCGTCATCATGGCGGCCATCATGGCCTCGGTGGAGCCGCAGGTGACTACGATATTCTCGTTGGGATTCACCGGCATGCCCATAAAGTGCTCCTGTTTGGCGGCGAGCGCCTCGCGCATGGCCTGGGAGCCCCAGGTGATGGAGTACTGGTGATAGAGCGGCTTGGGGTCGCTGGCGATGGCGCTGAGGCTGTTGAGCAGCTGCGCCGGGGGATCGAAGTCGGGGAAGCCCTGCGAGAGATTGACAGCGCCATACTTATTGGAGATGCGTGTCATGCGGCGGATGACCGAATCGGTAAACGTTGCCGTGCGGTTGGATAGTTCTTTCATGCCGGTCCTTTCGAGCATTTGCAGTGGGGCAAGTTTACTCCTATGAAACCGGTGGGATTTGCTCGAAATGGTCTCGAAAAACTCTTTTCAAAATTCTTGAAAATTGGGGCTTGCATCGCGTGGCGTTCCTTGCAATAATAGTCGAGCGCGAAGCGCACAGGACACGGTGGGTGTAGCTCAGTTGGCTAGAGCGACGGGTTGTGGTCCCGTAGGTCGAGGGTTCGAGTCCCTTTACCCACCCCAGTTCTTGCTTCGTGTTGATATCGGGTCGTTAGCTCAGTTGGTAGAGCAGGGGACTCTTAATCCCAAGGTCCAGGGTTCGACCCCCTGACGGCCCACCACACGATATCTCCTCTAAAGTCCGCCATAACGGACTTTAGCTTTGGGTCGTTAGCTCAGTTGGTAGAGCAGGGGACTCTTAATCCCAAGGTCCAGGGTTCGACCCCCTGACGGCCCACCCAAAGATTGTTAAAGCGACTGGCTCAGGCTGGTCGCTTTTTTGTTGACCTCGTATGGGGTCGAACCCGTAAGGGCGCGGAGCTGAGGAAATACGTAAGCATTTACCAGCGTAGCGCGCAAGGCGCCTTGGCGCCGCAGCGGCCGCCTGCGCAGCAGGCTGACCCCCTGACGGCCCACCAAAGCATGTTAAAGAGACTGGCTTCGGCTGGTCGCTTTTTTGTTGACCTCGCATGGGGTCGAACCCGAAAGGGCACAGCCGCTTTCACAGATCGAGCCTACCCTGGGGATCGGTAAAACCGTCAGTACCCTCCTTGAGTTTCTTCTCGTCTGCCTTCACGCGACGCTCGAGCTTTTTTGTATCCTCGGCAGGCGGTAGGTTCTCGGGGACAATTCCGCGGTCGATGAGGCTGCCACGCACGCTTGTGTTGTTCTCGACGTGCTCTTGCTTGATCTGGTCCAGGCCGTACAGGTCGTGTTCCTCGGCGTTGAAGGCCGTCATCGAGTTCGTAAGGTCCTTTGCTTTGATGAGGACATCGGCTAACCTGTCCGCCAATGCCGCGCTCTTGGGTACGCCGAGCTGCTGCTTCATTTCCGCCGTGCTTCTGCCGCCGAATAACGCCTCATCGCCCTTCGACTTGATGATCGCGAATCCTTTGGAGTCCACGCCGCGTTTGAACGCAATACCCGAGAGCTGTTTCTCTGAATCGGATAGCGAGTGGCGCGCCTGCAAGCGCTGAATCTCTGCGAAGCGCTGCTCTATGAGCTCTTGGCGGCGCGTCTGCACGGCAAAGTATGCCTGGGCGAGCGCGATCTCTGGCTTGTTTGAATCTCCGTTCTGTGCGATTAAATAGCATGCATAGCGCGTAAGTTTGTAGTCTTTAACCGCGCGAGCGGCGACACCGGCAGTTACCATTTTCGTGGTGTCACGAAAATGGGAATCAACTGGAGTTTTGTTTGTTTCGCATGAGACTGTTGCCCTCTTAACAACTTCGGCGAAGTTCTCCCATCGAGTGTACCCCATGGGTTCCATTAAATCGCGTGCGAGCCAATACTCAACGCCGTCTTCCACATTGGCGTAGCTATCAAGTTTGACACGCCACTTCTCGATATCACTACTGTCCATATCTCCTCCTCGCTGGTCTATTGTCTGTGCGGGCTTTGCCCGCTCTGTATTCAGAATTAGGATACGCTGCCGTGCGGACACGAATAGGCCCCGTGCCACCTCGAGCTCACGGGGCCCATAGATATCGATTAGGTGTGTTCTGCTTTAGATGGGTGTCCAGTTTAGTCCGTTCGATAGTGCGATCCGAGGCTTTCGGTTCGCTTGCGCATGGCTTTGACCATTTCCTGTGCTAGTTGAATCTGCGACTGAAGGCGGGCGAGGGCAGCGATTTCGCTGTCCTGGGCTTTCTGTGTGCTCAAGGTCGTTGCCTCCGTCTTCAAGCCCTCAAGCTCGTGTAGTGCTTCGGATAGGCCCGTCTCGGTGCGGTTGATCATGCAATAGGTGCTCATCGTGTGCTTAAGGCTGTGTGTCAGGCGTTCGGCATCTGTTGTGGCAATGCCATGCTGGGGGAGGTCGATATCCGTCTTCGGGGCCATCTCAGGTGCATTCTGCGCTGCAAGGGCTGCCGATGCTCCTGCGATGCGTCCGAACACGATGCCGTTGGCGCTTGACAAGCCACCAATGCGGTCGGCGCCGTGCATGCCGCCTGTCGCCTCGCCGCAAGCGTAGAGGCCCTCAACGCCCGTGTACGCGGTCTTATCGATCTTGATGCCGCCGTTAGCGGCGTGGGCATACATCGCAACGCGCATCTCGTCAGTCGGGGCGATGCCGTGCTCGTCTTGCAGCCAGGTGGCAAAAGTCTGCACAAATTCTGGGACATCCTCACTGGGGAAGTCGTAGTGGAGTGCCAGGCCTTCGGCACCTGCCTTATCGATGACGAGATCGATAGCGCGGGAGGCCAAACGTGACGTGAAGGGACCATATCCAGAGCGCTGCTCGAGCAGTTCGTCCAGCTTGTCGTCGGCAATATCTGCCGGCTGGTCTACATGTACGTAGCGCCAGGTTTTCTCGTTGAAGACCAAGTTACGCCTGGGCTCGATGAAGCCGGGCATCATCTGCATGAACTCTATATTAGTAAGTGTTGCGCTGTGCGCCAGCGCGATGGCCTGCGAGGAGCTGAGCACATCAGCCGACGTAAGGCTGCGCTCGAACAGGCCGCCTGTGCCACCGGCTGCGATGATCGTGGCCTTGGCAGCAAAGGGCACGATTCGATTTTCGGTGAGGTCGTAGAGCACGGTTCCGGTTATTCTGCCGTTCGTGTCCTCAACAAGGTCGATAAGCTCATGGCGGGGGAGCAGGCGAATGCCGAGCGACTCGATCCGGGCTGTCAGAGCGTCCTCAAGGGGCTTGCGGGTGAGGCCGCGCCACATGCGCGTCTTGTGGTCAAAGCAGGGGATAAACTGCTTTTGCTGAGCGCTCTCAGCGTTTTGCGGACGCTTGAGCTCAACGCCCAGGTCTTGCTCGAGCCATTCAATTGCCTGGGGAATGCCGTGGACAAACGTCTGGACAAGCTCGGGGTCGGCGACACCGCCGCCGACGGTCTGGATGGTGTCGATGAGGTCTTGTTCGTCGTCTTCGTTAACGGGTCCGATAAGCCCTAGGCCCCAGGTTCCAGGGAAGAAGCTCGATCCACTCATGGTCTTGCCGGCGCTTGCCACAGCGACGGTTGCGCCCGTGCGTGCCGCTTCGATGGCGGCACAAAGGCCCGCAATGCCAGATCCAATTACCAGTACATCAGTCGATTCCATCGGATTCCTTTCTCGTCCGGCGCATTGTCGCACGGGTGATCGGCAATGGGGCCGCAAAGACCCGGCAAATCGGTAAAGGGCAAATATGGCAGGTGGGCGTCATGGACGCTCTGACGCTCCATCTCTTCACATCTCGTATTTCGCCCCAGCTGATATATCGGCATTAGATACCCTGCGCCAGCGCAAACAAAAAGAGCCGCTACCTCGAAAGGTAGCGGCTCCAAAGCTCAACTATCTGAGCATCGCGCGGGCGCGATTAGGCCTTGAGGGCCTCTTCGACGGCGACAGCGCAGGCGACGGTGGCACCGACCATGGGGTTGTTGCCCATGCCGATGAGACCCATCATGTCGACGTGCGCAGGCACGGAGGAAGAACCGGCGAACTGGGCGTCGGAGTGCATGCGGCCCATGGTGTCGGTCATGCCGTAAGAGGCAGGGCCGGCGCCCATGTTGTCCGGGTGCAGGGTACGGCCAGTGCCGCCACCAGAAGCGACGGAGAAGTACTTCTTGCCAGCCTCGAGGCGCTCCTTCTTGTAGGTGCCAGCGACGGGGTGCTGGAAGCGCGTGGGGTTGGTGGAGTTACCGGTGATCGAGATGTCGACGTTCTCGTGCCACATGATGGCAACGCCCTCGCGGACGTCGTCGGCGCCGTAGCAGTTGACGGCGGCGCGGGGACCATCGGAGTAGGGGATGGTCTCGACGACCTTGAGCTCGCCCGTGAAGTAGTCGAACTGGGTCTTCACGTAGGTGAAGCCGTTGATGCGGGCGATGATCTGAGCGGCGTCCTTGCCCAGACCGTTGAGAATAACGCGCAGCGGCTTCTTGCGAGCCTTGTTGGCGTTCAGAGCCAGGCCGATAGCGCCCTCAGCGGCAGCGAAGGACTCGTGGCCGGCCAGGAAGGCGAAGCACTCGGTGTCGTCGGAGAGCAGCATAGCGCCCAGGTTGCCGTGGCCCAGACCGACCTTGCGGTCCTCGGCGACGGAGCCGGGAACGGTGAAGGCCTGGATGCCCTCGCCGATGATGGCAGCAGCCTCAGAAGCGGTCTTGGCGCCACGCTTGACAGCAAGAGCGCAGCCGAGGGTGTAGGCCCACTCGGCGTTCTGGAAGGCGATGGACTGGGTGTTGTTGACGATCTCACGCGGGTTGAAGCCCTTGTCGGTGCAGATCTGCAGAGCTTCCTCGAGGGAGGCGATGCCGTTGTCGGCGAGGCACTTGTTGATCTTGTCAGCGCGGCGCTCGTAACCTTCGAACGTAACAGTCATAGTTATTTCCCTCCCTTTCTACTCGTGAACCGGGAACACGCTGGCGACGGAGTGAGTCTCCTCGTCGGTGCGCGGGTCGATGTACTTGGCAGCGTTCTCCCACTGACCATAGTGGCCCATAGCGCCAGCGATGGCCTCCTCGGGGGTCTTGCCGGCCTTGACGGCGTCGGTGAACTTGCCGAGGTTCAGGAACTCGAATGCGATGATCTCGTTCTTGTCGTTGAGAGCCATGCGGGTGACGTAGCCCTGAGCGAGCTCGAGGTAACGAGCGCCCTTGGCCTTGGTGCCGAACATGGTGCCGACCTGAGAGCGAAGGCCCTTGCCGAGGTCGTCGAGGGAGGCGCCCACGGGCAGGCCGCCCTCGGAGAACGCGGTCTGGCTGCGGCCGTAAACGATCTGCAGGAAGATCTCGCGCATAGCAACGTTGATGGCGTCGCAGACGAGGTCGGTGTTGAGGGCCTCGAGGATGGTCTTACCGGGAAGGATCTCGGAAGCCATGGCGGCAGAGTGGGTCATGCCCGAGCAGCCGATGGTCTCAACGAGGGCCTCCTCGATGATGCCGTCCTTGACGTTCAGCGTGAGCTTGCAGGCGCCCTGCTGAGGTGCGCACCAACCCACACCGTGCGTAAGACCGGAGATGTCGGAAATCTCCTTAGCCTGGACCCACTTGCCCTCCTCGGGGATGGGTGCGGGGCCGTGGTATGCACCCTTGGCAACGGGGCACATGTTCTCCACTTCCTGTGAGTACTGCATGCCTCTCCTCTCTATCGTGTTGGCGTCCCGTCTGGGGGTCGTGGCTGGCGATTGCCGGGCGACCCTTCGAAAGGGACATGACATGCAGCCCCTATAATACCGCGAAATGCACGGAATATTCGGCGAACGGCTCAGTTTTCGTAGCGAGAAGTCCGGAAGTTTTAATTGAAACGGTTTAACTCTATGTTCTGTGGTCGCGAACTTCCGTAGAAGGGGTCCGTCTTTGGCAAGCTTTTGGGCAGCTCTTGTAAGCGTTGCGGGGGTTGACCTGTTGCAACGGTGCCGTTCGCCGCCTGTTTACTGTCTTTGGCCGCGCGAGCGAATTGTTTTGCGTGAATGTTTTGATGGCACGCTTCAATCGTGCTGTATTGGATGGCAAGCAGATCCCGGCGAAGGGAGCGCCATGCAGCGCGTTTGGAGAACGGTTACCGGCTTTTACCATGTCTGTGCCCGCGGTACGGGCAAGCAGCTCATCTTTGAGGGCGATGAAGACCGGTGGGAGTTCTTGGAGCTGATGCGTGAGTGCTGCCGCAAGGCGGGCGTGACGGTTATCGCCTGGTGCCTTATGGGCAATCACGTGCGTCTGGTGCTTGCAGATTACGAGGACGCGATGAGCGCGGCGATGCACCGGCTGCTTTTGACGTACGCGCGGCGGTTCAATAAACGCACGGGGCGCACAGGGCATCTGTTCCAGAACCGTTTTGACCGGCGCTCGCTCGATACCGACTGGCAGGTGATGGAGGCTATTCGCTCCGTTCACGCCGATCCGCAGGAGGCGGGCATCAGTCTCATTGAGCGTTATCCCTGGAGCAGCTTTCCGGAGCATTTGTGCGCTTACGACGGTGACGCGGCCGATGTCGCGAGGGGATTTTCTGATCCTTCTTGCGTGCTTGAGCTTTTTGGTTCTGCCGAGGGCTTTATTGCCTATTCGCTTTCGACGCCCGACGGCGGCGAACCGGCGCTGCGCGATATGAAAGAGACAGAGTGGGAATGCCACGCCTTTGCCGACAAGATGGCGAAGAGCCTCGGGGCTCCGCTCCATGGGGTTAAAGACGCACCGCCTGCGCAGCGCGATACCGTTATTTTTGGATTGCACGATGCCGGTTTTACGGTGCGCCAGATTGAGCGGTATACCGGGATTGGCAAAAGTACCGTCTCTCGTATCGTGCGCGCCCGCGCGCGAACGGCGATGCGGGCTGGCGGAAACGTGATGTAAGGTCGCCTGTTCACCGCAGTTGGGGTCGTCCATACGCCGCAACCAGCGTTCAAAAGCTTGGTACGGTAACTGCACTTCTTAATATGCATAGAACAATCGTCATCTTGCATAAAAATAACAGCTCAGTCCGGGTTTGCCCGTGCCTACCCCCGTTTGCGCCGTGCAAAAAACGGAGTTTTCAGCATCGTGGTGCTGTCGGCACTGCCGCAATCTTGCAACATACGGGTCCCGAAGCTATTTATGCCTTCCGATGCGCCTCCGAAGCGCATGTATGTGATCCCTGAGACCGCGATGCTTGTTCTAAAACACAATATATATGCGCCTGGAGACGTTGATTAACGCTTTCGATGCGTATACATACAGCTTGGCGTGCTGAATACTCGCAAAAATGCACGTCGCACCCTATGGGACCCGTCTGCGGCAGGCGCGAAGCGAGTCGGAGCTCAGCAGAACGGGGCTTGGCGCATTGCTTGGCGGGCCCGGGGCCCTGCCGCAGGCCTTTGGTGCTGTGGAAAACGCCCGTGTTCGCGTCTGGCCGTGTGGTAAATGACAGACGGGGCGCCGGGCGCGCTGATTTTGTGTGTTCGTGCTCATTAGGAAAAACAGAGCCGCCCGTATCGGGCGGCTCGGCAATCAAAAACCTTGGATTCGGAGCATACGCTACTGGTTAGCTTGCCCCTCGAGCATGCCGTCGAGGGTGCGCCAGGCGAGCTCGGCGCATTTGACGCGGGCGGGCATGTGCGAGATGTCCTGGAGCTGGGCGGCTTCGTCCAGGTCTTCCAGGTCCTCCTCGGAGAGCTTCTCGCCGCGGATCATGGCGAGGAAGAGCTCTGCCAGGCGGCGAGCTTCCTCGACGGTCTCGCCGGTGATGAGATCGGCCATGATGTCGGCACTGGCCTGGCTGATGGCGCAGCCGTGGCCGGTAAAGGAGACTTCCTCGATCACGTTGTTCTCGACTCGTAGCTGCAAGGTGAGCTCGTCACCGCAGCTGGGGTTGATACCGTCGTGCTCGTGCGTGGGAGCATCCATCTCGTACTTATAGTCGGGGTGCGAGTTGTGCTCCATAAGTGTGGTGGAGGTGTACAGATTACCCATTGAACGTGCTCCAAACGTGATGCAGGCCGGCGATGAACTTGTCGATGTCGGCCTTGTCGTTGTAGAAGGCCACGCTGGCGCGGCAGCAGGCAAGGTTCTCGACGCCCAGCCAGGTAAGCAGCGGCTGCGCGCAGTGGTGGCCGGCGCGGATGCAGACGCCGTCCATGTCCATGATGCTCGCGACGTCGTGCGGGTGGATGCCCTTGACGTTAAAGCTCACGACGCCGTGGTGGTTGTCCCAATAGATGGAGCCGATGATCTGGACAAAGTCGAGCTGCATGAGTTCGCCCATCAGGTAGTGGACGAGTGCCTGCTCGCGGGCCTGAATGTTCTCGTAACCCACCGTGTTGACCAGGTAGTCGAGTGCCGCGCCCGTGGCGAAGATGCCGGCGGCGTCCTGCGTGCCGGCCTCGAACTTCTCGGGGACGGGCGCCCAGACGGCGTCCTGCTCGGTGACAGAGTCGATCATTTCGCCGCCGGTGAGCATGGGCGGCATGGCGTTGAGCAGGTCCATCTTGCCCCACAGCACGCCGATGCCCATGGGGCCCATGGCCTTGTGTGCGCTAAAGGCAAAGAAGTCGGCTCCCAGGTCGGCCACATCGACCGGCATGTGCGGCAGCGACTGCGCGCCGTCGACGACCAGATAGCCGCCGTACTTATGGACGAGCTTGCCGAGGTTCTTGACCGGGTTCTCGACGCCCAGCACGTTAGAAACCTGACCCACGGCCAGAATTTTGGTCTTGGGACCAACCTTGGTAAGAACCTCCTCGGTGGTGAGCTGGCCGGTCTTGGTGGGGTAGAGGTAGACGAGCTTGGCGCCGGTTTCGCGGCAGACCTGCTGCCACGGGATTAGGTTGGAGTGGTGCTCCATGATGGTGATGACGACCTCGTCACCGGGCTCGAGCACCGTGGGTGCAAAGCTCTTGGCGACCAGGTTGAGCGACTCGCTCGTGTTGCGGGTGAAGACGATCTCGTTGGCCTGTGAGGCGCCGATGAGGTCGGCGATCTGCTGGCGGACCTTCGCGATGGCGTCGGTTGCCTCGACGGAAAGCGAGTACAGGCCGCGCAGGGGGTTGGCGTTCATGCGCTGATAGAAGTCGCGCTCGGCGTCGAGCACACAGGCAGGGCGCTGCGCGGTGGCGGCGCTATCGAGGAAGGCGATCTCGGGGTGCTGCTGGAACAGCGGGAACTGCGCCTTGTAGGGATTAGTCTCGATGTCGACGGTAGGCCAGCCGCGCGAGGCCTCGTCGCTGGCGTCGAGCTCCATAGGCTCCGGTGCGGTACAGGTGTCGCATTTAACGTGCTCGGTGTCGATCATGCGAGCTCCTCTTCAAAGTTGTCGATCAGGTTGTTGCCCAGGCGGACGACGGCGGCGCGGGTGCGCTCGTCGGTGGCGGAAAGTGCGGCGTCCTCCAGCTTGGCGCGGACGAACAGGTCCTCGGCGGCGTTTTGGTCAAGGCCGCGGCAGGCGAGGTAGAACAGTTGCTCGTCGCGGACGTGGCCGATGGTGGCTCCGTGGTTGCCGGCGACGTCGTCCTCGTCGCAGAGAATGACGGGAACGGTCTTGTTGTCGACGCCCTTGTTGGCCAAAAGCACCGTCTCGCGCTCGGTGCCGGTTGCACCCTTGCAACCGTGCACGAGGTCGATGGTGCCGCGGTAGACCTTCTTGGACGTGCCGGTCAGCACGCCGTTGGCGTCGATCTCGCACTCGGTCTTGCGACCGCGGTGGCGCAGCTCGTAGTTAAAGTCGCGCACCTGCTCTCGGGCGCCCAGGTAGTCAGTATCGATGGTGACCTTGGCGGTATCGCCCAGCAGGTCGCCGGCAAGGCCGGTGGCGCTGGCGCCGGCACCCAGGACGGTGTGCTGCACGTTGACGCGCGCGCCCTCGTCCAGGAACAGGCCGGTGTCGTCGAGCGCGATCCAGCTATCGTCGAGCGTCTGCGTGCAGGTCACGTTGACGGTGGCGTACTCGTGGGCGCACACGCGCAGCACGGATCCCACGACGCCCTCGCCGGCAACGGGGGAGTCCAGGGCGATCTGCAGGTCGAGCGTCGACTGGGGACGGACGACGACGTCGATGGCGGCGATGGCCGCGGCGGCATCGACACCGCTCACACGCACGGTAACCGTGGCGTGCTTGTATGCGGGCACATCGATGACGACGCGCTTGGTGGCGTGGTCGGCCAGGTAGGTGTAGGCAGCCTCGCCCATGCCAGTCTCGAAGGCCTCAGCGGGGGAGAGCTCCTCCTCCAGCTTAATGGCACCGGCCTGGTAGACGGAGGTGGCGGGCACGTCGAGCTCGGTCTCGGGCGTGATGCGGGCGCGGTCGGCGGCATCGCCGGGCGCGGAGGCGCGGCGCTCGGGGAAGCGCTCGGCGATGGCGTCCATGGCGGCGTCGAACGCGTCTGCCACGCCAGCAAATTGCTCGTCCAAGCCCTCAACCTTAACGGTCTCGGCGGGAGCGGCGGCAAGCTCGTCAGAGAGCTCGAGCTTGGTCTGGTTCATCTTCAGCCAGCCCCATGTGGCAGCCGGCATCGCATTGACCTGCTCAAGGGTGGTAGCAGCGGTGTTCGTGGTCTGTTTCATTATCCGATCGCTCCTTCCATCTCGAGCTTGATCAGGTTGTTCATCTCGACGGCGTACTCCAGCGGTAGCTCCTTGGAGACCGGGTTGGCAAAGCCGTTGACGATCATGGTACGGGCTTCTTCCTCCGAGATACCGCGGCTCATCAGGTAGAACACCTTATCGTCGCCGATACGGCCGATGGTGGCCTCGTGGCCGATGTCGACATTCTTGGCGCGGATGTCCATGGCGGGGATGGTGTCGGAGCGGCTCTGGTCGTCGAGCATGAGCGACTGGCAGCTCACGGTTGCCTTGGAACCCTCGGCCTTGGGCGTGGCCACGATGGAGCTGCGGAAGGTCTGGATGCCGCCGCTCTTGGAGATGCCCTTGGTCTCGACGGTTGCCGAAGTATCGGGCGCGTTGAGCACGACCTTGCAGCCGGTATCCAGGTTCTGGCCGGCGCCGGCAAAGGTAATGCCGGTAAAGCTCGAGCGGGCGCGGCGTCCGCTGAGCACGCTCATGGGGTAGAGGTAGCCCACGTGGCTACCGAAGGAGCCGCTGATCCACTCGATGTCGCCGTCCTCGTCCACGCGCGCACGCTTGGTGTTGAGGTTGTACATGTTCTTGGACCAATTCTCGATGGTAGAGTAGCGCAGGTGCGCACGCTTGCCCACAAAGAGCTCGACGGCGCCGGCGTGGAGGTTGGCCACGTTGTACTTGGGCGCGGAGCAACCCTCAATGAAGTGCAGGTCGGCATCGTCCTCGACGATGATGAGCGTGTGCTCAAACTGGCCGGCGCCCTTGGCGTTAAGACGGAAGTAACTCTGCAGCGGGAAGTCGAGCTTGGTGCCCTTGGGCACGTAGACAAACGAGCCGCCCGACCATACGGCGCCGTGCAGGGCCGCAAACTTGTGGTCGGTGGGCGGGATGAGCGTCATAAACTTCTCGTGGATGAGCGGTTCCCACTGCGGGTCGTGCAGGGCCTCCTCGATGCCGGAGTAGACGATGCCCATCTTAGACGCCGTGTCCTGCATGTTGTGGTAGACGAGCTCGGAGTCGTACTGCGCGCCGACGCCTGCCAGATAGCTGCGCTCGGCCTCGGGGATGCCCAGGCGCTCAAAGGTGCTCTTGATGTCGTCGGGCACCGACTCCCAGTCGTGCTTTTGGTCGGTGTTGGGCTTGACATAGGTGACGATGTTATCCATGTCCAGGCCCTCGATGGAGGGGCCCCACGTCGGGTCGGGAAAACGATTAAAGATCTCGAGGGACTTTAAGCGCAGGTCGAGCATCCACTGCGGCTCGTCCTTCTTGGTGCTGATCTCGCGCACGATGTCGGGCGTGATGCCGGCGTCGAGGCGCTCAAATCCCTCCTCGCCATAGGTGAAGTCGTAGAGGCTGCGGTCGATGTCTGCGACCTCGGTGCGGTTCTTGGTCATTGCGTTGCCCCTTTACGCCTGCTGCTCGGCAGCGGCGGCCTCGGCCTGGGCGCGCTGCTCGGCGGCCTCGCGCTCGAAGGTCTCAAAGCCGTTCTTGTCGATCCAGGGGATAAGCGAGGCGTCGTCCTCGCGCACGATGTGGCCCTTGACCATAACGTGGACGCGGTCGACATCCAGGTGCTCCAGGATGCGCGTGTTGTGCGTGATGATGAGCATGGAGCCGTCGCAGCTCTTGCGGTAGGCGTCCATGCCATGGCTGACGGTGGACAGGGCGTCGACGTCCAGGCCGGAGTCGGTTTCGTCCAGGATGGCGAGTTTGGGCTGCAGCAGCAGAAGCTGGAGCATTTCGACCTTCTTCTTCTCGCCGCCCGAGAAGCCTACGCCCAGCTCGCGGTTGAGGTAGGCGGTATCCATGTTGAGCTCGGCCGCGAGCTCCTTCACGCGGCGGCGGAACTCCTTACCCTTCATCTCCAGGCCGGGGCGGCCGGCGATGCTGGCGCGCAAAAAGCTCGACAGCGGCACGCCAGGGATCTCGACCGGTGCCTGGAAGCTCAGGAACAGGCCGGCGCGCGAGCGCTTGTCGGTGGTGAGCTCGGTGATGTCCTGGCCGTCAAAGACGATACGGCCGTCGTTGACCGTGTAGACGGGGTCGCCCATGACCAGGTGGCCGAGGGTGGACTTGCCGGCGCCGTTGGGGCCCATCAGCACATGGGTTTCGCCGGCGGCGACTTTGAGGTTGACGTTGTGGAGGATGGTCTTCTCGTCCACGGAGGCGGTCAGACCTTCGATGGAAAGCAGCGGATTTGCGCTCATGCTGTCCCTCTCTGTATATGGTGTACTCATGGGTGTACTAAACCCTAGGAATCTTCTCGGAATAAAGTTACTATGGGTTCGGCGTTAGTCAAGGGAAAACCCGACTAATCCACTCGACTTTTCAAATTCTGGGACAAAATAACCTGTTGTGTTTGTCCCACTTACTTAAGATTTGGGACAAACAAACCTGGTTATGTTGTCCCAGATGCGATGGGAGGGTAGGTATGCTCATTTCTTCCAAGGGCCGCTATGCCCTCCGGCTGATGATCTATATCGCGGCGCTCGGTGACGCCGAGGGCAAGATTGCTCTGCGCGAGGTTGCCGACCGCGAGCATATCTCGCAAAAGTATTTGGAGCAGCTGGTGCGTCCGCTTATGAAGGCTGGCTTGCTTAAGAGTGTGCGCGGCAAGGGCGGAGGCTACATGATGGCCAAGGACCCGGCCGAGGTGCGTGCTGGCGACATCCTGCGCGCTGTCGAGGGCAGCACGGCGCCCGTGGCGTGCGACGGCATCGACAACAGCTGCACCCGCAGCGATTTGTGCTCGACCGTCAAGTTCTGGCGCGGCCTGGACGACGTGATCGAAAAGTACGTCGACGGCGTGACGTTGGCCGACCTGGCCGCCGTCCCCGAGATCAACTTCGACATTAAGCTGTAGGGCTGCAAATGGCATCTCTCGACAAGGTGTACAAGCAAATCGAAGATTTTGCTCGGGAATGTGACGCCGAGAAAGTTGTGCTGTTTGGGTCTCGCGCTCGAGGCAACAACTTGCCTAAGAGCGATATTGACATCGCCGTAGCAGGTTGCCGGTATTTCGGCCGTTTCTCATATTTGATCGAGGAGCGTCTTGATACTCTTTTAGATGTAGATGTCGTCAATCTCGACGAGTCCTTATCGCAGCAATTGCTCGATGAAATTGCCAGGGATGGTGTGATTCTGTATGAAAAAATATGAGAACTTTGCCAGCGCCTTGGCGAATCTTGAGGATGCGCCCAATCAGGATCTCAACAATGATTTTGTTCAGAGTGGATTGATTAATAAGTTCAATCTTCAATTTGAACTGAGCTGGAAGCTCCTTAAGCGTCTGCTCGAGTATGAGGGTGCCACGCTTGCCGCGTCGGGGTCTCCTCGTGCCATCTTGAAGGAGTCCTACCGATTCTACGACTTTATTGATGAGGCAGCCTGGCTAGATATGCTCAGAGACCGCAATACGAACGTCCATATCTACGACAACAAGCTTGCTCAAGATTTGATTCAGCGTATCTTGAACGCCTATATCCCCGCTTTCTGCCAGTTGAGGGACGGACTGATGGAGCGTTACGGCGAGCTTCTGTTGGTGCCCGACGACCAGTTTGTTTAATTCCTTAAGATTTCGCGGAGGGTAGTTGCCGTTTACCGAGGGGTTGTTGTGCAACAGGCGGCGAGCTGTAATACTTAATCTCATCTTTGCAAACTGCACTTTAACTACACCAATGCAGGGAGGATCTTATGCAGCCCAAGCATTCTGCTATTGTCGCGGGTCTGACGCTGGCGCTTTCGTTTGGCGCCGTTTCCGCGCCGGCACCCGCCGCTGCCGAGGAGCCCACGCCAGGCGTTGCCTCGGATGCCACCGATATCGATAAGGGTCTCTACACCCAGCAGTCCTTCTCGGGCGTGCTGAGGTCGGTCCAGGGCGTTTCGTTTGTCAACGTGACTACCGAGATGAAGTACTTTACCAAGTACGAGAGCCATGGTAACTACAACCAGGGCTTTTCGTATGGTGACGGCTACAACGCGCTGGGCTATTACCAGTTCGACCGCCGTTGGTCGCTCATTCCGTTTATGAAGCAGGTCTACAACTACAGCCCCGAAAAATACAGCATGCTCAAGGATGCGATTGATCGCGGCAGCGAGATTTCCAACACGAGTAATGTCATGTACGAGAACGGCCAGCTCACCGAGCTGGGCCATATCGCGCAGGATGCCTTCCAAGGTGCGTACAACACCGATCCTGTTGAGTTCTCAGCACTTCAAGATGCGTATGCGTACAACTCGTACTATGCGGTGACCGAGGCGTGGCTCAAGAGCGGCCTGGGTATTGATATTTCGGGCCGCGCCGATTGCGTCAAGGGCATGGTGTGGAGCATTACCAACATGTGCGGCACCGGTGGCTGCAGGGACTTTTTCCGCTGGGCGAATCTTTCCAATGATATGTCCGACCGCGAGTTTGTGACGGCGCTCTCCAACAGCGTGGTCAATAACGTGGCGACCAAGTATTCGAGCCAGCCCCAGTATCATGAGGGCTGGAAGAATCGTTATAAGAATGAGCTGAAGGACTGCTTGGCTTATATCGCCGAGGACGAGGCAGCCGCTGCGACGCCCGTGCAGCCCGAGCCCACACCGGCGCCCTCGCCGACACCTGATTCGAATGACGACTCGAGTGACGATCCCAACGATGACAGGATGGATACGCCCTCGACCGATGCTGACGGTAATGGCTCGGCTGGTGGCACTACCAACGACGGCTCTACCTCGAACGGCTCCAATTCGAACGGCTCTGCTGCGGGCGATTCGTCTTCAAGCTCTGCCGGCAATACGGACAGCGACGCTTCTGGTTCGACCGGCGCTGACACCTCTAACTCATCTACCGGCTCGAGCGATTCGTCCGTTGACACCGGCTCTAACAACGGCTCCGGCTCTGACGCAACCCCTGATTCCGATGCTTCCAAGGACGACTCGAATAAGGCGCCGGACGCTCCCGTTGCTTCGCCGGACAAGAAGCCTTCTTTCTCCGAGCAGCTTGGTTCTACGCTGGGCTCTTCGCTGATGGCTGGCGTCAATAATGGTTCGACTCAGAACAAGGACAACTCTGATCAGGCTTCCACGGAAAAGACCGAAGCCGTAAAGGGCGACTCCAAGGATAAGGCTTCCGAGAAGGTTGAATCCGATAAGGGTTCTAGCTCTGATGAGAAGGACGACAAGTCCGCTCAGAAGAAGGACGAGGACAAGAAGTCTGAATCTGAGGAGAAGGACAAGAACAAGGACAAGACCGAGGACGGAAAGCAGCAGGGCGAGGACAGCAGTAAGGGCAACACCGACAACCAGAACCAAGAGCAAAATGACTCCAAGACGGTGACCACTACAACCACCACTACAACGACTAAGACTTCGGGCGGTAACATGCCCAAGACGGGCGACCTTATCGTTATGGCGAGCCTTGCCAGCGCGAGCTTGGCCACGCTGGGCGCTACGTCTATCGTAAGTGGTAAGTATAAGCTCGATCAGCAGAAGAAGGCTTCTGGGGAGGACGACTCGGGGGAGTAGGCTCTTAGTTGCCAGATAACTAAATAGTCGGGACGGGGTCCGGTGCGAATGTATCGGGCCCCGTTTTGTTGTGCAACGATTAATTGTGCCCCCTCACACCTCTTGTTACTACCGTTGCCCGATATGTTTGCGCGGCGACATCGGTACATGCGATGCGGTCATTACAATTGGCATCGTGCTGCGATTTAGGGGGAACGTTTTGGTGTCTGAACAGGCAAATGTTGATTGTGCTGCTGGCTTTGGCGTGCGTTTGATCGGCTGTGCCGACGATGCGGCTTTGCCCATTGGCATGCACGACTATGCGGAGGCTCTTGGTTGCTGCACGCTGGTCGACAAGACCATGTTTATTGCCGATGCGTTGGACTGCGACGCGTCCGTTGTGGTGTGCTGTCGACCCGAGGGTTTTGGCAAAAGCATGAACTTGTCGATGCTCAGGGCTTTTCTGGAGCGTCCAGCGGTTGGTCGCGCTGATCAGCGTTTGTTTGCCAATGCTCAGATTTGGGATGCAGACGGTGGGCGCTATCGGGATGAGTATGCTTGCTATCCGGTGATATCGCTGGACTTTTCTGGCGCTGCGAGGCGTGGTGCCGCTATTGCCGACGTCGTGCGCGATGCTCTTTCGGGCGAGTGCGCTCGCTTGTTGGCGCTCTTGGAGGCTCCTGATTTAGCTCGAGATAAGGTGCGTCACATCGAACGCGTCGTGCGTGGCGTGGCGAGCGCGGACGAGGTTGACTCGGTGCTCGGTGTGCTCATTGAGCTGCTGGAGATGGCCTGCGATGAGCAGGTTGTATTGCTCGTTGATGGGTACGATGCGGCGTGGTCTCGCCGTGCGAGCGCGAGGGACGCTTCCGACGCCGATCCGGCAGGGCTATTCGATCGCGTGCTGTTCGACGCCATTGCCACTGCGCGCGATTCGTTGCGGCTGACGTGTCTGATGGGGGAGCGTCCCGGCCCTGCCGAAGCGGCGCTTCCTTTGCATGGCTGCTCGTATTGTCTGACGACGCCGCTTTCGACGTGGTGTGACCGTTGGTTCGGCTTTTCGGATGCCGAGGTCCGGGCTCTGTTGAATCATGCTGGGCGCGAGGAATACCTTGATGATGCGCGTGAATGGCTCGAGGGATATCGGTTTGGTAGGGCCTGTTGCTCGAGTCCAGCGCGTGTGATCGGTTTTCTGGACCGAGGCTGCACGGCGCCTGTGCGCGCCGATCTGTATGGGTATGCGGATTGCCTGAGTAGGGTAGTTGCCGGGTGGAATCTCGACCGCCTTTCGGTCTTGTTTGATTTGCTCGAGGCCTATGGGTGTGCTGAGGTCCCGCT
Organism: Collinsella aerofaciens; assembly: GCF_015556945.1. Lineage (GTDB taxonomy): Bacteria > Actinomycetota > Coriobacteriia > Coriobacteriales > Coriobacteriaceae > Collinsella > Collinsella aerofaciens_AO. The sequence goes on along the minus strand of NZ_JADNNH010000001.1, from coordinate 9,086 downwards.
TTGTTTGGGCACTGCAGAGCCAGATGTCTCGCCTGACGATGGCATGTGGACAGCGCTGTATCTGTCCGGTTTTCTCACGACGGATATGACTGAGGAGCCAGAGCATGGCGATCGGCTCCGTGCTTTGCGATTGCCCAATAACGAGCTTCGCCAGGCCTTGCGTCTAGTGATTGTTGAGTGGTTTGAGTGCGCTGCCGAAGACATTCGAGACGTCGATGCGTTTCGCGACGGGCTGTGCCGTGGGAACGAGGATACGGTGAGGCGGGCGCTAAGCCGCATCCTGGGGGATGCGGGAATCGGTGAGACCGACCCAGATAAGCCGCTACCATATCATCTGCTCTTGCAGGGACTCTGCTTTGGCTTGCCGGGCTATGCCAATCCTGCCTCGAGGCGAAAGTGTGGCGCGGGTCGCTGGGACATCCAGGTTTTCCCTACGGGTGCTGTGTTCGACGTAGCAGACACGATTGGCATGCTGGACGAGCGCCCACTGATAACGATTAACTTGATGTATGACCCCGATGTGGATGCGCTAGGGTTGGAATTGCTGGCCGTGCAGTCGCTACTCGACATAGAGCGCGACGGCATCGACGAAATCCGTGTGCCGCGCCCCGGCGTGGGTCGCATGCGCTGGGGGTTCGGTTTTGATGGGCAGCATGTGGCTACGGTGTGCCAGCTGCTTTAAGCGCCGAGGTGTTTCCGGCTTCCGTTACTCGGTGTCCTTCATGGGCGGCATGGGCTTCCAGTTGGGATCCTTAACGATCTTGCGGGCGTCCTTCATGCCACGGCGCAGCGCCGGAATGCCGGTCTTAAAGCACTTGTCAACGGCGGCCAGGCGAATGAACTCCTTGCAGAAGGTCGCGGCGTTGCCCAGACGGAACAGCACGGGGTGATAGTCGCCGTAAATCTGCATGTAGCGGGCCAGATAACCGCGGTTGCGCATGATGTAGTAGCGGTTGGTGTCGCTCGTAGAGTTGAGCTGGCGCTTGCCGGCGATATCCCAGTTGGAGACGGCGCGGGCACGCTTGAGCACCACGTCGGCGACCACGGCGGCGGGGAAGTGCTGGCTGGCTACGTAGCCGTAGCAGGCATCGTCGCCGTAGATAAAGAAGCGCGCGTCGGGCAGGCCAATCTTGTCGACCACGCGGCGCGAGAACATGCCGCCCTCAAAGCACAGCTGGTTCATGGCGCGGTAGCCCTCGGGACCCAGATCCCACTTGGCGATAGGGTTAGGGATGCCGAGCGAGAGGATGAGCTGGTACTGCCAAAAGAAAGCGCCGCCGTCAAAGTCCAGGCGCGAACCCTGGATGACATCGTAGCGGTCGGTCCACTTGGCAAGACGCTCGATGCCTTCGGGGATGACGAGCACGTCGTCGTCCATCACCCAGAACCACTGGGCGCCCAGGTCGTAGGCGCATTTGGTGCCGGCGGAGAAGCCGCCCGCACCGCCGCCGTTTTCGAGCTGCGGGGCGTAGATGACACGGTCGGTGCCGCCCTGCGCGTCGAGCTGCTCGGTGTCGATGCCCCACAGGTTGGCCAGGCGCTCGTTGAATGCGGCGCACATGGCCTCGGTCTCGCGCGAATTCTCGTTATCGACAATCACGATGCGCCAGGGCGCGGCCGTGAGCTCGGTCATGGAGTCGAACAAGTTGGCCAGGAGTTCCTGGCGCTTGTACGTAACGACGACGATGGCGAGCTTATCGATGGGAGCGGGAAGGGTTGAAGGCATGGGGCAATATATCCTTTCACGCGCGGCGCGCATGCGCTGCACGGAAGCTATCGAATACGTCCTTGGGACTGTCCTATTGTAAAGGCTCGGCGCACCTTAGCGGCAAGCTTTGAATAAAACGCAGGAACCTGCCATGGGCCCGCCGCATGACGTGGGGCTGCTTTGCCCGCAAGAGGCTCCATAGATTATATAAACGCCCGCTGGCGCGCTGACCCTTTGATACCATGAAACGACAGGTATTTCCTAAGGAGCACATTTGTCTACTAACGCCTCTGGCAGCCCTGTTCTGTCGCTGCTTATTCCCATTTACAATGTTCAGCGCTATCTGCGCGAGTGCCTCGATTCCGCTCTGGCGCAGACGCTCAAGGATATTGAGATCATCTGCATTAACGACGGGTCGACCGACAACTCGCCCGCGATTATCCGCGAGTACATGGAGCGCGACCCCCGTGTAAAGATGATCGACAAAGCCAACAGCGGCTACGGCGACTCGATGAACCACGGTCTGGAGATGGCGCGTGGCAAGTACGTTGGCATCTTGGAGTCCGATGACTTTATGGCGCCCGACGCACTCGAAAAGCTTGTCTCGGCCGCCGATAGCAATAATGCCGACTTTGCGAAGGCGAACTTTGTTTTCTACTGGTCTAAGCCCGAGGAGCGCCGTTCACTGCACGAGATGTTTAAGGCCAAGGACTGCGGTAAGCCGGTGCACCCGAGCGACACGACGCAGTTCTTTAAGCAAAAGCCGTCGATTTGGTCGGCAGTGTACCGTCGCGATTTTCTTGAGCGCAACGGCATTAAGTTCCTGCCGACTCCGGGGGCATCCTTTCAGGACACGTCATTCGCCTTTAAGGTGATCGCGTGCGCCGATAAGGCTGTTTACCTGCATGATGCTGTTTTGTCGTATCGACAGGACAACGAGAATTCCTCGGTCAATTCTTCGGCTAAGGTCTTTTGCGTCAATACCGAGTATGCCGAGATTGAGCGTTGGATTCGAGAGGATTATGCCCGCGACCACGCAAGCGTCGATGTCGCGCGCATGCTCAAGTTCAATCAGCTCATTAAGTACGATTCGTACATGTGGAACTACGTGCGCCTGGCGCCTAAGTTCTATAAGGAGTTCCTGGTGCAGATGGCCAAGGAATTTCAGGCGGCCTTGGACGCCGGGGACTTTTCGCTTGACGACCTCAAGCCGTGGAAGCGCGCAAATCTCGCTGCCATCCTCAAAGATCCTGAGGGCTGGGTTGACGAGCACCCGAGTTTTGCGACGGATGGTGCCTTGGGGCGTGCTAAGTATTACGCCTCGGTTGGAGGCCCAGGCGTGGTTGCTGCCTTCCTCATCGAATCGCTGAGGGGGTAGGTCGGCATGGGAGAGGCCTCGTGTCCTAAAGCTACCATTGTCGTCCCCGTTTACAACTCTGCGCGCTCCATTCAGCGATGTCTCGATTCGCTGTTGGCCCAGTCCGAGCGCTCGATTCAGGTTGTCTGCGTCAACGACGGTTCGACTGATGATTCGTTGAACGTGTTGCGCCAGATCGCGCAGGCCGACGATCACGTACTGGTGATTGACCAGGAAAACGCGGGCGTCTCGTTCGCCCGAAATGCCGGAATCGATGCCGCCAAGGGCGAGGTGGTTTTCTTTGTAGACGCCGACGATTACATCGACGCCCAGACGGTCGAGCGCGTGCTGCATGCCATGGAGTCTTCAGATGCCGAGGTCGCCGTTTTTGGCGGCGTTTGCGAGCCGTCCGACGCCGCACCTAAACGCGTCCAGCAACTCATGAGTCCCAAGGCGGGCATTTTTGGCGCACGAGATCCCCAGTTACTGTTCCACGCAAACGCACAGCCCTATGCATGCCGCGCGGCTTTTTCACGCGAGCTGCTCAATCGCGAAGGCATTCGCTTCGCCCCCGGTTTGGCTTTGGGCGAGGACGTCGTCTTCCAATTTGCGGCTTATGCGCTTGCCCGCAGGACCGTCGTCATGCCGGACAAGTTCTACCACTACGTGATGGAGAGCGAATCGGCGACGCACGAGTTCAACAGTGCCGAGGCTCGTGCCAAAAAGCTTGACGCCCACATGAGGATGCTCGAGGAGGTCTTGGAGGACTGGGCGGCCTACGGTCTTTTAGACCTGTGTCCCGGCGAGCTGATAACTTGGATTTTGGACCTAATTGTGTTCGACCTGGCGCGTTTGGATGCCGATGACTTCCATCGCGTGGCGGCTCGCGTCAACATGGACCTCGCGACGTTTTTGGGAACGGCGTGGGCGGATGTGCCTGCTAAGGGCGCCGTTCGCCGTGTTGCCCACAAGCTCGTTGCGGCGACCTCGGGCGTTTCGATGGCAGACGCCACGCTGTTCTATCTTTCGACTCGCGGTCTCAAAGCCTGCCTGGAGCGCTTTATCTAATTCCAAGCGCTGCCGCCCGCCGCAACTCGGCTGCTAAAATAACCCTGTTACACGCTATTCAACAGGAGGTTCTCTTGCAGAACTCTGATAACCCTAAAGTTTCGCTGCTTGTCCCTATCTGCAATGTCGAACGCTACCTGCGCGAGTGCCTCGATTCCGCCGTGGCTCAGACGCTCAAGGACATCGAGATCATCTGCATTAACGACGGGTCGACCGACAGCTCGCCGGCGATTATCCGCGAGTACATGGAGCGCGACTCCCGTGTCAAGATGATCGACAAAGCCAACAGCGGCTACGGCGACTCGATGAACCGCGGCCTGGAGATGGCGCGCGGTGAGTACGTGGGCATCCTTGAGTCCGACGACTTTATGTTTGAGGATTCGCTCCAAAAGCTGGTCGCCAAGGCCGATGCTGAACATGCCGATGTCGTTAAGGGCGACTTTTACCTGTACTGGTCTGCGCCCAGCGAGCGCCGTGAGCTGTTTGGAATTATCGACGAGCATATGACAGGCGCCGCGTATCGCCCCGTCGATCGCCCGGGGATCTTCTACCGCAAGCCTTCCATTTGGTCTGCCATCTATCGGCGCGAGTTTCTCAACGCCAATCAGATTCGCTTTCTCCCCACGCCGGGTGCCTCGTATCAGGACGCAGGCTTTAACTTTAAGGTTTGGGCTTGCGCCGAGCGTGCCGCGTTTATTGCGGACCCCATTTTGTGCTATCGCCAGGATAACGAGAAGAGCTCCGTTAATTCGCCCAACAAGGTGTTTTGCGTGTGCGACGAATATGCCGAGATGCAACGTTTTTTGGACGAGCGTCCCGAGCTCAAGGCTCAGCTCCAGGGCATTTTAATGCGCATGAAGGTCGATACGTACCGTTGGAATGATGAGCGCCTGGTCGATGAGCTGCGTGAGCAGTTTTGGAAGAAAGCCTCGTCCGAGCTCAAGGCCGATTGGGATGCCGGTCGCTTTGACCTGTCGCTCTTCGACCCGCGCTGCGAGACCGACCTGCGTTTGATGGTCAAATCTCCCCGTGCCTATATCGATTCGCGCTTTGACTTTAAGAAGCCGGGCAAGCTCAATACGTTTAAGCATTACTTTAAGATTGGCGGCCTGCCGCTGGTTTGGCGCGTGTTGACGTATCAGCGCACCTACGGCGACAACCCGCACCCTGACGACGTTCCGGCCGCACAGTAGGAGCGCGTGACTATGGCTACCCCTAAGATTTCCGTCGTTGTTCCCATTTACAAGGTGGAGGAGTGCCTGGCCTGGTGCCTGGACTCCCTGCTTGCTCAGGACATGCCCGATTGGGAAGGCGTGCTGGTTAACGATGGCTCGCCGGATGGTTCGCGCGATATCGCGGCTGCCTATTGCGAAAAGGACACGCGCTTTACGCTGGTCGATAAGCCCAATGGCGGCCTGTCGAGTGCGCGTAATGCAGGCATCGCCGCGTCTACGGCACCTATTGTCGCGTTTTTGGATTCCGACGACCGATTTACGCCCGATGCATGCCGTGTGATCGTCGATGCCTTTGAGCGCGAGGACTGCGACGTTTTGACCTTTGGTGCGAATCCGTATCCGCTGGAGGCGGGGTATCCGTGGCTTAACTATGTGCTGAGCCCGCGCGATGTGTCGTTTGAAGGCTATAGCTCCGACCTGCTGTTTAAGGAAGCATCTCGCCCCTTTGCATGGCGCACCGCCTGCGGGCGTGAGTTTTTGCTGGGCAACGGGATCGTGTTCGACGAAACCGTTAAGTATGGCGAGGACCAGGTCTTCGATTTTGCCGTGTACGGTCGTTCGCACAAGACCGCGCTTATCTCGAACAAGCTGTATGATTACCGCGTGGCGCGCAAGGGTTCGCTCATGGACACCATGCGCTACGACGACGAGACGCGTCTGCTGGAGCACGTGAAGATTTACTCCGCGGTGCTGGCTGACTGGCAGCGCGACGGTCTCGATGCTCAGCATGCCGATGACCTGGCATATTTCCTGTGCGATCTGGTGCTGTACGATGCGCTCAGGCTGCTGGGTTCGGACTGCGGCAAGGTGTTTGCTGCCGTCGCCGCGGCTCTTGCCGGTTCTGCCGTGGGCAGCGATGCTGCGGTCGCACAATGTGCTCCTTCTGTTGCTGCTATGGTGCGTGCGGCGCTTACCAGCAAGGCCCCCAATGCCCGTGAGTGCAAAAAGCTCATGTTCGATTACGACGTCTTGAGGTTTGGGCGCCTGGGTGCCTGCAAACGCATGGCAGCGAACGCCCTGGGAAAGCGAGAAGTGTAGATGAGTATCAAGCGTTTGGCACTTTGCCGCAGTCAGGGCCGTCTTTTTGTGCTGCTTCGTTTTGCCGGCCAGGATGTCGCCGCGCTTATTGAGCGGGAGGGTTCTCAAGCGTTTGCCCATGCGACGACGAGCGGTTCTTGTGTGCCGTCGCTGGTGCTCCCGGTCGATCATGGCCGTGTGCTGGCGCTTTGCCCTTCCGTTTCCGATTACGAGCGCGAGCTCGCCGTCTTGGTGCTTCCGTTTTTGGATGGCTCGTCGATGGATGTCGTTTTTGCATCCGGTGGCCAAAGGTTGGGCTCCATTTGCCTTGATAGCCGCGTGGCCAAGCTGGAATCCAAGATTAACTACAAAGCAAAGCCTGCGCTGTGTGCGCTTATCCGTGATGCGCAGCGTGGCGTATGCTGCGGTCGCTACGAGATCGATGCCATTCGCTATTTGCCGGCAGACGCCGGCGCGGTGTGGCGCTATGAGGTTACCTGGGCGGGAGACCCCCAGTGCGCGCCTGAGCTCCAGATCTTCGATACGTATATGAATGCCATCGATGTTACCGTGCATGTGTTTGAATCGCAGGTCGATGTGCCGCAGCAGAACGGATGCCGCGTCAATAAATCGTATCTGAGTGTTGAGATGCCTCAGGATATACGAGATTTTGTCGCGATTGCGAGCGATCCCACAGAGCAGATCCAGAGCGGGTTTTGCGCCATGGATGGTCGCCTGTACAACGGCATGGTCGATGACAGTTGGAACCGCATGAAGGACGCGCGTGCAGACGACGCAGCTTATCGACGCTGGTTTGAGCAACATCGCGCAAAGCCGGGCGATTTGGCGTGCCAGCGTGTCGCTTCGGCAGTCTTTGCCTATAGGCCGCTCGTGAGCATTGTGGTGCCGTGCTACAAGACTGATCGGGTCTACCTGCGCGAGCTGCTGGACTCGGTGCTAGCCCAGAGCTATGACAACTGGGAATTGCTGCTTATGGACGCCTCGCCCGAATGGGACGCGGTGGCCACTCTTGCGGCAGACGCCAACGACGAGCGCGTTCGTCGCATTGAACTACCCGGCAACGGCGGCATTGTGGTCAACACCAACGCAGGTATTCAGCAAGCGACTGGAGACTACATCGCGTTCTTGGACCACGATGACATCCTGGAACCGGACGCGTTATTCCACTATGTTTCCGCGCTGAATAAGGCGGCCGAGGGCGAGCGCCCCCAGGTCTTGTTCTGCGACGAGGACATGTTCCAGAAAACGGGGGAGTGGGGCCAACCGGTCTTTAAGACCAAGCTCAACGCCGACCTGCTCTATAGCCATAACTGTGTGACGCATTTCCTGATGGTGGAGAAGGCACTCATCGATTACATTGGCACGTCCCCAGAAGACGTTGCGGGTGCCCAGGACTACGACCTGACGCTTCGCTGCCTTGCGGCGGGCGCGCGGTTTGAGCATGTTGCGCACGTGCTGTATCACTGGCGCGTTCATCCGGGATCGACCGCCGATGGTTCTGCCGATAGCAAGCCGTATGCTATTGAAGCCGGGCGCCTTGCGCTTCAGCGCCACTTTAACGCGCTGGGCATTTGCGGAACGGTCGAGGAGACCGAGACGCCGTTTGTCTACCGCATGCGCTATGCGCTGCCGGAGCCTGCGCCGCTGGTGAGCATCGTGATTCCCACCAAGGATCACGTTGAGACGCTCGATGCCTGTGTGACGTCGATCGCTCAGAAAGCCACGTATGCCAACTACGAGATCGTCTTGGTGGAGAACAACAGTGAAGCCCCGGAGACGTTTGCGTATTACGAAACCCTGCCAGAGCGCGTGGCTGCAGCATCCGAAGGCAAGGGCATCGCGCGCGTTGTGTGCTGGCTGGGTGAGTTCAATTACTCCAAGATCATTAACTTTGGCGTGGAGCACGCCAAGGGCGACTACCTGCTGCTGCTCAACAACGATACCGAGGTCATAAGCCCCGATTTTATCGAAGAGATGATGGGCTATCTGCAGCGTCCCGATGCGGGCGTGGTGGGCGCCAAACTCTACTTTGCCGATCATCTGGTGCAGCACGCTGGCATTGTGGTTGGCGTGCGTGGCGCACTTGCCCATGCCAACCAGGACTTCTCAGCACAGCGCGAGGGCTATCTTGCCCGCGCTGTGCGCCCGGGCAACTTTAGCGCCGTAACGGGTGCCTGCCAGATGGTCCGACGCGACGTATTTGAGCAGGTTGGCGGTTATAACGAGGAATTCGCCGTCGGTTTTAACGACGCTGACTTTTGCCTTCGCGTGTGGGAGGTCGGCTACCGCACCATCTTTACGCCCTATGCCGAGCTGTATCACTACGAGTTCACCTCGCGCGGTAGGGAAGAGGCCAACGAGGAAAAACTGCGTCGCTGGAAGCGCGAGCAAGCGCTGTTCATTCAGCGCTGGCCTGAGTTCTTCCTCAACGGTGATCCATGGCTCGGACCAAACCTATCCTTCGAGAGCGAGTTTGGCGCCTTGTAGGTTTTCCAAACGATGCGTTGAATCGTTTGGTGCATCATTGCTTGGTTCCCGTCCCCCCAATCTAGTAGACTCTAAACCGTTGCTAGATTAGGGGGATTTTCCATGAAACGCTCCATGAAACGAATTTCCGGTGCCGCCGCCGCGCTGGCGGTCGCGGCCGCCCTGGCCCTGTGCGGGCCCGCGGCCTACGCCG
>NZ_JADNNH010000019.1:0-44489 GCF_015556945.1 Collinsella aerofaciens | reverse complement strand
AAGTCATAGATGCGGGCGTGTTGGCTAAAATGGGTCGGCCGGGATTGGTCAATCTCGGCCGACTATATTTGGCTAAAATAATCCGACGCTAACATTCTTGACATTTATTCAAATTATGCAGTGTTATTCGATTTTTCAGTTTTGGAAAACTGCAGTTAGAATCGTTGGCAAAGATAGGTAAATGACACTTTGCTGTTATTTGTACAACATTTTGTTTTAACCCACTCAATCTGTGAACGGTCGATATTTGACTGTGAGTGGTCGTTTGTTCCCCGCGTCGATTCGCCTCGGAACAAATAAGCGTCCCGGCAATCGGTTGCCGGGACGCCTGATCGAACCACCACAAAGGTGCCTGTCCCCTTCGTGGTGGTTTTTGTCCAGCGCGCAGTACTACAGCAGGTGCTCCTGGATAAAGATCGCGACACCGTCTTCGTCGTTGCTCGCGGTTACAAAGTCGGCCGCGGCACGGGTGGCGTCGCTGCCGTTTGCCATGGCCACGCCCACGCCGGCGTCAGCCACCATGCAGGTGTCGTTGTCCGCATCGCCAAACACGCAGATGTCCTGGAGCTCCATGTCGTTGAGCTCCGCCACGCGCACAAGGCCGCGCGTCTTGGACACGCGCGGATCCATGAACTCGTAGAGCCGCTGCGTGGTTTGCAGAGCCGCCGCCTTAACAGTGTCATCGGAAAACGTCGACGCCCGCTCGATGACCTGCGGCATCACCTCGGGCGCCATGGTAAACATCACCTTGGTCTGCGGCTCGCGCAAAAACTCGGCAAAGTCGACCACCTTGTAGGGCACGCCGTCGACGCGCGACAGGTGCTCGACGCACGCATTGCTCTCGGGCACATAGAGCACGCCATCCCGAGGGCAAACGGGCGTTGCCGGCAGGTCTGCCATGTGCTCGCAGATGCGCGCGATGGTCTTGCCCGGCAGCGGATAGCTCAGCTCGTTGATGTCGTGCGCACGGTCGATGACCTCGGCGCCACCGCAGCCCACGAGCACGTCCACCAGGCCTTCGATGCCCCAGAGCTCGTACATGGCCTCGGTCGCATGGGCGTCACGCCCGGTGCACAGGCCAAAGAGCACGCCGCGCTCGCGCAGGGCGCGGATCGCCGCCACGGTGCGCGGGGACACCGTGTGCCGGCTCGTGAGCAACGTGCCGTCGATATCGCAGAACACGACTTTGATGTGGCTGAAGGTAGTGTCCATGGGGGCCTTTCTGGGTTGTGCGGCGGTGTGGGGTGTGGTCGTGAACGGCGTACATGGTATACCAAGGCACGGGCGCAGCCCGTCAAAGCAAAAACCACCACAAAGGTGCCTGGCCCCTTTGTGGTGGCCAAACCCGCGGGGTGGCCTGGCCCGGGGCGCAAACCATCACAACATTCGACGTTATTCGGCAAAATCGCGATTTTCGCTGAATGTTGTGATGGGTTTACTGCAAAGCAAAAACCACCACAAAGGTGCCTGGCCCCTTTGTGGTGGAAGTGACGTTTGCCCAGATAAAACCTGCCAATACAAACCTGTCCCTTTTTAGCAGGTTATGGCAGCGCAGCGAGCCGGTTCCAAGTGCCCCAGGTCGCCCCGAAAGAGGAGCGACGCGTACTTTGGTACGCGAGCGACGGCTTGAGGGGCGAGATGGGGTGCTTGGGGCCGGCGCAGCGTCGAGCCTTAAAGATGGTCTTGGATGAGATCGCAGATGGCTCGGGCGTCGTTGATGTTGATGGCTCGGGTCGCAAAGCCGGCGTCGAAGGCCTGACGCGCCAGGGCCTCGTTGCAGGCAAGGGCCAGCGTGTGGCCATCGACCAGGTCGAGCGAGCTCTTGCCGCGCAGACGGTCGACACCCGATCGCGCGACGACGATGTTGTCGAAACCCTCGGTCTTGTAGCCCTCGATGATCACCACGTCGACATCGTTGTAGCGCGACAGCAGCTCGCGCGCGGGCATCTCGTCCTCCTCGCGCGTGTCGGCGTACTCCGCCCAGCGCGTGGCGCAGATGAGGCCCACGTGCTTGGATCCGGCCTGGTGATGGCGCCAGGTATCCTTAGCGGGTACATCGATATCAAAGCCGTGATGCCCATGATGCTTGAGCGAACCCACGCGCAGGCCGCGGCGGGTGAGCTCGGCGATAACCTTCTCGACAAGTGTGGTCTTGCCCGAGTTTTGGTAGCCGATAAACGCGATCGCGGGGACGGCCGGGGCCGGAGCTGCGGGTGCAACGGCGACGGGTGCGCTTGCGTGTGCGTCGCCGTCAGCGGCCACGGCCTCAACAGCAGCGGCCTGACGCTCTGCACGATCCCACACGCCCGAGCGGCCGCCCTCCTTGTGCAGCAGGCGCACGTCAACGATCTCCATGCCGCGATCGACCGCCTTGCACATGTCGTAGATCGTTAGGCACGCGGCGCTCGCGCCGGTCAGGGCCTCCATCTCGATACCCGTCTTGCCCGTCACGCCCGCCGTAACCAGCACGTGAAAGCCAACCTGCCCGTCCGCGCGCGCCGGCGCCCAGCCCTCGGGCACGTCCTCGGCCGGCGTCCCCGCCGGAGCGATGGGCGCAATGTCGCACTTGCTCTTGGTAATGAGCAGCGGATGGCACATAGGGATGATGTCGCTCGTGCGTTTGATGGCCATAATGCCCGCCACGCGCGCACAGGCAAGCACGTCGCCCTTTTTGGCGCGGTCCTGCAGCACCATGGTCTGCGTCTCGGGGTGCATGAGGATGGTGCCCTCGGCGATGGCAATGCGATGGGTCTCGGCCTTGTCGGACACGTCGACCATGCGTACCTCGCCCTTGGCGTCCACGTGCGTCAGCTCGTCACGACGGGCGTCGCGGGCGGGCTCGGTGGCAGCGCTGGCAGTCGGCTGCGCGGACGCGTCGGCGTTACCAGCATTCGCCGCAGCCGTGACTTTGTGGGCAGACATCGCGGCCCTGCGAGCGGCCTTGGTGGCATCGGCGTACCTGCTCTTGGCCATATGATCATCCTCCGATTTGGGACATAAATCGTTGCGTGCCCTCAATTATCGCGTGTTCCTGCGGTTTGTGGGCCACGGCATCGCGCCAAATCGAAAGTACCTGCATATCATCACCACGGCGCAGCGCCTCACGCACCGAATACTCGGCATCGCTGAACAGGCACGGGCGCACGTTGCCATCGGCCGTCAGGCGCAGACGGTTGCAATTCGCGCAAAAATGATTGGACATGGCGCTGATGAAGCCGACCGTTCCCGCCGCACCCGGAAAGTGCCAATAGCGCGCAGGGCCCGCGCCGGCAGGAGCGTCGTTGATGTCGAGCGGCTCGAGCTCACCCAGTCCCGCCGCGGTGGCCCCGGCATTGATGCGCGCCCGCAGCTCGTCGCTCGGAACGGTGTCACTCGCGTCCCACAGCTCGGGATTGAGCGCGGGCGCATGCGGGTCCACAGCGCAATGCGAGCTCGTGCGCTCGTCGCCGATGGGCATGTATTCGATAAAGCGCAGGTGAATGGGACGGTCGAGCGTGAGCTGCGCAAGGGCCTCCACATCCTGGTTGAGCCGGCGCACCACAACGCAGTTGACCTTAACGGGCTCAAAGCCCCAAACCAGTGCCGCGTCGATGCCAGCCATGGTCTGCTCGAGTCGACCCAGGCGCGTGATCTTTCCAAAGAGCGTAGGGTCGAGCGTGTCGAGCGAAATATTGACGCGGTTAAGCCCGGCATCCTTGAGCTGCGGCGCCAGCTTGGGCAGCAGGGCGCCGTTGGTGGTGAGCGAGATGTCCTCGATCTGCGGGATCGCGCGGATGTCACGAATAAGCGGGATGATACGGCGGCTGACCAGCGGCTCGCCACCCGTCAGGCGCACGCGGCGAATGCCCTCCCCCGCCACCAAGCGCACGAAGCGGGCGATTTCCTCGGCGCTGAGTAGCTCGTCGTGTACACGGGGCGCCACGCCATCGGCCGGCATGCAATAGATGCAGCGGAAATTGCACTTGTCGGTAACGGCAATGCGCAGGTAGTTGATATCGCGGCCAAAGCCGTCATGTTGCACGCGCCCGTCCACGCAGCCCTCCCCTCACGCGGCGTTTTATTCTTCAGAAAACATAATACCCCACGGGAGAATCATGCCGACACCCGTACGACAGGACAGGTCGCTTCGAGCAAGACCGGCTTCCCAAGCCCATCCTCAGCATACAAACCATCACAACATTCGATGCTTTTCCCGTTTTTGGCAAAAAACGTCGAATGTTGTGATGGTCTGCCTGCCCACGGCACCCCGTAGAAGGACCAAAGCGTCCCTAAAGGCTGCCGTCCCAGTGTCGAATCACGAATTCTCGCAGGTCATTCTGACGTTTCTGGAACACCTCGCTTCGGTCGCACTTGAGACCCATAGCGAGCGCGATGGCGTTCATCGCCCGGTGCAATTGCAGCTGATGGGCAAACTGAGTCCCGGTGAGGACGATCATCTTAAAGCCCAGTGCGCTCAGCACGGTCATGCGCTCCGCATCCGACGCGCTGCGCTGTTTATCAAGATGGTCCGAGCCGTTGTATTCAATCCCCGTACCGCTCGCAGGCGCATATACGTCGATCTCGAAATACCCGGCCTTTGCGAGATACTTGAACTCGTTGGGAACATCGACCCGATGGTTGAGCTCGATCTTGGCGTATCCCAGCCCTCCCTGGGAACGTTTTGCTACGACCATGATTGCGGCGGCCGTCTCCATTGGCGACCGCGCGCCATCGTGCACGCGCCTGAGCACGGCAGCCGCGCGTATGGCCCCCTGACGAGATCGGTTCTCATTGCAATAAGCAATCAAGCCGGCAACGGTATACCTCTGCCCCATCTCGATATAATCGCCTGTCGACAGATGATTCAAATGGTATCGGGCGCAGATTTCGTAGCCATATTCCAGCTGCTCGGGCTCACTCATCCACGAACCCGCTTGGACAAAGCACATGGCCTCATCAACCACTAGAAGGCCCTCTGCCACCTCGATAAGATGGCCTGGAGGTACCGGCGCCCCAAACACGTGGCACCTAAATCCAGCCGGCGTCGAGCGCTCAAAATCGAAGTTGACGAGCGTGTCGATATGATCGAGCTCTTCTCGTGGAATACCAAGCGAAACCAGATAGTCGGTAACGATCCCAACTGCCGTTGAAGCCCTCAGCCCCTTGGCATCGAGTCCCAATTTGGGCAGGCCCGCAGCCGGCTCCGCCTCGTTAGCAAGCGAATCCTCATCGTATAGGCTGCTTGCTCGCGAGAGCGGCTCGGACGGGCGCGCCACGTTGTGGTACAGCCAGGCAGTCTTATGGGACAGGACAATCGGCAGGTCCATGAGCCCTCCAATGGAGTCGGATAACCAACCTTATTCCCCTGCCCACGGGTCCGCACACCTTCGTGTGCAAGAAAGCGATTCCACCCGGTCGAGTGGCAGAAAAACCATCACAACATTCGATGCTTTTCCCGATTTTGGCAAAAAACGTCGAATGTTGTGATGGTTTGAGGCGAGGTGAGAGGCGCTAAGCCTACACGGCGCATGCCCGTATTCAAATGGAAATGACCGCGCTCGGAGCGTGACTTTTTTCGCCCCACTGCCGACACAAACCTTGACTCTACAATCGTTGTAGGGTTTTCACTACACTGGTAGCTAAACGAACCCAGCCAGAAAGCCCCGCCCATGGAACACGACCTCACACGCGGCAATGTCCTTAAGACCATCGCGGTCTTTGCCCTGCCTTATATGCTCTCGTACTTTTTGCAGATGCTCTACGGTATGGCCGACCTGTACATGATGGGGCAGTTCAGCGGTGCCGCCGGCATCACCGCCGTGGGTAATGGCGCGCAGACGCTCTACATCATTACCGTGACGCTCGTGGGCTTGGCCATGGGAACGACGGTTATCGTCGGCCATGCCGTGGGCTCACGCCGCTTCGACCGCGCCGAGACCGCCATCGGCAACACCATCACGCTCTTTATGGGTGTCTCGGTGGTGCTGGCCGCCATCTTGCTTGCGCTGTGCCCGCAGATCGTGGCGCTCATTGGCACGCCAGCCGAGGCAGTCGAAGGCACCGCCGCCTACCTGCGTATCTGCTTTATCGGCATTCCCTTTATCGCCGCGTACAACATTCTTTCGGCCATCTTTCGCGGGCTGGGCGATTCGCGCTCGCCCATGTACGTGATTGGCGTGGCGTGCATTATTAACATTGCGCTCGACTTCCTGTTCATTGGCCACATGGGGCTCGGCCCCGTGGGTGCGGCGCTCGGCACGGTAACCGCCCAGACGGCCAGCGTTGTCCTCGCGCTCGTGTGGCTCAAGAGCCACCGCACGAACATCCACGTTAAGCGCAGCGACCTGCGCCCCCAGCCCGAGGTGCTCGGCAGCATTCTTAAGATCGGCGTGCCCGTGGCCGTACAGGACGGCTGCATCCAGGTGGCGTTTATGTTTATCACCGTCATCGCCAACCACCGAGGGCTCGTCGACGCCGCCGCCGTGGGCCTGGTCGAAAAGATGATCAGCTTTTTGTTCATTGTGCCGAGTTCCATGGGCGCCACCGTCAGCGCACTCACGGCGCAAAACGCCGGCGCAGGCAAGGGCGATCGTGCGCGTCAGGTACTCAAGGACGCCATGACCATCTCGGTGGCGTACGGTTGCCTGGTCACGGTGCTGATGTGGCTGGTGGCGCCGGCGTTTATTGGCTTTTTTGCCAAGGACGCCGCAGTCGTCGCGGCCGGTACCGGCTATATGCGCAGCTACATTTTCGACGCGATTTTTGCCGGCATCCACATTTGCTTTAGCGGCTTTTTCGCTGCATATGGCAAGAGCTATATCGGCTTTGCACACAACGTGCTGGCCGTGGCGTTCATTCGCGTGCCGGGCGCGTGGCTGCTGTCGAACGCCTATTCCGATACGTTGTTTCCCATGGGCATCGCCTCGCCGTGTGGGTCGATTTTGTCGGCAGTCATCTGTGTTGTTGCGTTTACCGTGCTCAACCGGCGCGGGGCTTTTGACAAGCTGGTAGCGTAGCGGGGCGACGCGAGCCTGGCGCCCTCCCCGACCCTATTGAAAGGAGCTGTCCTGTGACCGACTCGCCAACTGAACATACCGAGGGCCTGCTCCGAATTGGCGAGGTGGCGCGCCTGTTTAACCTGAGCGTGGGGACGCTACGTCATTACGAGCAGATGGGCTTGCTGGACCCGGCGCACATCGATCCGGCGAGTGGGTACCGCTACTACGGATCGCGGCAGCTCTCCACCCTCAATACCATCAGCCACCTGCGTGTTCTCGACTTGTCGTTGGCGCAAATCCGCGAGTTTGTGACCACGCGCGATGTGGACCTCATGCAGCGGCAGCTGGCTCAGCAGCAGGAGCTCATCGAGCGCAAGCGCCGCGAGCTCGAACGCGTGTCGCGCAAGATCGATAACCGGCTTGCCCTGCTGCACGATGCCCTGAACACCGAGCTCGACACCATTTGCACAATCGATGCGCCCGAGCTCCGCTGCGCCGTGTTGCGCGAACGCGTCAACCCTACCGACGCCTATGCGCTGGAGTGGCAGATTCGTCAGCTGCAGAAGGGGCAACACGAGACCTTTGTCTTTCTGGGCAACTTGGGCGTCGGGATCAGCGCCAAGCGTCTCGCAGCCGGCGACTTTGATGGCTACGACGAGGTCTTTCTGCTGCTCGATGACACCGATGATTACGTGGGCGATGTCGAGGTGCGGCCCGCCGCGCGGTGCCTGACCATTAGCTTCCGCGGCACACACGGGCAAGCGGGCCCGCGCTATAAGCAGCTGCTCGGCTATATGCGCGAACACAGGCTGTCCCCCGCTGGCCCCTCACGCGAGATCGCCCTCATTGACGACATCATCAGCGACGACCCCGCGACCCATGTGACGCAGATCACGGTGCCGGCTGCCCCGTCCAAATAAGATCCGCCCGGAAGGCAGTTCAATCATGCTTTCCGGGCGGATCTTCAATTTGGTTATCGATGCACTAAGCCTGGGGCACCTGACCAGTAGCCAAGATCTGCTCGAGTGCGTCCTCATCCAGCACGGGCACACCCAGCTGCTCGGCTTTGGTGAGCTTGGAGCCCGCTTTGGGGCCGGCGACTAGATAGCTCGTCTTCTTCGAAACACTGCCCGAGACCTTGGCACCAAGCACCTTGAGCGCCGCGCCTGCCTCGTCGCGGGTGCGGTTGACGAGCGTGCCGGTGAGCACGAAGGTCAGACCCGCGAGTGGCTGTGCGTCGGCGAGCTCGCCCGCCACGCCAGCGTCGGCTGCGGCTTGCGCGTGCGCGGCGCCCAAGTCGACCTCGAGCGAAAGGCCCGCCTGGCGCAGGCGCTCCAGCACGGCAAGGTTCTCGGGCACGGCCAGGAACTGCTTGACGCTCGCCGCAATCTTGGGACCGATGCCCTCGCACTCGGCGATGTCCTCTTCGCTCGCCAAGATGAGCTTGTCAATCGACAGGAATCGCTCGGCGATGACCTCGCCCACGCTCTTGCCCACGTGGCGGATGCCCAGGGCAAACAGCACGCGACCGAGCGGCTGGCTCTTGGACTTGTTGAGCTCGGCGATGATTTTCTCGGCCGTCTTGAGGCCTACCGGAATGGGGTCGCCCTTCTTGACGCCCTTTTTGCTGTTGGAGCTGGCATAGGTGCGCCCCGTGTCCAGGCCTGCGATGTCGTCGACCGTGAGCTGGTAGAAGTCCGCGACATCGTGGATCAGGCCGGCGGCAATCATCTTGTCGACGATCTCGTCGCCCAGGCCGTCGACGTCCATGCAGCCGCGACTCACCCAATGGAGCAGGCGCTCCTTGAGCTGCGCGGGGCAGTCGATGGACACGCAGCGGTAGGCAACCTCGCCATCCTCATGGACCACGGGGCTGCCGCACACGGGGCAGACCTCGGGCATGTGCCAGTCGACCGAATCGGCCGGGCGCTTGTCGAGCACCGGCCCCACGACCTCGGGGATCACGTCACCCGCCTTGTGCACGATGATGGTGTCGCCCTCGCGCACGTTTTTGCGGCGAATCTCGTCGATGTTGTGCAGCGTGGCGCGCGCGATGGTGGAGCCGGCAACCATCACCGGGTCGAACTCGGCGACCGGCGTGAGCACGCCGGTGCGGCCCACCTGGATGCGAATTTCGCGCAGGACGGTCTGCTTTTCCTCGGGCGGGAACTTAAAGGCGATGGCCCAGCGCGGTGCGCGGGCAGTAAAGCCCAGGTCAAGCTGCTGCTGAAAGCTGTCGACCTTTACGACCACGCCGTCGATGTCGTAGTCCAGGTCACCGCGGTGCTCGAGCGCCTGGGCGCAGAACTCGTGGACCTCGGCCGGCGTGGCGCAGCGTGCCACGTTGGGGTTGACGCTAAAGCCGGCGCTACGCAGCCAATCGAGGAACTCGCGCTGGCTGTGGACGTGCAGCGGGTCGGTATCGGCGATGGCATAGATAAAGGTGGCCAGGTCGCGGCGTGCCGTGATCTTGGGGTCCTTTTGGCGCAGGCTGCCGGCGGCAGCGTTGCGCGGGTTGGCGAAGGGGTCGCGACCCTCGGCATCGGCCTCGTCGTTCAGACGAACAAAGCTGCCCTTAGGCATGTAGACCTCGCCGCGCACCTCAATGGTGCGCTCGCGGTCGGCGCCCATGTGAGCGAGCGCCGGCTCGGACAGGTGCATGGGCACATCCTTGATGGTGCGGACGTTGAGCGACACGTCCTCCCCCGTGGTGCCGTCGCCGCGCGTGGCGGCGCGCACAAAGGTGCCGTTTTGATAGGTAAGCGCGACGCCCAGGCCGTCAATCTTTAGCTCGCAGGTATAGGTGACGCTGCCGGCACCAAGCGCGTCCTCGGTGCGCTGGAGCCATGCGTCGAGTTCGTCCAGATCCATAGCATCGTCCATGGAATACATGCGCGCCATGTGCGTGACCGGCGTAAACTGCTCGCTCACGTACCCGCCCACGCGCTGAGTGTAGCTGTCGGGCGTTACCAAATCGGGGTAGGTCGCCTCGATTTCCTGCAGCTCAACGAGCATTTTGTCAAAGGCGGCGTCCGTGATCTCGGGCGCATCGAGCATGTAGTAGCGATAGGCGTGGTAATCGAGCTCGTGGCGCAGCTCGGCCGCACGCGCTGCCGCCTGGGCACGGGCATCGGCCGATGCAGCGGTATCCGTGCTCGTGGGCGTTTCGGTATCGATGTCCACGCCGTCACCAAACAGGCTCGATTGCTCCATAGCGGCACTCCTTCGCTCGATTTCAAACGGATACAAGAGTACCACCGGTCGCAACGGGGCCGAATAGCGGTCTCAAACCGCACCGAATCGGCAGCCGCTAGACCGGGGTGGATCGCGCGATCCAACCATGCTCTTATCAACTCTAAATGATCCGTTTTCCTCCGTCCCCAACGGATCAATAAGAAAAGAGGAGCTGTCCCGCGTTGATGGGACAGCCCCTCTGGCTTCGGCATGTGCGAAATGGCTCGTTAGTAACCCTGGCCGTAGCCCTGACCCTGGCCCTGCTGGCCCAGCAGCTCCTCCAGGTACTGGCGCAGCTGCTCGTCGGTAATACCGCCGTTGCCGGTGTCGGTCGAACTGTCGTCCTGCTGCTGGTTCTGCAGCTCCTCATCGGAGCCCAGCTCGACGGTGACCTTCTTCTCTTCCTTGCCGCGCATGAGCGTGATCTCGACCTTCTCGCCCACCTCGTGGCTGCGCAGCGCGATGATCAGGCCATCGGCGCTCGTGATCTCGTCGTCGCCCAACTTGGTGATGACGTCGCCCTCCTGAATGCCGGCCTTGGCGGCAGGACCGTCCTCAACGACGCTCGCCACATACGCGCCGCTATCGGTGCTCAGCTTGTTGGTGCGGGCGTTGAGCGCGTTGACGCTCGAAAGCGTAGCGCCCATGTACGGATGCACCGGCGTCTTGCCGTCGATGATCTGGTCGGCAATGTTCTTGGCGTAGTTAACGGGAATAGCAAAGCCCACGCCCGAGCTGGAGCCCGAGTAGCTCTCGATGAGCGAGTTGATGCCCACCAGCTCACCGTTGTCGTTGACGAGCGCGCCGCCGGAGTTGCCCGGGTTGATGGCGGCATCGGTCTGGATCATGTTGGCATAGATGGTGTTACCGCTGGTAGAGCTCATGGCCGTGGAGCGATACAGCGCCGACACAATGCCCGTGGAGACAGACTGCTCGTTGCCGAACGGCGAGCCGATCGCCATAACCCACTCGCCCACGTTGAGCTTGGAGGAATCACCAATCTCGATCGGCGTGAGCTTGGAGGCGTCGGCGTCCTTGAGCTTGATGACGGCCAGGTCGCTCGAGGCGTCGTTGCCCACGAACTCGGCCTCATAGGTGGTGCCGTCGTCCATGGTCACCACGTACTGGTCGTAGCCGTCGACCACGTGGTTGTTGGTGAGGATGTGGCCCTCGGTATCGAGCACCACGCCCGAACCGACGCTGCCCGAGTTGTCCGACTCGTCGGCAGACTGCGAAAGCGAGCCATTCTGGCTGCCGCTCGAAGTGGCGGTGATGGAAACCACGGAGGGCAATGCCTTGGCAGAAACGGCCTCGGCCAACGTGGTGTCCTCGGAATCAATCGTAATCTTTTGCGTCGATGAGCCCGAAGCGCCCGCCGTCACGGCGTTCTTGCCGCCGCCAATGTTGAGCGTGCCGCTCATGATAAGCGCGATGACCAGCAGGGCGCCGCAGGCACAGCCGGCGAGTGCCGTAATAAAGATCGGCAGCTTTTTGGTCTTGGTCTTGACCACCGTGTGCTTGTTCACGACCTGCGCACCGCCCAGCGGCTTTCCGGTCTGCGTGTCGTAGGCCTGCACGTAGGGAATGTTGCTACCGGCAGGCGTCGACTCCACCTGCACGCGCGGCTGCTGCTGGGTCTCGCCGGCGTTGCCCGCATCCTGGGGATGCTGGGAATCGTTCTCGCTCATAGCTGCGATCCTTTCGTCAAATAACCAAAGGCCCGCCAAACATGTGGCGGGCCATCATTGTTCACGTTGAGTTGTACCCCAATATGCGGGCGAACGTGTATGAGAACGCAATCTTTTAGGAAGGCTTAAGTTTTGTTGCAGGCCCGAAAGGACCCGGCCCACGGCGAAACCACCACAAAGGCGTCTGCCCCTTTGTGGTGGAAATCTAGTCCTTAAACAGATAGCCCACGCCGCGGACGGTGGTGATATGTGCCGCGATCTGCGGGCCCACCTTGGAGCGGATGCGTCGGATGTGCACGTCGACGGTGCGCGTGCCGCCGCAGTACTCAAAGCCCCACACGCGGTGCAGCAGCACTTCGCGGCTGTAGGCACGGTTGGGGTGCGTCGCCAAAAAGCTCAGCAGCGAGTACTCCATCAGCGTCAGGTCGATGGGCTCATTATCGAGCGTCACCTGGTAGGTTGCGAGGTTGATCTCGAGGTTGTCGATGTTGAGCACATCGTCAGCAGTAATGGTCTCCTCCTCGCCCATCAGGCGCTGCGCGCGAGCCTTGAGCTCGTTGGGCGTCGCCGTG
This sequence comes from Collinsella aerofaciens, assembly GCF_015556945.1. Lineage (GTDB taxonomy): Bacteria > Actinomycetota > Coriobacteriia > Coriobacteriales > Coriobacteriaceae > Collinsella > Collinsella aerofaciens_AO. The sequence continues at coordinate 32,018 of NZ_JADNNH010000019.1, read as the reverse complement.
GGGCACACAAAATCGGCATGTGCGTGATTCGGCAGGCGCAGGGTACCGAGCGCCTCGTCGTCAACGATCACCAACATGGGGACGCCGCCGCGATCGTCAAGCCACTTGGCAATCTGATCGATGCGGTCGCTGCGGATGCCATCGGAATCGAGAATCAGCAGGTCAAAGTCGTGCGCCGCAGTCGGCGAATCGGGGGTGGCCAGGCTCACCTCGACACCCAGGGTGGTCGTCAAGCTGCGAGCAAACTCGTGGAAGCGCGTCGTGCGCGCCATGAACAGGGCACTCTTTTCGGACATATCGGCCTCCAAAGAAATGAGCTCAATCGTACTGGAACAAGCCAGTGCGATTAGGAGTTCGCCAGGTAGTGCTTGATCTCCCACTCGGTGATCGTAGACTCAAACTTATGCCACTCGTCGCGCTTCTTTTTGAGGAAGAAGCTGTGGATGTGCTCGCCGAGGGCATCCTTCATAAACTGCGAGTCCTCAAACACGTCGAGCGCCTCTTTAAGCGAGCGCGGCAGCGGCGTGTAGCCGGCCTCGACCATCTGACGGTCGGTAAGCTTGAGTGTCTCGGCTGTGGCCTCGGGCGGGAGCTCCAGCTTGCGCTCGATGCCGTCCAGACCAGCCGCCAGCGTGACGGCGTTGACCAGGTACGGATTGGCCATGGGATCGGGACTGCGCAGCTCGATGCGCGTGGACAGCTGCTTGCCGGGCTTGTAGACCGGGATGCGGACCATGCTCGCGCGGTTGCGCAGGCCCCACGTGGCGTACTGCGGCACGGAGTCGCCACCCGTGGTGATGCGCTTGTACGAGTTGACCGTGGGGTTGGTGATGGCGCTGATCTCGCGCGCGTGCGCCAGGATGCCGGCCATGTAGTGCTTGGCGATATCGGAGAGGTGGTACTTCTCGTCGTCCTCGCCCCAAAAGACGTTGTTGCCGTCGTGGTCGAATAGCGACTGGCACAGGAACATAGCGCTGCCGTCCTCGCCCGCCAACGGCTTGGGCATAAAGGAGGCGTGGCAACCGCTCTCGTAAGCCTGCTGCTTAATGATGAGCTTGGCCGTGGTGATGGCGTCGGACATGCTCAGGGCCTCGGCGTGGCGCAGGCTCATGCCATGCTGCGAGCGGCCGGCGGCGTGGAAGGTGTACTCCACGGGCACGGACATCTTCTCGAGCGTGAGGACCGTGTTGCGGCGCAGGTCGCGAGCGGCATCGCTCACCGAAAGATCGAAGTAGCCCACGTTGTCGAGCGGCTCGGGCGTGTGCTCGTCGGGAAAATAGTAATACTCCAGCTCGGCACCCACGTTGAGCAGGTAGCCAGCCTTCTCGGCCTTGCGGAACATGCGGCGCAGGGCGTCGCGCGGGTCGCCGGCGAAGGGCTTGCGGTCGGGGGTGCACACATCGCAGAACACGCGGGCGACGCCGTTGTGGCTCGGGCGCCACGGCAAAATCTGGAAGGTCGAAGCATCGGGAAACGCCAGCATGTCAGCTTCCTCGGGCGTGGCAAAGCCCTCGATGGCGGAGCCGTCAAAGCCAATACCCTCCTCAAAAGCGACCTCGAGGTCCTCGGGGCTAATGGCAAAGTTCTTGAGGCGGCCGAGAATGTCGACAAACCACAGACGCACAAAGCGGATGTCACGCTGCTCTACGGAGCGGAGTACGTAATCGATGTTCTGCTGGTTCATGTCGCTCCCCTTTCTTTCGGGCGGGTTTCGACTGGTCTATATCGCAGATACTATCGCAGAAAAATGTTTCCGCAGGGTTAAAGCGTATCAAGCGCTCAAAAAACGTGCGCGAACAGGCAGTTGCAAACGAGTAGCTAGCGCGAGGTCGAAGCGCGGTGTTCGATGTGACCGGGAACCTCGATGCGTTTGGGGGCGAGCTTTGCGGCATCGCCCACCGTGGTGGTGACGACGTCAATGCGCTCGGACAGGCGCTCGACTACGCGCTCGGCGATGGTGAGGGTGTCCTGCGCGGCCGTGGTCACACCGCCAAAGAGCACATGGTTCCAAGGGTAGTCGTCAAACGTCGCGATCTTGAGCCCCGCCGGCAGCGAGGGACCAAGCTGCGCCAGCGCCTCGGTCAGACGCAGGAAGACCAGACCGTTGACGGCAATGAGGCCGAGCTTTTTGCCGGCATAGTCACGCATGGTCTCGTCCAAGCGACCAACGCCCGTGGCACCGCCATCGGCCAGGGTGACAACCTCGCCGGCAAGGCCGCGTCGCGACAGCTCGTCGGTAAAGGCCTCGGCGCGCTCGCGACGCACGGGGCTATCGTCGCTTGCCTCGGTGAGCAGGCACAGGCGCTCGCTGCCCGCAGCGGCCAAGGCGTCCACCAACCCGGCGACCAGCTCACGGTTGTTAGATGTCACCAGATCGACACCGCCGTCGGCAACATCGCGGTCGAGCAGCACAACGGGCAGACGTCCCGCTGCCGCGGCGATCGCCTCGTCATTACCTCCGCAGGTGTTGACGACCAGGCCGTCCACGCCGGCATCGATAAGTCTGGTGAGCGACTCCGCTTCCTTGGCGGGGTCGTTGCCACTAATGGCCGTCATGAGCGAGCAGCCGCGCGCGGCGGCGCTGGCGGAAAGCCCTTCGAGCATGGCGCTCGAGAACGGGTTGGCGATGTCGGCCAGAATCACGCCGATGAGGTTCGTACGCGAGGAGCGCAGATTGCGTGCGGCGGCACGCGGGCGATAGCCGGTACGCTCGATGACCTCGGCAATGCGGGCACGGGTCTCCTCGGTCATTTGCCCGGGGCGGTTGTTGAGATAGCGCGAGACCGTGGCCGGGCTCACGCCCGCCTCGGCGGCAATGTCCTTGATTCTCATCTGCGCCATAGCGCACCCCGTTTCCCAATTGTCGGCGGTCTGAGCCATTTTAGGCATTTTTTTAAAATCTCGATTGCAAAACGCTGTAGGTGAGCGGCATCGTTTTTGCGTCTCGAGCAGATGCAGTGATGGGCTAGATAGACGAGTCTTTGGACAGCTCAAAATAGTCGGGATGCAATGCGATAACCGGGCCCTGCTCCTCGGGCATCAGGTGCAAGTGCGTCTCGGCCAGATAGCTCGCCGCGTCGGTATCGCCCCTCTTAATGGCCTCGAGAATCCGACGATGTTGTCGACGAATCGGCTCCCAATCTAGGTCCTGCGACACCATACGCAACCAGTTATATCGCTCAAAATGCGTGTTGACGCTCTTCATCCAACCCCACAGCATGTGGCGGCCGGCAATCTCAAAACACGTCTCATGGAACAGGTTGTCCAGATCAAAAAAGCGACGCGTCTCGCTATGGTCGAGCGACTCGGACTCGGCAAGAATCTGCTCGAGCCGATGTTTTTGCTCGGGCGTGACGGCCGAACAGCATTTAATAAGCACGCTTCTTTCGAGTTTCTCGCGCAAGAAACAGGCGTTCTCGGCGCGCTCCATGCTGATCTTAGAGACGTAGGTGCCGCTTTTTGGACGCGTTTCCACCAGCTCCTGCTCACGCAGGCGCACAAAGGACTCGCGAATGGGCGTGCGCCCGATTCCCGTCTCCTTTTCCAGACCAATCGCTGAAAGGCGCGTACCGGGCTTGAGCTCGGCATAGATAATCTTGGAGCGCAGTGCGTTGTATGCCTGATCTTGCAAGCTCTGATAATGCTGGTGTTGTTCCATAAAGCCCTCGGATGAAGCCCACGGTTTGTCGAATTTCACCACGTAATACTATCGCATCGACACGCCCCAGCTCCCAATCAGTCTTTTTGGGACGGGGCTCTTTTAGCTACCCTGGCCCGCAAATCGGCCCCCTTGCCACAAAAGTGGCCCATCTACTACGTTAACACGGATAGCCTCGGCCATACCGAAAACCGTGAAAACAAAACCGCAGGTAGACAGCTTGTCGATTTTCGAAAAAGCCGACTATGGTTGACCCCTGCGGCTTAAACGTAGTAGATAGGCCTTTTTCGTGGCGCAGCACTACTGCACCCCAAATTGGCACCCCGAGCCTGTTATAAGTTGCTGTGAAATACGGACGGTTGATAATCAAGGGTTGATAATCAAGGCGCGCTATACGGCTTGCTATATCTCACTATACTTTGCTGTACGTCGCTATACTTTGCTATAACTTGACAATAATCGGCCCGTTACCATCCGGGATATAACGGGCCCCAAGCCAACGCTGGCTTGGGGCCCGTCTTGTACCATGGCTCTTTTGGACTATGAGCACTCGTATTTCGTGGCCCGCCCGGTTCCCTGCCTTACGATTATATTCCGTTCAAGCAGAGATTCGAGTGCCGCCAACGTCCGCATGCGGCTCAGCCCCGTCTGTTTTTCAATTTCGCTTCGCGACATAATTCGCCCACCCGACAAGGCCTTGAGAACCTGGACCTCTTCCTCGGACCCTTCAAAGGCATCGGTAACGGGCAATGTGACGGCCACCATGCCGCCGCGAACATCAAAAATTGGTTGATTGATCGAATCGCGATAGGCACGTCTAATGCGCGCAATTCCCGTACCAAATTTCTCGATGTAATCCAGCTTTAAGAAGGCCTCTGCAATGATGGGGTTTCTGAGCACGGATATCTGCCCATACAGATATTGTTCCGTCGTCAAACCGGCAGGCAGCGATCCGGGCGAAGTCACAACGACGCGATCGTCGTACAGGGCAATTTGAACATTCGCTCGAACGTCCCACGTCCGATGCACCAAAGCGTTTGCGACAGCCTCGCGAAACGCCTCGAGAGGAATTCGATCGGTTTGGACGCGCTCCATCCCTTCGATACGCTCAAAACGGTAGTAGCGTGCAAACATAGCCACCGCCCTGTCCACCTGCTCAATTGCGGATACATTTGTCGCCGTCTCACGGTCCAAGATCACATCCTCGGTATCGCCAAAACGGACGCAGTCGATGCCCGTAAAATCATTCCTATCCGCCAAAATCGCCGCAGCGTTGGTATAGCCATCTTTGCCGAGCAAGCGAAGTGTGCGCATAATATCCGGCGTTAGCTCGGAAATGCCGAGATGTTCAACACACTTATGCTCGAGCGTGTGAAAACTCAAGTCCTGGCGAGCCGATGTGAGCGCGTCGAACGTTACGTTGCTGCCTTCGAGCGTCAGCCTGCCATACTCAAACCGGTCGACCTCCACCGTTGCCGAATCGTTTCGCCTGTAGGCCTTTCCCTTGCTTCGATAGGGTTTGTCCTGGCCCTCATAAACCGTAAGGATTACGGTCCCGTGTTTCTCATCGGGCTCGAGCGTGTAACGGGGAGCGGGGTCCAAGCTGTCATTAATCATGTTCTCGATGCGGAGACACTCTGCGACCGGATCTGCAAGGCCGACAGCCACGCCCTCGTCATCAACGCCAAACTCAATCTTGCCCGTCCCGTAATTTGCATAGGCGCTCACCGTTTTAAGAAACGTCGGCGTAACGCTTTCCTTGTATTCGACTGTAGGGCTTTCTCTAACAACCATATGAACAACCCCCTCGTTTCGTACCATTCATAACCGTATTATAAGACGAAAACTGTTTGCGTACTGATTTATCCAAGACGCAAATGGTTTTCGTCTTTATTTGCGTACGGAATTAAGACGCATAATTTCGCTTTCGTATGGCTCAATACCGGACACAGACTGTTTTCGTCTGTCAATACGTCTGCAATCCAAACGAAAAGAGCCCCGAGCTCGTATGAACTCGGGGCTCTTTGTGCCGCACATCTATGAAAGGAGAAATTCGATGCGTACGGGCGCTATTCCATGAAGCCACCCTGGGATGGCGGCAACCTCGTCGTTACCTGTCCGATGGGCGTGCTCAAGGCATCCGTTCCCCTCTTTATCGACGTAACGGGCAAATAAGCTCGTCGAGGAGACCATCCGCACGCACCACGGTGTGGCCGACGCCATCGAGGCGCGCAACCCCACCGCAGCGCACGACGCGATGTATCTGCACCTGGTCTACAACCGCAACATGATTGCGGAAGACGCACAGACAAAAGGCCTTTAAGGCTCGACCATGATCTTTCTTTGATAAAACGCAAAAGCGGCGGCCGCTTGCGCTTTATCAAATGGTGCAATGGGGCCAGGTTTACATGCACCAAGTTGGTACAAAGCAACCTGTCCCCCACGCACAAAGGGTTGACTAGAGCTCGCAGGCAACCTTGTAGCCATCGCCGATGGCGTCGCGGATGTTGCCGCACTTGTTGGCGTCGCCCAGCACGTGGGTGGTAACGCCGGCTGCAGCCAGGTCGTCGGCCAGCTTGGTGTTGGGACGGTAGCCCATCGCCAGCACCAGCGTATCGGCATCGGCGATGGTGTGGACCTCGCCATCCTTCTCGTAGCTGATGGTGTCCTCGGTAATCTCGGTCACCTTGGCCTCGGTCAGCACGTGAACGCCCTTGGAGAGCATGCGCGTGATGAGCACCGCGCGTCCGGCGCCGCCCTCGTTGGCGGCGAGCGTCTTGGTCATCTCGATAACAGTGACATCGCGGTTGGCCGGCGACAGGTCGTTGACCAACGGGGCCAGGTAATCGGCCGTCTCGCAGCCGACGGTGCCGCCGCCCACGATGACGATCTTCTTGCCCGGGAAGGCCTTGCCGCCCAGCAGGTCGTCAGCCGTCATAACCTGCTTAAAGCCCTGCATAAAGGCCGGAGCGATGGGCTCGGCGCCATAAGCTAGGACGACCTCGTAGCCGGCGTAGTCACGCTGAATGTCCTCGGCCGAAAGCTCGGTACCAAAGACGCACTTCACGCCCGCCTCAGCAAGACGGCGATACTGGTACTTGATCACGCGGGTGAGTTCCTGCTTGGCCGGCGGAACGGCCGCGATACGCATCTCGCCGCCCGGTTCGTCCTGCTTATCCACGAGCACCACGTTGTGGCCGCGCTTGGCGGCAATGAACGCCGCCTCCATGCCCGCAGGACCAGCGCCCACAACCAGTACGTTCTTGGCCTCGGCGGCAGGCTCGTAACCGGCCTCGTCGCGCTCAACATCGGGGTTGACGGTGCAGGAGATGCGCTTGCCGAACATAATGCCGTTCAGGCAGCGCAGGCAGCCAATGCAGGGACGGATGTCGTCGGCGTTGCCGGCAGCGGCCTTATTGCAGAACTCGGCATCGCACAGATTGGCGCGGCCCATCATGCAGATGTCGGCAGCGCCGTCCTCGATCAGCTCCTCGGCAATCCATGCCTCGTTAATGCGGCCAACGGTGGCGACGGGAATGTTCACGTGCTTCTTAATCTCACGCGAGCAAGCGGCGTGCGAGGCCTGCTGCGTGCCGGCGGCGGGAATCGCAGAGCCGCGCTTGATGGTGGTGCCGCCCGACACATGAATCATGTCGACGCCGGCCTTCTCCAGACGACGCGAGACATAAATCATGTCGTTGAGGGTCAGGCCGCCATCGGTGTACTCATCGCCCGAGATGCGGACGTCGATGATAAAGTCCTTGCCGCAGCGCTCGCGAATCTCGGCAATGACCTCGAGCAAGAAGCGCATACGGGCGTCGAGCGAGCCACCATACTCGTCGGTACGCTTGTTGTAGAGCGGAGTCAAAAAGCCGCCGAGCATGCCGTGGGCGTGTGCCGCATGGACTTCAACGCCATCGACGCCAGCCTTCTGCATACGCACGGCAGCGTCGCCAAACTGATGCGTGAGCTCGTGAATCTCGTCGACCGTGATAGGGCGCGGTGCCTCGCGGGCGTAAGACGGGCCCACAAAGGACGGAGCGATCAGGCGAGGCGTGCCCGGAATGTTAAAGGCCATGTAGGCGGGGTGGAAGAGCTGCGGCATGATCTTGCAGCCGTACTCGTGGACGGCCGCGGCGAGCTTTTCCCAGCCGGGGATAAACGTGTCGTCGTAGCAGCACATGTCACCCGGCAGGTAGGTATAGGTGGGCTCGACCGTCACGACCTCGGTGATGATCAGGCCCACGCCGCCCTTGGCGCGGGCACGGTAATGATCGACCAAGTCGTCGGTCACATAGCCATGATCGGCCAGGTTGGTGGACACCGGCGGCATAAAGACGCGGTTCTTGACCTCGGTTGTACCGACCTTGATCGGACTAAAGAGCATCGGGTAGGCAGAGGACTCCATACAGGCTTCCTTTCGTTTGAGCCGCTCGGCGGCAGTTGCTAACGTACCTATCGTATCAGCAACTGCCGTATCCGTAGTCAAACATGCCCAAACGCCGGTCGGCTAATGAATACCGCGGCCCAAGTCTTCGGCGATTTTGTCCACGCCCTTAAGTGCGGCGCACGTCTTTTTGTTGGAACAATGCCCCGTGCAAACGCCACCCTGAGCGCAGTCGGCGCAGGTGCCCTTGCGGTAGATGCGCACGCACACGGCGACAAACGCAATACCGATAACGGCCAGTACAACAATATCGATAGGTGCCATAGCAAGCCTCCTCTAGTTAACCACCACTTACTTTACCCCATTCTCCACCTACCAAAAAGGGACAGGTTTATTTTGGTCGGTTTTATCTGCGGAAACGCCACATCTTAACTTCTGGGGCAAAGTAATCTGTCTCCCATGCACAAAAAGCCCGGGGTCGCTGGGACACCCGGGCTCGTGGAAAGGGGTTAATCCTTATTCGGACTTAGGCGGAAACTGCGGCAGAAGCAGTGTTGGTCTCGTCCTCGTCGGTCCATGCATGTTTGGGCATGGGACGGAAGATCTGGAAGAGCATCGCAACCAGCAGCACGATGGCCACAATCGTCCAGATACCAAACTGTCCCAGCACAAACAGGTTGTAGAACTGGTTGATGAACAGGCCGATAACCCAAGCGAAGGCGCACTCGTAGCCGATGGCAATCGCGGTCCACTTGCCGGAATCCATCTGGTTGCGGATGGTGCCCATGGCGGCAAAGCACGGGGCGCACAGCAGGTTGAACGCTCCAAAGGCAACGCAAGCACCCATGGTCGGGAACATGCCGGCAAACGCGGTCCACAGGCTCGGGTCGGTCTCGCCCGCGTCGGCGACGGACAGCAGCGAGCCGGCGGTGGCGACAACGTTCTCCTTAGCGACAAGGCCAGAGACAGTCAGCGCGGTGGCCTGCCAGGTGCTAAAGCCGAGCGGGGCGAAAATCCAAGCGACCAGGTTGCCGAGCATGGCAAGCACGGAGTAGTCCATGAACTCCTCGGGGATGCCGTCCATCGCAGGCAGGAAGCCAAAGGAGCCGTTGTAGCTGCCAAAGTTGGACAGGAACCAAACCACGACAGTGGAGGCAAAGATGACCGTGCCGGCCTTCTTGATAAAGGCCCAGCAGCGCTCCCACACGTGCAGCGCCCAAGAGCGGATCGCCGGGAAGTGGTAGGCAGGAAGCTCCATAACGAACGGCGTCGGGCGGCCGGCGAAGAGCTTGGTCTTCTTGAGCATGAGGCCCGAGGCGATGACGGCAAAGACGCCCAGGAAGTAGAAGAGCGGGCTGATCCACGCGGCGGTGGTGGAAGAATCGCCGATGATGGAACCCATGAGCAGGGCGATGATCGGCAGCTTGGCGCCGCAGGGAATGAACGTGGTGGTCATGACCGTCATGCGGCGGTCCTTCTCGTTCTCGATGGTCTTGGTAGCCATGACGCCGGGGACGCCGCAGCCCGAGGACACGAGCATGGGAATAAAGGACTTACCGGACAGGCCAAAGCGGCGGAACACGCGGTCCATGATGAAGGCGACACGGGCCATGTAGCCACAGTCCTCCAGGAAGGACAGCATGACGAACAGCAGGAACATCTGAGGCACAAAGCCAAAGATGGCACCCAGACCGCCGACGATACCGTCGCAGACCAGCGAATCGACCAGGCCACCGTCCTCGGTGCCGCCTGCCACAAGGGCGTCGTGCACCACGGTGGTGATGCCGGGGACATAGGGGCCGTACTGCGCCGGGTCGACCGAGTCGGCATTGTCGCCCGCAGCCTCGACAGCTGCGTCGTAGGCGTCGCGACCCTGACCGAGCACGTACCAACCGTCGGTACCGAAGAGCTGGTCGTTGGTGAAGTCGGTCACCGTGCCGCCCAAGGTAGAAACGGCGATGTAGTACACACAGAACATGATGACCACAAAGATCGGCAGGCCCAGGATACGGTTGGTAACCACGCGGTCGATCTTCTCGGAGGTGCTCATCTTGGCCGGAGCCTTAGTGAGGCACTCGTCGATAATGTGCGCGATGACGCCGTAACGCTCGCCGGTGATGATGGACTCGGCATCGTCGTCGCAATCCTGCTCGCACTGGGCGACCAGCTCCCCCACGCGAGCGGCCTTCTCCTTGGTGAGGTTGATGAGTTTGCAGGCGTCTGCATCACGCTCGAACAGCTTGACGGCGTAATAGCGGCGCTTGTTGGCGGGAACGCTCGCCGGAAGGTTGTTCTCGATGTGGTCTAGAACGTCCTCGATAGAAGAATCGAACTTGTGCTCCGGCACCTGGCCCTTGGAAGCAGCGGACTTCTTAACCTGCTCGAACAGCTCCTTGATGCCCTTGTTCTTAAGAGCGGAGATCATCATAACCGGGCAGCCGAGCTTCTTGGAGAGCTTGTCCGTGTCGATCTTGTCACCGTTCTTCTCGACCAAGTCGGCCATGTTGAGGGCAACGACCACGGGCAGGCCGGTCTCGATAACCTGAAGCGCCAGGTACAGGTTGCGCTCGAGGTTGGTGGCGTCGACCACCTGGACGACGACATCGGGCTCTCCGCTCATGAGGTAATCGCGCGAGCATTGCTCCTCGGGGCTGTAGGGGGAAAGCGAGTAGATGCCAGGGAGGTCCGTGATGGTAACGTTCTTGTCGCTTAGGAGCTTGGCCTCCTTTTTCTCAACCGTGACGCCGGGCCAGTTGCCAACGTAGCCGTTGGCGCCGGTGATCAGGTTGAAAAGCGTGGTCTTGCCGCAGTTGGGGTTACCCGCCAACGCGACATGGATCTGAGAATCCGCCATTCAATCCTTCTTCCTTGTGTGCCTGCGCTGCTTTCTCCGCGCAGGCTGGATAATGTACTTCAAAGATGCTGCATTAAGTTAGAAAAACCTAACTTTATCTGCAGAAATATGCGCCCCGAGTCCTTACTGGACCTCGACGACGGCGGCCTCCTCCTTGCGGATGGAAAGCTCGTAGCCGCGCACGTTGATCTCGACCGGATCACCGAGCGGTGCAACCTTCACGACCTTGAACGAAGTGCCCTTGATGAGCCCCAGGTCCATAAGGTGGCGGCGAAGCGCACCCTCACCGTGAAGCTTGACGATGGTGGAGCTCTCGCCCACCTTAACGTCACCCAACGTCTTCATCCTCTTGTCCCCCTTTCGGTTTTTATGAAATGCTGCAGACTAACCGACGGTCATGATGTGCATGGCAACCTTGGAATCGATACCAAAGCGTGCGCCCAGCACGGTGACGATAATATTGGCGCCACTCGAGCTCACCACGTGGATTTCGCTGCCCTCGACAAAGCCGAGGTCCTTGAGGTGGTGCTTCATGTCCTCATTGCCCTTTACACGAGACACGCGCACGGTTTCGCCCGCTTTTACCATCGAAAGCGGCATGGCCGGCATCTGCGGTCCGCAAGACATGAGTGGCTCCTAACGTCAGTTCGTCCTCAACATCGACGCGATAAAAGTTAACCACGCCTATGTTCGCTTTAGTAAACTAGCACGTGGTTAACTTTTTGGAAAGGGTCCCTATTCAGATTTCGAAAAAGTTTCCTATATGAAACAAAAAGGCGCGGCAAAGAGCTGTCCTTTGCCGCGCCCTGTCATGCTTAGAGCGAGAGGTTTCTGATCGACGTAACGCAGGAAGCCTCGTCTACGCCCGAAACGCGAAAGATGATGTCCTCGCCGCACTCGCCGTAGAGAGCCATGAGGCCCATGACATCGCGACCGTCGGTATGGCGGTCGCCGATGCTGACCGACACGTCGCTACGGTGCTTGGCAATGATGTCATAGAGCAGCGCAACCGGGCGGGCGTGTAGTCCCAACGGATCTTTAATCGTCTTTGTAAACTCGACCATGTCCCCTCCCACGACATCACACATTCGGCCGGCAAACCCAGCCACGTGGTAGTTATTGTAGCGTTAGATGCTTATCGAGGGCCCCTCCGGATACCCCGTGGTCAAAAAGTAGCAAATATGAGTACTGTCACAAATTTAGTAGCAGCAAATTCGAGAGCAAATTGCCTAGCTTGAGCGATTCGAAGAGGTTGAAAGCCGTCAAACGCCCTTTAAAGGGAGTTAGATAAATCGATTTTGAGCCCATTTTCGCTCAGAGCAGGCCGAAAAATATGGCACTTCTTTTGCAACAGTACTCATATTTGGCATTTTTTGACCACGGGGGCCAAAACCATGCCCCAAAACACAAAAGGAGGGGCCTCGTAAGGCCCCTCCTTAGGAAAGGGAATCGATTTATTCCACAGCCGTAGATTAATCCTAGCCGCTACTCCATCATATCGAGGACGGAAGGGCGAAGCTCGTTCTCGGCGGCCTCGGGATCGGTCTCGCGCAGGCGGTTGATGTAGCGGTTGTACCACATCACGGCAAGGCCCAAGAAGACAACCACGCCGCCAACGTTGTAGACCAGCGTCAGCCACAGCGGCTGATCGAGCGGAATGGTGCCGCAGATAAGCACGAAGCAGAAGACCACAAGCAGGAATGCGGCAACGACCAGGCCAAAGCTGCGCGAACCCATGCGGAAGCCACGGGGAGCGGCGTCAAAGTTCTTGCGCAGCATAAAGTAGGCAAGCAAAATCAGCAGCGGTGGGAGCAGAGCGGTGGCAGCCGTCATGTTGGTGACGATCATGAGCAGGTCGTCGAGGTTACCGGAGCCCAGGGCCGGGATGATCAGGATGGGGACGACGATGGCGAACTGCAGCCAGGCAGCGCGGGCAGGAATGCCGTGCTCGTTGAGCTCGACGATCTTGCTACCAAAGACGCCCTTGGGGATCTCGGTGAAGAAGACCTTGATGGGAGCGGAGGTCCACATCATGAGGGAGCCCAGCGTGGCGGCGAGAAGGATCAAGCCGATGGCGCGCGTGGACACTTCCATGGGAATGCCAAAGTGGGCAAAGACAGCGCCGAATACGTCGAAGATACCGGTGGAGATGGCAACGCCGCCCTCGGGGATGAACAGGTTAACCAGCAGCGAAGCGCCTGCATACAGAAGGCCGATGGTCAGGCCGGCGATAACGACGGTGCGCACGAAGGCCTTGACGCCACCCTTAAGGTCGTTAAGGAACACGCCGACAGACTCAGCGCCGCCAACGCCCTGGATGATCCAGGCAAGCGTACCGAAGAAGCCCCACGCAGTTGCGAAGTTGCTCATGTCGGGAGCCATGTTAGCGGGAGTAGGAGCCGTAGCGAACTCAACGCCGCCAAAGGCAGCAGCCAGGGACAGCAGGATGAACACGGCGGTCAGGCCGAGAGCCGCGGTCGAACCGAAGGAGGAAATGGAGCCGATCCACTTAGCGCCCTTGGTCGAAACCCACGTGGCGATAGCAAAGACGACGATCTCGATAATGGTGATCCACAGCTGCGAAAGCTCGGCGTTGGCACCAAAGAACACGTAGCTCGCGTAGATGATGACGTTGGGCAGGACGGACGCAAAGAAGAACAGGCTAACAAACCAGTAGCTAAATGCCGTCAGGAACGCCCAGCGACCACCCATCGAGGTCTTAACCCATGTGTACACGCCAGACTCGGAGTCCTTGTTGAGGCCGACGAACTCGGCGGTAACCAGGGTATAGGGGACAAAGTACAAAAGCGTGGCGAAGAAGAACGACGGCGCAGCTGCCAAGCCGATGGCCGCGTTGTTGTTGATGATGTTCTTGATACCGAACACGGCGGCGACCGTCATGCCCAGCAGAGCGAACGAACCAATCGTTCCTCGTTTTTCAGAGCTCATAAGCCCTCCCAATCATCTGTTAAATGTCATCTAAAACCGTCCGAGCTGCAAGTGCAAACACGGACGGCGCACCTGCTAAGGGGAATGGGGAAAAGGGAGTCAACAAAGCCATCCCCCTTAACGGCGCGAAGCAAACGTCCAGGCGGACGAATACTACTTGTTGGGGAAGGAATAACCTTCGACTGTCACGTGCAGTACCACGACGCGGGGATCCGCGGCATCGGCCACGACACGGTAGGCCTCGTCAATTTCGACGACGGCAACGCCGCCGGCGGGAATCGTCACGGTCTCCCCCGTACCCTCAAAGCGCTCGCGATCATCGATATCGCTGTAGGCGCGCGTACAGGTAAGATCGGCCTTGGAAGCCACCTCAACGGTCAGATTGCCGTCGAGCGGGGCGAGCACGGCATGGTAGCGACGGTGACCGACCAGATCGGCGGTAGCCGCCTCGTGGGCGTTCACCCACCAATACACCAGCGAGTCGCCGATAGAGTACGCCACATCGTGCTGCAGTTCAGAAACGCCGTCGAGTGCCTGACCGGTACGCATCCACTTCTTGACGGACTTCATCTGGGCGTCGAAATCGGCACGCGAGTTAAAGATATGCATGACTTATGCCTCCTTAATGGGTGCCAGCGCCTGAGCCAGATCGGCAGACGTCAGCGGTCGCAGGGACACCTCAAAGCTGAAGCTCTCAAAACGGGTGCGATAGGAATCGAGCACCTCGGAACCCCAAGAGTTCGAGCCAAGGCCGAGCAGCTGGTCGTTGATGTTGACCGTAACCGAGTCGCCCGGGACAAGATCGTAGACATGCTTGGCATTATCGATAGTCTCGCAGCTATAGGGCCATGCGGAGAACGAGAACGGATTGGAAGCGGCGTCGCTCGGACGCGTCACGACCAGACCGTCACCGTGGCTGGAGCGCAGGGCGACCCAGCGAGTACCCTCGCGGTTGGCGCAGTCCTGGGGCATAACGTAGGGCGTGAACATGTCGTCGACCGTAGTGCGGTAATGACCGACCGGGTTGGCGCGCAGCGAGTCCGGATAGTTCTCGCCCGGGCCGTGGCCATACCACTCGACGGCACGATCACAACCGGGAACCTCGAAGGAGATGCCGATGCGCGGGATAATGTCCGAATAGTCGCCGTAGGGATCGCCGGAAACCTTGAGGTCGACGCGGCCACTCGGAAGCACGGTATAGACGAGCTCGACGCGCATGCCGAACGCGCGGACGGGAGGAGCGATACGCTGGCTCACGGTAACGACGACCGCATTGCCGTCCTGCTTCCAAGAAACATTGCGGGTAGACGTCTGCATCACATCGATGAAGTTATCCTTCCACAGGGAGTCGTACTCCTGAGCGTGGTTATCGACGAGCGGATGCCAAAAACCAACCTGGGGACCGGAGGTCATGACGTCGCGACCGGATGCCTTCCACTCGCTCACGGTACCGTTGACCTTGCTGAAGGTCAGCTCGCCGTTGAGGGAGCGAATACGAATCTCCTGCTCGGTCTCCTCGACCGTAAGCTCAGGACGAGTGGGGGCGGCAATTGCCGGCGCCGGATGGTTTGCGATGGCAAACTGGCTTGCACCCAGTTGGAACATCGGCTCGCACCAGGCGTGAGCCGCCATGGTGTAGGCGTGCACGGTCAGCAGGGTCTCGCCCACTGCGGCCTCGCGAATCACCAGCGGAAGCTGGACGGACTCGCCGGGGGCAACCGCACCGGGCATGAGCGTCTTGCGGCAGACCACGTCGCCGTCCACCAGGGTCTCCGCCGACAGGCAGACATCCTCGAGGGTGGTAAACCAACGCTTGTTGGTGACGGTCAGCTCGCCCGCCTCGGCATCGTAGGCCATGCGAACCGGGCAGATGACCTGGCCGTACTCGGTAAGGCCCGGGCTCGGCTGCTGCCAGGGGAACACCATGCCGTCGATGCAGAAGTTGCTGTTGTTGGGGTAATCGCCGTTGTCGCCGCCATACATGTCGTAGGCAACGCCGTCCTCGGTCACAGCAGCCAAACCGTGGTCGCACCATTCCCAAATAAACTGGCCTTGGATGCAATCCCAGCGATCGAAGACCTCCTGGTACTCGGACAGGCCTCCGGGACCATTACCCATGGAGTGGCCGTACTCGCAGTTGATGCGCGGCTTGGGGAACGGATGCTCGCCAAAGTCGTTCATCTGCGACACGCGGGAGTACATGGTGGAAATGACGTCGACGGTATCGGCGTTGCGATCCTCCTCGTAGTGGACCGGACGACCGTCGAGCTCGTGAGCTTTGGCGTACATCGCGCGAATGTTGCAGCCATAGCCGCTCTCGTTGCCCATCGACCACATGATGATGCACGCGTGGTTGCGTTCCTGCATCACCAGGCGCTCAACACGGTCAACGTAAGCCGGCTCCCAGGCAGGGTCGTCGGTGACCAGGGCGATATTGCCGATATTCTCGAAGCCGTGGCTCTCCATATCGGTCTCGGCGACCAGCATGATGCCGTACTCGTCGCACAGCTCGTAGAAGCGCGGATCGTTGGCGTAGTGGGACGTGCGCACCGCGTTGATGTTGTGCTGCTTCATGAGCTCCAGGTCGCGGCGCATGCGCTCGAGACCCACGGCGCGGCCCTTGTGATCGTCGTGGTCGTGGCGGTTGACGCCATGCATCTTAAAGTAGGTGCCGTTAAGGTAGATATGATTGCCCTCGACCGTCACCTCGGCAAGGCCTTGGCGATGCGGAACGTACTCGCTGATCTCGTCGCCGTCGTAGACCTCAAGCGTAAGGTCATAGAGGAAGGGGTCCTCGGGGTTCCAGAAGTGGGCATCGGCAACGCTGCACTCGGCATGGCCGTCGACGCACTCGCCCGTAGCGACCACATTCTGGCCATCGCTGAGCGTATACACGACGCGACTTGCGCCCTCGGCAACCGTATCGAGCGTGATCAGAGCGGCATCGCCCTCGCGGTGCGTGCGGAACCTAAAGTCGACCAGATGCGCGGCGGGACGCTGCATGAGGTACACATCGCGGAAGATGCCCGATGCCCACCACATGTCCTGGTCCTCGATGTAGCTACCATCGCTGTACTGCAGAACCTTGACCGCAAACAGGTTGTCGCCCTCGACGAGCGCGTCGGTCACGTCAAACTCGGCGGACAGGCGCGAACCCTTGGTCATGCCGATAAACTTGCCGTTGACATACAGCTCGCCGTAGCTCTCGATACCGTCGAAGCGAATAATCTCGCGAGCGCCGGCAGGCACGGCGGGAAGTTTGACGATGCGCTGGTAGACGCCCGTAGGGTCGTCGGAGGGAACGAACGGCTGATCCACCGGGAACGGAAAACCCTCGTCGGTGTAGGCAAGGTTGCCATAGCCGTCTACCTGCCACAGGTGCGGAACCTCCACGTGATCCCACTCGGGCTCGTACGTGCAAAGTGCTTCGTTTGAGACGGCCGCGGGGCCCTCAAAAAGGCGGAACTGCCACGAGCCGGACAGCTGGACAAATCCGCGCGACAGCTCGCGGCTGTACGTAGCGGCGAGATCGGCGGTCTCATAACCCATAAAGTACGCATGGGGTGCCAGGCGGTTCCTGTGGGTGAGCGCTTGGTTTTCCCAATCGTTAATGGCGTCCATGGTGATGCTCCTTCGTCATCGTAGTGCTTCTTTGTGCAACCGGTTGTCCTTATCTTACGGGCGGTACAAAAATCTGTGCAACCGGTTGTCCGCCGAACGGTCGATTTTGTCGGATTAACGGTGCAACCGGTTGTACAACCATGCTACTTATGTCACCCTAAGCTTAGGTGCACAGCACGGGGCATCGTTCTTGAACTCACAGGCAACTGTCGCGCCTGCCTATGTCTCGCCCATACATGCCGTGCTCAGTCGCAGTTTGATTGCAAAACGACACCGGCCACCGGATACCATGGACGCCGTTCACGCGCGCTATAGTAATCTGTATCCGCATTAGCCTTTATCGATAGCCCACCGACCCAATTGCACAGGAGACGCCATGACCCAACCAGCACGCACCGCACCCACGCTTGCCGAGGTTGCTGAAGCTGCCGGTGTTTCGCGCTCCACGGCATCGCGTGCCCTCAACGACTCCCCCCGCATTAGCGAGGAAACTAAAAAGCGCGTCCGCGCAGCGGCGAAAAAGGTTAACTTCGTTCCCAACGCACGCGGCCGGGCGCTCGCCGTCGGACGCACGGAAATTATCGCCGTACTAGTTACCGAGCCTTTGAGCGAGCTGTTTAGCGATCCCACCTACAGTGAGTTTTTAAGCGGCATTACCGAGGAACTTTCGGAGTCGTCTTACTTGCCCGTGATCTTGCAGGCATCTTCCTCGCATGAGCGCAACCGCGCACGCGAGCATTTTGAGCGCCGCTCGTTTGACGCCGTCATCGACGTCTCGCCCTACAAGGGCAGTGAGCTGCTCGAGGTGCTGCGCGAGCTGGGCGTACCCACTGTGTTATGCGGCCAGCTCGAGGGCCATCCCTATCGCGACGTGTTCTCGACGGTCTACTCCGACGACGAAGAGGGCGGACGCTTTGCGGCGCTCGCTATGAAAGATCGCGGACGCAAGGACATCGTTGCCGTGCTGGGGCCGCAGGATAACCCCGCCGTCATCGACCGCCTTCGCGGCTACCGTGCAATTTTGGGCGAAAGCCTTCCGGATGAAAATGTCATCTATACCGGATGGAGCAGCGGAGACGGCTACCAAGCCACGCGGCGGTTGCTCGCGCGCGAAATACATGCCGACGGCGTGCTATGCGGATCGGACCGTATCGCAACCGGCGTTATCGCCGCATTCAACGAAGCAGGAATTAGCGTACCCAAAGACATTTCGGTCGTGGGCTTCGATGACCACGAGGTCGCAGCTCGCAGCGTCCCCGCGTTGACGACCATTCGTCAGCCGCTTCGCGAGGAAGGCCGCATGGCCGCAGGCATTGCGCTCGATATGATCAATGGCGCCGTGCCCACCACCACCGTCATGCACATGCAGCTCGTTCAGAGAGACTCACTGTAGGAAACTGGGCCGGGCTTTCCGCTAGGCTGCTTTAGCAGAAAGCCCGGCCCATTCCGAACGCCGATTCTGGGATGTACTTTCCGCCAGAAGCTCAACCGGAAAGTGCGACCCGTTATTTGGCTGGATTCTGGGTCGCAGTTTCCGCGACGTCCGGTCACCCTATGTCCTCGCAACGCCCGCGCATAAAAAACGAGGGAAGGCACGCGTCCTTCCCTCGTTACAGGCAATATGTAGCCGCTTGCCTACATCAGGCGCAGGCTGACGTCCTTGAGCTGGGCGCCGGAAACGGCACTCGGAGCGCCCGACATAAGGTCGGAGCCACTGGCCGTCTTGGGGAACGCCATGACGTCGCGGATGGAGTCGGAACCGGCGAGCAGCATGCACACGCGGTCCAGACCCAGAGCGAAACCGCCCATCGGGGGCGCACCAAACTTGAGGGCCTCCATGAGGAAGCCAAACTGAGACTCGGCGCGCTCCTCGGAAAAGCCCAGGAGCTTGAGCATGGACATCTGCATCTCGGCGTTGTGGATACGCATGCCGCCGCCGCCGGCCTCAAAGCCGTCCATGACAAAGTCATAGGTGCACGAACCGGCTGCCAGCGGATCGGCCTCGATCTTAGCGATGTCGGTCTCAGTCGGCAGGGTGAACGGCTGGTGCTCGGCAGCGTAAGCCTTGCGGTCCTCATCCCAGTGGAACAGCGGGAAGTTGACGACCCACAGGAAGTCGTGACCCTCGCGCTTGATCTCGAGCGCATTGGCCATGTGCGAACGCATGCCGCCCAGGATCTCGTCGGAGAGCAGACGCGGGCCGGCGGCGAACATCACAAGGTCGCCGGGCTCGACGTCCATGCGCTCGCGCAGAGCCGCCATCTCCTCGTCCGAGAAGAACTTGACGATGGGGCTGTTGATGGAGCCGTCCTCGCGGAAGGCGATCCAGGCCAGGCCCTTGGCGCCAAACGTGGAGGCCACGCCGGCGAGCTTATCGATCTTGGCACGTGCCCAGGCACCGGCGCCCTTGGCGTTAATGGCCTTGACGACAGAACCCTCCTCGTTTGCGGCAGTCGCAAAGACCTTGAACTTGGAGTTGGCAAAGATGTCGGTCAGGTCGACCAGATGCATGCCATAGCGGGTATCGGGCTTGTCGGAGCCATAGGTGTCCATGGCCTCCCAGTAGTTCATGCGACGCAGCGGCGTGGGCATCTCGACACCCATGCGGCCGAAGGCATCGGCCAGGACCTCTTCGAGCGCGCTCATAACGTCGTTCTGGTCCACGAAGGACATCTCGATATCGACCTGAGTGAACTCGGGCTGACGGTCGGCGCGCAGATCCTCGTCGCGGAAGCACTTGGCAACCTGGTAGTAGCGCTCAACGCCACCGACCATGAGCAGCTGCTTCAGGAGCTGCGGGGACTGCGGCAGGGCGTAGAAGTTACCCGGCTGGATACGGCTGGGAACGATGAAGTCTCGAGCGCCCTCGGGCGTGGACTTAAACAGGGAGGGCGTCTCGACCTCCATGAACTCACGGTTGTGCAGCGCCTCGCGAATGGCAAAGGTGAAGTCGGAGCGCAGCTTGAGGTTGGCCATCATCTCGGGACGACGGAGGTCCAGATAGCGATAGCGCAGACGGGTGTCCTCGCTGGTCTCGATGCCGTCCTCGATCTGGAACGGCGGGGTGACGGACGTGTTGAGCACCTCGGCGTGGTCGGTCAGGACCTCGATCTCGCCGGTCGCGAGCTTGGTGTTGGTGGTCTCCTCGCCACGGGCGCGCACGACGCCGTGAATCTTGATGGGCCACTCGGGACGCATGGTCTCGGCAATCTTAAAGGCATCGCCGTCGGAGTGCTCGGGGTCGAAGGTGAGCTGCGTGATGCCCTCGCGGTCGCGAAGGTCGCAGAAGATAAGGCCGCCGTGGTCGCGGCGACGGCTCACCCAACCGGTGAGGGTGACCTCTTCGCCCACGTTCTCGAAGCGAAGCTCGCCGCAGGTACGGGTGTGCATGGAATGCTCATCGATGGGACGGGTCTGGCTCATACCAGTGATCCTCCTTTATGGATCTGTGCCGCCCCGTGTCGTTCCGGGCGGCGTCGTACAGATTTGCCCAGCCTGCGTAAACCGCGCAGCCAGACATGGCGTTCTATCTTATCGCACCCGCGTCGATGTGCCGCGAAAAAGTAGCTCTTGCCCAAAGACTTGACGGAGACGAAACAATTGACGCGGCCTGACCGTCACCAAGGCGCGCCGCGTGCGACAATGTGCCCCAATACAACTGCACTCGGAAAGGCCCGTCATGACCGCACGCCTCATCGTTATGGATATCGACTCCACGCTCATCAACCAGGAGGTCATCGACCTGTTGGGCGAGGAGGCCGGCGTGGGCGAGCAGGTAGCGCAGATCACCGAGCGCGCCATGCGCGGCGAGCTCGACTTTAAGCAGGCGCTCGAGGAACGCGTGGGGCTGCTTGCCGGCTTGGATGAGAGCGTATTCGAGCGCACCTTTGAGCGCGTGACGTTTACCCCCGGCGCGCTGGAGCTTGTGCGCTCGGCACACAGCAAGGGCTGGAAGGTCGGCGTGGTAAGCGGCGGCTTTCACGAAGTCGCCGACAAGATCGTGGCCGCCGCGGGCATCGACTTTTGCCTCGCTAACCGCCTGGAGGTCGTGGACGGCAAGCTCACCGGTAAGCTGGCGGCAGACATCGTGACCAAGGAGTCCAAGCTCATCCAGCTGCTGGATTGGGCGGTTGAGTGCGGTGTCGACATGGCCCACACCGTCGCGATCGGCGACGGCGCCAACGACATCCCCATGATTCAGGCCGCGGGCACGGGCATCGCGTTTTGCGCCAAGCCCAAGACGCGCGAGGCCGCCCCGTTTGCCATCGACGAGCGCAACCTGATGCTCGCCATGGACATCATCCTGCGTGACTAGCCGATCCGTCTAACAATTGAATCAGTCTGTCCTATAGTTTCCGAACAATTTTGTCTTAGTGTTCGGAAACATACCCTTTGAGTGCTAGACTTTGCGCCGTCGAAGGGAACATATATGGATAAGCGAGATCTTGAGCAGCTGCTGAGCGATGTTGCCGGCGGATCAGTCGCCCCTGCCGACGCGCTTACGCGCATCCAGACGGCGCCAACCGCCGATCTGGGTTTTGCGCAGCTCGATCTTTCGCGCGGGGTGCGCCAGGGAGCCGGCGAGGTTGTCTACGGCGCCGGTAAAACCGCCGAGCAGATTGCCGCCATTATCGAAGCGCTGCACGATGCCGGCCAGGAGCGCATCCTGGTCACGCGCCTGGACGCCGAAAAGGCAGACCGCACCTCGGAGCTCCTCGACAACGGCATCGACCTGGGATATGTCCCGGACGCACAGCTCGCCCTCGTGGGAGGCAAGCCCTCCCCTACCGGCAACGGACGCATCGTCGTCGCCTGCGCCGGCACGAGCGACCTGCCCGTCGCCGAGGAAGCCGCATTGACGGCCGAGTTCTATGGCAACGAGGTCGACCGCCTCTACGACGTGGGTGTCGCCGGCCTGCACCGTCTGCTCGCGCATGCCGAGGAGCTTGCCCAGGCACAGGTGGTCATCGCCATTGCCGGCATGGAGGGCGCACTGGCGAGCGTTGTCGGCGGCCTGGTGAGCTGTCCGGTCATCGCCGTTCCCACCAGCGTGGGTTACGGCGCGAGCTTTGGTGGCGTAGCCGCGCTACTCGCCATGCTCAACTCCTGCGCCAGTGGCGTTTCGGTCGTCAATATCGACAACGGCTTTGGTGCCGCCTACCAGGCAAGTCTTATCAATCATCTGAGCGCCGGCACATCCCGCGCCCGTTAAGGAGCATTCCATGTCCAACCATCAGCACACGCTTATCATCGACGGCACCTCGGGCATCAGCGGCGATATGACCGTCGCGGCCCTGCTCGACCTGGGCGCCAGCGAGGAACACCTGCGCGAACAGCTCGCCACGCTTCCGGTCGGCGGCTTTGAGATTGCCGTTACACGTGTAAACAAGCATGGCATCGACGCCTGCGACTTTGACGTTCAGCTGGCAGAGGAGCTCGAGAACCACGACCACGACATGGCCTGGCTCTACGGCAACGAAGCAGCTGCCGAGCACACACATGAGCATGAGCACCACCATCATGATCATGACGAGCACGAACACAAGCACTGCCACGAGCATGACCATGAGGGCCACGAGCATGACCATGAGGATCAGCATCACGCCCACCACCATCACCACCGTTCTTTGACGGACGTCAACGCCATCATCGATGGCTCGCAGCTCAGCGATGGCGCCAAGCGTCGCGCGCTCGCCATCTTTGCCGCGCTTGCCGCCGCCGAGGCCAAGGCCCACGGCAAAACGCCCGAGACCGTCATGTTCCACGAGGTAGGCGCCATCGATTCCATCGTTGACATCTGCTCGGTCGCCATCTGCCTCGATGACCTGGGTATTGAGGACATCGTGGTCGAGTCGCTCTCCGAGGGTCACGGCGCCATCCACTGTGCCCACGGCCTCATGCCCATTCCCGTCCCCGCTGTCGTCAACCTGTGCCAGGCGGGCAATATCGCCCTCACGCCCGCACCGGTCGCCGGCGAGCTCGTGACGCCCACGGGCGCCGCCATCGTCACCGCGCTGCGCACGTCCGACCAACTGCCCTCACGCTACCGCATCGAAGCCGTCGGCTACGGCGCCGGCAAACGCCCCTACGAAGGTTGCTCCGGTACGCTCCGCTGCCTGCTCGTTCACGCGGACGCATAGCCATGGATGCCCGCAAGGCAAAAAGCCGCGCTGCCATCGTTACGGCGTTCTCCGAGCTCCTTCGCGAGGAGGACTACGGCAAGATTACCGTCGGCGACATCATCGC
This sequence comes from Collinsella aerofaciens, assembly GCF_015556945.1. GTDB lineage: Bacteria > Actinomycetota > Coriobacteriia > Coriobacteriales > Coriobacteriaceae > Collinsella > Collinsella aerofaciens_AO. Next base: position 8,303 of record NZ_JADNNH010000019.1, on the reverse strand, counting down.
GCGCGCTCACGTAGGCCGCGCAACATTCTACGGTCTCTTTAAGAGCAAAGACGACCTACTCGCCGCGCTCGTAAGCGATATCTGCACCCACGCCCTTGACGATGACGGTACGCCCCTCGATGACCCACTCGTACAGGTCGAGCATATCCTCAACAGCCTCTGGGAACGCCGTCAGGGCGTACGAGCCCTCGTAGCCGGTGCCGGCTCACGCGTCTTCGCCGACTGCTTACGCAAGACCATCATGTCACGAGCAGCCGAAACCGTGCCCGTCGACCCCTCAGGCCCCGCCGGCACCATGGACCGAAGCTTCCTACTACACCACATAGCCTCAAGCTTTGTAGGAATGGTCCAATGGTGGGCCTGGCACAACTTCCAAGCAGAAAAATCCGACGTAGCCAAAGACTACCTCTCAGCCATAAAACCCCTCTTCAACTAAGTAAACCCCTCATCCCAAAGTTCCGCCCTCATCTCAAAGCCCCGCCCCAACCCAAAGCACAATCCATCCCAAAGTATCGACAACAGCTCAACGCCCCCACCAGCAACAAGCCCCTCCCATCCAAATTCAGAAATATATGTTGGGTTGCTTGTTCCAACGCGACCAAGATCCCGCAGCTGGCCGCATGGGGTAACTTCCCAGCGCATTCCGCAGGACGCAAAAAGGCTCGCCGCACGAAGTGCGCAGCGAGCCTTTTTGCATGTCCGAGGACGCGCTGGGAAGTTACCCCATGCGGCCAGCGGACAACTATGTAGCCTCAGACTAGAACATACCCAAGAAACCGTGCACAAACAGCGCAGCCAGAGCGGCGCCGACAAACGGAGCGATGCCAGGAACGAGCAGGCCGTACTTCCAGTTGTTGTCAGCCTTGTTCTTGATCGGCAGCACCTGATAGGCCATGCGAGGACCAAGGTCACGGGCTTGGTTCATGGCGAAGCCGGTGATGCCGCCCATGCCCATGCCAACGGCCCAAACGATCAGGCCGACGCAGATAGCGAGCATCAGGACGTTCTCGCCAGCACGGTTAGCAGCAGCAAGGATGGCGCTGATGAACACAAAAGTGCAGATAGCCTCGCAGAAGAAATTACGGGCATAGTTCGTACCCTCGGTGGTGGGGTTGGTCGAGAAGATATTGCGCTGGGCAATGGGATCGACGACACCATCGGAAGCCTTGAACTCATCGGCATACATAAGCCAAGCGATTACGGCGCCCACAAAGCCGCCGAGCATATCGGCAATCATGAAGGGGATGCAGCTGCTCCACGGCACCAGGCCTACGATGCACTGAGCAAGCACCATGGCGGGGTTCATGCACACGGCGCCGCCAAAGACAAACAGGCAGACCGAGATGCCAAAAGACCAGGTGGTGATGGCAAACATGTGACCGGAGCCCTGATACTTGGTGCCCTTGAGCACGGTATCGCAGTGCACGCCCACGCCAAAGATGATCATGAGGGCCGTTGCGCCGAATTCGCAGAGGAGTTTGGTAAGCATAAAACCTTATCTTTCTTGTCGGTTAAAAACGATTCGTTTAGGCCACGCACTAGTGCTGCGCGACGACAACGCCCAGGCCATCGGGAATGACGGCCACCTTGGCATCGGCATCCTTCATCTCAAAGGCGAGCTTGAGCGCCTCATCGAGGGTGTTGACCGGCGTCATGTGCATATCCTTGATCATCTGGTGATCGCACAGATCGGTAACCATGATCACAGGGTGATGCGCCAGGATGCGGGCAAAGATCTGGCTCGTCCACTGGTCGGGCAGGGTCTCGTCCTTAGGACGGTCGATGCAGGCGCGCTCAAACTCTGCCGGATCATTGTCGGCGATGTTGTGATAGAAGCCCTCGCCACCGTGACCGTCGGCACAGCCGGCGACGTCGATGATCACACCGCCCTCGGGAAGCGTAGCCTCGGCAGAGCACATGCCCTTCACGGCCTGGTAGATGTTCTGGTCGAGCGGGTAGCCGCCATTGGTGGTGATGGCAATCTCACACTCGACGGGCTCAACGCCGGCAAGGCTCTTCACGAACTCGCAGCCAGCCTCGTGCGCCTTGTGAATGTCGCCGGCAAAGGAGCCAATGACCTCGTGCTTGCCGTTGAGCACCACGTTAAGCACAAAGGCAAGGTGAGCCATCTCGGCAGCGGCAAACATGTCCTCGCTCACGTGGTTGTGGCACAGGTTGCCGGCACGCGAATGAGAATCGTTCACAAACTGACCGTTGTGGTTGTACATGATGGTCTTGTAGCTGGCGATGCCAGGCAGGACGGACTTGCGGCTACCAGAGAAACCGGCAAAGAAGTGCGGCTCAATAAAGCCCTCGGCAAGCAGCAGGTCGCAATCGGCAGCGATCTTGTTGATGATGCACTCGCCACCAGAAGGCAGGGTGCCGATCTTTTTCATCATGCTGTCGTCAGTCGCGACGTGCATAACGATTTCCTCGTTGGCAACGATCTCCTCGCCATACTTGTTGACGAGCTCCTCGTGCGTCGACGGACGGTGCATACCCGTAGCAACCAAAATACGCACGCGAGCCTCGGGTGCAGCGGAGTGGATGTGATGCAGCAGAATAGGCATCGTCACACGCGAGGGAACGGGACGCGTATGGTCAGAGCTAATGATGACGATATCCTTTTTGCCAGCACAAAGCTCCTCGAGCGAAGGCGAGCCATAAGGGTTGGCAAGTGACTCCTCCACTAGCTCTTCCTGCGATTTCGTGGTCTTAAACTCGTTTTGATGACCTTCCATCACACCCGCGAAGTTCTTATCCTCGAGCTCCAGATGCAACGTCTTGTGGTCAAACGGCAGTTCACATTCAAACAATGACGAGCGCCCTCTTCCTTTTCAACTGACACACTAGATAAACCGTTGGAAGGATACGCCGCTCACCGAAAAACACCACCGTCCACCGACTCATTAACACAACGTTCATATTTGACCCACAACAAAACGGCCACGACCCCAAACGGGACCGCGGCCGCCTGTCAAAGACACTATAGACAGGATGATTTACGCAACGCCGAGGCAAACATCTACCCCGAGACGTTCGCACGTAAGCCATTTTGCATAAATGCGTTAATTAATTGCATAAAATGGCGCATGGATTTCTAGCCGTAACAGGGTAGTACCCTCCGGAGCGTGCATTTTTGCGAGTATTCAGCATCGCGGGATAAGATTTTGGTGTCAAAAGTCTTTCAAAAGGTAGATAGTCCTCATGACTCGTCCCATCTGGATAGAATGCGGCGAGAAACCAGCCATATATGATCGTCGCCAAAGCCCAATCGTCGTGCAAAAGCATCAACAGGAGCCGCGAACGTCACCCACAGCCTTATGCATCAATCTTTGGCTGCTGAAAACTCCGTTTTTTGCACGTCGCCCCAAGCACCACCCTCACCCAGCGGCTGATCCGCCGAAGACCGGACATCGCAGGGCCCGCCATTAGTTTACTTTTAGGCACACTCCGCAGGACGCAAGAAGCCCTCGCCGCACTCCACGCTATGCGCGAAGCGCGCCTTATTCCCTTCAGCTTTAATCCCAGAAGACCGAGGACGAAGGGGCCCGATGGGTTTCCCTCTGAATGCATTCCGCAGCACGAAGCCCTTTCCAAACGCGCGAAGCGCACCATCTTTTTCCCAGCCAGTAATCCGCCGAAGACCGGACATCGCAGGGCCCGCCATCAGTTTACTTTTAGGCACACTCCGCAGGACGCAAGAAGCCCTCGCCGCACGAAGTGCGCAGCGAGGGCTTCTTGCATGTCCGAGGACGTGCCTAAAAGTAAACTGATGGCGGACCCGGACGACTACAGGGCTATCGATTACCCCGTATTCTGCAATCCTGCCGAGACGCCGGTCACAGTCGAAAGAATCAGGCTCATGTACTCGGCCTTCTTCTCCTCGGCCATCTCGTCCTGGTTCATACGCACCTCGCGAAGGGCGCGGACCTGGGCGATGGACAGGGCGTCGACATAGGGGTTACGCACGCGGACGGCACAGCCGAGCACGCGGCGGCGCTGCAGCGGCCACTCGTCACCGACAATGGCAAGGACCCACTTACGCGTGAGCTGCATCTCGGTGAAGACCTTCTCGGACAGATCATGGCGATCGCCCAGGTGCAGATACATCTTGGCGATGCGCTGGTCGGTCTTGGCGATCGACATCTCGATGTTGTCGATAAAGGTGCGGAAGAACGGCCACTCCTGGTAGGCAGCCTTAAGCTGGTCCAGATCGCCAAACTGCTCGCAGGCGGTACCCAGGCCGTACCAAGCGGCCAGATTGATGCGCGCCTGGCTCCAGCTGAAGATCCACGGAATAGTACGCAGGTCGTCGAGCGACTTGGCACCCAAGCCGCGCTTGGCGGGACGCGAGCCGATCGGCAGCAAGCCGACCTCGGTCAGCGGAGTCACGGTCGAGAACCACGGTGTAAAGTCCTCGGTGTTCAGCAGGTCCAGATAGCGCTCGTGGCTTGCAGCGTTGAGCTTCTCGGCCATATCCCAGAACTTCTGGGTGGTCTCGGTGTTGGTCTTCTCGACGCTCGGAGCCGACTGTAAAAGCGTTGCGGCGGCAACGGACTCAACATGGCGCTGAGCCAGCGTGCGGTTGCCGTAACGGGCAAAGATGACCTCGCCCTGCTCGGTGAGCTTAAAGAAGCAGTTGACCGAACCCTTGGGCTGCGCCAGCACGGCCTTGTTGGCCGGGCCGCCGCCACGGCCCACGGCACCGCCGCGACCGTGCATGAGCACCAGGTCGATATCGTTCTTCTCGGCCCACTTGGCGATGCGCTCCTGCGCGGAATGCAGCGCGAGCATGGCCGTGGTAGGACCGGCGTCCTTGGAGGAGTCGGAATAACCCAGCATGACCTCCATGCGGCGGTTGGTCTGAGCAAGACGCTTTTGCACCACGGGCAGTGTAAGCATCTGGTCGAGCACGTCGACGCAGCCCTCGAGGTCCTCGAGCTGCTCGAACAGCGGGATCACGTCGAGCTCGGGAACGTCCTCCTCGTGCGCGAAGGACAGGTGGGCCAGCTCAAAGACGTCAGCCACGTGCTGAGCGCTCTTGGTAAACGAGATGATGTAGCGGTGCGCCATCTTCTTGCCGTAGCGCTTTTGGATGGAGCCGATAGCGCGGAAGGTATCGATGACCTCACGCGTCATGGGCTGCAGGTCGCCATGGATACCGTTCTCGTGGATATCCTTGAGGGCGCGGGCATGCACCACGGAATGCTGACGGAACTCCATCTCGACCATATGGAAGCCGAAGGACTCGACCTGCCAGATGATGGTCTGGACCGGGCCGTAGGCAGCACGGACGGCACCGCAGGCGGCTAGCGAGCGCTGGACGACGCGCAGGTCGTCCAGAAACTCATCGGCGCTGTGGTACATGGTGTCGGTGATGCGACGCACGGTGGCGTTCAGACGGTCGGCCATGACGAGCATGACGGCGCGATGCGGCTCGTGCTCGGAGATCAGCTCGGCGCGGGCCGTGTACCGAGGGCTCATCTCGACCTGATGGTTCCACAGGTTAATGAGCTCGGCCGACGGCTTGCTGTAGGTAGCCTCGAGCGTGAGGTTGCGGCCGATGTGGCGGCACTTGTCCTCGAGCTTGAGCACCATGTGCGTAAAGTACTTGGCAGCGACCTCGCGGCTCACCTTGGCGGTGACGTTGGGGTTACCGTCGCGATCGGAACCGATCCAGCTGCCGGGATGGAAGAACGCCGGGCACAGCGGCGGCACAGTACCGGCCTTGTCGCCCAGCACCCAGTCGTCAAAGCGACGATAGATAACGGGGATAACGTCGAACAGCGTGTTATCGAAGATGTCGATGATGGTATCGGCTTCCTCGACCGGCGTGGGCTTCTTGAGCGCGATGGGGCTCGTACGCACCAGGGCGTCGATCTCCTGCAGCATATGGCGCTCGTTCTCCACCAGGTCGGAGCCGCCCAGACGCGGACGCTCCTCCAGCAGGTTGGAGATACGGCGGATCTTGCCCTCGACGGCCTTACGACGGGCCTCGGTGGGATGTGCGGTAAAGACAGGGTGGAACTCAAGCTTGCCGAGCAGCTCGTTGGCACCCTCGACACCCATCTCGTTTACCAACTGGTGATAGGCGACGGTGAGTTCGTTAGCGGGATCGACCTCGGTATCGGTCGATGCGCCGGCCTCGCGCTCGCGCAGCTGCGCCACACGGTAGTTCTCCTCCGACAGGTTTGCCAGATGGAAAAAGCTCGTAAAGGCGCGGACAATGACCTGCTGCTTATCGAGCGGCAGGCTGTCGATCAAATCGACGACCTCACGAAATGCCACGGCAGTGGGCTCGTCGGCGGTGGGTACGCCCTGCTCGTCGACGGCTTCGTCGGCAGCGCAGGTACCGGGGTTGCCGGCATTGACCACAATCTCGGCTGTCAAAATCTTGTCGAACAGGTCCGCGATCTCGGGATCATACTCGCTAAGCACACGGCGCTCCAGGCGCAAGAACAGCGCCAGATTGTCGCGCAGCTCCTCGGGGATCTCGATCTCGGCGAGACGCTCCCTGGACTCGGCATTCGAGCCGATTCGGTTAACGAGGCGGTTGACCACGGCAGCGACGCGCGCCGCGGCTTCGGGTACAGACTGGTTGCTTAGGTTCTCAGCCACGTTTCCTCCCATTCCTCCTTCTATGCACGTAACATGCGGTATTCATTATAGGCGCTTGAGAAATACTTTCGACACTGATTGCGCTTTACCACACAAAAGTATTTTCTGCATTGCAAAGGTTTTTGCCCTAAATGGTCGTATTTCTCGGTGGGCGGCATACGTAAACGGGGGCATTCCGCATAAAAGCGAAACACCCCCGTAACAATCGCCCGCAATGAGCTGAACTTTTTAGTGAGTCCACAGCTCAAAAATCATGCGCTACAGGCGCTCGCGAACCGCCTCGACAACGTTAGCCAAATCGACCAGTACCTCGTCATGGCTCTCCATGTCGCGCACTTTGACCTTGCCGGCGGCAAGCTCGTCGCCACCCAGGACCAGGATGAGCTTGGCGCCCACCTTATCGGCCTGCTTAAACTGAGCCTTGAGCGAACGACCCTGATAGTCCGCCTCGGTCACGATGCCTGCGGCGCGAAGCTCCTGCGTAATGGTAAAGACGTTCTGGCGCAACTCCTTGCCGGCGTTGGCGACGTAGACACACGGGGCCTCATCGGCACCCAGATCGCTGCCAAAAGCCTGCAGGGCCAGCAGGGCGCGCTCAAAACCGACAGCGAAGCCGACGCCCGCCGTAGGCTTGCCACCCTCGAGCTCGACCAGGCCGTCGTAGCGGCCGCCGCCGCCGATGGAGCCGACGCCGGCGCCGGGGGCCTCGACCTCAAAGACGGTACGGGTGTAGTAGTCCAGGCCGCGCACCAGGGTGGGATCCTCGACATACTCGATGCCGGCGGCATCCAGATAGCGCTTGACCTGCTCGTAGTGCTCGCGGCACTCGTCGCACAGGTTGTCGCCCATCAGCGGGGCATCGGCCATGATCTCGCGGCAGTGATCGTTCTTGCAGTCGAAGGCGCGCAGCGGGTTAAGCTCGGCGCGCTCGCGGCACTCATCGCACATCTCGTCGGCGTGATCGAGAATGAACTGCTTGACCTGCTCGCGGTAAGCCGGACGGCACTGCGCATCGCCCATCGAGTTGATGAGCAGACGAAGCTTGGAAAGATCGAAACCAAGGCGCTTGTAGAACTCCATGAGCATGATGATGCACTCGGCGTCTGCCGCCGGATCGGGAGCGCCGAGCCACTCGATGCCCACCTGGTGGAACTGGCGCAGGCGGCCCTTCTGGGGACGCTCGCCGCGGAACATGGCCTCGGCATAGTAGGCCTTAAACGGCGTGGAGCCCTGAGGTACCAGGTTGTTCTCCACGACGGCGCGCACAACACCGGCCGTGCCCTCGGGGCGAAGCGCCAAGCGCTGCTTGGGCTTGAGCTTGGTATCGGTGCCCTCGGTAAAGACGCGCTCCAGGTTGGCGCCGCTGAACACGCGGAACATCTCCTTGCGCACGACGTCGGTCGATTGGCCAATGCCGTGGACAAACACGTCCACCTGCTCGATGGCGGGCGTCTCGATGGGCTTAAAGTCAAACGGCTCGAACACGCCGGCAGCGATCTGCTGCATCTTTTGCCAGGCGCGCATCTCGGCGCCGATAAGGTCGCGGGTTCCCTCCGCCTTCTGTGCCTGCATGGGCAAACACCTTTCTTTTGTATCGCGTCATAGGTAGTGGTCATTATACGGCACAAACACAAACCGCGGCGGCGCGTCTGACCGAACGAGGGTATGGGGACTCGTTCGGC